>JBCCUK010000003.1:0-167780 GCA_039196965.1 Pseudomonadota bacterium | reverse complement strand
GTGCGCCGGCCCCTGCGCCTTCGCGTTGCTCGTGGGGGTGCTTTGAAACAGCCTTGAACAAAATCACAAAAGCCGCCCAAAAATGGGCGGCTTTTCCACGTTACGAATCTTCGCTACCTGATGCTACTTATGGCTGCGTTTCAACAGCCAAATTGGATGTCTAAAATAGAATGAAGATCATACTTCATATAGGCATGCAGAAGACAGGCACGACGAGCCTTCAAGGCTGGTTCTCCGATAACTCAGAATTGATGGAGCGATCCTGTTGGCGATGCATTAATACCCCACTACAGATCGTTCGAATTAACGAGCAGGTCTATGATTCAGACTGGGTGGTAGATCAGGCTAACAAAGCGCAGGCCGACGGTATGGACGCCCTGATATTCTCAGCTGAGGGTATTTCGACCTATAGTGCTGATCATATAGCTGACATTGTCCAGCTCTTTCCAGACGACCAAGTCGAGATTGTTCTTTGTTTGCGTCATTGGAGCGGTTTTCTGCCATCGAGGTGGTCTCAGTGCTGTTTTTGGGGGGACACTCAGTCCTTTCCCAAATATCTAAGTGAGCTTGAGCGCCTAGATGGCAGTCATATGGATGCAAACTATGTTAAAGTCATAAATCGAGCCGTTTACAGTGGTGCTGATCGACTATCTATTATTTCGTACAACAACGCTTTAGAGGGTGAAGGGCTTCTTCTGGCTTTTCTCCGTGCGACTCAATTTCCAAAGCCTGATCTGATTGAAACTCGTCTAAACAGATACAATCAACGCCAAGGGTTGGAACTTATAGAAATTGCCAGGCTTTTCAGTGGTGTGCGTAGTGAGAACGAGGGGCGATCCAAAAATGCTATGTTCGATTCCCATCTGACTGAGACAGCGCTAAGCGCAAGCTTCCATCACGTTAGACATGTTCGCCATCTGTTGAAAACTAAGCCAGAACTTATGCGGGATATTGAGGCACTTCTGGCCGTGCAACGAATGCCAGATTGGCAATCCCACATGGCGGATTCGATTGCAAAGTGGGAAAGTAGGACCGAAGCTGCAGCAGCCCCTTATCTGATCAACCCCGTTGATGGAAAGCTCTTCAATCAGGTCGAGCAAAAAGAGCAGTCTTTTTCGTATCTCGACATCGATGATCTTCCGACCACTCTCAAACGCACCATGTATGAGACGCTTATGAACGCAATGGAAAAGGTCCCGTCCCAGTAATGTGCTTCTTGCACCGAAAGGTGCTTTGAGGCACAAGGCTGGTTCGCCTGAAGGGGTATAGCTCAGTTGGTAGAGCATCGGTCTCCAAAACCGAGGGTCGCGGGTTCAAGTCCTGCTGCCCCTGCCAGGCGGACGTCGCTGAAGCACTTCCGACACTCCTCTTTACACGATGCTTGACGCATTTCACCCGGTCTGCAAACCGCTAGACAAGCCGCATAAATCGCGACCTCGTCAGGAAAGCGGTAAAGATGATCTTCCTAATGACCGGATAGCTCTCTCAGATGTTTCGGAATGCACTTGGGAGTGCTCCGCCAGACCCTGATGATGTGGCGCAGGAGGCATTCCAGCGTCTCCTCATGTGCGATGACCGTTGTGAATTTAGAGCTGGAAGCACCGGTTGATCATCTACGGTCTGTCTTCGCGAGGTCTGAGACCAGAACGGGCGAAACCCATCGACATCGAAGATGTTGTTGCCTGGCGAGCCAACCGGCTCGTCTATGACAGTGCTACAATTGCAGAAGTGATTGCCGACGAGCACCGCTATGGTATGCGAGATATTGCTGTGTCGAGGACATCGCTACCCTCAAGCTAACAGGCTCATTCGGCGGAGATAATATCGATTTGATGCTGGAGACCCTGGGATATTCCCATCCAATAGAGTTGGACTTCAGCGATCCGACCAACCTGACTGCCGATGCTTTTGTGGAAGAGGGGCTGGACTCGGCATTTGGGGCAACGGTTACTGAGCAGATCGAAAGCCGGTCTGACCTAGCGCTTCAAATTGGCTACAGGAAAGACAGATTCAATGTCTTCGCTGCTGGCACGAATTTGCTTGATATAGATGCGGTGCGGTCGGTCAGTTTCGGGACCGTGAGCTCCGAAACCGCAGAACTCGATATTGATGGCGGCGGCTTGAGCGGTCTTCTTTTCCCGCCGCGCTCATTTCGACTAGGGATCGAGGTGAACTTTTAATGTCTGGTATTTCTGGAAAAACTGCATCTTTTTTTGAGCGCGTCCTGCCGCGTATGCGCAGCGTGGCAGAACGATTCAAGAAAACAGATGAGGCCTCAAACCCGCCACCAAAGAAGAAAAGTAAGCGCCGGAAACTCTACGATTTGCATACATGGGTCGGTTTTCACCTAGCGGTAGTCATGGTTGTGGTGCTCTTTACCGGGACATTTGCAACTGTCTCAAACGAACTCGATTGGTTGTTTCAGCACGATATGCGTGTGGTACCTGACGGAGAAAAAGTCTCCTGGCAGGAAATGTTAGAAGCCTTGGAAGCTTCTAATCCAACCGCCACCGTTGCCGGTATTTCACAAATGGAGGGCGATCATTTTGCGTATCGCAGCCAAGTGCTGAAAGAAACCGGAGTATTCAAGTTCGTTCACGTGAACCAGTGGACGGGGGAGGTGACCGGAGAAACGGGATACTTCACAATCCAGCGGTTTTTCCGCGATCTGCACCGGTATCTCTTCCTGCCAAAAACGTTTGGACTGACCATTGTCTGCTCCATGGCCATCATACTGGGCATTTCGCTTTATACGGGCCTGAAAACGTCACGGAACTGGCGCACGCTGATGACGCGCATACGGTTTTCCAAGGGGGCGCGCACAGCAATCGGCGACGCTCACAAGGCGGTAGGCCTATGGAGCATCTGGTTCTTCGTCCTGATGATCTCAACCGGCTTGTGGTATTATGCCGAATTCCTGGGCAAAGGCTTCGAGCCAGCGGCACCGCAAACACGCACGGACTTGGCCGAGGTATCTCGCGACATTACCGAAAACCCATCGCTCACCGATGTCATGAATGTCGTGAAGGCGGCTTATCCTGAGCTAGAAATCAAGGGATTCACTTTCAGTGTTACGGCTGGCTCACCGATTGTTGTAAGTGGCAAAGCTGGAAATCCCATTGTTCGAAGCCGCGCAAATGCTGTGTACGTTCATCCGGAAACGCTGGAAGTTATTGAGGTGAGGCGCTCCAAAGATCTGGGGTGGTTGCAATGGCTCAATCAGATTGCTGATCCCCTTCATTTTGGATCATTTGCCGGGCTTCCAATCAAGTTGATCTGGTTCGTCTTTGGCCTTTTCATGACCGGGCTATCGGTAAGCGGGGTCTGGCTTACCTGGCGGCGGTTGAAGTCCAGAGGCGCGAGCTGGATGCAGATCGCAATTCTGCCCGTGTTGGTCATTTCAGCTCTTTTCTGCTCCTTTCATATTACCCTATCGCAACTGCCTATTGTTGCCGGAATGAACCCTTTGCCTCATGCTTGGTTTATCACCGGGGTATTTTTGGCGGCCGGGGCACTACTATTTGCGCTGTGGCTGAGAAGGCGATTTCGGACCGGAAGGTGGCTGACGCTGAAGAATGCCGCCATCTCCATTTTAAGCATTACTATGATGGCTGGTGCAGCACATGCGACACTGCTTCAAAACCCATTCAAACAGAAAGAGGAGGCGGGCCTCGGAATGATTGAGGCTGGGCCGGTGCGCGCAGAACTTTATCTGCGGCATTCACCACACGGAATTCCGGATGGCGACGTGCGCATCACGGTTTCCAGCGATACAGGCCGTCTGAACCTCACGAATATGACTATTCGGCTGTTGAAGAGTGGCGAGGAACTCGGCTCCGAGGAGGATCGAGTCGAAAAGAATTTCCAATTCCTGGCTGTCACTCAGCTCGCCTTTCTCGATCTGCCGAGAGAGAGCCTTCTTGAAGCCACAGATATCGAGGCCACATTCGAAATGAAGACAGGTAATCAATACAGCGTCACCTGGCCTATGCCGCTCGAAGAAAGTCTCCGAGTTACGGCGCAGGGCAACGCTTACCCCATCGTTCCATAGATCATTGAGTGGTGCCGGCTGAGGGACTCGAACCCCCGACCCCGAGATTACAAATCACGTGCTCTACCAGCTGAGCTAAGCCGGCACCCGAACGCGCGGATGTATTCCGGTTCAGAGCCGAAGGCAAGTCGTGATTCACAGGCTTGAAGTAGCTGGCATTCCAGTATTCGGTGTCCGACAGTTCGATAACAACGCAGAGGGCAATCAATGACCTACGATCTTCAGGCAATGGAGGCCATTAAACAGCTTAAGTACACCTATGTGAGGTCCCTCGACAGCGCCAATCAGGAGGGGCTTCGCGGCTGCTTTACGGAGGATGCCCATATCTGTTTCAAGGGCGGGGTCTATACGGTCGAGTTTACCGGGCGGGACAATATCCTTGAATTTCTCGCCACCAGTTTCCATTCTAAAGCGGCGGCGTCGCACCAGGTGCATCACCCGGTCATTGAGGTGGTTTCCGATACGGAGGCGAAAGGGCAGTGGAGCCTGCAGGATGTTTACCATGACCTTAATCAGCGCGTGATCATCTCCGGCGCATCGGAATATGTCGATACCTACATCAAGGAGGCCGATGGCAAATGGCGTATCGCTGATAGCGGGTATACGCGTCTCTTCGAAATCACACAGCCTATGCCGGAACAGATGGTCTGCACCTACCACAAGCTTGCAGAGACGGGCCGCGATCTTAGCCTTTAAAGCCGATAGACCGACCGGCTAGAAAAGATCGTCGGGTGCACCGGGCAGCATTTTCATAAACCGTCCCGCCGCTGATCCACCATCTATGGCAATTTCTGCGCCGGTAATAAACGAGGACTCATCGCTGGCGAGGAACAGCATAAGATCAGAAACCTCTGCCGTGCTGCCCATTCGCGCGAGTGGAAAGTAGCTGAAGACCGGCTTCATTATATCGGGGTCGGTATCCATGGGGTTCGAAACTTTTGTGTCGATTGCACCCGGGTGGATGGAGTTTACGCGGATGCCTCTACGTCCAAGCTCTATGGCCGCAATCTTGGTGAAGCCACGAAGGCCCCATTTCGAGGCAGCATAGGCTCCAAGGCCATTTGCGGCGTCCATGCCTTCTGTGGACGAGACATTGATGATCGATCCACCGCCCGCTGTTTCCATATGTGGAAGCACATGACGGTGTCCGATAGCGGCCCCAATCAGATTGACGCCGATAACCTTTTGCCAGACCTCGAAGTCTTCCTGCTCGATGGTACCGATCTGCACGATCCCGGCATTGTTAACGAGGATATCTAGGCGTCCAAAATGCTCAACCGCATCGGCGACCACTCGTGTCCAGTCTTCATCCTTACTGACGTCCTGTTGCAGGAAGAGGCAATTATCGCCAAGTTCTTTAGCTTTTTCACGACCTTCGTCTTCAAGCACGTCGGTGATGACAACGCGCGCACCTTCTTCGATAAAGCGTCTTGCGCCTGCCTCGCCAATGCCGCGATATCGTCCAGCACCCGTGATCAATGCCACTTTTCCGTCGAGCTTGCCCATCCCGTCCTACTCCGTTTTTAACTTTGAGAATTCGCGCTCGCCGAATGCCACGATTGCTTCTGTTGCGGTATCGTCCATCGCAGCTTCTGACGGATCTTTGAAGCGCATTAAGTGCATGTAAGCACCACTCTGTCCTGAAACGTCGTCAGAGCAGGCGAGATAAATCACCGGCTGCGCGGCTTTGGCCGGGCTTGGAAAGAAAGTATGAATCATTCTGTTTGCCAGTGGACGAATGAGGGCAGGGGCATCCCGTGCGATGTTTGAGGCGACGGGGCCGGGGCACATATGGAAGACATCGATTTCCGGCGTTCCATCCTCCTGTTTGTACCGCGCAGCAAGACCCCGCATCATAAGACTGAGGGCAAGCTTGGAGTGCCCATACTGCTTCATTGATCCACCCGTTGAATGAGGTGTCAGTTTTGCGAAGGTCTCAAAGTCGATTGGCGGGGCAGAGCGGTGAGATTCAGATGAGACGGCAATGATGCGCGGCCGCGACTCATCGGCCCGGCGCTCGATCACGCCGTTTTCTACCAGCCGCGTCGCCAGTCGCTGATTGGCAAGGAAATGCACGGCCAGCATCTTTTCAAAGCCCTGGGCCGAAGGTTCGGCCTTCGGAGCCATCAAGCCTGCATTGAGGATCAACCGATCGAGTTTTGTGCCATCCGCCTCAAGCCGATCACACAAATCATCCACATTATTAAGGTCTAGCAGGTCGACATATTCCATCCGAATACTGTCGTTTCCTGTTGCCTCTGAGATCTTCTCTCCCGTCTCGGGAATGCCGGAGCGGCCTGCGAGGATAAGCGTCGCTCCACGGCGTGCGAGGTCTTCGGCAATCGCCCGCCCCAGCCCACTATTGGCTCCTGTTACCACGCAGGTCTTGCCTTTCATAGATACAGTGGGAGGTACCGGATCAATCAGCCCGGTCGTGTCGCGTATGTCCCGGATAGCCGTGAACGCCGCGCTGACGGGGTTGTCCATACGGCGCTGTCGTTCGCTCCCCATCAGATCGGCTCCTCATCAGTGATGTTAAACCGCGTCATATGATCAGCGAATGCCGATCGAATCTGGTCTCCCGTCAGGCCAAAATCAGACAAAGCATAGGCATGATGTTTTTCCGGTTTCGACCGTGGAGCCTCCGCTGCAGCAATAGCCGCCTTTAAGCCGGTCTCCGTCAATGGAGAGCCATGGGCTTCGTAGATTTTTGAGATACTTGCCCCGGGATTTGAGATCAGATCCTGATAATATATATCAACCACTTTCCGTCCTGGGTTTGACGCCCGAGCGCTGCTCGCATTGCCGGCCATCAATATCGACTTCCTCATCCAGTGCCGGGCGATCGCCATCGGATCAGGCCGGTCGCATGATAGGCCCTGAGCGTGGGCCATGAGCGAAGCGCAGGATGCCATTGTTTTCAGCGGATCGCGATGGGTTTGGATGATGGTCGCCTTGGGAAAAACATCGAAAACCGCTCGGAGCTGTTCAGCGTGGTGGGGTGATTTCAATACCCAATGTGTTCCCGGCTTCAGCCAAAGGAGCGTCTTCAGTACGTTCCGCAGATATTCATAAGCTGGTGTATGATCCTGCGTTTCGAGCCAGGCGGAATAAGAGGGGACATAAGTTACGGCCTCTGCCGTCTGGGACATCATAGTCAGGTCGAGCAGTAGAATATCCTCTTCGGGGGCATCGTAGGCCACGGGGTGCACCGTCTGAAAATCCGGTGCGAGCCAGGCCATAGCCCTTGTGGCATTTCGACCGCGCCTCTTTCGGAGATGGTCTTCGCCGCGCCCCTCGCTGGGCATTGGGGCAGGGTTCAGCGCCTCCCATGAAGGTAGGGATCTCGCATTCGGATCAGCCGCCAAAGACCGCTGAAGCAGAGTTGTTCCGGTCCGTGCAAGGCCCGCGATCAGCAGGACATCCGGGTCCGGCTGTTCAAGAATTTCCGGATGCCGCCGCATCAGGTCATCTAGGCGAAGCCGATTGACGAGCAGTCCCATCAGCCTTTCTCGCTGAACGATTTTTCCGAACGGCGAAAGGCGGGCCTCGGTGTTGAGCGCGGTGCACAAGCGGCTCAGTGGCTCCATCAAGGGGGCATCGGAAATTTCGGTCAGCCCTGTTTTTTTCTGTGCCGCGGTCAATAGCCTATCGGCCACGAACCCCCGCGGTGCACCCGGGCCGCCCAAAGCATTGAAGAGCTTGATGGCCAGCGGCCTGTAGGGACGGGCGTAATCCGTTCGGGTTGCAGGGGATATGCTCATGCGGTGAGCTGTTCTTTCAAGTCGTCAAATTTGACGACACGGGTTTTTGGCACCGGCTTTGAGGATGCGCGTACCCAGCGCCAGCACATGGTGCCGAGTTCGTGGCCCACCGTGCTGATCCAATTGGTATTCACCAGTTCAGGATCCTTATGGGCGACAATCACCACTACGGAGCCATCTTCGCGATATGTCGCAAGATGCTTGTTGGTGTGGATTGTGTGCCGGGTATAGTCGAGGGACTCCATCCAGTAATTGTTGAGCTGAAAATTCCAGTGTTCGCAGTCCGGCGGCATCACTTCGATCAGCAATGCCTCGTCGGGCGCGAGAGCCCAGTGACTATGGTAGTAGGCGATATTCGGATCACCACCAGCGCGATTGGATACCTCATCAGAGAATTGTGGTAGCTGGTTCGAATGCTTCTGGAAGTCCCGCGCCCATTTTGCGAACAGAAGCGGCGCGCCCGCAACAAACGTACCGGCTGAATGAAGCCCTGAGACAAGCTTTTCGGGCGAGAACTTGCCACTGACATAGCCATCAGCATCAAGGCACTCGATTTTCAGCTCTGCGATCTCTTCGGTCTTTCGGTCGAGATGCGTCTGGCGCACCATGAACAGACAGTATCCTTCTGGCAGGGGCAGCCAATTTCCGGGCTGGCGCTCGCGGCTCAACAGCATCTCAAATGTGCCGTCGGCGTTGAATTCCATTTCCTTGGCATCGATTTCGCCGACGGGCGGCATGGCTCCGCCCTCACCATAGTGACCTGATTTCGTGGCAAAGCTGAGATAGGGGATGGTGCCCCGCGTCCCAGACACACGATAGGTATACTGTCCGTCAAGATTGCAGCTTTGATAGTAATTGTCGGGATTGTCAGCACCGATTTTAATCGTCTCATGGCAGAGACGGTGGAGTTCCGGTGCCTTCACATCGCCATGCTCTATAAACGCTTCCAGAGCCGCCCGGGTCAGCCTTGAGAGGTAACGATAGCCTTCTGCTTGATTGAAGGGGTCCTGAGGTGTCGCGGGAAACTGCAGGGCCGCCCCGGCGCTCTTCAGCGTGTCGCAAAACTCTTCCCACGCCTTGCCCGAAACCGTCTTCTCGGCGAATTCATCTGCTTCGCTACGTCCGGTCAGGCTACGCCAGCCCAGCCTTGCGCGGCGAAACGTATCGAGTGATCCGACCAGCATTCTGCGCATACGAAAGAGGCCCTTTTCATTGCCAGATAACCCCATCCCCAGCTGACACCTTGCCAATGATTTGTAAACCTCGGTGAATGCTAATCCTCCAAAGGTAACCCCGACAGAGCAAAACGGGTCATTGCTCGACCCCCCGAGTCTGTCGCATAAGACACTGATGAGCGATATAGAAGACGACGGGCCAGACACCGCGACTTACTCTATGTTCGGTGATGCCGAGATGGGCCCCGAAAAGGCTGGGTATGAAGTGCTCGCGCGCAAGTATCGCCCGCGGCTGTTCTCAGATCTGATCGGTCAGGAGGCCATGGTTCGCACGCTCTCAAATGCTTTCGAGACCGGCCGCATTGCTCATGCCTTCATGATGACCGGTGTGCGAGGCGTCGGCAAGACGACAACGGCCCGACTTCTGGCTCGCAGTCTTAATTATAGAACCGATGAGATCGATAGCCCGTCAATATCCCTCGATCCGGCGGGCGAGCACTGCCAGGCGATTATGGAAAGCCGGCATCCTGACGTTCTGGAGCTTGATGCCGCTTCCCGAACCGGCGTCGCCGATATGCGTGAACTGCTTGATGGCGTTAGGTATTCACCGGTGTTAGCGCGCTACAAGGTCTACATCATCGATGAAGTCCACATGCTGTCCACGGCGGCATTCAATGCACTTCTCAAGACTCTTGAAGAACCACCTGAACATGTGAAGTTTATCTTTGCGACCACAGAGATCCGCAAAGTGCCGGTCACCGTACTGTCCCGGTGCCAGCGTTTCGACCTCAAGCGCCTCGATCCCGTTGGCCTTGCAGCCCATCTCGGGCGCGTGGCCGAAGCTGAAGGCGCAAAAGTCTCCGAGGAAGGGCTCGCTCTGATCGCCCGCGCGGCAGAGGGCTCCGTCAGAGATGGCCTCTCCATTCTGGATCAGGCTCTGGTGCAGACGACCGAGGGCGAGGAAGTTTCGGCAATCGATGTCCGGGACATGCTGGGCCTCGCTGACAGGGCGCGACTGCTCGATCTTTTCGACAAGGCGATTTCCGGAGATGCAAAGTCGACAGTGGAGGAGGTCACCGGCCAAATTCACGACGGTGCAGATCCCCTTGTGATCATAAAAGACCTGATCGATATCGCCGCTGACGTTTCCACAGCCAAGGCTCTCGGCGACGACTATGATCCGGGCGGCCCGTCCGACTGGATTGAGCGCACCAGAGCCCTCGCCCAGAAACTCACCCCCGCCCAGGCTGCGCGCTACTGGCAGCTCTTGCTGAATGGCTATGGCGTTGCCCAGAATGCTCCGGATATCGCTACAGCCGCGCGAATGGTCGTTCTTCGGCTTGTCTCGGCGGCCTCTTTGCCATCGCCGGAAGAGGCGGCCAGGATGATCGCAGCTGGCGGCGGAGCAGGGCAGGCACCTTCGTCATCTCCAAACCCGGCAAACTCCGACACCACCGGTTCACTCCTGCAAGCCTCAGGCAATGGCCCAACCAGTTTTGATGACATCGTTTCTTTGATGGACGTGCGGCGGGAGGCGATCCTCTCCTCTGAGGTCAGCCAGTTTGTTCGACCGGTAAGTTGTGGCCCCGGCGCGCTGGTCTGCGATGTCAAAGAGGGAGCTCCGGGAAACCTGTTGGCCCGTATCGCCAGCTTCCTTGAAGCCGACACTGGCCTTGAATGGTCGGTGACTCGCAGCGATGAAAGATCGAGCACCGAAACCCTGAAAGAGCGCCATGATCGCGTTCGCGCGGAAAAAATCGCCGCGGCCGCCCAACATCCCTCGGTCAAACAGGCGCTCGCCTTGTTTCCGGGATCAGAAATCACAGATGTTCGTGTAGAGGCCGCGACAAATGAAGAGGCTGATGGCGACAATATCGTGCCCCTCGATGACCGCCGCTCAGCGAAAGGATAAATCATGAAGAATATGGCCGACATCATGCGCCAGGCGCAGGAAATGCAGGCGAAAATGGCCGAGGCTCAGGAAAAAGCTGAGCAGGTTGAAGCTGAGGGTGTTTCTGGGGCAGGGCTGGTTAAAGTCACCCTGCGCGGCAAAGGTGAGATGGCTAGCCTGTCGATCGATCCGTCCCTGATGCGCGATGAGCCTGAGATCCTCGAAGACCTGATTAAGGCTGCACACAATGAAGCGCGCCGAAGTCTTGAGGAAGCCATGCAGGCCGCCATGAAAGAAGCGACCGCGGGCCTTTCGGGCATGTTGCCCGGCTTCAAAATGCCGTTCTAAGCTGACGCACCTTCCATGGCAGAACGCATCGCCGGTCCTGAAATTCTGAAGATGATCGAGCTCATCGGCAAACTGCCAGGGCTCGGACCGCGCTCTGCGCGCCGCGTTGCCTTGCATCTTCTGAAACGTCAGGATGCGCTTTTGAAACCTCTCGCCGAAGCTCTGGCAGAGGCGGCAAACACCATTCAAACCTGCAAGACCTGCGGGAATTTCGACACGATGCAGCCCTGTGCCGTCTGTCGTGCCCCAGGCCGCGATGAAGGGCTTTTATGCATCGTCGCCGATGTGCCTGATCTCTGGGCTCTGGAACGAGCCGGGGCCTTTCGCGGACGCTATCACGTCCTCGGCGGGGTACTCAGCGCGATCGACGGTATCGGCCCCGATGAACTGAATGTCTCACAATTGATGTCCAGGGTCGAAGCTGGCGGTATTCGCGAAGTGATCATTGCCTTGGGTGCCACCGTCGACGGCCAGACTACAGCCCATTACCTCGCCGATAAGCTGACAGCACTAGGTCTCCATGTCACTCGGCTCGCACATGGCGTACCTGTAGGCGGTGAGCTCGACCATCTTGATGACGGCACACTCGCCACAGCCCTCCGGTCCCGACGCGAGCTTTGAGGTCGGCGGGTCTCTCTGGTTTGCAGAGTTAGCGCAGAGCGCGTTCGCAGAGCTCCGCGTGAAGGGCGTCAGCCTGTTCAATGAGATCCTGATCGGCCTCGGGTGGAAAAGAGGCTTGAGGCATCTGGCGAAATCTCTCAGCGGCAGTTTGCAGCCTTTCGGAGAATGTTGCACCGATCGCCGCACAAAGGGCCTGCACGTGAGGTACCGATGTCTCGCAAGCAGCATCATAATCGAAGATCAGGATATCGGAACGGCTCGCCACCGCACTGTAAGCATCTATCCAATAGCTCAGCCAGAAATTGGCCTCGGCCGGTGTGCAGACCAAATCGCTTTTGGTTTTGCTTGGAAAATCGATCGGCCGCAGCGCTGATCCGAACTCGAAATGACCAATGCCAGTCATATAGGTAAGGCTGAATGGGTCTTCTGCGTGCATCTCCTGGAAGCGCACGTGCTGTCGCATCAGTGAAGCAATTTGTGCGGAGGGGCGACGCAAGGGGACAACGATTGAGCAGTCCGGAAAGATCTTCCGAAGCAGTGGCAAACGGGCGATATTGGCATTGTTCTTCGACACATAGCGGCGTGGGCCATCATGCGTTCCACGCAGGGCAGCAATCTTGCGCATATGGGCAATAAAAAACGCTTCAAAATCAGGATTCCGGTCCGTTTCCGCCCAGTTAATAATCTTGTCTGTCTTGTACTTTTCTTTCCAAAACGCGAGCCACAACATCTCCTCGAAGGCTTCGGGACTGTCGAAACCGACTTGCATACCATCGCCATGGGCCCGCTCGCGTAATTCTACGCCTTTGCGCGAGCCTGCCGAAAGCCGGTCCCAGAGAAGCGGGCAGAGGACAAACGGCATGTCGCGGTAAGTGTGAGTTGCGTATTCGGTCGATTGGGCGAGCACTTCGAGCAGCAGCGTGGTGCCTGCACGTGGCAGGGATGTGATGAATACCGGTGGCCCCATCGTCTCCGGAATACGCTTGGTAAAGAGGTCCGTTTCCATCTCTGCCATGGCGATTTGGGCTCCGGCACTATTGAATGCGAGCCTGTGGAGAAGGCGATCGCTCCAAGAGTAGTGGCTGGTGGTGCTCATCTTGTGATCCAGAGCCCACTAAGGGTCACGACTGTTGCGCCAACAAGGAACCGCCAGTCAACGGACGCCGAGATGAGCCGATCCAATTCCAGAAAGCCGGCCCAAACGCCACTTGCTGCAACCCCAATCGACACGCCAACAGCAACGACGCTGACACATGTGATCTTGCCCAGGAAACCAAGCATTTTCAGGCTGGCAGCCTGAATTGCCGCCTCCTTTGCATCGTCATCGAGAGTTCTGGACGCCATCACGGCCCCGGCTTCACGCGCCGTCGTGGCGGCGCTTCGCACCATTGGCTCAATTCTCAGAAGCTTGATCAGACCGATGAAAACGATAATGCTAAGGGTCAGAAAAATATAAGCCATGGCGCTCTATCTTTCTGGAGAGATGCCGCACTGCGAGGCGGCTACTCAGGCGGCGTATCATTGCTCTGGGTTTCGCCAGTTGCTGACGTATCTGCGGTCGTGGTCGCTTTACGACGCCGCAGTAAACGCTTCACCGGGTACCAGACAAAGCCGACAATCATCAACACAATGGTCCCGATGAGTGCAAGAAGGCTACCTATCGCGGTGAGCCCCGCGCCCGGGCCCACATAAGCTGACGCCGCTGGCGCAATCGCTAGGCCCCCAAAAGCCAAAGCTAAGACCTTAAGAGGTCGAACGCGCACAACGCGTTTATTCCCTGTGTATGTCGATCTACTACCAAACATAAAGTGTCCCTCTAATCTTCTGATCTGGAAACGCTTTCCAGTCTGACGAGTCTCCCACGTGCTGACCTCGGACACTTTCCTTGGCCCAATGTTACTTAGCACCCGCCCAGAGCTAGCCGCCCGGAATATCGTCAGTCTTTTAATCATCGCACACACCAAAAGCGTCGGCAAGAAAGTGCTCTGCCGGGTACCGCACGCCATCGAAGATTTTCACCACATGCTCCGGATCATATCTAACCACATGCTCCCAAGCCGTTTCTCCGGCTCGCGTGGTTTCCAGCAAACGCCCTTCCTGTTCGATCGTAATGAGAATATTGTCGTTCTCCAGGTGTTGATGCATGCCACAGCACTGTGTGTAGAATTCATTTTCTTCCGAGAGCGGATAAAGCTTTTCGATTTCGCGGGTGATAGGATGGATGGCAAGGATAGAGCTCCCCCCAAATTCCTGTTTGTCACGGTTATTATTGAACACGGAAATTCTGCCATCGGACATAATATCCGGATCGTGCTGTCGGTTCCATGGCCCAACCTGCCACCAATGAACGTCCAAGGTTTCCGGATCGAAAATGATCACGAGGTTTAGGTTACGTGCACTGACCATTACGTCACCCGCCCGCGCTAGTGGAATTCCAGCAGCTGCCGTCTCGCTCAGCACTTCGATATCGTTGGCATGCATAGGATCGTCTGATGTGAAGGCACCGCCCTGGAGGGAAGGGGCTTCACCATTCGCGCCCATGATCGCATGGAGATCATTTTGCAGCATCACATCCCACAGGCTGACCTCGGAGAGAACCTCCCCGTTCTCGGAGATATGTAGCACTGTATCATCTCGCATGCTGTCGACGCGGCTGAGCCATCTTTCCGGCGGCGGTGTGTAGTGCCGTTCCCCAAGTCCCCAGAAGGTTCCGTCAGAATCTTTGAAAACAGCATGATGACCCCGTACGGGTGCCGTCCAGAGATGGTTCCCACAGGAATCCATTTTCATATACATTGAGCCGACATTCACGATCAGCGATGCATCCTCTAAAAGGACTGTTCCAGTGATCTGATAGCTCCACTGGTCCGTGGGTGCGGGCACTGGTGGAATGGCAGCTGCCTCAGCCGACACAAGATCAAATGGATAATCCCATTGCCGAATAGTGTTACCATCCATGTCAATGAGGCGCGCTGCTACATTGTCATCGAAGAGGCCAGATATAAGCGTATAGCCATCCGCCGAGATGTCAGGGTTATGAACTGTCGTTCCACTCTTTTCTCCGGCGAGTGGCTGAAGAAAGCGCGTGGGACGTATGCCTGTATCTGATGCCCAGTTCGATCTCAGGTCAGCGAGGGCTATCCGTGCACTTACAAAAGTGGTGTAGGGAAAAAACCGGTAGTGGGCTGTCGCCATACCAGCGATAAAGACTATTGCAGCAACGGCACCGAGAAAAACGAGGCGAGCTGTTGCGTCTTCTGAGTCCTCGAGAGCTCCTGGATCGCGTCCAAACAGGTCCTGAAGCATACTAAATAGGGATTTTAGCATGTCGCTCACTTGTCTCAAAACTAACGCCTTATGCCACTCTCGACCAGGTGTTCCAAATTTCATGCCATGCAGTAGGTGCCTTCTTTCTAAGGTCCGCAATAAGGTAGGCGGTCATTTGGATTTTAAAGTTAATGCACGCCGTTATTGCTCGGTAATTGCCTAAGATTTGGCCTTTCAGGCCACGCTCCAAATGCGTTTTGACTCCACACCATAAGATGCTGAAGGTCAGATGGTCGGATTTCGGTGCCTAGCAAAAAGTCCGGTTTGCAACCACAGCTCATAGTGGGGTCACTGATCGGCCCCGGTTCTCAGGACGATATTCGGCCGGCGATCTCCAGAAGAATGCCTGAGAGCATTTCTACTTTGCGTACATCCCCAATTTCGCTTCCCTGCAGGGCTACGGAATGCTGCTCTAGCTCTTCGGACAGAGATTTGCTCGTTCGTCGAAACGGCCGGTTCAGCCGATTATCGGCCTTCTCCAGCGTCTCTCTTATGCTGGTCAATTGCTCTGCTGGAAGTCCCTCGCTCCGCTCAAGCTGATCAACATATGCCAGGGCAACAACCGGCTCTGCGGGCCATGTAACCTGGAATTGCTGTTGAGGATTAAATAGCTGTCCTTGATTGGCAAGCGCCGCGGCAGCGATCTCGTTTTCCGAGAGGTACTCGCTTGGTGTTAAGGAGAATACGTCGAGGCCGCGGGCAATCTCTGTTCCGTATATTTTTCCATTGTACCAGTATGTTGACCAATAACCGGCAAGGATGAGCTGCGCCTCGTCTACCGGGCCGCGATCAAAGTACGCGATTTCAACAGGGTTCTCTGAGTCGGTAAAATCTGAGATCGACATGCCGCCCTGATACCAGGCCTGAGCGAAGATATCCCGCCCTGGCACGGGAATAATCGATCCATTGTGCGCAACGCAGTTTTCTTCCTCCAGCTGCGGAGCTGGTATCTTGTAATAGCCTTTGAAGGTGAGTTTGCCGTCCTCAATGTCGTAAATGGCATTCGCACCCCAGGTTTTTGGGTCTTGTGCACGGCATCTTGGGCGCGCGCCGCCGCCCCATTCGTCAGTAAACAGAACCTTCGTACCGTCATTATTGAAGGTCGCAGAGTGCCAGTAAGCAAAGCCGGGATCTGTGACATCATCAATCCGCTTTGGCGCGAGGGGGTCGGTCACATCTAAGATAATGCCGTTTCCGGAACAAGCGCCCGCAGCGAGGTTCAGCTCGGGAAACACAGTGATGTCATGACAATGGTTCGTCGAGTTTGTTTCCTGGGTATCGTCACCATGGTCACCGCCCGGCCATAGCCCAGCGAGCCGGCCACTTTCGGCGTCAGCAAAGACTGCGGGACTGTCGACAATCCTTGCCTTGGATGGCTCAGCCACAGGGATTTCGATGACATCAACACGGAATAGAGCGGTTCGGTCGTCCCCTGGAAGTTCACCGAAACAGCCTTCCAGTTCCTTTTCGTCCCGTACCAGTCCTGTGCCGGAGTTGTACACTACAATCCTCTCGTCATTACCGGAGATAACGGAATGGGTGTGGGATCCGCGGCACGTCTGCACCTGACCGACCTGAACCGGCCGTGTCAGGTCTGAAATATCAAATATCCGCAGACCTCTGAAACGCTCATCGCTAATGTCTTCATCAATGCCCTGGAGTCCACAGTCTACACGTCCGCGCAATTGCTCGACGGACATGATAAGAAGATCGCCGACGATTGAAACATCGCCCTGACCACCGGGGCAGACGACCGAACTGACAAGGGTCGGCCCGCCATCTTCGTCGAGATCGTAGATATTGAAGCCGTGATAGTTCCCGGCGATCATCTTGTTCTCGAAGAAGGCCATATCCGTATTTGAAAAGCTCAAAAACGCGGCACGCTCACTCCACTCTGTTCCTTCCAGGCTTTGATCGCCAGTATCGTCTGCAGAGTTGGTCCCGTCCTCGTCACTATCTACTTCAGCGATTTTCGCTGGCTGCAGTCCGGCTGGGTTGTTGGGGTCGAAGAAACCAGCGGGGCGGGGGAGAGTGGCGATCTTTTCGAGATTTAGTATTGCCTCGCCAGCATTCTCATATCCTGCGGTAAGGGATGACCTTGGATCGGATGACAGGCGGGCAAGCAGGGTGCTCATCTGGTTGATTTCGCGGGTCTGATCGTTGGTTATGTCTGTGGTGAAACTAAACAGTGCCGGATCATAGGCTGAACCTGGTTTCTCGATGAGTTCCGTCACCATATCCACGGCACCTTCATGATGCCGTATCATCAGTGTCAGGAACAGGCGATCAAAATCGACTCCTTCGGACGCTTCAAGTTCTGTGAGTTGCGCCGTCGTTGCCATACCCATGGCGGCCATCATTTCCTCTGGCAACATGCCCCTATCGCCGTGACCGGAGTGGTGCCCATGTCCTTCACCTGCGGTAGGAACATCCTGACCGCGGTCACTCAGCCAGTCCTTCATGAAGGTGATTTCGTCAGCCTGGGTTGCCTTTATCTTGCCGGCGAGTGTCACAATGTCTTCGGTCGCCGTTCGTCCTTCGACCAGATCCGCCAAGACAACAGCCTGGCTGTGATGCGGAATCATGTGACGCATAAAGCGAACATCGTCCGGTGAAAAACTGGAGTCAGCGATTGAAATAGCCTCCTCAGCGGTGAGCGGCTTAGCATCTTCCCCTGGCGCACCGGGAAGTATGATCGGTACATCTTCCGCAGTGGCAGACAAGATCGACCCGGATGCGACAAGACCCACAAACACGCTGCAAGCCGCACGAGTGGAAAATTTGCTAAATTGCATGATGAAAGACGCTCCTTTTGCGGGCTGGCGTCTAACGTACACGCGCACCCCCTGATCAATCCCCGTTCATGTACTTTTGCAGATGAAGATACGTTCGACAATGGTCTGTCGTGTGTGTATAGAGCGCCGGTTGAAGCTGGGCACGACAAGGCAAGATGGCTTTTTTGCAAAACCGATTACCGACCTAGGTTTCTGGTCGCCTTCCAGTGGAGTATGATGTGTCAAACTGTGAACTACAGGATCTAAGTGATTGGTGCGCTCAGCAGCTGTCGCGTGCCACGGCCGACCCTAAATCACCCTTTCGGTGGCCGGTTCTGTGCTCCGCCACAGAAGACAACATTGGCGGTAGGGTTGTTGTCCTCAGGCAGTTCAATCCAGAGGAAAGAAGGTTGGTGTTTTATACCGATTTCAGGAGCGAAAAATGCGGTGATATTCGCTCGAACCCAAAAGTAGAGTGCGTGTTCTTTGATCGTCGACCCATGATTCAGTTACGGGTATCCGGTTCGGCGGAGCTACAGACAGATGGCGACCTTTGGAACAATCATTATGAACGCATCGCGGACGCTAATTGGCAGGACTATGCATTCTTGCCAGCACCAGGGTCAGTTACGCAAAGCCCGAAAAATATTCGAAATTTCAAGGATCTAGCAGCCGAGAACTTTTGTCTTGTCGTCGTCAGTATTCTGAAAATCGACTGGTTGAGTCTGAGTCGCGATGGACATCGGCGCGCGCTGTTAGACTGGTCCAAGTCTGATGGTGAGCATACATGGCTCGTACCATGACCAAGAACGCAAACCAATTTACCGTCTATTTCGACGGCTCCTGCCCGCTCTGCCAAAAGGAAATCTCTTTCTATCGCCGACGAAGGGGAGCAGATAGAATTCGTTGGCAGGACGTTTCGAAAGCCACGAATATTGCAGACGATCTGAGCTGTGATCTGGCCATGGCGCGATTTCACATAAGGCATTTTGATGGAAAACTCATTGATGGCGGGCAAGCCTTCGTTGAACTCTGGAAACAATTACCGGCATTCCGATGGCTAGGTTTGATGTGTTCCAACCCGGTGCTTCGCTGGGTCCTGGACCGCGCTTATAATGCTTTCCTTCCCATACGCCCAAGACTGCAACGCTTCTTCGTCAGAAGAGTAGGGAGCCAATAATTCCTTAAGTTTGAATAAGAAAAGCGGGCACCTAGGGTGCCCGCTCTAATTTTGGAGTCCGACTTTTATTAAGCGAAGTCGAGCGGATTGAACTCGAAAATATTATTGTCTTCGTCAGGCCCTGTACCTTCGCCAAAGTCAAACGCATCGAAGTCAAAAGCTTCAAGGCGCTCTTGCGGTGACGGATTTTCTCCAACTCCAAATCCGGTTTCGAATTCGGCAACAAGTGACTGAGGCTGATTTTCTGGAGCACCCGAGGTAAACTCGAAGGCATCCTGGTTTTCTTCCTCGTCGCCGTCCGATGAGAAAGAGGGTTCTGTTAAGAATAGCCCAGGATCGTCGACCAATACAGACGGCGGCTCAAGGCTTGTTGTTGCAAAGCTCGCTGCAGCGAAGCCAGCGCCAGCATCGTTGATGATATTGAAGTTCACGGTGGTAGATCCGAGATTTGTGCCCGATGCTCCTGAGCCCGAGAAGGCCGTAACTGACAACGAGGCAGCACCCGTTGCTATGACATTGTCGAAGACCTCCAATGTAAATGGCGCATTATTCTCAACGAAGGTTATCGTATTGCCATTCTGGGTGAAGGCGATTTCAAACGATGTCGGATCACCTGAGGGTGCCTCGGAGATCACATCAAAGACGAGATCTCCAGCGGATTGCAGAGCAATATTGACGCTGTCGCCGTTCTGTAGGTCGTCGAAGATCAAATCACCGCTCGACTGGATTTCGGACAAGTTATCGAAGCTCCGATAAACATCGATTTCAACCGGGAATTCTTCGCCAGGTGGAGGTGGTGGTGGCGGAGGTGGCGGTGAAATCACGCCATCATCCACAACAGAGAAGTCGATACTCGTGCTTCCCTGATTGGTACCTCCCAATCCGTTCTCGCTGAACTGCGTCAAGGTAAGTGTGTAGTCGCCAGCACTCAGCAGATCGTCGGAGATGATGAAAGTGAACGGTGCTGCACTTTCCGTGACCGTATTCACCACAGTACCGTTCTGCGAAAGCTGGATCTGGAAAGATCCAGGATCTGCTGGGCCATTAGTGGTTGTGATGTCAAAGACAATGCTGTCTTCGAACGCATTCAGGTCCAGCTCGTCGCCATTTACCAGGCTGCCATCGATAACATCACCTGTGGCAACAATATTGTTCGCCGAGGTTCCATCGCCTGTTATGGCGGCGACGTTGATATCGAGATCGCCTGGTGGGGGCGGAGGTGGAGGCGGTGAGATGCCACCACCACTCTCTCCATTGATCACTAGTTCAAAAGTACCTTGATCAATATCTCTGCGGGTTCCGGTTGGGTTTAGGATCAACGTAACCGCATCGCCACCCTGCAGTGGTCCTTGAGACGCGATAAGTGCATTTATCGCATCTGCCACATCAGCGATCTGGAAGCGTGTTCCCGTCGCTGTTGGGCCACCAAGCGTTCCGTTGACAGTCGTACCAAGCGTGTTGCCAAGTTCTGCGAGCAGACCAAGTGTTGCCGATGTCGTGTCCTTGACCTCAATCAAGACCGATGGCGTTGCTCCACCAGCATCTTCATTCTCAGCACTCAGAATAGCAGAGTCGACAGACGTAAGATCCACAATGCCATTTGGAATTGTGAGTCTTACAACAATGCCAGCATCGCTTTCCAGATCAGGGCTGGTCAAACCGCTATTGAGTTCCTGATCATCTTGAGCTCCCGCGCTTGCCGTAAAGCTCACAGGGGATGTTGGAAGCTCTTCGACGACTGTTAGCAAGAACGTGTCAGAGACCTGATTGTTGTCATCATCCATTGCCGTAACGGTGATAGGCGTATTGGCGACCAATGCCGCATCTGCAGCGATGGTGAAGACACCGTCGTCAAATGATACGCCTTGAGGCAAAGCACTTGTCGTAAATAATAGGTCATCTCCGTCAAGGTCACTGAAAAGGCCAGCAACACTGAACGTATCGCCTTGCTCCACAGTCGTGTCAGGGATTGGCTGCACGGTTGGTACAGTGTCACCGGTTACAATGAATGGGGAGTCCGATGCATTCACACCAGGAGCACCGCCTTCGGTCCTGAAGAGTTCGAAGCTATCGATGTGATAGCCTAGGCTCCGACCAGCTACGACGAATTCGTAGACGCCTGCTTCATTGAAGACAACTGTGTCCGTACCTGGAAGCTCAACGATACCGCTAACAAACCCGAAGTTGCCATCGTCTGGACCTCCGGCTACGCGGGCGAACCCAGTGGTTCCGAAAAAGTCTGCTTCGGCTTCAATCTCAGCAGCGGTTTCATCCGGGCGAGCATTTGCAATCAAATCGGCCAGATTAACTGTTCCGTCCTCTGAAAGGATATTGAATCTGATGTCATTTTGCTGGTCGAATTCAAATGCATCCGGGCCAGTGAAGTTCTCTGCATCTCTTGTCACACGGAACCGGAATGAGAATTCCTCACCTAGCTGATCCTCCGGAATGAAGATACGATAGACCAGTTGATTATCGCCGTTGCGAATATTTGGATCATTCTGAATTGACGTATTGGTGGTAATACCAGTTGCCTCTACATCGGCAACAGCAGCGGCATTGTCGCCCGTATGGACGAAATAGCCAGCGCCTTGCTCACCACCATTATTGTCATTCGACGCTCCGCTCTCAACGAAGACGAACGCATTGTTTGTGCCATTGAGAATTTCGGCCACACCTTCGCCGCCCGGATCTTCAATCTGGACCTTGAAGCGGAAATCATCACCGGTCCCGACCCCTTGGAAGAAGCCGTCGACGGGCACCACAGGTGGTTCACCATCAACCGGTGTCTGGCTTGGATTGGTCAGATAAATTGGAGCTGATACTGGGCCAGCTGGTACGAAATCAGATGCCCCACCGCCCGCTATGACAGATGTGTCGGAGACCTGTTCAATGACTGAGACCGTAAGCGCGAGCGGTTGAACGTCATCACCCGGGAAGGTCTCCCCGCTATTCGTGTTGACGAAGTCAAAGGCATTCGCACCAGACAGCGGCAGGGTCACAGTCCCATTCGCACCGATCGTCACATCCACCGTCTGCACGTCGAATGCATTGTTGACAGCGAATTCTGGCTGGCTCGCATCTAGACGTCCCTGAATGACATCCTGAACGGAGTCCGGGGATCCTGTCTGCAAGTCTGTCGGCTGGAAGCCTTTGTGCAAGGTGACGCGCACGAGGTCGCCGGGATTTCCGTTCACAGTAATTACAGGAGCATCGCCGCCATAAGTGCCGACATTCCCGGATGTAACAACACCACTATTACCCGCTCCGGTGTCAATCGACAGAGTCGCTGCACGGTCTACACGTCCCTGAACGGCCTCGCCGACAGCGCCGGCTTGGGTAGTATCACTTCCAAGGAAGCCGGTCGCTGTGGTTCCATCTGCGAACAGAACGGTGAAGGAAGAACCCACCAGTTCGGAACCAGACTGCCCACCAGTGTCAAAGCCGGAACTTGTGACATTGTTCGGGTTCAGAAGGCCGGAGCTAAAGCCGGCGATTGAGTTTGGATCACCATCTCCCGCAAAGCCTACTGTTTCGCCGCCATCAAAGCCGCCGTCAGATCCGTCGAAACGGAGGAGCAGACCTCTGAATCCACCACTGATGCCACCTGAAGACTGACCGGATGTGTCAGCAGCTGGCGTATCGCCCGGGAAGAAGAGGTTCGCTGCGTTCGCGACCGAATTACCTTCTCCGACGAAGAATGCGCCTGTACCGCCATCGCTTGTTACATCGAACGTATCGCTTGCTGTATCGCCGCCCGTGCCGTTGATATCGAACACTTGATCGCCGAAGACAGCGTTGCGGATGTCGATGAAGACAGCTGCAACTTCCTTGTCACCCGTGTTTGTGAGCTGGAAGGAATTGTCGCCGAAGTTTGAGGCATCAACCGTATTGTTGCCGTCGAGGATCGTTAGAACGACGGAGCCATTGTTGCCGCCATTGTTGACGCTGTCGACGGTTTCACCCTGGACGACACCATCGAAGATACCGTCATCAACACCCAGAACGGCAAGTGCGTCGGCAGGGTCTGCCGGAGGTGTAATGCCTCCGCCATCGCCGCCACTGAGGATCTCGATGGCGTTAATAATCGGATTGTCCATGCCGCCAATTGCGTCTTGAACGAAGTCGAGATTCAGAACTCCGTCAGTAACGGTGGTTTCGAACTCCAGCACACGGACACTGCCTGCCGACACGCCGCTAGACGGATCGAAATTGTCGAGCTCACCTGCAGTGACGCCTTCCACTCCGATATCGAAGGCGCGGTTGCCTTCACTCTGATTGCCAGCGAAGAGTTCCGCAAAGTAGAGGCGAACCACATAGTTTCCGTCCCCATTCAGCTGACCGACCGGAATCTCATATGAGAACGGGCTGTTGGAAGACCTGGCCGTGTTCAGAACAGCAACCGGTACGTTCGCAGGGACCGAAGCCTGATCGCCGGAGAAGCCCTGCGTATCGCCACGATCATCCTGAGGTCCAGATCCTACGACGAGGAATGGGCTGTTTGGAGCGCCATTGCCATCACCAATCCAGTCTGGTCCACCATCCGTGGCTATAACAGTTGGTCCGAAGGCATTTATCCTCAGAACCGGCACTGGCACATCGCCTGGGTCACCAATCGGTGGCACATCCGCATCCGGATCAAACTCAACGCGCAGAGGTGTGGAAAGCGGACCTACCCCGTTTTCATTGACAAGAGCTGCGGCGATCAGATTAACGCCCAACTGTGCGTTGTCGAGAGTGCCGAGATCAATACGGGATAGAGGAACCGTGGTTGAGAGCTGACCGTTCTCATCGAGCGTCAGATCCATAAGTACGGTTGCCGAGCCTTGGGAGTCGTTCGAACCGAATGCGGGCAGGGCCTCTCCGTTTGCCGGTGTTCCGCTGCCACCCGGAGTATCGAATGCTGTGTCGAGCACGAAGAGGCGAACGGTTCCATTCGCATTTTCAATGCCCGCATCAATGTTGATAGGCAGGTTCGCCTGGTTGACGACCCGCGCATCGGTTGTGTCGTCGCCCAGCGCAAGCGCCGGAGCCATCAGATCCTGACCAACGATAGCCTCTGCATTGGCACCAAAAGTTCCAGCACCATCTGGGAGAAGCTGTCCTGTTGCAGTCGTTCCGTCGGAGAACGTTACTGTGAACGTCGCGCCAGCAAGCTCCTGACCGGAAACCGCGCCGGCTCCGCCTGGACTGAAGGCGCTGAGCGGGTCGATATCGCCGGAAAGCGCAAGCACATCTCCGGTTCCAAATGAGCCTTCGGTGAAATCCAGCTGGATTTCATCAAAGCCCGGATTGCGTCCGCCATTGAAATTCACGGTAACATCGCCAGCCAGAATTCCGCTTGTCGAACCGTCTACAGTGAAGTTCGAGTTGGTGGAATCGCCGGCCGGATCCAGAAGTTCACCTGTTACCGGATCATTCTGCGGATCGAACACGGTGTCGGCAATCAGGGCTGACGACAGATTGATTGTGATCTGATCGATCGACACATCATTGGTGGATGTATTGGTGATGAAGATCGAGTTCGCAGAGAACGTCGATGAATTTATGCCTGTCGCACCGGTGTTGATTGCAAGTGTTGCAGCTGCACCGGTAACGCCTTGTGGCACGTCAGATACGACAATGTCGAATGTGCTTGTCGCCATTTCACCGGCGGCATCCGTGGCGACTATCCCCACACTGAATGTACCAGTCGTGGTTGGTGTACCACTTAGCTGGATAACACCCTCAACCTCTTCGGCAATGATACCATCTGGCAGTGTCGCTGGATCAACGCTGATGGATACCACTTCCATAGTATCGACGAGATCAAGGTCTTCGTCAGTGAAGAAAGCATCGAAATCTGGCAGGTCCAGTGCGAAGTCCTCACCGATTGTCGCGGCTTGCTCAGCAATTGGTGACGGATCGATGGCAACAGGTGCATCATTGGTATTCTCGACGGTGATGAGGAACGTATCCGAGACACTTCCGTCATCATCGGTTGCCGTCACAGTGACCGAGATTTCACCAATATCAGCCTGAAGCGGTGTTCCGGTAAATGTTGCAGTATCCGGATCAAATGACAGCCAGGCTGGCAGAGGAGTACCGTCTTCGAGCGTAGCTGTCAGAGTGATATCATCGCCGCCAGGAGCGCTTAGCTCATCTACAGTTGCTGCGAAGTTGCCGGAAACATCGAGGATGAATTCAGCGTCTTCGGGTGCAGAGGCGTCTAAAATTTCTGCAACAAGAGTTGGAGGAACCTGAACTGGTGCTTCCACAACAACAGTCAATGAGCGGCTTACGGTGATGTTCGATCCTTCCAGATCAACGGCCGTAAGAACGATATCGACAGGTTCCTGCGGCGCGTCTGGCGCAACTGTCAGCTGGTCATTCACAATCGACAGGAAGGGAATGTCTTCCCCATTCGGATCGGACACTCCGAAGGTGAGAGCATCCTCCTCCGGATCGGCAAAGACCTGATTCAGATCGAGTGTCTGACCGGCCGGAATTTCGACAGTGCTGTCATCCGGCTCGAAAGACGGAATAACAATCGGTGCGAAATTACCGATTTGGCCACCTGTCGGAATGAACTCAAGCGCATCAATACGCACAGGCTCCAGCTGATCCGAGGTGCCAGAGAGTAGCAATATGTCGCCGCTCTCGATGTTTACGCCATCGAAAATCAGAGTTCTGCTGCTTTCCGGCTGCGCGTTGTTTCCACCGATCGTCGAATCCAGAGTCACAGTCCCGAGATCAATGATCTGCTCACCACGTTGGATCGAAACAGTTACCGTACTTTCACCGTCATTCTCATCGAAGACATCAATTTCAATCCGGTTTTCGCCAAGCGCAATACCATTTGCCTCAAGATCGAGAGAGGCCTGACCCGTAGCACCGTTGAATCCAAGACGAATAAGCGCGCCTTCCTCGGCCTGGGTCTGATTTTCAACGAAGAAACCGCTATCGAGAGAAAGATCTTCGGCCTGAATGCGAACAGGGTCACCAACATCGCCTACACCTGTCACATTAAAGACAAGGCTAGACGTGGTCACGCCGCCATTAAGATCGTCAGCAGTAATAGTAACCTGGAATGATCCTGGTACTTCCGGTGTTCCTGAGAGCTCTCCTGTCTCTGGATCGAACTCAAGGCCGGCTGGCAGGTTCGGCACATCGACGGATACGTCAACAGCATCACCGTCCGGATCACTGACGAGATCATTCAGATTGAATGCATCTATAGTAACACCCGTTTCGAAGCTGAAAGCTTCATCTGGCGGAGTGATAACTGGTGCATCGTTCACATTCACAATGTTTGTGACTGTGAAACTGGTCTGGACTGATGCGCCTGCCGGATCCGTCGCTGTAACTGTGACGACAAATGCGCCGCCTGTTTCAAGATCTGCGAATGCGAGGGCATCCTCGTTCGTTGGTGTCGCGGTGAGCACACCGCCAACCACGGTGAACAGCGGATTGTCCGTTATAATGGTTAGGACATCCTCGTCAGGGTCTGTGAATCCAGGGAAGGATTCATTGATGTTCAGCTCGAATGTATCGTCCTGGGTGAGTTCCACATCGCCGATCGAGCCGACAAATACCGGCGGTTGATTGTCAGACGTATCCGGTACCACCGGAATGAATTCGAGGGCATCGATACGAAGAGGCTCTTGCTGGTCGGACTCACCACTCAGGATGAGCACGTCGCCTTCGACGATTTGTACGTTGTCGAAGGCAACCGTCCGTCGGCTTTGCGGCTGGGCGTTATTGCCGCCGCCCAATGCATCTAGCGTAACCGTTCCAAGATCAATGACCTGATCGCCACGCTGGATCGACACACTAAGCGTGCTTTCCCCGTCATTCTCGTCAAACAGATCGATCTCGATACGGTTTTCGCCCGCCGCGACACCGTTTGCAGTCAAATCGAGCGAAGCCTGGCCGGTGGCACCGTTGAATCCGAGACGAATAAGAGCGCCTTCTTCGACCTGGGCTTGGTTCTCTACGAAGAAGCCACTGTCGAGAGACAGGTCCTCCGCCTGGATGCGAACAGGATTACCGACATCAGCCAGTGACAGGCTAACATTGTTTGTTCCATCGCCATTGTCCGAGAAGACAATATCGAAGTCCTGCTCGTCGAATTGAGTGCCGTCATCGAATGCCGGTCCTTGCAATGACAGTACAAAGACGATCTGATCTGGCTCTCCATTGGTTCCACGGATGCCAAAATTCGCCAGGGTCGATCCTTGTGTGATCGATAAGAACTCAACGTTGTCTGGAACATCCGTAACGACGACTTCATCTTCTTCGCCGAGGTTAAAAATTGGCGTTCCGTCGAGCGCTTCAATCGATCCAGTCACAGTGGTCGGCGTGTTGTCCACCCCGTCGGTGGGATCCTCATCCTCGAAGTCGATCGGGGTTGGCTCTTCGCCATCAGCCGGCGGATCGATCATGACATTGCCATCGGGATCATCGCTGACTTCATTCGTATCCTGGACGGACACAATCACGTCCTGGCTAACCGAGCCATCCGCGGCCGCCGCCGTGACTGTGATGTCGAAGTCCGTGTCGCCAAGATTGTCGAGCACTTCGAAGTCCGGTGCCTCGACAAATGACACCTCTCCTGTGGTCTCATCAATCGTGAACAATCCGGCATCGTCGCCGCTCAGGCTGTAGGAGATCGGATCGCTATTGTCGTCTGTAGCATCGAAGTCCGCCACCTCAGTCGTATTCTCAAGCACGTCGACTTCAGACGGCGCGTTTGCGAATACAGGGGCGATGTCATCTTCGGTTATGGTTCCGGATGCTGAACCTGAAACCGTAGGTGCAATCAGCACATCGGTACTGGTCGCTCCTATCAACTCGACGACAAATGCATCATCACCATTATCAAGATTATCCTGATCAATCTCGACATTTAGCGACCCTGCACCAGCCGCGAAGACAATGTCGGCTGTAAGCGGATTCGCTGTGTCGCCATTCACTGTGAATTCGATGGTCAGTGTTCCATCGAATGTGTCCGGAATAGTAGTGAGCGGGAAGGTGAGGGTGTCTACACCGTCATCGCCGCCTTCAATGACAGACGCTGCATCGCTAATCGAAACCGCAACAGCGGCTGCATCCAGAACGTCAAGGCTGACGGTTGCAGGATCACTAAGGTTCCCCGCGCTATCGGCCGAGACGTAAGTGAAGGTTACCGAGCCGACAAAGTCCGCAGCTGGCGTAAATAGTATCTCGCCATCCACAATTTCGGCGGTACCGGCCTCCACCGGATCGACAACGCCCACGCTGTCTATGGACAGTTCGCCATCGCCGAGGTCGGCATCCGTATCATTTGCGAGGACATCGATTGAAATCGGCGTATTTTCTGGTGTTGCAAGACCGGAATCACCGGTTGCTACTGGCGCGAAATCATCCTCTGAAATCGTTGCTTCGGCCGTATTGGCTGTGCCATCAACCGCCAGGAATTCACCCTCAACACCTGTCAATGTCAGCGTGAACGTATCGTCGCCGTTCGCCAGATCATCATTGAAGCCGGTTACATCGAGCGTCGCCACACCCTCGCCATTGCTGTCGAGTACAACGCTGACGATTTGGCTAAACGGCGTGTCGACAATACCGATCTCCACATCGATTGTCTGGTCGGCCAGGGCAGGGGAGGTCGTCACAGCGACATCTATCGCTGTCCCGTTCTCCGCTACGTCGTCAGACTCTACAGCAGACGTCGCATCTCCAAGTGCGACCGTCGCCGTGTCCAGCGCGCGGATCGTAAGGAAGTCGTAATCCGCTGTGAATTGCTGCGATCCGCCAACACCGCTCTGGGTAACAAAGAGGCCGTAGGCAAAGCCACCCGTACCCTCACCACCCGTCAATGGATTGTTGTTTTCGAGCGCCGCCAGGAAGCTGCTATCTGCAAGCAGTTCAAACGGACCTGTATTGATTGTCTGAAGGGTTGCACCCTCTGAATCAAGGAAGATGACCTGACCAGTTACCTCACCATTAGCACCGGCATCCCTGTCCACAACCAGGCGGAATTCATAGGTCGCTACAGTGGCCAGATCGAAATCGTTCGGCAGATTGAAATTCCGCTCTGTCTGGTTCGTCATTGCAGGGAAATCAATGGAGCCGTTCTGCGAAACCTGCACACGAGCTGGTGTCGTGTTATTGCCGCCATTGTCGCTGACAGAGATCTTGATGAAGTCATCAACACCCCCCGCACCGATCTGAATACCAAATTGCTCGAATCCACCGCCGGCAATAACGCTCGCATAATCAGCACTTGACGCCTGTGCGACGACCTCGAAGCTCCGAATACCGCTGACATCAATGCCCGCCTGGTAGGCGTCGCGGATATTGTTTGTATTTTGATCACCGAACTGGAAATTATCTTGAGGAGATGACGCAACGGAGAAATTACCGCCGGAAATCGTCACGCCATCTTCCGTTGTCAGAACACCGAGCGGATCATCAAACGTCCCGCCGGGGTCAGCTGCAGGGTTCACTTGAACGCCGGTAAAGCCAACCTCTGGCGCAAATGGATCTTCTCCATCCGTGTTGAAGTCGAGCGTAAATTCGCCGCCGATCTCCAGAGCGTTGTCGAGGCCATTGGATGCATCGATGAAGAACGGATCTGCCGTGTTCAATATACCGTCATCGTCGAGATCAACGGGAGAGAGTTCGTCTTCGGTGACAGCACTCGACGCGCCATCGGCACCGAAGCCAATCCGCGCAAAGGCATCTCCCTCTGAAATACTCAGGATCGTAACATTGACCGTCTCGTCACCGTCGAAGACATCGTCATTTGCGACGCTGACATCTACCGAGCCGCCAGCGGTCCCGAGATCTACAATTTGCGTCGAGATGACACCGTTATTGTTGATCTCCACTTCAACGGAAACAGGAACCAGTGGGGCCTCATCGAAAGTGATCGGGAAGGAGAGGATGGTCTCACCCGTATCTCCTGCTTCTTCAACAGGTGCTGGTGCACCGATTTCGATGACCGCGCGTTCGTCCGTTTCCTCGCGGATAATGATACCGCGGACACTGGCATTGTTCACGCTGGATGAGAAATCTATGTTGATAACGCCATCGGCAGGAACTTCGATTGGTCCAAATCTCTGTATGACCGGCACATTGGTCCCTGCGGTTCCGGCGAGATCAAGATCATCGATGACAAGTACGCCCTCAAGTTCAACATCGAATACGCGAGAATTGGCAGTATCGAAGAAACCTTCGGCTAGCAGTAACTCGACTGATACAAGTTCACCGGGTGTCAGACCTGTTGCCTCGAAGTTGAACGGACCATTCTGTCCGCCAAACCGCTCCGTTTGAAAAATCGAAGCGCTGCCACTTCCGAATGCGCCGCCATTAAGGAAGTCGCCAATAATGCCAGACTGATCAACATCAGTGCCACCATCACCGCCAGTGTTTCCGCCGAAGCTGATTTCTTCATCGTTGATCGTCTCAACCAAGGCAGGTCCGCCAGCATTGACAGCCAATAGGATCGCGCCCGTTTCAACGGTTGGAGGTTCCGGGGGCGCTACCTCTGCTTTCACAAACTCAATCGATGCACGGGATGTCTGGAGGTTTTGCTGGTACCAGAATGTGTAGGTGCCCGGTCCGAGTGGCCCTTCAAAGCCGGAGCCGGCAATGTTCGCGCCGATGCCGCCACCGCCGAGCAGACCAATTATGTTGTTGCCAACATTATTGCTCCCGATGACGTTCCCGCCAATCAGGTTGGAATCGACTGGTTCTTCTCCGCTACCATCGGGCAGGAAGTTGACAGTATCCTCGTCGGACAGGGCGAGGAAAGCGAGATTGGCTCCATCTTCTGCTGAGTAATTCAGCAGATTTATCTCTGTGATCTCGAAGCCTTCTTCGACGGTGATCGTGAAATAGTCTCGATCACCCGCGCCGTCTGGGGAATCTACATCATTCGCATTGGAATCCGTCGCGGACAGATCAATAATGCTCGAACCTGCGCCAGCGTTCAGGGAGACCTCTGTCGGGGCAGTGTTGTCGCTGGATATGTCACCCAGCACATTCTCGTCATAGACCTCATTAGCATCGAGAGCGAGGCTGAGCGCTGCACCCGGGTTTGCCGTGACAACAGCGTTATTGCCGGCAAGGTCTGCAAAGGCACCTTCACCAAGGGTGAAACCATAGTCGCCGTTTGCAAAGCCTTCTACAGGGGCTGTAAATATGACCTGTGCGGACAATCCATTACCGGCAAGCATAACATCGGATGATGTCAATTCACCGCCGTCAGGAAGGTTGAGGACGAAATCTTCTTCTGCGAAAGCAGCAGCTGTTACCGCTTCGTTGAATGTTATGTCGACAACTACATCCCCGGTATCTGTCGTAGGGACGATAATGCCGACGCTGGCCTGAGGCGCTGTTACATCGCCTGGATCATCTTCTGCCAGCCGAATGACAATTGCACTGAGCTTCGCATTATCGATCGATGCGCTCGCCGTGATATCCAATTGTCCATTATCACCAACGGTAAATGTGCCAGGTACGTCGAACACGATCGGCTGATTGAAGTCACCATTCGTCTGGGCAAGGATATCAAAGTCATCCAGGACCAATTGTTCTTCAACGAATACATCGAAGACGCGCGCCCCAATACCATCGCTCATGTCGCCACCGGCTGTGTTCGGCTGGAAGATTTCGGCGAAGTAGAGTGTCACCGTATATTCATCTTCGGGCAGTTCAGCAAAGAAGGTTAAATCATCTGTAGCTGTCAGCGATCCACCAAAGCGTTCGGTATCAAAGACGGTTCCATTGAAATCGTCCTGCTGACCGTTACCGCTCGCGCCGTCCGCAAACTGATTGCCGACGAGGAAGCCAGCATCACCTCCGAACAGTGTGGTAACGAGGGGGCCAGGATTTCCAGCTGCACCAGGAACTGTGTTCTGATTGCCCAGGAAGTCGATTCCATCCTGTGTCAGGGCAGGGCCACCCGCATTGATTGCAAGTACAACCGTGCCAGCGGGCGCATCGTCCTCTGTCACGGTTCCGGTAACAGAACCCGCTGTCGTCGAGATGACAGCATCTCCAGCGGTTACGGCAAGCAGCTGAACTGCGACCGAATCCGGCCCGTTCTGCTCATCATCATTCGGAACGTTGACGGCGATTTCACCACCGGTACCAGGAAGTGTGGTGCTCAGGAATTGAGGTTCTCCATCACCAATCATCACCTCATACTCTATTGTGACATCGCCATCAGCGGCAGGGTCAATGGTGATCGGGAAGGTGAGGGCAGTGTCTCCTACATCGCCGCTTTCCAACGCGGTCGCGGTCTCGATCGAAACCGTTGGTGACTGGTCGTCGTCCTCAATCGTGATGGTGATACTGTCTTCGACACCGATCACAGCATTGTTGCTGACACTGGTAATCGTGACGGTGAAACTCTCCGCATCCTCCTCAATCATATCATTCACAATGTCGATCGGAATTTGAATGTCGGCGGAACCACCATTGATCGTTAGATTGGCGTTGAATTCCCCAACAAGAAGGTTTCCGTTAACGGTTTCATCAACAACGAAGTCACCATTACCACTAGCAATGTTCTCGTCGATAAAGGCTGTGCCGGAGGCGATGGAGACGACGACTTCAACGTTTTCATCTTCCGGAACAATTGTACTCGATGCAATCGATACCTGAATTGTTCCATCACTCTCACTAACGGTCTGATCACCGCCCAGGATAGATATTGTCGGTGTTCCTGGAGCAAAGGTAGCGAGCTGGACGATCTCAATACCGTTTACGAGCGGGTTCTCGATCTCATGGAGAAACTCGATATTGAGTTGCCCATCCACGACGTCGATCTCGCGAGTTATAACCGCTCCGACCTGGTGGCCGAATGTGCCGGATAGGTCGACGCTATCGAAGTTACTGTTTGGATCATCCGATTGTTGGATATCTCCTTCGATGGCTACGTCGAACACGCGGGTTCCCGGTGCCGACGTTCCTCCAAATCCGTTTCCAACATAGAGATTTACTTCGTAGCGGCCCGGTTCGACATCGAAGCCCCAGAGCAATTCTGGACCGGTAGCTGGATCCCAGCGTTCGGTGTCCCAGATCGCGCCTGGCACAACTGCCGTGTCAACACTGCTGCCCGGTTCGACAGCTGGGAAGCCATTGGCATTGTGAGGGCTCGTCAGGATGAACTGACTCGGGTTTGCAAGCGTGTCTGCTGTCCAGGCTGGCCCGCCATCGATCGCAGCGATTTCGCCGCCGCCGCCGTTTACACGGTAAATAACCACGCGATCTGCTACCAAGACGTCAACGGTAGCTGTATCCGTCAAGCCATCATCATCTGTGATCGTGTATTCGAAAGATGCAGTGCCGTTAAAGTCCGTTTCGGGCGTGAAGACGATAAAGTCATCAGTCGCATCGCCGGGTGTTCCCGCATCGTCGAGTTCTACCGATCCGTTGGTGGCGTTTCCGACACCGGTTACGGAAAGCGAGCTGTTCAGATTGGCGTCCGTGTCGTTCTCCAGCAGATCCGCCGCCGTGATCGTCAGAACACTGTTCACTGCTGTTGTAGCGGTATCATCCTCTGCATTCGGAGCAACTTGCGCTTCGGTCGCGTTGATATCTATGCGTTTAAAGACAGCCTGGAATGCATCCTCAATTGGCTCGCCTTCATTGGATGCGAAAAGACCAATCGCCAAACCGGTTTGTTGACCTTGAACCGTATTGTTTCCGAGAATGGTTTCCAGAACCTGCGAATTGCTTAGATCGATGAATTCGCCGGGGTTCAGACTGCCTTCGATAACCACCGGCCCGCTTGTGCTTTCGTAGGTGACACGTGGTATCGCCGTCGCCCCTTGAGGGTCTACGATGAGTTCGAACAGGATATCGCTTTCATCGGGCAGATTGGCCGGATCAAAAATTCCGGTCGCGTCGAGTTGGACACGCTGAAGCTGTTGATCGCCATCTTCCAATAGAATGTCGATAATCGCGGCGGACGCATCATCGTCATCGGTGCGTTGCGCGGTGATCTTCAGGAAGTTTGATTGCGTACCATCACCAATATAACCGCCAAGCTCTTGGGATGCTCCTGTCAATGCACTGACATCGAATGTCGCTGAGTTGGCGACGGTCCATTCAATTGTGAATTCATCGATGTTTTCTGGAATGAGAACGCCGGTATGGAAGAGGAATTCACCATTACTTCCATTCTCGCCAAAGAACGGATTGCCAACGCCCTCTGGATTACCGTTTGATACCGCTTCAATCGTCGTCGTACCGCCGTCAGCAGCTGTAACGAATTTCACATTATCCAGTTGGATGCTCTGACCTTCGCGGGGAGATTCCGATTGGAGAAATTGCTCAAAGTCGCGCTGACCGTCAATCAGATGACCGGTCAGCCCACCGCCGAAGCCATCTGGTCCCGGCGTGACATTTCCGGCGTCCTGAGAAAACTCAAACTCGAGTTCCTCTCCTGGAACCAGCACTACGGATGTTCCGTTCGTAGCGTCGCGCAGGAACGGGTCATCCGCATTTAGAATACCGTCATCGTCAGAGTCATTATCTCCTGGCAAAATCACGCCGCTTGGGGCAAGTACCGTAATTTCATTCGATCCGATTTCCGCTACCCAAAGCGTGCCGTTAGGCCCTTGAGTAACGTCTAACGGGTTTCCAAGGGGCACGCCCAGACTGTTGTTGGCGAGGAATAATTCGCCATCGCTATCCTGAACGACGTCATCAGCGGTACCCAGGATATCATCAGGCCCCGAATTGATCAGGGCTGTAAGGTCAGTGGCATCCTCATTGATGTTCAGAAGCGTCACATTGTCGTTGAACTGTGTGACAATAATCGCGCCATCGGCTGCCCCATCGAACACTTCACCATTGGTGTCGTATACGATGATGCCGTTGGTGGAGGAGCCAACTGTCGTGATTGAATCGGAAAGCGGTCCGTCACCGCCGGCACGTTCCTGACGAACACCGCTAAGCAGTAACCGATCTTCTGCGTCTTGTTCAGACAGATCGGCAAGAGTTTGATCTTCGCCGGTGGCAAACTTCGTTGGATCGATTACGAATCCATCTTCGATCGCCACGCCGTTTGGCACCAGTGCAGAAATATCCGGAACGTTGTTAACGACAACATTGGTGTCAGGATTTCCGCTGTCGTTGAAAACAGTCCATTCCTGATTCTGGTTAGATCGAACTGGAGCTGGATGCCCATAATACTGACCTTCCTGAATGAAGATCAGTGGTTCCGGATCGCCTGTGCCACCATTGTTCGGCGCATTAGTAGCTTCGCCAGATATGCCATCGCCATCCTCATCGCCATTTTCGGTGACAGGATTGCCGCCAAGATTACCATTTGAACCGTTATCAACAGTAAACAGACGGCCCTGGCTGTCCTGAGCTACATCAAAAGCATTTCTGAATCCGTCTGCAAAAATGCTTAGCGGCGCATCGGAAGGAAGTACGGCCTGGTTCAGGCCATCATTCCCACCCCATGGACCAGCAATATCAAGCCCGTCGGCATTTTCGCGGAATCCGGCTGCTTGTGCGTCGCTGTCAGGCAAAGGTCCATTGTCGAGCAGAGCAAGGGCTTCGAGAGAAGAGAGCAGATCCGCCGTAACTGTAATCGGTGCAGCTTGGGCATTCGTGGCATCGTCGATAGTTCTAGCGATGCCGAGATCTACCAGTACTTGACCGGTGAGTGTGTCACCCACCTGAAGTCCAGCCACCGCAGCTTTGAACGCGTCCGTAATCTCAGATGGCGCGTTGATCGTGTTCGGATCATCAAGTGTCGGAAGATCGTATTTGTAATCGCGCGCTTGACCATTTTGCCCGCCATTGAGATCGGATTGCGTCGGTAGAAGATCAATAGCGTCGAGATCAATTTCTAGAAGCGTGCCCGATAGTGCATACTCCGCTGTGAAGGAGAAGAAGCTGGACGGTGCTCCATTGTTCGTGTTGCCCCCCACCATCATGTATAATGTACTGCCGTCCGGGCTCAGTACCATACCGTTTGTGGCATGATTTTCCTCCGACCGCGGAAGACCACGAATGAGGTCAACCGTTGTCCACTCCTGAGTCGTACTGTCGAAAGATACTTTCGTAAGAACGCCAGAATTGGTGTCGAGGTTCACCTCACCATTCGAGGCGATCCTTGGATCAGAAGATGTAACATATAGGACCGGCTCGTCTTCAGTCCCAGCGACCACAATCCCCGTAACCTGCCGATTTGACTGGCCTGCTTCCGAGCCATCATCATTGTGGTTCTGAATACTCTGAACAACGCCGGCACTGGTGTTACCGATCGTTAGCACTTCATGGTCAGTGGCAATGAACTGACCATCCTCGATCGATACGGTGAACGCATTAATCGTCCCGTTCTGTTCGGAGACATAGAGTCGCCCATCAGGTCCGAATTGAAGCGATGTTGGATTTGACAGTACCGATGGCCCCCCATTGATACCGTCAATAACGCCTGCGAGTGAAAATCCTACATTAGCCATTGTTGTCCCCTAATGATTATTCTGATCAGCGATCGTCGTTAGATTATTGGTGTAAGAGTGTGTTGATCGAAGAGCCGAGCGGGCTTTGGAAAGCTGGCAGTCAGCTTGGTCTGAACTGCAAAAGAGCTCGTATAGGCGTCGCTGAGCGAGACGCGCGCGCACCACGGCGTCCCGGTAACAAATATCTGTACTGACGAAACTTTTTACAGGTCGACTACGTACTGTAATCCGCATCTACTCTCGCAGCTTCTGCTGCCCTCAACCGAATGGACCAAGAAGAGTTTCGACGAACTGCACGTACAAGGATAGAAATCTTATCCGTCGTACTTCTAGATGTCGTCCCCGATCCCCGCGCCCCAAATTTCCCGTATTACGCGAACTGCGAAATACACTCATGTCCGATCTGTAATGTATGCACACAAAGCAAGTAGCCACAATCGCGGTAAGGAAATTTTAGTACTTTTTCGAAGCGCATTGCGGCGAACACAGACAAAAAGATGTTCAACGACAGAGCTTTTTCTCGGATAACGAGAGCTGAGCAGTATGTTTGCCTATAAATGGTTGTTTTCGAAATTTGTCATTGTGGCCGCTAAACAACCGATTCACCCAATTAGGTTATCTGGTGGTGTGAACAGAACTCGCCTGAAAGACGATTTTTTGCCTGCTGAAAACTGAGATGGGATTCAGATTTAATAAGCGGCTACGTCGGCCGACTTGTCTGGAGTAGAAGTATCAATCACTTATAGTATTGTCCGCTAGCTGATTAAACGCTACTCGCGAAACGTGGTCGCCATCGCATCCTGGAGCGGCTTCAGAAGGAACGATATTACCGTTCTGCTTTCCGTTCGAACCTGAGCGTCCACGGGCATACCCGGCAGTATTTGCAGGGGTCTAGCGCCTTCAATCTGGTTCGGCACTTCGATCATTGCCTCGTAGAAAAACTGCCCGGATACCTCGTCCCGAATAACGTCTGCCGAAACCTGGGAAACCGTGCCAGGAACCTCAGGTGTCGTATTGGCGTTGAAGGCCGAAAATCTGATCTTGGCATCGGCACCGGCTGTCACCTTATCGATATCCTGTGGTAGAATACGAACTCTCGCCACAAGTGTGTCGTCAGCGGGGACAATATACATTACCGGCGTACCGGAGCCGATAACACCACCAACCGTATGTGCCGTGGCACCCAGAACACGTCCGGTGCGGGGAGCGATGATTTCGAGCCTGACAAGTTGATCGAGTGCGGATGATCTTTGCTCTGCCAGCTCAGCAATTTGCGTCTGCACCTCATTTAGCTCGGTCAGCAACTCTTCCCGGAAACCTTCAGTTAGCCGGTTTAACTCCAGCTCGGTTTCACCAATCTGTATTTCGGTAGCTGCAACTTCCGCAGTCAACGCTTCGCGGGTGCCGTCGAGGGCAGCCTTATCGCGCTTCAGGGCCAGAATTCTCGGGCGAGGACTAAGCCCACGCTCATATAGAACTTCGAGATCCTGTATTTCCTCCTCGATCAGTCCGGCCTGGGTATGATTGGCGATGATCTCATTCTTCAAGCCGGTAGAGCGTTCCCGCAATTGTAATATGGTCTGATTCAGAAGGGCGACCTGCGTCCGGCGGGATGCCGCACGAGCGTTCATCAGCTCCTGCTCAGCGGTCATTATCTCCGCCATTTCAGCATCCTCGCTGAACATGCTGTGAGATGGACCGGGGGCTAGCTCACGATTTGACGCCCGCTCGGATAAGAGCCTTGCCTCCTGGCCAACGAGCGCCTTCAGCCGCGCTTCCACGCTCGCCAACCGCGCTTCAGTATCCGCACCGCTGAGTACGATAAGTGTATCGCCAGCTTCGACAAAATCACCCTCACGAACATTAATCTCGGAAACAATGCCACCTTCCAAGTGCTGAACGGCCTGACGTTCGCTGGCAACTTCGACCGTGCCAGAGGCGAGAATGGCTCCTTCAAACGGCGCAAGGACGGACCATAGTACAGATCCGCCGAACACGAATATGATCAGTGCCCAGCCGAATCTGAGAAAGAAGCGGGCATCTGTCGCCGTCCGCGCCGGTGGAGAGGGAGCAAGCTCAACCATTTCCGCTTCCTTTGCCTATCGACTGCACACGCCCGCCCGCCTGTTTCGGCGCGACGTCCTTCAACACTTCTTCTCTTGGGCCAAAGGCGCGCATATTACCATCATCCAGCATAAGCAGCTTATTACAGTGGGCGATAGCGTTTGGCCTGTGAGCAACAATTACCACTGTGCTACTGCGCGATTTCAGTCCGGCTACGGCGTTCAGAAACGCGTTGTCACCTTGATTATCAAGATTTGAATTCGGTTCGTCTAGCACCACAAGGGATGGGTTCCGGAAGAGGGCTCGAGCAAATCCCAGTCGCTGCCTTTGTCCCGCCGAAAGATAGGCACCGTTTTCGCCAATTTCGGTATCATATCCGTCCGGCAGCCGCAGAACCATTTCGTGGCAGTCAGCGGCTACAGCAGCTTCGATCACTTCCTGGTCTTCGGCATCTGGAATGAACCGACAGATATTATCCCGAATGGTTCCAGCGAACAAATCGACCTGCTGTGGCAAGTAGCCAAGCTGAGGCCCAAGAAGTTCGCGAGGCCGGCTTGTCAGATCCGCTCCATCGATCCGAACAACGCCCATTTGTGGTTGCCAGACACCGATGATCAGACGGGCAAGGGTCGATTTTCCGGCTGCACTTGGTCCAATCACGCCAAGGACGTCGCCTGCGTCGAGCTCGAATGAGATATTCTTCAGGAAAGCCTTTGTCGCTCCGGGATGAGCCGCAGATACGTTCTCAAAGGACACTCGCCCCTCGATTGGCGGCAATTGAAGCCCTTCGGTCGGCACCGGCAGCGCTTCCAGGGTAGCTTTTAGATTGGCCCATGCTTCCCGGGCGAGCACGACCGATCGCCATTGTCCGACAAGTTGTTCCAGAGGCGCGATCGCGCGTCCTGTGATGATTGATGCCGCGATCATTGCCCCAGCTGTCGATTGAGCGATAATGGTCAGATATGCGCCGAGGCCAAGCACACCTGACTGAAGGAACATCCGGAATGATTTTGTTCCGTTTGTGAACCCGCTGACGAGATTGCTGGAATTCGCCATCGCTGTATCGGACTGGTCGAGCTGTGCGCGCCATTTCGCCTGCAATTGCGGGCGCAGGCCAAGCGCCTCAATCACTTCGGCATTGCGCATCATTTCGCGGGCGCGGAGGTTTGATGCCTGCTCCAGTCGTTCCGCCTCAAGCGTCGCCTTATTGGACAAACGCTGATTCAGGAAGGCAATCAGCGTCAGGACAATCGCGCCGCCGATGGCCAAAACGCCGAACAGCCAATGAATGAGGAAGAGAATAACGAAGAAAATGATGGAAAACGGTGCATCAAAGACGGATTTCAGAACCGGACCGGACAAGAATTTCCTGATCGTGCGTAAATCGCGCAGCGGGCCATCGGCAGCCTGACCAGCATCCTTCAATCGCGCTTCAACCGCTGCCCTTAGGGCGTCATCACCAAGGGCATCCTCAACCCGGGAGGCAACTGCCGTAAGGATCGCACCGCGTATCCAATCGAGAATTGCAAGGGATGTATAGAGCAGCGCGACAAGGCCAGTAAGCGCGAGAAGAGTTGGCACGGAGCCACTGGCGAGGACGCGATCGTAGACCTGAAGCATGTAGATCGGTCCGGTCAGCATCAGCAAGCTGGCAAACAGGCTGAAAACCGCCAGGGATCCGTAAAGACGGCGGGCCGCGGCCAGGCGTTCTGATACATTTATAGAAGGCGTCGCTTGTTTGGTCTGCGCCATCGGTCGTTCTGCCCCCACCAGTTTAGCCGCTTTCGAGCGGCATTGTCCTCGCGACAATATCCGTCGCGCCTTTAATGGCGCTTGTCCAGCGCCTGTTATGCAAGAATTGCTCCGTAAACGTGTTTTTGGATCGCTCCAGCAGAGAATTTTCTCCCGCTCTACACTCAAAACCATGAGTTTCGGGCAAGTACCGCATCAGCGAAGCCTCATGAAAACAGGAAAATGGCGGGCCACGCGCGACGAAAACACGAACTACTCTTCCGCCAACGCACTCCGATAGCGTAACCGCTCGGTGCACCGTAATGATCAGTTCCGCTGAGCAGTAAGCAAACCTATGCTCAAGCCACACGCAGTCCGCAAGCGGTCTCAGCACCTGCTGCGGACGACCGCTTTGAGTCCATAGTTACGGATGCTGCATCTTGCGTGAAGGTCTGTTATGCGAGCGTATGACCGAGTTCACGTCACGTTCTGTCTTGTTGCCGTCGGGCAACGCAACGTTTCTCGATGCAGGTTCGGAACACTCAGTTACAATCTTACTACTCCATGGCGGGGGACTCGATTCTGCCAAATTGTCCTGGCGATTATTGATCCCCGAACTCTCGAGAAACTATCGCGTAATCGCCCCTAATTGGCCGGGATACGGCGACACGAGAGCTTTCGGGCGACCATATAAAATCGCCGACCTAGGCCAATGGCTGATGTCACTTCTAGATCACTTGGAGATCGAACAGTCGTCCATAATTGGTATCTCAATGGGGGGTGGCGCAGCTCTGTGGTCAGCCATCAACCACTCTGAGCGCGTGAAGGCGCTCGTACCGGTTGGGACATTTGGTGTTGCAGACCGAGCGCCTTACCACACGCTCACGTTCCTGCTGACCAAACTTCCTCTGAACTCCGTCTCTTTTGCATTGATACGGCGCTACCCGACGTTGCTCCGGCGATCTGTCGAGGCGCTTTTTGCTGATCCAAAGAGGGTTACACCCGAGCTGATCGCCGAGGTCGCAGATGTCCTTGAAACTGTGGGCAAAGGGACAGCATTCACACATTTTCAACGTGGTGAAACAGGCGCAAGGCAATTGAGTTCGGTCTTTACAGCTGGCCTCAAGGGAGTGTTGCAGCCAACGCTGTTCATTCATGGGGCAAAGGATGCGCTTGTTCCCATCAAGGCTGTGAAGAGCGCCGCAAATTCCATGAAGACGGCACGACTTGAAATCATGGATGGAGGGCATTGGCCGATGCGGGAACAGCCGGAGCAATTCAACGAACTGGTCGTTTCCTTCTTACGGCTGGCAGCAAACTAAACCTGACGCAGGTGTCCGGCCGACGAGGGTCGGCAGTGTCGCCTATAAAACAGTTTAGTGGAAAGTCGCGCAATTGGCCGCGACTGGCGGGCAGGGAGGGATTCGAACCCCCGGAACGCTCGCACGCTCAACGGTTTTCAAGACCGCCGCATTCAACCACTCTGCCACCTGCCCGGTGACCGCCGCAACTCATCTGACACTCGGTTTTCAAATGCAAGACCTGAGGCTGCAGTTATAGTCATTATTGTGCCTGATTTTCCGCCGACGCTTGGTTAACAGAAAGTTCCGAGAGCCGCGAAATGCGCAACACCTTGTTCACCAAACCTGCATCAGATTCTGGTAACCATGTCATCGAGCCCGGTGACATTCCACCTGGCTTCGCCCAGCAAAACGCTGGGGTCATGAACCGCAGAACGAGGTTTCTATGAGACAGATATGGCCGCCCAGGGCAACGCGTAGTGTCTTTCTTGCATCCACATGCATAACCCTGATCGCCACATTGCCATTGAGCGCATCCGCTGATCGACAGCCAGCTCCCATAAAATATGCAGCTGCAACTCTGTCTGCAGACAAGCCCGATACCGGAAAGCGGCTTGAATATAGATACCCCGACCAGCCAGACACGATTTATGGGGCAGGGGGTGCGCGGCAGGCTCAATCAGCTGATCCCATTCGATTTTCATCGGACAAGGCTGCAATAGTGCCAGCCGCGGCAAAACAATATGCACTTTCAAATCATACGAGTGCGCAGAATACGGAAGTGTTCACGCTTGATCCTGCCATAGGCGCAGGTGGATTTGATGCCCGAGCAGAAGCTGCGCGGGTTGCAGCGGCCGAAGAACTGCAAGTCACCCCCGTTGCTGCAACAGCAGCAATACCAGTTCGCCCGGTATCCGGCGTTTCATTTAATCCGGCTGCGGATTCAAAGTATGACAGGGTAGGGGTGGCCACTCTGATTTCCGCCGATCTCGCCGGCCAGCCGACGGCAAATGGCGAAATATATGACAAAAACGCCCTGTCGGCTGCTCATCCAACATTACCGTTGCCGAGCCTCGTCCACGTTATCAATTCCCAAACCAGACTTGAGACGGTGGTGCGCGTCAATGATCGCGGTCCCATAGCGGGCGGCGGCTTGATCGAGCTTTCCGACCGCGCCGCTGAAATCATCGGTATTCTTGGGGCAGGCGAGGGCAATGTTCGGGTCCGATATCTTGGCCCTGCCCCTGTTGTATCTGATTGGCCAGATCCGAGCCGTTCCGTGACCCAAGCACCAGAACCTGTTGGCCCGGTCGAACCGGTGGCACAGCCGTCGCGCCAGCCCCAGGCGGTTAGATTTCCAGCTCCGCCGTCTATCGGTGAGTTTTTTGTTCAGCTTGGCTCCTTTTCGGAGATTTCCAACGCCGAGCGGCTGCATCGCTCACTCCAACGCCGGACATCTGTAAAAGTCGTGCCTGTAAACATTCGTGGGCGAGATTTTTTCCGGGTTTTGGCAGGGCCGTTTGAGGATCGCACAACTGCTCGTGCGATGAGAGATCAGCTTGCAAATCAAGGGGTTGCAGATGGTGTTGTGGTGAGCTCCGATAAGTGAACCCAACCATACGAGATCTTACGAAAAATCAATGATTAAGCCTGGGCGCAGCAAAATCTGCCTCTGCCTGTCTTTGCTATTTCTGCGGTCTCAACTGCCGCTTTACAAAAGAACTGTGTCTTGAGCTTAATCATGCGTTGACCTCGGCACCGAACACGCTCTTTTCTACGCCTTAGAGGGAAATGGGGCGCGCTGGTTGTTCATTGCCAGCTTGAACGAGAGGATGCTGTTCGACACATGCGGCTCGCATATCTGCTGTTCTTTGCACTTTTTCACCCATTGGCAGCCACCAGTCAGGCTCCCCTTATTCAGACGGAGGCGACCCACGCTGTAATCCTTGACCACGAAACGGGTACCATTCTCTTCGAGAAAAACGGAGGCGAGGAGATGATACCCGCTTCTATGACGAAAATGATGACGGTGCAGGTCATTTTCGATCGCCTGAAGACCGGTGAAATATCATTATCAGACCGCTTCGTGACCAGTGAGCGGGCCTGGCGGGAAGGCGGCTGGGCGTCCGGTGGGTCAACCATGGGGTTGGCAATCGGCGACGAACCCACAGTGGAAGAACTTCTTCGCGGCGTCATTGTACTGTCGGGTAACGATGCCTGTATCGTACTCGCGGAGGGATTGTCTGGCTCGGAAGCGGCATTTGCCGGAGAAATGACCGCCCTCGCCCAAAACCTCGGTCTGACAAGCGCAAGTTTCAAGAACTCGACCGGTCTTGATGCCGATGGCCATCGGATCTCGGCGCGCGATTTGGCAAGGCTCGCACAGATCCAGATTGACCAGTTTCCTGAATATTATCCGTTCTACAATGAACGGACCTATGAGTGGCGTGGCATTAGCCAACCTAATCGCAATCCGCTTCTCGGTCGTCTGGACGGCGTTGATGGGCTGAAAACCGGACATCTCGAAGTGTCTGGATATGGCCTTACAGCTTCCGCCGTTCAAAACGATGCTCGGCGGATCATCGTCATTAACGGAATGGAAAATGAGGCTAGGCGCGCCCGGGAGGCCGAGCGGCTTATGCGCCTCGCATTTTCGGCCTTTGAAACCAGAACTCTTGAGCCGAATGATCAACCACTTGCCGAAATTAACGTCTGGCTCGGTGTGCAGCGCAGCGTGCCAGTCGGCTTGCAGGAACCACTGGATATCAGTGGCCACAAGCGCGCGTTCACCGACGCGAAGACCGAGATCGTATATGACGGGCCATTGGAGGCTCCTATAGAAGCTGGAGACCAGATCGGGGAATTCGTCATAACGCTAGAAGGCCAGCCACCGGTGAGAGCGCCGGTATTTGCACTGAAAAACGTATCTAAGCTTGGCTTTGTCGGAAGAGCTGCCGAAGGACTGAGCAGACTGCTGTCGGGCGACGACGCATGACTGGTGCACTGCAAGGGCGTTTTATCACCCTGGAAGGTGGTGAGGGCTCCGGAAAATCAACCCTGATCAAAGCGCTGGCGGATCGTGCAAAAGAGCACGACATTTCCACCGTCATAACGAGAGAGCCCGGCGGGACACCGCTTGCAGAAGCAGTTCGATCCGTCGCGCTGAACCCACCAGAAGAGACCGAAATCTCGCCGCTTACAGAAGCTCTGCTGATGAATGCGGCGCGCGTGGACCATCTGGAAAAACTGATACGTCCAGCGCTGGAGAGCGGCCAGTGGGTTTTATGCGACCGCTTTGCTGACTCAACACTTGCATATCAAAGCGTTAGCGGTGAGGTCGCCATGGCCACACTGTTATCCCTTGAGGCGGCTGTTCTCGAATGGTCTCGCCCAGACCTGACCCTGATACTCGATGCCGATCCCGAAATACTTTTGAAGCGTAGGGCCTCGCGGGCTGAAGGAGATGACAGTTTTGAGGCCCGTCCGCTCGCATTTCATCGCTCTGTCCGGGAAACGTTTCTACAGATCGCCAAGCGCAACCCGGAGAGATGTACTGTCCTCGACGCTGAGCAAGCACCCGGACGATTGCTGGAAGAGGCTTGGGCGACCATCGAAGCGCATTGCCTATCGGGTGCCGGCCGCGCATGAGCACCGATACAGCCTGGCCGATCATTGGACACGCTGAAGCAGAGCGGCTGTTCGTTGATTCTCTGGCAAGCGAGCGCATGCATCATGGCTGGCTTGTCGAAGGACCGTCGGGCATTGGGAAGTCGCTGCTCGCACGGCGCATGGCTGCCCGCGTACTTGGTGCAGATTGTCAGCCCGATAGCCTGAATGCACCAGCCGATGACCCAGTCATTCAGAAGATGCTCGCCGATGGGCATCCGGACTATCGCTGGATCAGCCGGCGTCCCGATGAAAAAGGCAAGGTCAAACAAGATATTCCGGTCGATGCGATACGGGAGCTCAACCATTTCTTCTCGCTGAAGCCGGCCCTTAGCGGTTGGCGTGTGGGTGTGATCGACTCACTGGATGAAATGAACCGATCTGGTGCCAATGCGCTTCTTAAAACGCTGGAAGAGCCGCCAGCCCAATGCCTGATCATTCTGATCTCTCATAATACGCAGCCCGTGCTACCCACGATCCGTTCCCGATGCCGCTTGTTGCGCCTGCAGGCTTTGAGCGATGAAGAGGCGGTAGCAGTTCTGAAACAGATATCTGAAGAAGAGACATTAGATCCCGCAGCCCGCGATCTCGCCGGAGGACGTCCGGGGCGCGGCGCACAGCTGGCAAGCCCCTCAGGCCTCGCATCTCTCAATGCGACAAAGAACTTTCTGCGCGGTCTACCAAGGCCCTCAGACGCTGCATTGAGCGAAATCCTGTCCAAGGGGGCGGCTGACGACATGGCGTTTCAGGCCATGGGCTACGCAGTTCTCAACTGGCTCGAGCAGGAGACCGACAAGCGCCCAAATGTTGCATCGGTATGGCTGGATTGTTCTGCGCTCTTTGCCGAAGTAAGAGAATTGAACATGGACTATGGACAAGCTGCGGCGAAACTCGTCGCGACACTTCAGAATGGCCTTAAAGCAGGCTAATCAGCACCGATGTTCGACACCCACGTCAATCTCCATGGCGAGACCTACGCCGAAGACCTTGAAGAAGTGCTGGAGCGAGCGCGGACGGCTGGCGTCCGCCGTTTCCTCGCTATCTGTGACCGGTTCGACAATTTCGAGAGCGTGAAAGCTATTGCTCGAGCAAACAGCGACATGTGGTGCTCCGTTGGCGTGCACCCGCATCACAGCAAGGATTTTCAGGGCCTTACGATAGGCGAACTCATTAACGCCGCCGATGATCCAAACGTCGTGGCCATAGGTGAGACAGGTCTTGATTTTCACTATGGCTACAGCTCCGAAACCGAGCAGATAACATCCCTCAGAAGGCACATCGATGCGGCGCGCGAGACCGGCCTGCCGCTGATCCTGCACACGCGGGAGGCCGACGATCTAATGGGCGACATACTTGAAGAGGAAATGGCGAAAGCACCATTTGTGCCGCTGCTGCACTGTTATACGGGCGGCGAGCGTTTGGCTTCGCGCGCCGCAGCGCTCGGTGCCTATTTCTCGGTATCCGGAATTGCTTCCTTCAAGAACGCGAAGGATGTTCATGCAGTACTTCAAACGCTGCCGGAGGATCGCGTTATCCTGGAAACGGACTGTCCATATCTTACACCCGTACCATTCCGCGGCCGTCGCAATGAGCCTGCTTACCTGATTCATGTTTGCGATGCTTATGCGGAGCTTATCGGTAAGCCGGTCGATGAGGTTGCCGCAATCACCGAGGCGAACGCTCTTCGATTGTTTTCCAAGACGGCTGCCTGAGCGACCGGCTACGCTTCACGCTGCTTGGCACAGGCTCCTCGGGCGGAGTTCCGCGCATCGGAAACGATTGGGGCGTTTGTGATCCGAATGAGCAAAAGAACCGACGGTCGCGATGCTCGGCACTTGTAGAGCTCTTGCGGGATCAAGAAGCGGAGCCCACGCGCGTGCTGATCGACACGTCACCCGATATGCGAGAGCAGCTACTTCGCGAACGCGTCGATCGCTTGGACGCTGTGGTGTTCACGCATGAGCACGCCGATCAGGTGGGCGGTCTCGATGACATTCGGGTACTCGTCCAGCGCCAGCGCACTCGTATGCCGGTCTATCTAGATGCACCCACCAATAAGGCGCTTCGCCAGCGTTACAGCTATTGCTTTGAAGGTGTCGGCGGATATCCGGCCATCCTCGATCCGCAGCCGTTCATCAAACCATATGACGCGATACACATCACAGGGCCGTCCGGGTCGCTAACGCTCTTGCTGCTAGATCAGGAACACGGCCATATTCGCTCGCTCGGTTTCCGAATAGGGGGCCTAGCTTACTGCAACGATCTCAATGATCTCCCGGAACGCTCTCTAGAGCTGCTCAGGAAGCTGGATGTCTTCATAATCGATGCGCTGCGTTACACAGAGCACCCATCCCATGCCAATCTCGAGTAGGCACTCAAGTGGGCCGATCAGTTAAAACCACGCCGCGCGATTTTAACGAATATGCATGTCGATCTCGACTATAAGATATTGAAAGATACGCTGCCAGACAGCGTAGAGCCGGGCTATGACGGGCTCCGCATCGAAATTCCTTATGTCTGAATGTGATATTCGGTTAATGCAAAATTTCCCATAATGTTGATTATGCGACTTATGTATAAGTCGGAATTTCGTGCTATTGGGGACGTCGCAGAGATATGCATGCTGCCAACTGTCGCACACGAGACAGTATCGACCAAAGATCGTGACACCGTTGAGAAAGCCACGGCTTCGCGCAGCGTCACGCTTGCCCTAATCCTGGGCGAAGCTATTGTCCCCCGCAGACCCTGAAGGAGATATTCCCCATGCGCTTTGAAGGCACCGAAAACTACGTTGCGACCGATGATCTGCGCGTTGCTGTCAACGCCGCAATCACGCTGGAGCGTCCTCTCCTCGTTAAGGGCGAGCCTGGCACCGGTAAAACCGTCCTCGCTGTAGAGGTCGCCAAGGCGCTCGGAGTCCCGCTTATCGAGTGGCACATCAAATCGACCACTAAGGCGGCCCAGGGGCTTTATGAATATGATGCTGTGTCTCGCCTGCGCGATGGCCAGATGGGCGAAGAGCGAGCGAATGATGTTCGCAACTACATCAAAAAGGGCAAGCTCTGGGAGGCTTTCACCTCCGAAGAGCGCCCTATCCTGCTGATCGATGAGATCGACAAAGCTGATATTGAATTCCCGAACGACCTTCTACAGGAACTCGATCGCATGGAATTCTACGTCTACGAGACCGACGAGACGGTGAGTGCGAAACAGCGTCCGATTGTCATCATCACATCCAACAATGAAAAAGAGCTGCCTGACGCATTCCTTCGCCGCTGTTTCTTCCACTACATCAAGTTCCCGGACGAACAGGTGATGAAGGAGATCGTCGACGTCCACTATCCTGGCATCAAGAAGAAGCTCGTCGGCGATGCCCTCACGACGTTTTACTCCATGCGCGAAGTACCCGGCATGAAGAAGAAACCGTCCACTTCGGAACTACTCGACTGGCTGAAGCTACTGATGAACGAAGATGTCGATCTGGAAACTCTTCGCGAGAAAGACCCAACCAAACTCACCCCGCCCCTCCATGGCGCACTCCTGAAGAATGAGCAGGACGTTGCTCTGTTCGAACGCCTGGCCTTCCTTGCGCGGCGCGAAGGCGGCGGCGGACCGAGAGGGCCTGCGGGTTAAGGGCAGAGCAAAAATTGAGCTTCACACCTCAGAACGGCAATCGGTTAATGGCCCACCCTTTCAAGCGGCAGTTGGCTCAGGCGGCAGATAACTGAGTTGAAGTATTATGTACATGAGATTTTTGTTTCCAAAATCCCATACCGTACCCAAAGACAATAATGCTTCCGATGAGCGTCAACGGCCAAGCAAATGACGGCGTTAGACTCCCCGCTCCCATGAAGACCATCAATGGCGAAAACCACAATGCTGCAAGGCACCAGGCAGGCAACCTGCCCAGTTGATTCAAATTCGTCATCACAATTAGCAATCCGGCATGTACAATCAGATAGTCATACGCAAACATATATGGGCTTACAGCCGCGGTCGCAATTAGCGTATAACTAATTGAAATTATATGGTTATTTTTCTTGGCCAGAAAGAATTGGCCCATAATGGCCAGAAGGATCAACGGACCGTATAAGAGAGGTGCAGACGGGGGCACAATGCCTATGCCTTTCAATGCATCAGACAATGTGAAGCGGCCGCTGTGACCTGAAGATTCATAATATGCCGCATGTGTCCCTTCCAGTAGTGAAGAGAAGAATTGCCCCCACATATCAATTCCAAAGACTGCTACGGATACGACAACCAGCCCACCTGCGACAAAGGTTGCCGTAATGATTGTTTTCCAGGCGCGCTCCAATAGGAGGTAAGATACGATAAGAAGCCCGAGCTGAGGTTTGATGGTCAGAAGCCCGAGACAAGCACCCGCAAGATAGGGCCGTTTGCGAACCAGGATCAGACCAGCGGTCATCATCAGGGCAAACAATCCACCAATCTGGCCGACAAAGAGAGCAGCAAAGCTGGCGGGACTGAATATCCCGGCAACGCCCAGTAGTCTCGAACCAGACGCCAGACGACATACCAAGTAAGCGGCTCCTATTACGACGGCGATCATGAGCCATTTGGCGGTGGAGTATGAGAATACTCCAAATGGTATAAGTGCGAACAGCATATGAGGCGGATAAAGCCAAAGCAGTGTTGTTTCACTTCCGAGCACTTCCTGAAAAATAATTGGATTGTATAGGTTGCCATCAAACCCCTGCAGGGCGGCGCGCCCGGCTCCATGAAAGGCAGCGTAATCCTGCTGGCTTTCAGTCCCCACGATACCAGCCTGCAGAAACAGAGGATCAAACATAATGGCGAATAGAATTGCCATGGCTGGTGCAGCCAGGAGACAGAATTTTAAACGTTCATCCTGAACAATCGCCAGCTTCGAAAAAGCCGCAGACAGCCATTTGGCAGACACAAGGATATTCCTTCATTTGAACCAACTAACGGCTTGCATAGTATCATTGCATTTCGATTAATCGCTATGTGTCCAGGTTTTAGATTCACATGTTTCCAAACCCGATCTTGCTCGGCACAATTGGCAGGTCAGCCATTGTGGCGATGCCAGGTTCCGCTGCGACCACGGCCGGGATGGCATTCACCGCATGCATGGCCGTTGCAACACTTGCAGCCGTCACATGTTCGGCGAACGGTACGTCGCGCGTAAAGCTCGCAAGGTTCAGGAAATGCACCCTCTGGGAGGGATCGCCCTCAAGGGTCATCGTCCATCCCATATCCGGTGTTGGCCAGTGGTCCGGATACCATCCGCCAACTGTCCAGTAAGTCTCTATTTCAATGAGGGGTTTGCCGTCTCGCTTACCGGACCATAGCCAGTGCTGTGCTCCAGCCGTGCCAGCTTTCAGCTCGCGATCAAAGATCATCGCATTGCGAGGAGCTGGTAGCACTTCGACCTCGGCAGTCACCTCTTCGAGACCGGCATTCAGCTTGTCTCCAAGCAACCAGATCATCTCCTTGAAGATACCGGAATTGAACCGGATGAAGTCACTGGCGTCCTCGGACACTTTTTCCAGCGGTCCGCCAAAACACATATTGTCGAACGTGATATGGGTAGACTCATAAAAGCTCCAATCGGCGCGTTCCTGCAGCCGGATATGCTCAAGGCGTCGGGACAATCCCGACATGGTGAGCGGCAGGACGGCCGAAATCCAGCCGGGGTTCAATCCGGCTCCATGGATCGTACTGTTACCTTTCTGACAGGCGGCTTCAAGACGCTTTAGATCTGCTTCAGGCATCGCCTTCGGGTAAAAAAGAAAGGCCGTCGTAACGACATTCTTGCCGGATTCCAGGAGCGCACAGACTTCATCGAGAGAGGTATTGCGCGGCATATAAGCGACACAGTCCGCGTCCATGTCCAGGATCGACCGAAAGTCAGTTGTCGCCTTCACGCCGCAGGCCGGGCGGCCTGCAAGCTCCGCTGCGTCTGCTCGCTCTTTCTGCGTGTAGAAGCATTTGCAGCCCACGAGTTCATAATCCCGCGTATCAAGGATCGCGCGGATCGACTCCGTGCCTTGAGCACCCGTCGCCCATTGTATGATGCGCAGCGGTCTTTCAGTCATCGCGGAACCTGTTTGTGATGGGATAGCGCCGGTCACGGCCGAAATTCTTGGAGCCGACCTTGGCTCCGGGCGGAGCCTGACGCCGCTTATATTCGGCAATGTAAAGCAGGTTCTCTATACGGCGCACGGTGGCTTCGTCATGACCGCGCTCCAGCAAAAGGTCAATGTCGGCCTCATAGTCCACCAGACCGCGCAGAATATCATCGAGCACGTCATAGGGCGGAAGGCTGTCTTCGTCTTTTTGATCTTCGCGAAGCTCAGCACTCGGAGGCTTCGTGATAATCCGCTCCGGGATGACCTCGCCGCCGGGGCCTAAGGCACCTTTCGGCACTTCACCGTTCCGCCATTTGGCGAGTTCGAAAACCTCGGTTTTGTAGAAGTCCTTCAGCGCATTGTAACCACCGCACATATCACCATAGAGCGTCGCGTAGCCGACTGCCATCTCCGATTTGTTGCCCGTTGTCAGCACCATGTGTCCGAACTTGTTCGATATCGCCATGAGCGTCACAGCGCGCAGCCGCGACTGTATGTTCTCTTCTGTTGTGTCCGTCTGGGTTTCAGCAAACTGCGCATCGAGCATGTCGTCCAGAGCGGAAACGCCGGGCTCAATATTGACCGAGTCATAGCGCACACCGAGCGCTTCGGCGCAGGCCTTTGCGTCCTCAAGGCTCTCCGTACTCGTATATTTCGATGGCATCATCACACACCAGACGCGGTCCGGACCGAGAGCGTCGACAGCTATTGCAGCCGTCAGCGCACTGTCGATCCCGCCTGACATGCCGAGCACCACACCGGGAAACCGGTTCTTGTTGACATAATCACCGAGCGCCAGTGTTGCCGCACGGTACTCCGCCCCCCAACCTTCACTGTCCGGAGCACATCCGTTGCCGAGCCCGACAAAGACTCTCTTTTCCTTATCGAACTCAACAAGCGATTGGCCGGTCTCAAATTGCCCAACCAGTCCGCATCGGGCGCAATGCGTTGAATTCGTTGCATAGGACGCCCCGTCGAAGACAAGCTCATCCTGACCACCCACCTGATTGACGAACAGATAGGGCAGGTCGAGGTGTGCCCAGCGATCAAAGGCCCCTGCCCGTTCGGCCTGAATCGACCTCCGCCACGGTGAGGCATTCGGCGCGATCAGAAGGTCGGCACCGGCCTGCTTAATGGCCTCTGGAACATCTTCAAACCAAAGATCCTCGCAGATGGCGATGCCAAGATTGACGCCTTTGAACGAACAGACTTCATGCGCGCCAACGCCTTCGTCGAACAGCCGCTTCTCATCAAACACACCGTAATTTGGCAAATGGCGCTTATCGTAACGCGTTCGTATTCCTCCATTTTCCAGGAAAACCGCTGAGTTATGGAGGTTGCCATTCTCTGCCCATGGCGTCCCCAATATCATTGCCGGACTGTCTTCGGTGTCGGCAGCCAGCGCCTTCACAGCATCCATGCAATGGTCGACAGCACTTGGTTTCAGAACGAGGTCTTCAGCTGGATAGCCGAGCATGAAGAACTCGCTCAGAACAACAAGGTCTGCACCTTGTTCATGGCCATCTTCCAGCGCCGCTTTGGCCAAGGCCAGATTGCCCTGAACATCGCCGACAATCGGGTTTAGCTGCGCCGCGAGAATCTTGAGAGTATCTGCCATGATCGGCACTTAGGTGCTTTTGGCGCAGGTGACAATCACCACCGCCAATCATGGCATCTCGCTAGTCAACTCACCAAATCTGCCGGCAGCACCCGCGCCGCCATTGCATCTACAAATGCCTGCCGACTATCGAGGCCGTTAATCAGCGCCATGAGGCCTTCCGCATCAAACCCGACGGGGCTGCACACCGGTGTGTCTTCGGTGGCGCACTCGAATATCTTGTCAGCGACAAGTAGCGGATCCTGAGGTTCGCCGGCGAGAGCGACGGACGAGAAGTGTTCACGGAGTTTTACCGAATAGGCTTGCAGCTGATCTTCCCCGCCTGTGATGCGACTATCGACATTGTCCAGAAATGCCGTTGTTGGAAATGCTCCGGGTGCCACGGTCTTAATCTGGATTCCGAGCGGCCCATATTCATGGGCCATACCTTCTGTAAGGCCCTCAACGGCATATTTCGATGAGCAGTACACACTGTTGCCCGGTAAACCGATAAGACCCGCCATGGATGTCACGTTGATAACCCGTCCAGATCCGCGAGCCCGCATATGGGGAAGTACGACGCGCATCGTGTTCATGACCCCAAAAACGTTGGTTTCATACATCGAGCGGATGCTCTCGTCCGAGGACTGTTCGAACAGGGCGTTGCTGCCATAGCCCGCATTGTTCACAAGCACATCGATGCCGCCGAAGTTTGCAATCGCTGACTCCGTTGCTGCCTCAATCGAGGCCAGGTCGGTCACATCCATACGAGTTATGGTCAGTCTGTTATCTGCGATCAGATCGGACTCCTTTTCTGGACTGCGCATGGTTGCGGCAACATTCCAGCCCTTCTTATGAAAGGTCTTCGCCGCGAGCTTTCCGAACCCCGTGGAACACCCCGTTATCAATACAGTTGATGTGGCCATCATTCACTCCCTTCGATCTTTTAGAGGGAGTTTGGCCGAGAAACGTATCGAATTGCAAATGACACTAGCGTCGAACAGCTTTCAAAAGCTCATCGCAAACGCGTAGAACCTGTTGCTCTGAAAGATAGGGATGCATCGGAAGCGATAGGACCTCGTCCGCCGCCTTCTCACAATTCGGTAGCCCCCCCGCCGGTGCGAAATGCTCGAATGCCGGCATTCGATGCAATGGCGTGTCGTAATAAATTGCCGTCGGAACGCCTGCGTTGGAAAGAACGCTTCTTACCCTTTCGCGCTCCGCCACGCGCACTGTGAACAGCCCATTGGCCGAGACCGTGCCTGTGGGGGCCAGCTGGCAGAAGATCTCACCACTCAGCTTTTGCCTGTAGAGGGTGTCGATAAGTTCGCGGCGCTCGCCCTCTTGGTCAAATACTGAGAGTTTTTCGCAAACGACAGCGCACTGTATGGAATCGCTCCGGCCGTTCAGACCGACACGCAACGAATTCTTGCGATCATCCCCCGTGCCGTGCCAACGGATCGAGCGCATTGTATCTCCCAACCCCTTATCGGTGGTCAGAATAGCACCGGCATCCCCATAAGCGCCAAGCGTCTTGGTCGGATAAAAGCTGGTAGCAGTGATTTGGGCGAGCGCGCCGACCCGCTTGTTTCCCTGTCGCCCGCCGAAAGACTGGGCAGCATCGGAGATAATCTGAAGCCCGAAGCGATCTGCGACATCGCCGATGGCATGGTAATCGGCCGGCAGACCATACAGGTCGACTGGCATAACCGCCTTGGCCCGCAAATGCCTGAGGGCGGCGACCTGCTTCACACGGCGCTCTAGATCCTCAGGGCAAATGTTGAACGTCTCCGGGTCGATATCGACGAACACCGGTGTGGCTCCAGCCAGCAATATCGCATTGGCCGTAGCATTATAGGTGAAGCCGGGAATGAAGACTGCATCACCATAGCCAAGGCCCAGCGCCAACATGGGCATTACGAGCGCCTGGGTGCCAGACCCGACGGCCACAGCATCAGCGGCTCCCGTCCGCTCGCATAGCTTTGCCTCTAGCTCGCCGACCTCTGGTCCGTTGATATAGCGCCCATGATCGAGAATATCTGACCAGCGCTTTTCGAGCGCTGGGCGGATCGCTGTCTGTTGCGCTTTCAGATCAAAGAACTGAATTGGCGCATCGGCAGGAAGATCGACAAGCTTTTCGGGAAGATGTTCGGTATCAGCCATGGAGGGCTCCTGCATGCATAAGAGCCATTTGCTCGATTCGCTCCGCTGAGGCGACGGCCCATGCCGCTTCTTCTGCTGGAGCAGCCGGGTCGCCCTTACCCTGGCATGCCGCAATGAACGCAGCATCTGCGGCCCCCAGCGGATCAGACACCAGAGAAGAAAAATCGGTCTTGAGCGTGTATCGGGTGGTATTATGGACACTGCGATTGAGCAGATCCATGGTTACGCAGCCGCTCTCATATTCTATCTCAAGCAGACGCTGTCTATCCTTGGCTGTCCGATCGGCAACAAAGCTTGCCCGGCAACTAGACAAAAGAAGATCTGCTTCGGCCCTGTCTATCTCAGTTCCCAGGAGGGCTTCGCCGCGGCTCGATAGAAGCTCTCTGCCAGGGCCCGCCAGCTTATGAGCAATATCGAGGTCGTGGATCATGACATCCCAGATGACGCTGACATCCATACAGCGCTGGTTTTGCGGTGGGGTGCCAATACGAACAGCCTTGATGGAGATTGGAATCTCTTCAACGTCGAACAGGCCAAGCGCAGCGCAGACCATGCGTTCCTGATGCCCGACTTGCAGAACGAGCTGCCTAGCTTTCGCTTCTTCGACAAGCCGTATTGCGTCATCAGCAGACAGGGCGAGTGGCTTCTCGACCAGAACATGGCACCCGGCTCGGAGAGCCTCGCCCACAAGCAGGGCGTGGGTTGTCGCTGGCGTTGCAATGATAACAGTGTCGCTGGCATCGAAAAGAGCAGCATGGCTTTCGGGCACTGGACAGCCATACTTGCCGGCGAGCATCGCTGCCCGTTCGGTGTCTCTGTCATACACTCCTGAAAACAATACGCCGGGCGCGCCGGCTATCTTTCCTGCATGAAATGACCCGAACACACCTGCGCCGGCTAAACCGACGCGCAAAACTTCTGTCACTCGCCTCTACTCACCAGTTGCCTGGTTTCATTTCACATTCTAGGCGAACAGCCGCAAGCAGCCTCAACATGTGACCGCTTCACACTTGATTGCCAAATCTTACTGCTTGCCTCCCCAACGGCCATCCAATAGCTGTCTTAGAAGGTAGAACGCATGAGGAGGAGTAGATCCGCCATGAGCACTTTGACATCCCGCGAGTGGGCGCTAGCCGAACGGCCCGTTGGTGAGCCTAAGCCCAGCGACTTTCAATTGAAGACAGAAGAGATCCCGGCACCGCAGGATGGTCAAATCCAGGTCCGCAATGAGTGGATGTCCGTTGATCCGTATATGCGCGGCCGAATGATGGACCGGGAGAGCTATGTCCCGCCATTCCAGATTGGCGAAACCATGCAAGGCGGAGCTGTAGGCCGGGTCACAGCATCGGCGCATCCGGACTATAATCAGGGTGATCTCGTCAACTCCATGGCCGGATGGCGCGAGGCTTGGACGGCAACGCCCGAGGATGTGATGGCAAACAAATTGCCGGAGACGCCGATCCCGGACTCGGCGTTTCTCGGCGTGGTCGGAATGCCAGGGCTCACGGCCTATGCCGGTTTTCTTGAAATCGGCAAACCGAAAGAAGGCGAAACCGTATTTGTCTCCGGTGCTGCCGGTGCTGTTGGCGCAACGGTTTGTCAGATCGCGAAAATCAAGGGATGCAGAGTGATTGGCTCTGCGGGCGGTGCGGAAAAAGGGGCTTTCCTGAAAGAGATCGGCGTCGATGAAGTCATCGATTATCGCGAGCACAGCGACGCCGATTCACTGACCAAAGCGCTCGCCGATGCCGCGCCGAAAGGTGTCGACATCTATTTCGACAATGTCGGCGGAGATCACCTGCAAGCTGCGCTCCACGTCGCTAATCCCATGGGCCGCTTTGCGCTCTGCGGTGCTATTTCACAGTACAATGATACGACGCCGCGCCCAGGACCGAACAACCTTATCATGTGCGTTGGCAAATCGCTCCTCCTGCAGGGCTTCATCGTGACGAATTATGCGTCCCTGCAACCGCAATTCGTAGCAGATATGTCGGAGTGGATTCCGGCCGGAAAAATGCAATTCCGCGAGACCGTCATGGAAGGCATCGATGAAGCACCAAATGCCTTCATGGGCCTCTTCAAGGGCTCAAATCTCGGCAAGATGCTGGTCAAACTTACTTAGGCGACCGAAGGTAATATCATGGCGCGGCTCTTCGATGCCTATATCATGGTGGACTGGAGCGCCGCGTCGAAACCGGTGACGGGTGCCAATTCGATCTGGATTGGCATCCTCGCCAGGGATGCACGCCTGCGCATGGTATTTCAGGCGGTTAATCCCGACACACGCCTGAAAGCTAGAGAGTTCCTTACCGATATCATCGCCAAGCTTCATCGGCGCGGCGACAAGGTCTTGCTGGGGTTCGATTTCTCCCTTGGTTTTCCAGCCGGAACGGCTTCCACTCTTGGCCTCGATGTGTCCGGTCATGCCCCCTGGCAAGCTATGCAGGCACACCTTTCTACGAAGATGAAAGAGAAGCCGGATAACTCAAATCCCCGCTTCGCTGTCGCAGCCGGCATGAACTACGCAATCAGCAAGGGCCCCTTCCCTTTTTGGGGCGCGCCTAAGCGAGATCAGGTGAAAACGCTTTCGGGCACGAAAGGGGACTTCGAAAACGGGACGCTTCCAGAGTTTCGCGAGACGGAGAACTACCTTAAGGCGCAAAAGCTTGGCAATCCGAAGTCATGCTGGCAACTGGCCTATACCGGCAGTGTCGGCAGCCAGACTTTAACGGGCATTCCCCATATCAAAGCACTTCGAGAGACGATTGAGGGTGCCCGATTGTGGCCCTTCGAGACCGGATTCAAACCGCTTGATGAGGAGAGCCTCACCGAGATCAGTCTCCTCATATGCGAAATCTACCCATCAGCTATTGATGTGGTTCCAGAGGCTGGAGAAGTCGTCGACCGCGCCCAGGTGCGCGCAATTGCCCACCATTACAGTGATTTAGACAAAACGGGTCGCCTCGCGGGATATTTCGCGCCACCGGACTCACTCGAAGAGGGAAAAATAGGGTCGATCGAGGCTGAAGAAGGGTGGATTCTGGTGAAATAGCCTGCAAATACTAGCTTTTTGCATATCGACAGCAGCCGAATCGTGTCGTTAGTCTCGCCCCAACGGCTCCCTTGCCGTCAATCATGGAGGAATAACATGAATAAAGGGGATTTGACGAAGGCCGTGGCATCCGCCTCTGGTCTGTCCAATTCAGATGCTGGGTCTGCTGTGGACGCCGTGTTTGATGCCATAGCTGACTCGGTGAAGAATCGCGAGAAAGTTTCGATTGCCGGTTTCGGGACATTCGAAGCCAAAACTCGCGGAGCTCGCGAGGGCCGCAACCCGGCCACGGGCGAAAAGATCAAGATTCCGGAAAAGACTTCAGCTGCTTTCAAGCCAGCAACGGCGCTGAAAGACCTCTAGGCTTTTTCCGAGCTTAACACTTTGTGGCGCGTTCCTTCGTCGGAGCGCGCCATTTTGTATTCAAGCAGCATCCACTGTAGCGCTGCGGCAAGGCCCAAGGTGCCTACAGCGGCCTCCATCATACCCTGCGCACCACGTTCGAGGGAAATGCCCAGCCAGTACCCTGCTGGCAGCATAACAACAAAGAATGAGCCGATATGGATCATCGTCGGAACCCAGACCACATTCTGAGCCCGAAGAGCCATGGAGGCGACGGCCTGCAAGCCGTCGAATGTTGTCCCAAGAGCAGCGTAGATCAATAGAGCCCCAATTGCCGGTGCCAGTAGAACACCATCAATCTCGGCATCGGCACTCACCAGGCCAAGGGGGATGACACTTTGAAAGATCCAGATAAACAGCCCCATAACAAGGCCGCTTACAAAGGTTGCGGCGATACCTAACCTTGATGCATCGCGTACACCAGCGGCGTCTCCGCGCCCAAAGTTTTCCGCTACACGCACACTTGTGGCTGTGCCAATGCCAAGGAAAATCATGAAGCAAACGCCCATGACCTGAACGGTATATCCATAGATCGAGTTCACCGCGAGGCTTATAAAAGCGGCAATAATGTAGGTCGTGTTGAAGCCACCCCATTCGGCCACATTGCTGATCGCTGTTCCGATACCGACTTTAAGCTGGCGAAGGGCCTCTCCCACAGGTGCTTTTGAAGACGATGCGAAGGCAGGTGTATAACGTACAATGTAAATCAGGAGCACTGCGGTCAGGAACCAGCGGGACCCCGATGTTGCCCAGGCAACGCCTTTCGCGCCAAGTTGAGGCATGCCCCACCAGCCGAGCACGAAGGCAAAGTCGATCAACGCGTTCACGCCTACAGCGAAATAGGACAGCAATGTAACGACCAGCGGTTTCCGCAGCGCCTCCAAATAGAAGCTGAAGACGACAGACAGCATGAACCCGACCATGCCGAAGGAGAGGATACGGGTAACCTTCGCCGTTTCCTCAGCGATTTGCGCAGGCGTAAACGTCCCGCTTATTTCACTGTTTGGGCTTAGATCAGTGAATATCCAGTCGAAGAGTGGCTGCGCGCTCGCATATACGACCAACATCAGAAAGCTGCCGAGGCCGATGGCCCATGTGATTCCGCGCCGAACTATACGCCCACTCTCACCCTCTTTGCCCTGCCCCATCAGCTCTGATGTCAGGACTTGCACACCAAGCAGAAGGCCCATCCCCATCCCGAGGCAGATGCCCATCGGTAACCACGAGTTCAGAATGAAGGGCAAATCACCCTCAGCCACCTGTCCAAGCACAATGGCATCGGTCAACGCCATCAGCATCATGGACATGCGCGATATGGCTATCGGTCCGGATAACCGCAGCAGATCGAAGATTTCAGAGCCCCGTAACCAAGCGGGGCGGCCCCGCCTGGACATGGATCGTTCCTTTTTTGCTATTCAGCGGCTGAGAGTGTTTCGGTCGCCGCTTTCACGTCGGCCAGCTTTTCGGCCACCAGAAATGCGAGTTCAAGGGCCTGCTCACCATTCAGACGAGGATCGCAATGGGTGTGATATCTCGACGACAGATCATCTTCGGAAATCGCCTGAGCTCCGCCAAGACATTCGGTTACATCCTGACCTGTCATCTCAAAATGGACGCCGCCCGGATAACAGTCTTCCGCAGAGACAATATCGATAAAGTCCCGCACCTCCGAGAGAACGCTTTCGACGCGGCGGGTCTTGAATCCATTTCCCATTTTCACAGTATTTCCGTGCATGGGATCGCAAGACCAGACAACGCGGCGACCGCTTTGTTTCACGGCCCTTACGAGTTGCGGCAAGTGCTGGGTAACCTGGTCAGCGCCGTAGCGCGCAATCAGCGTCATACGGCCCGGCTCATCGGTCGGGTTAAGCACATCCATGGCCCTAAGGAGCTCATCAGGCTCAAGTCCCGGTCCGCATTTCAGGCCGATAGGGTTTTTGACGCCCCGCAGGAACTCGACATGGGCATGGTCGAGCTGGCGTGTACGGTGGCCGATCCAGAGCATATGGGCGGAGGTGTCATACCACTCGCCCGTGGTTGAATCGATCCGGGTCATCGCCTCCTCAAAACCAAGCAGGAGCGCTTCGTGGGAAGTGTACACGTCAACCTTGGAGAGTTGAGGAACCGTGGCAGACGTAACGCCGCAAGCGCGCATGAAGTCGAGGGATTCCGTAATCCTGTCAGCCAGGGCTTGATACCGCTCACCCTGTGAGGATCGATCCACAAAGCCTAGTGTCCAGCTGTGGACGTTTGCAATGTCTGCATAACCGCCCTGAGTAAACGCACGGACAAGGTTCAGTGTCGAAGACGACTGGGCATAGGCGCGGATTAGCCTTTCGGGGTCCGGCGTTCTATCTTCTGCTGTGAACGGCATCCCGTTTATATTGTCACCGCGATAGGATGGCAGGGTTATGCCGTCCACTGTCTCCGTCGGCGAAGACCTCGGTTTACCGAACTGGCCCGCGAGACGGCCGACTTTGACGACGGGTTTTGCCGCTCCGAATGTCAGCACAACTGCCATTTGCAGCATAACCCTCAAGGTGTCTCGGATATTGTCAGCACTGAATTCCTTGAAGCTCTCAGCGCAATCGCCGCCCTGAAGAAGGAAGGCATTGCCCTCGGCAACATCGGCAAGTTTCGACTTCAGCGCCCGCGCTTCGCCAGCAAAAACAAGCGGAGGAAAAGCTTCCAGCCGTGCTTCCACGTCTGCCAGCGCCTCGTCGCTCGGATAGTCATCCGGAATGTGTTTTGAGGGTTTTGACCGCCAGGATGAAGGTGACCAGCTCATGTCGTGTAGCTCCAAAGTAAGCGACCGTATCAACCACAAGCGCGGTATCTGCACAATACAAATACGAACTCAGCTGCGAATAGTCGCTTTTTGGCTAAGACAATTGACGAATCCTCCAGACCGGTGCGTGTCTCATTTTCGCCGTGAAACGCTCGAATATGGATTAAAATCAGCCTGTCTTCTAAGTGGAATATCAGTCCCCATGTCCCACGCCTTTATTGCCCACGCTGAAGATCAGCTGGACGCTCTGCTGAAGCTGAGTGAACATCTGCGTAAAGCAGGCATCCCTTCCAGCTTTGTCCCCCATGATGAACCTGACCGGTCGCGGTCAGATCGGGCCATCAATGATGCCACATTCATGATCGCCCTTGTTTCTTACGAGGCAATGAAATCCAAGACTGTCCGAGCGGATATTGAACGGGCCAGGAAAAACGGGCTGAACATTCTTCCTGTCCGCGCCGACAGAACCCGTGTCGGTGGTTTCGTGAAATCGGAACTCGGCAAAGACCTCACGCTCTCAACCGATGATATGGCGGGTGTGATTGAGGCAGCCAAAAAGGCCTATCGGGCGGGCTGCCCTGTCGTTGCGGTGATGAATATGAAAGGCGGCGTAGGCAAGACCACTGTAACCGCGCAGCTCGCTGGTGCACTCCAGAAGGCATCAGGGAACCGCGTTCTGCTGATCGATCTCGACCCACAATACAATCTTTCCCAGCTCTTTTTCCCTGCTGGTGATGCCGATGAGGCCGCCGCCAAGGATGCCAGCGTTATTTCGCTGTTTGAAAAGAGTAAGCTGCACGAACCTGCCCGCACTTCCCCGGCGGACCGCTGGGGGCAGCTATACCTTGAACCTTTCACCCCTGCCCCCCGCGAAGCTATATCCCACTCCCTGATCAAAAATGATCAGACTCGCGGACGCCTTGATATGATTTTTGGGCAGTTCGAAATCTCGAAGTATGCCTTCTCCACAGACCGCGACGGGCTTGAGACAGTCCGCGAACACTTTCTTCGTACGCTGGATTTTTATCGCGGGCTTTATGATCTCGTAATCCTCGACACCAACCCGAACGCGACCTTCCTGACCCGGTGCGCATTACAAGCGGCAGATCGCGTTTTGGCACCGATGCACACCGATGTTTACTCACTCCGCGGGATCAAACTGCTCAACCGGGTCATTACGGACCAAACAGACACAGATCACCGCCCGGAATTGTCTGTTCTATTCAATTCGGTTGAGCGCCGCGAGCAGTCTGATTTTGAGGCGGATACACGCAATGGCGCATTTAACGAGCAGGTCGGCTTTGATCTCTCTGCAAAGCTAATGACGGCTGTGCTCCCGCGTAGCCGCCATTTTCAGGTCCGCGTCGACGAAGAAGAACCACCTGAAAAACGCCTTTTGACCCTGCATGGCCGTGGTGGTGGCCTTCGCCATGTGCGCCAGGCATTGGATACCGTCGCGTCCGAACTTCAGGGCGTCTTAAAAATTAAAGCCGAACGAGTAAGAACTACAGCGTAAGGGTACATCTTTCATTCAGGCTCGGCCGGGAGATGATGACGCGCTTTAGGCCAGGTAATTGTGGCTTCAGTCGATCGGCGATCCAAACCGCGATGACTTCGAAGGTTGGGGCACTCAGCCCTTCAATCTCATTCAGAAGCCGATGATCGAGCGTAGACGCGATTTTCTGAAGCTCTGTCGTCAGTTTACCCAGATCTTCAACCCATTTCGAGCCCGGCTGAACCTTACCGGCAACGACGGCTTCAACTTGGAAACTGTGACCATGGATCCGGCCATAGGGGTCGCCCGCTCCTCGCCCAGGAAGCCTATGAGCGGCCTCGAAGGTCACTGATTTTGATATCTCGAAGGTTTGCCCTTCCGGCGTCAGGGCAATCCGATCATCTTGTGGGTTTGTAAGCTCAGTCGCCATTTCGGATTCTTCATGCAATACTCTTTGGTGGCTTCTACGTTCTGTGCAAACTCTGGTCCATCCATGGGTTGCAAGAAAAAGTGCTCAAAATCCATATCGATGAACTTTTCCGGCCTTGCGAGCACCTGCGGATAGACAAGCTTTATCTCATTCCCTGAGGTCTGCAGCACCTTTGCATTGGCTTTGGGGCTGACGCAGATCCAGTCCAGCCCCTCCGGTGCGCTAATTGTGCCATTCGTCTCAACCCCAATTTCAAATCCGCGATTGTGGAATTCTGCAATGAGAGGGTCATTCAGCTGCAACAGCGGTTCGCCGCCGGTACAGATCACATAGGGCGTCCCGCCGCTTGCCCGGCTTTCCCAGATTGCTTGCACATGGTCGGCGACTGCCTCTGGCGATTTGAACTTCCCGCCACCTTCACCATTGATGCCCACAAAATCCGTGTCGCAGAACTGACACGTCGCCTTGTGACGATCCCGTTCCAGGCCCGTCCACAGATTGCATCCCGTAAAGCGGAAGAACACAGCAGCCCGCCCGGTCTGTGCGCCCTCCCCTTGTAGCGTGTAATACGCTTCCTTTGCAGTGTAAGTCGTTCTCACGCGGGAACTCCGCTTCGCCATTTTGTCCAGCCTTGGGCACGCAGCTCACAGGCAGGACAGGCATCGCAGCCATAACCCCAATCATGGCGAGAAACTCGGTCACCAAGATAGCAGGTATGTGTGTCCTCAAGAATAAGTTCTATCAGCGACTGACCGCCCAGCTCTTCAGCTAACGCCCAAGTCTCTGCCTTATCAATATACATGAGCGGCGTCTCGACCCTCATTTGCTTATCCAGACCGAGGCTAATGGCCCGTTCCTGTGCATCAAGCGTTTCGCGCCGACAGTCCGGATAGCCTGAGAAATCCGTTTCGCACATGCCACCGACAAGAACACTTGCGCCACGCCGCCAGGCAAGTGCACCCGCCAGCGTAAGGAAAATCAGATTGCGACCGGGCACAAAAGTCGAAGGCAAACCTGACTCCGCGACCTCGATATTCGTTTCTCGCGTGAGGGAGGTGTCGCTGATTTCTCCAATGACAGGAATATGCAACAGGTGGTCCTGCCCCAGCCCCTTAGCGAGTTCCGGAAGCACCTTTTTAAACCGCTCCAGAAAAACCGATCGGCACTCCAACTCCACCCGATGACGTTGTCCATAATCAAAGCCGACGGTTTCGACCTGCTCGAAACGCGACAGTGCCCAGGCGAGGCACGCAGCAGAATCCTGACCACCCGAAAACAGAACAATGGCTTTTTGGTCACACTTCGACATATGCGTCAGGTCCTAAAACTTGGCAGGTAAGTCAATCTTGCCTGATTATATTGTCATTTTGGCTGAAATAGACACTTTCGAGCGGAATATCTTCCGTTGCGTAAAGTTGACAGACTACAAATGGTGCCAATGATAATAGTCGCAGATTCCTGACACAAGAGCAGGAACGCAAACGTTAATTGAAGGGTCCCAATCACAAAGGGGACGCCTCGGGAGGAAAAAAAGCATGAGACTCAACAGACGCCACAAATCCGTTCTGCTCGGATCGGCTGCGGCATTAGCCTTGGCAACAGCGCCCGCCACAGCGCAAGACGATGCCCAAGGCAACACCGATGAAGGTGTTCGTCAGCTTGGCGAGATCACTGTCACGGCGACGCGCCGGGAAGCCTCTATCCAGGACGTGCCAATCGCCGTCTCCGCCTTCAGTCCGGAAACACTTGACCGGCAGGGCGTTTTTGACGTCACCAATCTGGAATCGGTTACACCGAGTTTCAACATTAATAGCTCCGATACGGCCACCGGTGGATCGACGCTTCGCGTTCGCGGCGTTGGTACCACAGGTAACAATATTGGTCTTGAAAGTTCTGTAGCTGTCTTCGTGGATGGTGTTTACCTCTCTCGTCCAGGCGTAGCTCTTGGTGATTTGGTAGACCTCGAGCAGTTGGAACTCCTCCGTGGCCCACAGGGTACGCTATTTGGTCGGAACACTTCTGCTGGTGCTTTGAACATAACCACTCGAAAACCGTCGCTTGACACTTTTGATGCATTCGCAAATGCGACCTACGGCAATTTTGATCTTTTTAATGTTCAGGCTGGTTTCAGTGCACCCATCATAGAAGACCGGCTAGGCGTTCGCTTTTCGGGTGCATATACTCGAAGAGACGGCTTTATCGATAGTCTCAGCGGCCCATCTAGCAATGACAGTAACGACCGTGACCGCTATCTCATTCGTGGCCAAGCAATGCTTGATCTCGACGATTTTGGCACCTTCCGCCTGATTGGCGACTATTCAGAAGCCAATGAGCGGTGTTGCTTTGCGGTCTTCTTTGAGGACACACCTGCGGCAGCCCTGTTCGGCGCAGCTGGGCTTGATCCAACTGGAGGTGCTCCTTTTCAGGAACCTGATGCTAGAAACGATTTGCAATCAAATTCTGATAACTTCTCCAACCCCTTCGAGCAGTGGGGCATTTCCGGGGAGTACAATGTCGATCTGCCTTTCGGCTCGCTTACTTATATCGGTGCCTTTCGCGACTTTGAGGACGCGACCTTCCGGAATACGGATTTTGTTGGTCTGAACATCTTCACAGTTGGGGCGTCTCCAGAAGCTATGGCCTTGCCAGGCATGCCTTTTGATCCCAACAACAATGCGTCATCGATTGAAACTCAGACCCATGAGCTGAGATTAAATGGCACCTTGTTCGAGGACCGAATAGACTGGTTGTTTGGGCTCTACTATTCTGACGAATTAATCAATGCTGAAGGATCGTTGACTCTCCTCGATGAATTCCAGTCGGGCGTCAGCGTTGGGACACTAGGCAGCGCAGCAAACCTCCTGAATATATTTTCGCAAGGTGTAGACGCAACGGGGGATTTTGCGACTAATTCATTCCGTCAGGATGCGGAATCATTCTCGATCTTTACCCATAATGTGATTTCCATAACCGACAATCTCGATTTCACTGTAGGACTTCGCTATGTCGATGAGACCAAAGACGGCACTTTCGAGCAGGTCGCTGGCGAGCATGATGCCTGTCTAGCCACTTTGGGAAATGCAGCCGGAATATCAGCAATCAGCCCTGACCTTGTTGGAACTGCTGTAGCGCTCAATTGCTTCGTGTTTACAGCCCCAACCGTTGATCGCTTGGCTGAGATCGCACCTGGTCAGGAGCTCAACCCCCTCGCCCAGGCATTGCTACCGCAGGAATTCGACGACACCTTCGAGGATGACGAACTCGTCTATACGCTCAGAGCGAGCTATGCACTGACACCTGATGTAACCCTTTTCGGCGGTTTCACGCACGGCTTTAAATCTGGTGGATTTAACCTTGATGCATCTGCAGCTGTTGCTGGTTTCGATCCCCGATTTGAGTCTGAAGAAATCGACGTCTGGGAATTCGGCATCAAGTCGACGCTATTTGACGGTCGAGCGCGAGCAAATCTTACCGTTTTCCATCAGGATATCTCTGACTTCCAGGTTCTCGAATTCACCGGCGTCCAGTTTGTTACCTTCAATGTGGATCAAGCATTTGCAACCGGATTCGAAATTGAAACGCTCGCACAGATTACTGATTTTCTGACGGCAAATTTCGATCTGACTTATTCCGATGCGCGTTATCCAAATGATTGTGCGGTCCAGGATCCAACTGATCCAGGTTTCAACCTACAAGCAGCGAACCTGTGCGGAGGGGATCTTACCAATGCGCCGGAAGTGGTCGGGGTTTTCGGGCTGACCTATGAGCAGCCTGTCATCAATGGCCGGTTTAACCTGTTTGCAAATGCCAATGTCAGGTTTGAGTCGGAACGCAGAACCAGCACCCAGCCTTCGGTGCTCGACTTGAATGATGATACGCCGCTCGCTGGTGATATTCAGGACGAGAACGCCAAGCTAAACCTTCGCCTCGGCTTCGGCTCTGAAGATGGTCTCTGGCAGGTGGAAGTCTGGGGCCGGAACGTGACGGATCAGATTACCAGGAACGTGGCTTTTAATATCCCTCTGCGCGGCTCAGCCCGGGGCCAGTTCCTACAAGATCCGCGTACATTCGGTGTCACAGTCAGAACACGCTTCTGATTACAGCCCGTACCACCCTAAACTAACGACCCGCCTATTTTCAGACGGGTCGTTTTTCTGTTATCGCTTCGGAAATTCAAAGAAAACTGGAGAAGCATATCATGTCAAAGTCAGCCCTCTTAATCTCCAGCGCTCTTACTCTGGCGCTTTTCGGCTGCAATGGTGGCGAACAAGATCCGGCGTCTTCGGGGGATACGGCAACGCAAGCTGCTGCCCCAACGGATGGCGCAATTGATACCGATGGTCAGTTCAAGCTCACCCCGATCGTCGAAGGATTCGAATATCCGTGGGGGATTTTGCCTCTCCCCGATGATGATCAGCACTTTCTAATTTCGGAGCGGGAAGGCCGTATCAATCTTGTTGGATTGGACGGGTCGGTTACCCCCCTCACCGGCGGACCAGACACGTACGTTGCCAATCAGGGCGGCTATTTCGAGCTCGTTGCAGATCCGGATTTTGAAAACAATCGCTTGATTTATTTATCTTACGCCAAAGGCAATGACGACGAAAATTCGACGGCAATTTTCAAAGCAGAGCTGAGCGAGGACGGCACGGCGCTTTTAAATGGCAAAGATATATACCAATCCGATTTCCGCGATACTTCCTATCACTTTGGCGGCCGACTGCAATTTTTACCCGATGGCACCCTCGTTGCCGGGCTGGGCGACGGCTTTCGTTACATGGATGACGCCCAAAGCACAGCGAATACACACGGCACTATTGTACGGATTAACTCCGACGGCACCATACCTAACGATAACCCGCTCATCGGCGTCGATGGTGCAAGTGAGGAGGTTTACACGTGGGGCCACCGCAACATTCAAGGCTTACTCTATGATGAGAACGCCGGTGTACTGTTTGCTCATGAGCATGGTCCCAAAGGCGGTGACGAGCTGAACATCATCGAACCCGGAAACAATTATGGTTGGCCGGAGATTACTTATGGCGTTAACTATGACGGCACAGTGATCACCGACCTTACAGCTGCCGATGGCTTGGAACAGCCCGCCACAAAATGGGTGCCGTCCATCGCCCCGTCCGGCATGATGCGGTATATGGGCACCGTCTATCCAGAGTGGAATGGCAAACTCCTTATTGGTGCCATGAACGGCCCAGCCGGTCAGAAACTCGTCTCACTGGAGATGGATGGCACGACCGTTGTCGCGGAGACCCACTACCTTAAGGATGTGGCTCTACCTATCCGCGATCTTGTTCAGGGTCCTGACGGTTATGTCTACCTGATCACGCATGAATTCGGCGGCGGCCTTTTTCGCGTTGATCCAGCTTAACGATCCGGTTCTGACCCTATGCTGCAACGGGCAATGCCACATCTGCAGCCTGGCCAAGAACTGGACTGAATCCTGATTGAAGGTCTGCGATAATATCGCAACGCGTGTCCATGTCTCCTTCGGCGAGATAAAACACAGCGCTCGCCCCATATCGTTCAGCCTCACGTAGTGCCCAGAGCGGGCGAACGTCATGTGTCCGCCCCGTAAGCTGGCTTATACCGATTATCCGCCAGCCGAATGTATCTGGGGTTGCGAACACAGCCACTCCGGCATTTCTTGCCCAAGGCGAAGCCACCTCAACCTGGTTGAAAACATAACGCTGACCCGATGCGCCGTGGAAGCTGATGCGATGACCCATGTTCACTCTCCGTTCTTTTTCGCTTTATATTCTACTTTTGTTCTCATGCAAGAAGTTTTTAGTTAACGGTGCGACAAAATGAAGGAAATATGTCTTTGGATGTATCGTCAGAAGACATGGTGCTGGAAACGTTAGGCCATTTGCCATAGCGCTAGTTCGTGATCAGCATTCCAGCTCGGTGCATCAAGAACTCCTATGAGACAATGTGGAATGCATTAATGATGTCTATCCGATTTCCTCTATTTCTTAGGAATGCGGAAGACCCACTTCCAAGCGTGAGATGGATGTTTGCCGTAAAAACGTCTGCCTTTGGGTTGAATCAATCTGAATTTCATTTCGCTGAACGGATAGGTAAGCAGAGATCAGAATATATATGCATCAGACAACCTAATAGTGCGTCATTGATCGAAGCGATCATTCAGCTAGCAATATGGTTCAGTCACTATGGCTGCAGGTAAATCGCAGCATATCTGAACTAGAACGAGTGAAATTTCGGCACTGGCCGAGTGCATCGGGTCATAAATAGCTGGAGCTTCCAATGACGCTGCGAAAGACAGGTTGAATTTGCACACACGCATAAAATTCACCAAGCTAAACTTTGGAAATCTGTTTCGATAATACTACCGCTTTCTAAGCTGAAGCACGCATCTATCAGGATCCACGGTCTTAGACGTTGTGCCCCAATATGTATCTCACTTTTGAGTCAGAACAAATCTGACGACGCAAAAGTATATGAAAATACAATACTTCCGGCGTGTTAAAATCTAGCTTCCGAAAAATGGCGCGAGTGACGGGGCTCGAACCCGCGACCTCCGGCGTGACAGGCCGGCACTCTAACCAGCTGAGCTACACCCGCGCATTTGAGACTCGAACAGCGGGGACAATCCTGCTGCGTTGATCAAGTTTGCTCGTCTAATCCAAGGGAGGGGAACCGGTCAAGCAGCGAACGGTCATAAATTCACCTTCAAGTGACATTCATAGTGCGACAGATATGCTAGCCTCTGAATTCCAAACACTGTGACACCTCCCAGGACACCCAAATGCGCCGGCTTCTCATTATCCTGCCAATCATCATTATCGTTGCCATTGCAGCGATCCTGACCATTGCCTTCCTGACCCCGAAATCTGTCTATCGCGAGCAGATACAGACCGCAGCGGAGAATGCCCTTGGCCGGGATGTCAGCCTTGCAGGCCCGATCAGCCTATCGGTGTTTCCCCGCATCGCTGCCAGCGTCTCTGATGTCACTGTGGCCAATCCTGAGGGCTTTGACGGCGACCATATGATCGAGGCTGGGCAGCTGCGTGCCTCGGTGAAGTGGCTACCCCTGATGACCGGCCGCGTACAGGTGCGCGAGCTTGCTTTGATTGATGCGAATATTGGCCTACAGCGCCTCGCTGATGGCCGCACGAACTGGGTCTTTGCCAATCCCGATGCCGTGCCAGAAACCGATCCGGAAGAGCCCGGCAGCCCGAGCGAGGTCAATGCAGGCTTCGATCAGGCCCGCATCGTCAACACCACCCTCACCTATTCCGACGCCATGACCGGCGACGCCTACAATTTGACAGAATTGAATGTGGAAGCGCGGGCGCAATCCTTCTCAAGCCCGCTTCGGCTGAAATCCACCGGATATCTCGATGGCGATCTCTTCGGCATCGACCTCGACCTTGATACGCCGAACGCCCTGCTCACCGGTGAACCCGCGGATACTGACCTCGCCCTGACAACAGAATTTGCCAATATCGAGTTCGACGGCGCGACAACGCTTGGCGACACGCCTGCGCTGGACGGCACCTTCGCAATGGATATCCCAAGCCTTGCGGCGCTCGCCGACAAAGCGCCCATCGATATCTCAACATTGCCGGTAAACCTCGATCCTGTCGGGTCTCTGGCCGCGACCGGCTCTGTCAACGGTCCCCTGGATACTCTCGCAATTCAATTCAGCGAGCTCGTCACAGATGGTGAGGCATTGGATGTCCGCTTCGCCGGGGGAGTTACCATAGCCGAGATCATAGCGCTGGAGAGCGGCTCACTTGATGTCAGCATGGGGGACATGGGTCGAGCCCTTGGAGCCCTTGGCATCGATCTCGCACAGACCGCAGCTCTGGAAGGAGCCGAACTGACATTGACCTCGGACCTCAACGGTCCTGTTGATGGGATGTCCCTCAACAATATTGATTTCAACCTGACAGGTCCTCTGATTGAAACGGCTTATACGGGCAATGTGTCTATGGCAGATGGCGGCCGATTGAACGGAAACATCTCCGCCAGCAGCAGCAATCCGCGACGCCTGCTCGATCTCTTAGGGATAGAGCTGGAGCCCGGAGAGACGCTGCAGAATTTCAGCTTTCAAAGTGATGCCAATGGCTCGCTTTCCGGCATCGACCTGACAGACCTGACTCTCACCCTGGACGGGACCACGGCAAATGGCGATCTCGCCCTCGACTTGTCCTCGGACCGCCCGAAACTGACGGGTGATCTCTCAACAACTGCTCTTGATCTGACCCCGTTCATGGGACCGGCTCCTGAGGATCAGCCTGAGGGATGGAGCAAGACTCCGCTTGCCCTTGATAGTCTGAAAGCGGCCGATGCTGATATCAGCCTGAAAAGCTCGTCGATCAAGATCGACAAGATGGTGCTGAGCGATGCGGATATCCGCGCCAGACTAACCGATGGGGCGCTGAGTGCGGAGATTGCCCAACTGACGACGTTTGGCGGCAAATGGGCCGGTACGCTGGGACTGAATGCCAACCGGCAGGTGCCAACGCTGGCTATGGCGTTAACAGGAGACAGTATCCTGATGCAGGACCTGCTGCAGACCCTTGCCGGGTCTGACCGTCTTGCCGGGACCGGGCAGTTCAGCCTTGATATTTCCAGCGCTGGAGCGAGCGTCCACGACATCATGAACGCCCTGAGCGGTGAGCTATCAGCCAACCTTGCCGATGGCGCGATCAATGGGGTAAATCTCGGTCAGCTTTTCCGAACCACTGGGAACATTCAGGAATCTCTTACCAGCGGCGCGTTCAATCTTGGCATTTCACCGACCGATAAGACGGATTTCGCCTCTTTCGATACACTGCTGACTATTCAGGATGGTGTCGCCAATATCAGACTTATGGACCTGGTAAACTCCGCCCTCAGCGCGAAGGGTTCCGGCACAATCAATCTCGGGGCGCAAACCCTGAATATGGGTCTGCAATTTGCCGCTGATACGGCGGGCCGCGGCGAGCTGAGCGATGTTCAGCTGAATGGCCTCGCCATCCCTCTGAAAATCGCTGGCAGTTGGACCAAACCCTCAATCGCACCGGATACGCAAGCGCTGACACAGGCTCTGGCGGGCGAGCAAATAGACCGTTTGACCGGGTCCATAGGCGGCGAGCTTGGCGGCGCGCTATCCGGTATTCTGGGCAGTTCGGGCCGCAGTTCTGATCGCGATGATACTGAAGACAACACCACCGACGGAGATGAGGAACTAAGCCGAGAGCAGACCGTGGAAGAGGCTGTGGAAGACGTCGCCCGCGAAGCTCTTGGCAGCCTGTTCCGTCGCGACTAGGCGAGAACAGATAGGAGGATAAATCCCCTGTTGAGATTCTCAGTTTTGGCGCGCTGAGAGTCGCTGAGAGTTTTCATTGATGTTAGGCGGATTTGATCTCTCACAGCTTCCTGCGACCAAAGTTCACCTGGGGTTTTCTTCCGGATAGGCAGAACCATCTATAATGACACAGGTGCGAATTACAGATGTTCCTATGGAAGAGAAACGCAAAGATCTCGACGCCGAAAAGCAGAAAAAACTCCTCCATCGCCTCGTGGAAGAGCTAAGCAAGTCGCACATGGATTTCTATTATCGTTCGACCAGCGAAGTCGCGTTTCTTCTGAAAAGCTATATTGACGGCGAGGCGAAACTCTCGGTCGAGGAAAAAGCCCTGCTGTCATCGCTCAGCCAGAAAGATATCCAGCTAAAATTGAGCTTGCAGTAACCGCCGACAAAAAACCGGAGACACCGCGAGATGCAGTGCCTCCGGCTCCGATGAATCTGCCGAGGCTGCTTATTCGGCAGCCATAGCATGTGTTGGATAATGCGCGTCGCGGTGCTTCTTGAACTCGCTACGTGCAATGGCGCGGCAATGCACTTCATCAGGACCATCTGCAAACCGCAGGGTACGGATGTTTGCATAGGCGCGGGCAAGACCGAAGTCTGATGTGACACCGGCACCGCCATGGGCCTGCATGGCATCGTCAATGATGTCGAGGGCCATAGTCGGGGCCGCAACCTTGATCATGGCGATTTCGTTACGAGCTTCCTTATTGCCGACCGTATCCATCATATAGGCCGCTTTAAGCGTTAGCAGGCGGGTCATTTCGATATTCGTCCGCGCCCAACCGATACGCTGTTCCCATACAGAATGTTCGCCGATCTTTTTACCGAAAGCTTCCCGGCTGAGAAGACGCTTGCACATTTTCTCCAGAGCGACCTCAGCAGCACCGATGGTACGCATGCAGTGGTGAATACGGCCTGGCCCCAAGCGACCCTGAGCAATCTCAAAGCCCCTGCCCTCACCGAGCAGCATATTGGATGCTGGCACACGGACATTTTCAAGGAGCACTTCCGCGTGGCCATGAGGCGCATCATCATATCCGAAGACTGGAAGCATACGGAGAATGTTGACGCCCGGCGTGTCAAGCGGAACCAGGATCTGGCTCTGCTGTTTGTGGCGTTCGGCATTCGGATCGGTTTTGCCCATGACGATCGCAACTTCGCAGCGTGGATCGCCGACGCCGGAAGACCACCATTTGCGGCCATTGATGACATACTCATCGCCATCCCGTTCGATCCGTGTCTGGACATTTGTCGCATCGGAGGAGGCCACGAGTGGCTCGGTCATGAGGAAGGCAGAACGGATCTTTCCTTCGAGGAGCGGTTTCATCCAGCGCTCTTTCTGCTCCGGCGTTCCATAGCGGTGGAAGACCTCCATATTGCCGGTGTCAGGTGCGGCGCAGTTGAACACTTCCGATGCCCAGCCTACGCGGCCCATAATCTCGGCGAGGGGCGCATACTCTGCATTCGAAAGGCCAACGCCCTGATAGATGCCATCATCATGGTCGGCGTTGGGTGGCAGGAACATGTTCCATAAGCCCTCGGCCTTCGCCTTCTCTTTCAGTTCCTCGATGATCGGTGGAATGGACCAGCGGTCTTCCGCCTCTTCATGCTGACGATCATAGGTCTCCACATTCGGGTAGACATACTCGTCCATGAAAGCCTCGACCCGATCGATCCATTCCTGGGTCTTGGAGCTGTATTCGAAAATCATGCTGGTTCTCCCTGCTCATGCGCAATTTTGTCTTTTGCTACTTTAAAGGACAGGGAGCGGCCCGTGAAGGCGAAATCAGGTGCGACGTAGCGTCAAGCACCAATCAGATGGCGAGAGATTGCGGGTGGCAGCTGCCCCTGGCGGGCCTTGTCGATGGCAGCGAACACCATGAGATGGGTGAATGAATCGGTGATCTCGCCAGCACGGATGCGGGCTACGAGATCGGCGAAGGGTACGCGCTCGACGGTCAGGGCCTCGCTCGGTTCGGGGGCGGCGGTGCCGGATGTCAGATCCCAGGCGAGATAGCCAAAGGCGACCTCGTCTGTGACCGAGTTGGAGAGCTGCCAGCGGCCAAGGGGCGTAAAATGGGCTGCGCTGAGCCCGGTTTCCTCTTTCAGCTCACGGGCCGCTGAGATTTGCGGGTCAATGCCTTTTGTGCCGCCGCCCTCCGGAAGCTCCCAGCTATAGGTGTCAAAGGCAAAACGGTGCTGACCGACAAGCCAAGTATGGCCATCCTCATCGATCGGTAGGACACCGGTGGCGAGATTTGCCATGCGGACAACCCCGTAGATGCCGGCTGAGCCATCGGGATGAGTGACATCGCTTGTCTCCAGCCTGATCCAGGGGTTTTCGTGGTCTATGCGGGTCCTGTGGACGGTCCACGGGCCAATGGTCTTCATTGTCATGATGTCGCTCTATAGGGAGTGGCGGGCAAAATCGAGGCCCATGGCAAACGACTCAGCCTAGACCGGCGCGTATGAGCTTCATCACCGGCCTTGCTATTATCGCGACCACCCTCGCGTCTTCCTTCATATCGGGGATATTTGGCATGGCGGGCGGGATGATCCTGATGGGCGTTCTCGTCGCGCTTGTGCCGGTTGCAACCGCCATGATCACCCACGGAGCGATTATGATGGTGGCCAATGGCTGGCGCGCCTATCTCCTGCGCGACGATGTCGTCTGGTCGGTCTTCTGGCGATACATGATCGGCGCGGTCATTGGCATCTTGCTACTTTTCTTTGTGGTGTGGCGACCGGACAAGCTGGCTGTGCTGTTCATTTTGGGCCTCGTTCCGGTAGTTGTCTGGATCCCGCGCAAATGGCTTGACCTCGACGTCCAGAAGCCTTTTCAGTCAGAACTCGCAGGGCTCCTGGTTCAGGGCATGAACACGCTTGCAGGCGTTGCCGGACCCCTGCTGGATATCTTCTTCGTCCGGACCAGTATGACACGGCAGCAGATTGTCGCCACGAAATCAGCAACCCAGGCCGTCTCACACATCATCAAGATCGTCTTCTGGAGCGCTCCGATCATCCTCGCCGCCGCAGGATCAACGTCTCTGCTTCCACCCCTATGGCTTTTAGCCGTCGCGATCCCCACCGCCATGGCCGGTACAGCCCTTGGCAAGGGCATATTGGAGCGGATGCAAGATGACGGCTTCCGACGCTGGGTGAAAGGCCTCGTAACACTCATCGGCGCGAGTTACTTCATACGCGCAGCCATCGGCTATGGCTGGATCTGAAACATCCTCTGTCTCAAACAGATGGGATTTACATACGTCACCCAATATAGACCGAGCTCAGCTCTCCGGGACCATTTCCAGATTGACCTGAAAAATACGGGTTGTGCCGCTTACCTCGTTCCCGACCGCAAGAAGCGGGACGCCGCTCGGACTATCGGCTGCAGAGATAAAGGCAAGCCCTTCAGGCCCGAGATCACCCGCGGCTGAATTGGTAGAGTCGCCCTCCCCGTCACCATCATCATCAACAGTCACGTCGACGGTGAAATCACGCACATTGATATAGTCCTCGAAAGCAACTGCGGTGGGGTCTGTGATGTCATAGACCATTATGCCTCCGATGCGTTCCAGACCGATAAATGCCAGGGTCACACCGTCAATCACCCCAATCGTTACGCCCTCCGGCTCGGGGCCTGCATCATCGGATCGGTTCTCAAAGCTGCCATTCTCATCATTGGTGCTGTTGAAGTCGTCCGGGAACAGATCGGCCGTCATCGTCTCAAACATGGAGCCTGAGTCAAAGACGACAGTGCCCGTCGGGTCGATGATCGAGAAGGACCGGGACCCGAACGCAAAGATTTCATCAATATCCCCGTCGCCATCGGCGTCCCCATCTGTGCGGGATACTTCAAGATCGTTCAGCGCAGTCAGCGCGGCGGCATCAAGGGACGCATCGAAAGCCCCCTCTGCCACGCCATCATCTACATCGATGACATCGGTAAAGACGACCTCGTCGTCGCCCGTGGCCGGGTCTTCAAATTCGAACTCCCGTCCGTCGCCTTCATTGGCCGTAACCATAAAGACGTTGCCGTCCACTTCATAAACGGCAATTGCATCCGGCATACGCAACCCCCGGACCGGGGCATTAACGATATTGATCCCGTCATCGTCGTTCGGGTCGAACTCATTGCCCGCGATCGAATGATCTACCGTTCCGAAACTGATAATCTCAGTGACGGCCACCTGTTCTATATCGACCACAGCAAAGGCATTGTTCTCCTGCAGAGAGACGAAGGCTGTCGTTCCATCCGGCGCAACAGCGATGAATTCAGGCTCTAAATCCTGCGCCACGCTGACCGGTGGCAAGGTCGACACATCAACCGTGAGCGGGTCCGCAACACCATTGAAATCCGGCTGATTTAACCGGACACCCGCTGCGATCAGTTCGGCTCGATCATCGTTAAACTCAAGGAAATCTGCAGTCTCGGCAACGGCGGTTGCGACACCGCTCGAGATATCGATCACGCTGACAGAGCCAACCGGGTTGGTCTGGAGGTCATCACTAACCTCTCCCTCATTTGCCACCAGAACGGTCTGACCATCTGGCGTGAAAGTCACCATGTCCGGGAGCGCGCCAACTGTAACAGTTCCGTCGAGTTCAAGGCTTGATGCATTGAAGAAGGCCACAAGCCCGGGATCGGTGGCATCATCCGCCTCAATCGCAACCGCGAACATGTCGCCCGAAACTGCAACGCTGTTCGCACCACCCCCAAGCGCCGATGCATCGATCTGGTCTACCAGCGCAGGAGCCGTTGGATCTGTAAGATCCAGAATATCAACGGTCGTATCATTCGAATTGATAACAAAGAGCTGATCTGTACCGGGGTCGAAGGCAACGATTTCAGCAGCGCCTTCATCGAAAATACCGGTTTCGAAAACGCCAATAGCTTGCAGGGTCACCTCTGGCACCATCGTTACCGGCGGCGGAGGAGGAGGAGGCGGTGGCGATGGCACAGGAGGCGTATCGGTATCGTCGTCACTGCAAGCGGCAGCAATCATGAGTATAACAGCTGACAGAGCTGTTGATCCAATCCGTTGAGCCTTTCGGGCTCGTGATTTTCTAAAGACCATCGGCCCAACCCTTCCATAGGTTCATCAATGAAACCTTGGGTAGGCCCGAATTATGAAGCGCAAGCGACACTTAAATGACGGAATAACGAAACTCGTCGGGAGCAGTTTATCGACGTCTTGAAGCGAAGAACTGTTTTAGCAGCCTGGCAGCGTCCTCGGCATGGGCAATATCCTGCTCAATATCGGGCGACCAGTGGCACGAAGGCGACTCAAAAAAGCGAGGGCCGGATAGGACAGCGCCGCCTTTCTTATCGGCAGCCGCGAAGGTGAGCCGGGTAATGCGAGCCATGCTGATAGCCCCGGCACACATCGCGCAGGGCTCGAGCGTCACAAAGAGGTGCGTGCCGGTCAGCCTGTAATTGCCACGCGCCGCCGCAGCCTGGCGTATGGCGACAATCTCCGCGTGGGCAGTTGGGTCGTTCGCAGCAATCGGACGGTTTGCTCCCTCGCCTATGATCTCGCCGGTTTCAATGTCGACCAGCACCGCCCCCACAGGCACCTCTCCGCACTCTGCTGCCGAGCGAGCGAGCGAAAGTGCGCGTTGCATATGGGCTTCGTTTGACACGTCCAGAATTCCATTCAGAAGCAAAGTGCTCTAGGCGAGCGTTCATGCGGATCGTGGCAGGAAAATTCAAGGGCCGTCAGCTTGTTACTCCGAAAGGGCGAAACACGCGGCCAACCTCGGACAGAACGCGGGAAGCAGTGTTCAACATCCTCGCCCATGCCGAATGGGCTCCACCGATTGAAGGTGCAAGGGTGCTGGACGGGTTTGCCGGATCGGGTGCGCTTGGCTTTGAAGCTATGTCGCGTGGGGCCAGGTTTTGCCTGTTCATCGATGTGGCTGGCGCTGCGCGTGCGGCAATCAGAACCAACGCGGAAGCCATGTCTTTGTTTGGCGTGACACGCATCCACAGGCGATCGGCAGACGCTTTAGGCGACATGCCCGCAAACCTTGGCAAGCCCTTCGATCTTGTATTTCTCGACCCGCCCTATGATCATGGGCTTGTCTTGCCGACACTGGCGTCTTTGCAAACGGGCAGCTGGCTTTCAGACAATGCGGCACTCGTGGTTGAAACCGGCCGGGATGAAGATATCGATTTTGATGGCTGGCAGGTCTGCGATGTGCGCACCTATGGCGCGGCAAAAGTCAGCTTCATCCGTGGGTGATCTGATGTGTGATGGCGAGGCAGATCAAGGGCCAGATGATAAGCAGTATGAAAGCTGTAAGCCAGGCTGCCCGCTTTAATCGATCTACTACCACTGCCATGAGTATAACTGTGAGCCATGGATATTAAACGGGGGTTTGAGAAATGTGTCGGAAACGCGGCGGCTGGTCATCCCACTATAGAAAGACCATGAGTTGACTCTGTGATGGATCACGAGCGCACAGCTGAAAGAGAGCAAATCGTGCCGGCGGTCGGCGTCGTCTGCCTGCGCGGCGAGGACGTACTTCTGATTAGGCGCGGCCAGCCGCCTCTGTCGGGGTCCTGGTCGCTTCCCGGCGGGCGTATAGAGTTCGGCGAGACGGCGGAGGGCGCCGCGCTCCGCGAACTGAAAGAAGAAACAGGCGTCGAGGCAGTACTTTGCGGGCTTATCGATGTGGTAGATGGGATTTTCACATCGAGACGATCGGGCGACACAACACGCCATTACCTTCTTTGCGATTATGCGGCGCGATGGGTATCCGGCGATACTGTTGCTGGCGATGATGCAGCTGATGCGAAATTTGTCAGCCCGGAAGAGCTGCAATCGATCGATCTCTGGCATGAAACCCGCCGGATAATTGACGCTGCGCGCGCCCTCGTCTAACCGCGGCTGATCACCACCGGAGCACCATCGATATGGCTGATACGTCCAACCGCAAGGCAGAGCTTTTGTCGAAGCCGGTCGAACACATTGATATCACCAGCTTCGATGGGCGCGAGTTGATCGACGCATGGGAGAAGATGAGCTTCACATCGCGGGATGCGGCCCGGGCGGCGCGTATCCTCAATGCGTCTATCGACGATCCTGATTGCGCAATCATATTGACTTTGGCGGGGTCGACATCGGCGGGCGGATGCATGCATGTCTGGCGGGACATGGTGCGCCATAATATGGTCGACGCCATCGTCGCGACCGGGGCATCCATCGTTGACATGGACTTCTTTGAGGCTCTGGGATTCCGGCATTATCAGGCGCTTGAAGTGCCGGAGGATCGCACCCTGCGCGACCTCTATATCGACCGTATCTATGACACCTATATCGACGAAGACGACCTGCAGGCGACAGACGAAACAGTTTTCGAGATTGCTGGGACGCTAGAGCCCGGAGCCTATTCCTCGCGCGCCTTTATCCGCGAAATGGGCAGGTGGCTCGCTGATGGACATGCGAAAAAAGCGGGATCTCTGGTGCAGGAGTGCTTTGAGCGGGATGTGCCAATCTTCTGCCCGGCTTTCTCGGACAGCTCGGCTGGCTTTGGCCTCGTAAAACATCAGGTAGAGCGGATGAAGGCAAACGTGCCTTATGTGACCATCGACAGTGTGGCGGACTTTCGCGAGCTGACCGAGATCAAGATTAAGGCCGGTGATACGGGCCTCTTCATGGTGGGAGGCGGCGTGCCGAAGAACTTTGCTCAGGACACTGTGGTCTGCGCCGAAATCCTTGGGCATGATGATGTGGAGATGCACAAATACGCCGTGCAGATAACCGTAGCCGATGTCCGCGACGGGGCCTGTTCATCCTCAACTCTGAAAGAAGCCTGCTCCTGGGGCAAGGTGGACACAGCGCTGGAGCAGATGGTGTTCGCTGAGGCGTCATCGGTGGTGCCTGTGATCGTGTCCGATGCCTATCATCGCGGCGGATGGAAGACGCGGACGCCGAAACGATTTGGTACACTTTGGGATAAGGAAGCTGGGTAATGGACCGTCCTCCGGAATTAGAAAGAGACTCCGAGTTCGAAACGCTGGTCGAGATCATGGCGCGACTGCGGGACAAAGAGACCGGCTGCCCCTGGGACATTGAACAGGACTTTGCGTCAATTGCTCCGTACACAGTCGAAGAAGCCTATGAGGTGATGGACGCCATTCAGAAGAATGATATGAGCGAGCTGCGCGAAGAGCTCGGCGATCTTCTGCTTCAAGTCGTCTATCACAGCCAGATGGCAAGCGAGGCTGGACACTTTTCGGTGGAAGACGTTGCGCGGGCGATCAACGACAAAATGATCCGGCGGCACCCCCATGTGTTCGAGGTCGCCGATGGGCGCGACAGCAACAGCCAGAAAATCGCCTGGGAAGAACAGAAAGCGGCAGAACGCGCCGCAAAGCGCGAGGCCGATGCCCCCGACAGCAGCGCCCTCGACGGTGTCGCCCTCGCCCTGCCCGCCCTGCTGCGCGCCGAGAAGCTACAGAAGCGGGCAGCACGAACGGGATTTGACTGGGCGACGCCGGAGCCGATCTTCGCAAAGCTCGAAGAGGAAGTCGCCGAACTGCACGAGGCCATGGCAGATAAGAATTCCGACAGCATTGAGGACGAGCTGGGAGATATCCTGTTCGTCTGCGCCAACCTCGCACGGCGGCTGGATGTTGATCCCGAGGCGGCGCTGCGCAGGACGAATGAGAAGTTCAACCGGCGCTTCCGGGCCATGGAAGTATTGGCGGCCGAGGACGGAAAAGTCTTCTCCGAGCTCGGCCTCGATGAGCAGGAGGCCTATTGGCAGGCCGTCAAAGCCGCGGAGAAATCCTAACGAATATTATTGTTAGCTCGAACGCTTAAATTCTAAGTTCCAGGCAATAGCCGCCTAAAAACCAAACTATTCTGGACTCGTTGCGATATCGGGAAATGCCGCTCTGAATTGACCACCCTTTTCGTGAACCAGACGCACAAAAAGGGTCGCTGCTCCATCAGTCTCATCAATCTCTTCACCGCGCACATCGCCGTGTTTGTAGAGCCAGGCACGGGCCGCGCCGTCCTCCGGTTTTAGGCAGACCTTCAATTCGCGCGCCGCACGCTGCAGGTTTATCTGGATGAGATTGATCAAGTCTGACATGCCCTCACCGGTCAGCGCCGATACGAGCATAGCTGGCGGGTGTTTTGCATCACTTGCCTGAGCACGGAGCATTACCAACTGGTTTTCGCCGAGCTGATCGGCCTTGTTCCAGGCCTCGATAAGAGGCGGCAGATCCTGCTGGAAACCGGCTTGCAGCTGATCGAGGACAAGCTCGACATCTTTCTTCTGGGAAACGTCCACCGGGCTAGCACGGTCGCGAACATGGATTAGCAAATCGGCTTCCATCGCTTCTTCCAGTGTCGCCTGAAAGGACTCGACGAGGTGAGTTGGAAGATCCGTTATGAAACCAACCGTATCGGTCAGCGCTACATCGCCAATGTCCGGAAGGTCCACCCGCCGGGTCGTCGGATCAAGGGTCGCGAAGGGCATGTCCTTGGCGAGAACATCTGCACCGGAAAGCCGATTGAAGAGCGTAGACTTACCGGCATTGGTATACCCAACCAGTGCGATCACCGGGATGCCGGAGCGGATCCGGGAACGGCGTTGCTGAAACCGCGTGCGCCGGACATCCTCAAGATCCTCTCTAAGGCGACGGATCCGGGTATCGAGCATACGCTTGTCGGCTTCCAGCTGGGTCTCGCCGGGACCCGAGAGAAAGCCCCGTCCCCCTCTTTGCCGCTCAAGGTGGGTCCATGTGCGGACAAGCCGAGAGCGCTCGTAGAGCTGTCTGGCAAGTTCAACCTGCAACTGGCCAGCCTTAGTCTGCGCGCGAAGACCGAAGATTTCGAGGATCAGACCCGTACGATCGATCACTTTTATCTCCAATCGCCGCTCGAGATTGCGCTGCTGGACGGGTGTCAGTGCCCCATCAAGGATAAATAGATTGGCGTCACTTGCCTCGAGATCCTCCTTGAGACGCGCGAGCACGCCGCCTGTCAGCAAGTGTGAGGGCGAGGCTTTGCGCACCTGTTCGGTGGTTACAAAGCTGAGCTCGCAGCCGAGAGCAGCCGCAAGACCAGATGTCTCCTTAACCCGCTCCTCAGTCGGGCGGTCTACAGGTGAAAACCACGGAATTGCTATGCCGGCCCGGCTCTGCGGCGGCGTTCTATCGATCAGGGTATCTGTCAACCGGTCTCAGCGGCCCCTGCTGCCTCTTCATCGAAGAGCTGTACAGGAGCGTTTGGTGCTATGGTTGAGATTGCATGCTTGTACACAAGCTGGGGCGCGCGCCCGTCGCTCCGCAACAACACGCAGAAATTATCGAACCAGCTCACAGAGCCCTGCAACTTCACGCCATTGGTCGTATAAACCGTTAGAGGCGTGCGCGCCTTACGCACGGCATTCAGAAATGTGTCCTGCAAATTTTGTTTCTTTTCAGCGGCCATTTTCTTACTCCTAGCCAGACATGAACGCGCTAGAATGATTGTCATTCGCGCTCAAGGGCATACTCAGTTTGTTCAACGCATGTAGGTCAATCCGCTGGAGAAATACAGACTATTTTCGCCAAAAAGCAGGCGAAAGGGCCGGCAAGAGCGCGATAACCTCAAGTCTGCCAAGGATCATGGCACCTATCAGTACAAAATGTTCAGCTAAGGTCGCTGTGGGAGCAACGCTAATGATCCATCCGGAATTTGAAATTGCGCCCACGCTGTTGAAAAGACCCGCGGCGAAACCGTCGCCCTGGAAGCTCAACATGATGAAAACCATGGTCGCCGCTCCGAGATAGGCGATGAGGTAGACCCAGACTCCCAAGACGGCGCTCTGCTTCTGATGGCGGTTACGATACCGCAAAGCGACAATGGATCTCTGATAGCCCAGACGTGCGAATTCCTGCCCAGCCCGCCGGAGCAGAATAACAACCCGCGCGAGCTTTACCCCCCCGGCAGTGGACAGGGCTGCACCGCCAATCATAGTCGGTAAGAGAATGAGCGCGATGGGGATCGTCGCCCGCGCCGTCTCACGGTCGACCCAGACAGGTACACCAGATGTCGAGAGCGATGACAGCGCCCAGCCGATGCTCTCAAATGCACCGAGCCCGGCAATCGCGGCGAGAATAGCGAAGAACACGATAAGGCTTGCGAGCGTCGTGAGTTCCGGATCGACAATAACGGTCCGTACCCTCCCCGGCGTAAGATCGAGCATCACATACATTCCAGCTGAAGAGAGAAAGAGTCCGATAAAGATAATGAAGGATGGCAGCCACCCTGCTGCCATACCGGCAGGGCTCCGGGGATCAACAAGGCCGGTCGAGACGATGCTGACAGCCCTTTCCAAGGCTGAAACGCCTGTCATTCCTGCGATCACCAAAAGGGAAAATATCAACAGAATAAGGGCCGCGCTAACCGAGCCTACTGCACGGGAGACGCGGGGCATGGCCTCAAAAAAGCTGTTCTCAGGGATCGTAAAAAGCACGGAGCGGTGAACACCGGGTCCGGCGAAGCCAAGCGCCGCGAAAATAGATGCTGTCACGATCAAACTGAACATCAATCCGAACAGATGGAGCACGCCGCGCCAGACAATCATCGAGGTCGACCAGCCATCTTCACCGATGTCCAGAACGCTGTGGCCCGTCGTTGTCAGACAGGATGCAGCCTCGTGAATGGCAACAAGTAAATTGGTCTCTGCGGTCCCCATCAGAAACGGAACGCCAGCCGGAATCGGGGCGAGACAGCACCAGATCAGGGCAACTGCAAGGGCATCATTAACCCGCGCCGGGGACTTCGGCTTCTCGCTTCCAAGAATAACCGACGCGCAGCAGACCAGGGTGATCAAACCACTCAAGAAGAAGGAAAGCGCCTGTGGCGGCTCCTGCGCAGCGAGGGCAAAGAGCGCCATGGCAAGCATGGCGGCACCGAGAATCCCTCCCAGAAGCGCCGAAACACGTATGACCGAGAGATGGTTCATGCCGGATCCGGATGCTAGCCCCTAGTAGAATTCCGGCCGGATGCGAAAATACTGCTCCACCTTGCGCGTCATATGGCGCTCATAGAACAGGATCACATGGTCATCTGAGATGATGCTGGTGCTGCCATTCGGGAACACTATATCGTCTCCCCTGACATAGGCAGCCGCCGTAATACCCTCCGGCAAATCATCATACCCCAGCGGGCTGCCAATCAGCGTTGAACTGTCGAGGACGACCCCCTCAACAGCTTCCGCAAGACCATCCTCTATAGAGTGGAGCTTCAGAATGCGCCCGCGGCGAATTTCCTGCAAGATCTGCGATACGGTCAGCGCTCGTGGGTCGAGCACCATATCAACGCGCAAATCCGTGCTCAAAGCGGCGAGATTGACATCGTTGACCAGTGCAAGGGCGTTGGCGGCCCCTGCCCGCTTGGCCAGATTACAGATCAGGAGATTGGATTTGTCGTCGCTGGTCAGCGCAATCACGAAATCCGCACCTTTGACGCCCGCCTCCTCCAGAATTTCGGTATCGAGACCATCTCCCTGAATTACGATTGTACGCTTCAGCTTCATAACAGCCGCTTCAGCCTTCTTGGGATCTTCTTCCACAAGGCGAACACGTATAGAGGTTTCTTTCTCGATCTTGCTGGCAAGATAACGGCCAATATTGCCACCACCAACAATCACGAGATGGCGCAGCTCCTTGGTTTTCTTGCTGAAAACCTGAGTAAGTTTCGACGCATGCTCATCCCGGACGGCAAGATACGCCCGGTCTTCAGCCTGGAGTCTGTCATTGGATCGCGGGGAAAACACAACATCCCCCCTTCCGATTCCGACAACGCGGGCTTCAATGTCGGGAAACAGCCCGTCGATCTGGTCAAGGGCCGTACCCATCAGCGGGCTGTCCGAATTGATACCAAATCCCAAAAGTTTCAGGCGATCTCGTGCAAAATTCGCGCTTGTCAACGCGCCCGGCGATCGAATGCGTTGAAGTACGGCGTCACCAACAGCGACTTCTGGCGAAATCACCATATCGATGGGCAAGCCGCCTCGGGAGAAGAGGTCGCCAGCGCTTTTCTTAAGGTAGGATTGCGCACGAATGCGGGCGACCTTCGTCGATACATTGAAGAGCGTATGGGCGATCTGACAGATCACCATATTCACTTCGTCATGGGCAGTAACTGCGATGATCATCTCGCATTCTTCGATCCCGGCAGAGCGAAGCGTGTCCGGATAGGCCGCATGACCCACCACACCGCGCACATCGAGATCGGTCGAGATCATATCGACAAGCTCGGGATCAGCATCGACAATCGTGATACTGTGCTTTTCCTCGGCGAGACGACGGGCGATGCCCTGCCCCACCCGGCCAGCCCCACAAATCAGAACACGCATAGGCTTATGCTTCCTGCTCTCCTGAAAGCGATATTAACCGCTCTGACGCACCTGGGAAGATTGTAGGCCAAGAGCCTTTAATTTTCTGTGCAGGGCGGAACGTTCCATGCCGATAAACTCTGCAGTGCGGGAGATATTACCGTTAAAGCGCGTGATTTGAAGCGCCAGGTATTCCCGTTCGAACTGCTCGCGAGCATCCCGCAGGGACAGGCCTACGAGATCTGCCGACCCTGCCCCGTTTCCAGTTTTCGCGATGGCGTCGCGCTCCTTCGGCAGTTCATCAACGCTCACGGGACGCGGATTGTCCGACGGAGAGAGGATCATGATGCGCTCAACGATATTTCTGAGCTGGCGGATATTGCCCGGCCACTCCATGGATTGAAGAACGGCTACCGCTTCGCTTGAAAAGGATCGCGGCTGGAGGCCAGACGAATCACCGATGTTTCGGGAGAAATAGTCTACAAGTTCTGGAATATCAGACCGTCTCTGGGAGAGTGATGGAACCTGCAAGGGAACAACATTGAGCCTATAGTACAGGTCCTCGCGGAAGCGTCCAGCCTCGATCTCTCGCTCAAGGTCCTTGGTGGTTGCCGAGATAACACGAACGTCCACGACGACATCCGACTGGCCACCCACCCGTTGGAAACGCTGGTCCGTCAGAACGCGCAAAATCTTGTTCTGCGTGCCTCTTGGCATGTCCGCGATTTCATCGAGCAAGAGTGTGCCTCCATGGGCTTTCTCGAAGAGGCCAATCCGCCTCGGTGTCCCGTCAGATGTCTCTTCGCCAAAAAGAGCATGCTCCATCTGATCCGGCGAGATACTGGCCGCGTTGACCGCGAGAAATGGCCCATCTGCGCGGGCAGAACGCTCATGCATTAGTTTTGCGGCCAGCTCTTTGCCCACGCCAGCAGGACCCGTGATGAGAACGCGTGAATTGGTCGGGGCCACTTTCTCAATAGCACTCCGCAGCGTCTGGGCAGGCGCGCTGGAACCAACCCATTGTTCATTAAGACCCGCCTTGGATTTCAGCGCAGCGTTCTCCCGTTTGAGCTGAGTGGCCTCAAGCGCCCGTGTTATAAGGAGCAACAGCTTGTCACTTTTGAAAGGCTTCTCGATAAAATCGTAGGCACCGCGGCGGATAGCTGCGACGGCAGTCTCGATGTTGCCGTGCCCGCTGATGACGATCACTGGCAGCAGGGGATCGATGCCTTTCAGATACTGGAGTACGGCAAGGCCGTCCATGCCGCTGCCCTGAAGCCAGACATCAAGAACAACAAGGGACGGAGCTCGGCGTCTTACTTCTTCAAGAGCAAGTTCCGCAGTTGCCGCTGTGCGTGTCTTGTAGCCCTCGTCTTCGAGCACTCCGGCTATCAATTCACGGATATCCGGCTCATCGTCCACGATGAGAATATCACCCGCCATTACGCTAGCTCCTTATCTGTGAGTTCAGAATCTTTGCTGCCATCCGCCTGGTCATCTCTCACCTCCAATATTGGTAGAGTGATGCGGACACAGCCCCCGGCCAGCCCATCAGTTCTATCGTGCAATGAAATCGACCCGCCATGATCGATCATGATCCGGCTCACGATTGCGAGGCCAAGCCCAGTGCCTCGCTCCCGCGTCGTCATATACGGTTCCAGCAGGCGATCCCTCTGTTGCTTCGGGAAGCCCGGCCCGTTGTCCTGAACGGAAATCTCGATTTTTTCGCCGACCTGCCTTGCTTCAATGTCAATCTGCCCCTCGATTTCGCGATCGGCCGGAACGGAGAGAATAGCCTCGGCGGAATTTTTCAAAAGGTTGCCAATGGCCTGATCGAGCAGACGCTCATCGCCGACATACAAGATATCATCTTCGCCAGTATGGACGCTTATCGAGATGTCCGGCGTGACCATTCCACGTGTGAAAGCGGTTTCCTTGAGCATCGCAGAAAGATTGAAGCGCTCTGTTTGCGGTTTCGGCATTTTCGCAAAATTGGAGAAAGATTCGACCATTCGCCCGATGTCGGCGACTTGGCGCGTAATCGTTTCTAAGCTCCGTTCAAACACATCGTCCTGTTCGGCAAGTGTCTCGCCGTAACGCCGTCTCAGGCGCTCCGCCGCAAGCTGAATCGGCGTCAGCGGGTTGCGGATTTCATGGGCGATCCGGCGGGCAACGTCACGCCACGCCATATGCCGCTGGGCGGTAACAATGCGGGTTGCATCGTCAAATGTCAGGACGCATCCGCCATCATCATCGGCAACCGTACGCAATCGAATATGGCGGACGCTGCCACCAAGGTTGAGCTCCAGTGACGCGTCATCAATGCCGCGATCACGCACCGCCGCATGAGCATGAGACTGGAATTCGGGCACAACGTCGTGGAGGGACCGCCCGAATAGCTCACCTCGCCCGATCAGCGCTTCCGCTGATGGGTTCGCGAGAACGATCACCATGCTGGAATCTATCCGAATGACCCCGGCGCTAACCTCGGACAGAAGTGTTTCAAGGAATTGTCGACGGTCTTCGGACTCAGATCTTGCAGCTTCAAGCGCTGCTCTCTGAGAACCGAGTTGGGCCGTCATCGTATTAAACGAATTTGTAAGAGCATCGATCTCATCATCATTACGCGGCGGCGCTACGCGCGTTGAGAAATCTCCATCGCGCACGGCTCGGGCAGCATTCGCTAGTCGGCCGATGGGGCGAGCGATCTGGCTGCCGGCTTCAAGCCCGAGCCGCCCGAACAAAAGCAATGCAAGCGCAATAATCTGGGCATAACCAATTATAAAGAATGTCTGCAGCCGTCCGCTTACCGTTTGTGCTTGGCGGAAGTCCGAAAGTGCAGACTCGGCCGTCCGCAACCGCGATAATGTGCCAGGATTTACCTCGGTCAGGAGATGCAAATAGGCCCCGTCAATATTAGCGAGCTTAATAGTCGCCGAGACGAGGCCAGCGCTCTCATATAGTGTCTGGCCAACAAGGCTGCCTTCGGCCTCGGTCATCGCTTCTGTTGTTGGCGCGACAAAAGGAATGGCCTGCTCGACCTTCCCTGTCAGTACCGGCTCACCATCCGCATCCACGAGAAACGCAGCCCCGAACCCCCAAACTAAAGCCTCCAGTCCGAGCGCTTCGGAAAACAGGGCGGGATCATTAAGGAGACCAAGGGCGGTATCGGGAAAATCGATAACACTCGCAACAGAGCGGGCCCGGGTGTCGATCTCGGTACTGGCCGCGTTCAGACCTTCACGGGAGAGCTCGGCGGTCTCTTCTACAATCGTGCCGATACGGTCGCTGAACCAGGTATCGAGACCATTGGTTATGGTAGCCCCAAGGACGATAGCAACAATGGTTGCAGGTAAGACAGATGATAGACTGAAGAGCAAAAGAAAACGGCGAACCAGCCGGTTTCCTTCTTCTATCGTGCTGTCGCGCTGAAGGGTAAGGTATCGTCGAACCAGCAGCGCGCCCAAGCCGGCAATGAGCACAAAATTCACACCAATCAGCCATGGCATCAGCCCGGAGAAAGGTCGGGTCGGATCGACGCTGAAAATCGTGTAAAAGGTTAAGGAAAGCGCGATAATTGCAGCCAGCAAGAACACAGCCTGAAACAGGCTGTAATTCGATCGGGTGGCCGATATTCCATCGAAGTAAGGCAAATATACGCTCACTGACACTCAAACATGTAGCCAAAAAGCCACAGGTGGTGATCTAGAGCCACACTTTCGTGCAGGTCAATCAATCTTCTGCAAAACCTAGTGAGTTAATTTTCGCCCGGAGCGTATTGCGGTTGAGGCCAAGAATGCTCGCGGCCTTAACCTTATTGCCGGAAGTAATCGACAGTGCGAGGGCGATAAGCGGTCGCTCCACTTGTTCCATGACACTGTGATAAATGCGATTTTGCTCTTCTGGATTTGCTGCCATGAGATCCGGCATCACATAGCGTTTGAGAACCTGGTCAATCTCGAGTTCCAAACCTTCCGAGGCTGGTGCCGCACGCGTCAGATCGTGGCGCATAGCGGCTTCCACATCCTTGGTGGAAATCGTCGAATCCGGACTGAGGGCCGACAGACGCATGATCACATTTTCAAGCTCGCGCACATTTCCGGGCCATTCATAGGCCGCCATGAGATCCAGGGCCGCAGCATCGAAGCGCTTTGCGGGCAACCCCTTATCTCTCGCGCGGATCAGAAAAGCCTGGGCGAGATCCGGCAAATCCTCACGTCGGTCGCGCAGTGGGGGAAGACTGAGCCGCACTACATTCAGCCTGTAGAACAAATCTCTGCGGAAAGTGCCTTCCAGGACAAGCGCATCGAGATCGTGGCTCGTGGACACAATCAATCGGGCATGGCCGGGACGGCGCAGAAGACGAACGAGCCTTGCCTGGGCATCCTGAGACAGACCCGCGACTTCATCGATGTAAATCGTCGCGCCATTGTCCTCGCGGATTTGAGCAAACGATTCCGCCATTTCATCGGAACTGAGACCGTCAAGATCGAGCAGGATAAATGGCGACTGGCTGCTTTGGCTAAGATCATGAATAGCGCGAGCCGTCAGTTCCTTACCGACGCCGGACTCTCCTTCAATCAACACGGTCAGATTGGTGTTCATTACGCGAGAGACGACGCGATAGACCTCCTGCATCAGTTCCGACCGGCCGATAAGTGGAAGCACAGCATCCTGTTCGGCTTGCCGGGTCTGCCTGTCGACGCGCTTGCCTGTGACCTGCTTCTTCAGTGCCCGCGCGACGAGGCCGGACAGCGCTTCAATGTCGAAGGGTTTGGGTAGATAATCGAAAGCACCATGCTCGGCCGCTGAGGCCGCTGTGAGGATCGTGTTCTGACCGCTCATGACAATGATCGGGAGTTCAGGACGCTCCAGGCGCATTGAAGGCATGATGTCGAATATAGGATCATCGTCGAGATAAACGTCGGTGACGACCACATCGCCCTCGCCATTCCGGATCCATCTCTGCAGGGCTTCTGGAGAACTGGTGGTTCTCACCGCATAGCCTTCTCCGGTGAGTGTCTGGCTGATGACCATTCTTATGCTGGCATCATCTTCGGCGACGAGGACCGTCGGTTTTGACATTAAGCGGTCTCCGCTATCGGCAAATAGATGGAAAAGCGCGTTCGGCCCGGCATACTGTCGAGCTCGATATTCCCGTTATGGGCAGATATAACTTGACTGACCACGGTAAGCCCGAGGCCGCTGCCCGAGGCTTTCGTTGTATGAAACATGTTGAAGATCTTCTCCGCATTTTCGTTGGGAATACCGGGACCATTGTCTTCAATCACCACCTTTATCATGCGGCCGCTTTGCCCCAGCTTTGGTTTCTTGATCCGCCGATCAATGGCAAAACGGGTCAGCACACGGACCTGACCTGCCTTCCTGGAATCGTTGATCGCCTCGCCAGCATTGCGCACCAAATTCTGAAACGCCTCGTGCAGATGATCGGCGTCGGCATATAGATCTGGCAGAGATGGGTCGAATATACGGCGCAAACTCACATTAGAACCCAGCGCAAGCTCTTCGGCCTTGATAACCCGGTCGAGTATTTCATGAACATTGCAGGCTTCACATCGCGGCGTGGAGAACAGCTCGAAGGCGGACAGTTCGTTGATCAGCCTCTCGATCCGCCTGCTTTCGCCGAGCACCATATCCAAGAGCTCGGTCTGGTCATCGCGAGCACTTCGCATCAGAAGCTGGGTTGCCCCGCTGATACCAGCCAGCGGGTTTTTCACTTCATGACCAAGAATTCGACCGAAAGCCGCAAGACCTGGAGCGTCAGGCGTCGGCGCATTGGTATCCGGTCCGGTAATGAGGGTAAGAGAAAACGAGCCATCCGGCGTGCAGTCAACAACAGCAGTCTGGTTCTTTACGGCAAGAGCTGGTCCATCGAGCCGAAGCCCCGTGGAAGTCACCCGTCCATTTGTCTCTTCGGCACGGTCAATCAGGGCAAACAGATCGCAATCATGGTAGAAGACATCTGTCAGGGATCGCCCATAAAGAACTTCTCTCGAAGCATGCAGAAGCGTCTCGGCCTCCGAGTTCGCCGCGCGCACACGCCGCCTGCGATCAAGCATGAGCAAGGCTGCGGGAAAAATATCCGGATCAATACCAATAGGTAGCGTTGTCGTGCGTCCTGTCATATCAGGCCGCCTTCTTTGTCATTTGAGGGCGAAACAGGCGATCAAGGGCGATTACAACATCATCCAATCCGTCGATCCTGCAAATCGCGCTTTGTGTTTGACGACGCGCATCATCGGAGATATCGAGCGGTGCCGCCGCAATGGCCGCTGAGATATGCTTACGGGTCACCCGGACACCTAGGCGCTCACCATACAACTCCGCCGCATCGTGCAGCTGAGCTGTCAATGATTGCAGGCGGGTTTCGAGATCGGGATCGGGAAAGCTCTGCCCTTTTAGTTGTGCCGCGATCTGAGCTGGCAACCACGGCTTCCCGATCGCTGCACGCCCCACCATCACACCATCAGCCCCTGACTGCTCAAGGGCAACACGGGCGTCGTCCACAGAAATAATGTCGCCGTTTGCAATGACAGGAATAGATACCGCGTCGACCGTATCTCTTATCTTTCCCCAATCGGCCTCGCCTTTGTAGAACTGGCACCGTGTGCGGCCATGCACCGTCAGTAAACACACACCGAGTTCCTCCGCCGCCGAAGCGATCGCTGGCGCGTTCAGAAGGTTGTCATCCCATCCGAGGCGCATCTTGAGAGAAACCGGGATATCACCGGCACCGTTTAACGTGGCGGCTATGATGTCACGTGCAAGATCCGGATGCTGCATCAGCGCAGACCCGGAGAGACCACCTGTCACCTTTCGGGCGGGACACCCCATATTGATGTCGATCTGATCGACGCCGGCCTTTGCGAGAAGGCGCGCGCCCGCTTCCATATGCTTCGGATCGCGACCGGCCAGCTGTACAATCCAGGGCTGACCTGCATCATGTCTGCACGCTCTTCGGACAACGTCGGGTCTAGCCAGCACCAATTGCTCGCTAGCCGTCATCTCAGAGACGACAGCGTCGGCGCCAAATTGCACAGCTTGGCGGCGAAATGGCGCATCCGTTGCACCAGACATAGGCGCAAGCCAAACTCTGCTTATAAATTGCTCCCTCATCCCGGCCATCACTGCAATTCTTTATGCTGCATTGCACAATTCGTCATCACACTAGCAAAATAATAAGCACTTTCAACAGTGGCTGGCATAAACTCAATCAAAGGCCTATGGAAGCTAGATGGGAAAAGCGGGTGCAGTTATCGTCGCCGCGGGACGCGGCAGCCGCATGGGCAAAGGCCCGGCTAAGCAGTTTTTACCATTATTTGGCAAGCCTGTTGTGCTTTGGAGCGTGGACGCCTTCAAGCGTCATGAAGACGTCAACGAGATCATTGTCGTTACAGGTGCGGCGGATTTGCAACAGATGCAGAATATCGTCGGAAACGGCGTGACGGTCGTTGCTGGAGGCGAAACCCGTACAGCTTCCGTAAGAGCAGGTCTTGGGGCGCTATCTCTGGATGATGGCGATACAGTCCTCATCCACGATGCCGCACGTCCGGGCTTAAGCCAGAAGATTATCTCCGATCTAATCTCAAGCCTTCAAACAGCCGCCGCTGCGGCACCTGCTCTGAGGATCAATGACGCGCTGAAGAAAACCTGCGCGGAGACTGGGGGCCTTAAAACCGTCGATCGGACTCCCCTGCGCCGAATTCAGACCCCACAGGCCTTCAAACTTGGCGCGATCAAGAACGCTTTGAACAAAGATACCGACCTTGTCGATGACATTGCAGCGGTAGAAACGTCCGGGGTAAAAGTTGACCTGATTACCGGCGACCCGCGCCTCATCAAGCTCACATTCAAAGAAGACCTCGATATGCTCAGCCGCTTGCTTACCGCCTCTTCTGCACCTCCACGCATGGCTACTGGCTATGACGTTCACAAGTTTGGACCGGGTGATCATGTCGTATTATGCGGCCTGAAAGTGCCGCACGAGTTCGGGCTCGTGGGGCATTCCGATGCCGATGTGGGCTGGCATGCCCTAACGGACTCTATTCTCGGCGCGCTCGCTCTCGGCGATATTGGGGACCATTTTCCGCCAACCGATCCCCAGTGGAAGGGCGCTGAGAGCGGAAAGTTCCTGCTCCACGCAAAGCATCTCGCCGATAAGGCGGGATACATTATCAACCATGTCGACATAACGCTGATCTGCGAGACGCCTAAAATCAAACTTCACAAGCAAGCCATGCGAGAACGGACAGCGGAACTTCTTGGGCTGTCATTAGACAACGTCAGCGTAAAAGCGACAACAAGTGAAGGCCTTGGGTTTATTGGCAGGAGAGAGGGAATCGCTGCCCAGGCTGCAGCCGTTTTGACGCCCCTGCCAATGCTGGATTAGATAGGCAGCATGTTTCCAGACAGACTGATAAATCTCGCACTGCTTGTATCTGACGATGCAAGGCAGAAACGCCTTCGAATTGTGACTGCCGAGAGTTGTACTGGCGGTTTGCTAGCTGGGCTCTTCACCGAACTTGCTGGTTCTTCCGACGTATTCGAGCGCGGCTTCGTAACCTATTCAAACAGGGCAAAGCAGGAAGTGCTCAATGTGCCGGGGGACCTGCTTGCCGATGTCGGTGCAGTCTCAGAAGCGGTGGCAAGAGCCATGGCCGAGGGCGCAATAGAAGAAAGCCGTGCGAATATCTCGATCGCGATTACCGGGATTGCAGGTCCAGGCGGCGGAACACGTATGAAGCCCGTGGGAACCGTTCACATAGCCTGCGCGCGCGAGAATCACGCCATCATGCATGAACTCCATCAGTTTGGTGACATCGGCCGGTCTGAGGTACGCATTGCGACCCTGGAAGCAGCTCTGACGATATTGCAGGAGCAGATCAGCCGGTAGCGGGATCTTCTGTCGCCAAGGTATTTAGGGGCCGTTCGCCGGTCTCTTTTGGCTTTCGGGTTTCTGCGGCATTCTGTTTTCCAGGCTCTGACGGATTTGCAGAAACTGCAGGGCCCGACATCGACACCGGCGTGAAACGCCGCGCCGCCTCGCTCAGAAACGCCTCCATGATGCGCCGGATCGCCGTTTCTCTGTTGGCCGCAGCCAATGCCGCCAGAAGTGGATTGCTGAACTGATAGTCGATCCAGAATGTAATTTGCGTTTGATTATCGTCCGTAGGCGCAAAGTGCCAATCGTTTTCAAGTTTTTTGAAGGGCCCCCGCACAAGACGGGCTCTCACGGAAAGCTCTTCGGTATCGGTCGCGACACTTGTTGCAAATCTCTCCGTGAACCCTTTGAACCCGACGACCGCCTCGCCTATGCAATGGTGGGTTGTGCCATCGATACGCGGCCTGCTTTTGCGTAGCGCTTTTACCCATTTGATGAATTTCGGATAGGTTTCGACGTCGGCGACAAGGCTGAACATATCGTCAGGCGTGTAAGGTACAATCAGCCGCTCAACATGCCCTGCCATATCTTGCAAATCTCTTTCATCGCTTATGCCGGTTTGACGTCGACATGAATTCCGGCGGCACTTTCAACCCATAATTGGCTGGAAATGACAAAGCCCGCTGGTTATCACTGGATAAATGGGCTGCAAATCCCAATGTATCAAGCATTGTTGCTGCGGCAGAGCCGTGAGAAATAGATAAAAACTGTTCAGATTCGAGGCGTTCAAATGAGCGATGCAGCGATACTTCAACCAAAACATTATAGCCCCAAAGCATCTCGGACCGGGATCTTCAGCGGCCTTCTTCGCGCCAAGAGCGAATTTGGCGGAGCCAGAGTCGCCGTTGTGGATGGTGACGAGCGAAAACTGACCTACACCGAAATTATACGAGCAGCGTTCGCACTGGGATCTGCGCTAAAAAGAAAGACGGAAAGGGGCGAAACGGTCGGTATTCTGCTGCCGACAGGTGCCGGCGCAATTATCGCCTTCTATGCCGTGCTGGCGGCCGGAAGAATTCCGGCAATGCTGAATTTCACCGCAGGCGCTAGCAATATCAAATCAGCATTGAAGGCCGCCGAGATAAAGCAGATCATCACCGCCCATAAATTCATTGAACTCGGCAATCTTGACCCTCTCATGGCGGACCTTGAAGGTGCTGCGAAGATCATTCATCTCGAAGATCTCCGTGAAGCTCTGACGCTAGGAGACAAGATCGCTGGCGCGCTTGGCCCCATTGTGCCTCGCCTGTTTTACCGCTCACCGAACCATCAAAAACCAGGCGTCGTCCTGTTCACCTCCGGCACCGAGGGGGAACCAAAAGGCGTTGTATTGAGCCATGAGAATATTCTCGCCAATGTTGAACAGGTTCGCGCTCATATTGGTCTCAGCGACGAGACGGACGCTGTGTTCAACCCGTTGCCAACTTTCCATTGTTTCGGGCTGACCATGGGTGCAGTTCTACCGCTGACAGCCGGGGTTAAAGCGATCTGCCATCCAAGCCCATTGCAGCCGAAGGAGATTGCCAAGCGTATTCGCAAGTCTGGATCGACCATTCTCCTCGCGACAGACACCTTTATCTCGCAATACACCCGCGCAGGGTCTGAGGGTGACCTCGATACGGTACGCCTGGCGGTGTGTGGTGCGGAGCGCGTACGTGACGAAACCCGCCAGCTCGTTCGAAAGAAATTCAATATCGAAATACTTGAGGGCTACGGTGCCACTGAAGCTGCTCCTGTCGTTGCCGCCAACAAGCTGGAAGCCAACAAGCCCGGGACGGTAGGCCAGCTGATGTCGGATATGGAAAGCGAACTCGTCCCCGTGGAAGGCATCGACGAAGGCGGTCGTCTGAAAGTCCGCGGCCCCAATATCATGCTCGGATATCTTCGCGCATCCAATCCCGGCGTCATCGAGAAGCCTCAGGACGGATGGCACGACACAGGCGACATTGTCTGTATCGATAATGAGGGCTTCATCCGCATCATGGGCCGGGTGAAACGGTTCGCCAAAATTGGCGGCGAAATGGTATCTTTGGCGGTTGTTGAGAATTGCGCCAGCGCGATTTGGCCGGACAATATGCATGCGGCTGCGACACTACCCGACCCGCGCAAGGGCGAACAAATCATTCTTCTTTCGGATTCCAAGGACGCCAACCGGGACGATATTCTCGCATGGTGCCAAAACCACGGAACACCGGAACTCTCAGTCCCCAGGAAGGTCATCACCGTTGACGAAATACCTGTGCTCGGGACCGGGAAGCTAGACTATGGAGCTGTACAGAAAATGGCGCAAAACCTCGTTGAGGTTTGACGCTGTTCATCTGTGATCGGATTGAGATCGAAACTTGTGAGGTTTGTGACAGGTGGAGCAGACTTGCAACCATGACCCAACCTAACCCGATAACAGCGCTAGTAATAGTCGACGTTCAGGAAGGGATGCTCGACCTTCCCGGGATTGGTCCGGTTGGCAGGGATGAACTGCTTGCCAATATCTGCACGCTGATTGATGGGGCGAGAAGCGCCAACTACCCAATCGTCTACATCCAGCATGAAGGGGTTGCCGGACAAGCACTGGCAAAAACGGTTCCCGGACACGCCATAGCTCGTGAGATCGCGCCGCGCGCCGAAGACAAGGTGGTGTCAAAAGCCGAGTGCGGCATGTTCAAAGCAACAGAGCTTGAAAAGGTGCTCACTGAACTTGATGTTCGCCGCCTGATCATTTGTGGCATGCAGACCGAATTCTGCGTCGATACAGCTGTTCGCACAGCTGCCGATCGCGGCTACAAGGTCATTATCGCTGCCGGCGCACATGCAACATTCGATACGGGGTCCCTATCCGCCGGAAGCATTGCCGATCACCATGAAGCGGTCTGGCAGCAAGCATTCGGGCAGGTGGTGGACGTTCATGACATTGAGTTCCGGGAGGGCGCGAGCGTCTCCGCCTGATAGATGACTTATCCATCCGACGCGCGCGCATAGGATCAATCTCCCCCGCTTTTTGAAACTCTCAGAGCTCCAGAAACTTCTTGCGCTGGAAGGGATTGGTCGCCAATACGGGTGTCCCGGTTCCGACCGCCCCTTTTTTTGCAAAGGACGCCTAATGACATCAGCCATTCGCTTTGATGCCACACCACCAATTGGCGAGATCATCCTCAATGCACCAAAAAAGCGTAACGCCCTGTCTGTCGCCATGTGGACCGCCATCCCTGATCTGATTGAGCAAGCCAATGCCGCGTCAGACGTAAAAGTCATTATTGTTCACGGTGGCACAGCAGGTGCCTTCGCAGCCGGTGCAGACATCCAAGAGTTTGAGACCGTCTATGCAACAGCGGAGAGTACCAAAGAAGCGGCTGAAGGTATTGAACGCGCCCTGACCGCGATCGCGACGAGCGAAAAACCTGTGCTGGCAGCGATTGAAGGAGCCTGTATGGGGGCTGGCGTTTCGATTGCGATGGCTGCGGACCTTCGCATTGCCGCTAAAGGATCGAAGTTCGGTGTGCCGCCCAGCAAGCTCGGGCTGGTCTATCCACCTGCCGATACGAAAAGATTGTTAGACGCAGTGGGTCCCGGCATCACAAAAGACATTTTATTCACGGCGCGGACCTTGGATGCGGACGAAGCACACCAAGTTGGGCTTGTAGATCGTCTAGTTGAGCGTGGCCAGGCTATAGATGCCGCCAGAACCATTGGTGCTGATATCGCCGGGCTGTCCCAGTTTTCAGTGCGAACCATGAAGCAAATGATCCAGAAGCTTCTCGCCGGAAGCGCACCAGAGGACAGGTCAGCCTGGCAGCTGCATCTCGATGGATTTCAAGGCGAGGACTTTCAGGAAGGGTACAGAGCATTTCTGGAAAAACGGCCACCGAAGTTCGTCTGAAATAATCAGCATACGATTAAATCAAAAACTGACCTAGATGTGCAGCGCCCTGCCTTCGGCGTCTAGCACCGCTTCATGCATCATCTCTGACAGTGTTGGATGGGGGAAGATTGTGTGCATCAGGTCTTCCTCGGTCAGCTCGCCTTCCCTTGCGATGACATAACCCTGAATAAGCTCCGTCACTTCCGCACCGATCATATGGGCCCCGAGTAATTCACCGGTTTCTTTATCAAAGATCGTTTTCACGAGGCCATCCCCGGCACCGAGCGCGATAGACTTTCCGTTGCCGACAAATGGGAACCGACCGACCTTGATATCATGTCCGGCAGCCTTGGCCGCAGCTTCCGTCAGGCCGACGCTCGCAACCTGTGGATGCGAATAGGTGCAGCCCGGAACATTTGAGGCGTCAAACGGGTGCGCCTCATTCTTCCCGTGAATGCCTTCAACGCATAGGACGCCCTCATGCGACGCCTTATGGGCGAGCCATGGCGGCCCGGTAACATCCCCGATCGCGTAAAGGCCGGGAAAGCCTGTCCGCCCGAAGCCATCGACAGTGATGTGTGTACGGTCGATTGTGACACCAAGCGCCTCAAGCCCCAGACCTTCGACATTGCCGACAATCCCAATCGCCAGAATGACCCGATCGGCCGTGACGGTTTCAGTTTTTCCACCCCCAAGGTCGACTTCGGCTTTCACACTGGTCTTGCCCTTGATCAGACTCTTCACCTGTGCGCCGGTGTGGATCTTGATGCCCTGCTTCTCGAATTGCTTGCGGGCGATGCTGGAAATTTCCTCATCCTCGACGGGAAGTATTCTATCAACAGCTTCGACGACAGTCACATCCGAACCCATTTCGTTGTAAAAACTGGCAAACTCGATTCCGATCGCGCCGGAGCCAATCACCAGAAGCTTTTTAGGCATCACATCGGGCACCATGGCTTCCCGGTATGTCCAGATAAATTTACCATCCGGCTCGAGGCCGGCTTGCGGAATGCTGCGCGCCCGCGCGCCGGTCGCTACGATCACATGTTCGGCCGTGTACGATTTATCCACACCCGCCTTATCTTTCACAACGACCTTCGGTGCAGACGCACCTTTCTCTAGCCGTGCTTCGCCCTCGATGACGGTGATCTTGTTCTTCTTCATGAGGAACTTCACGCCGCCGGACAGTTGAGCCGCGACACCGCGGGAGCGCTTAACAACAGCATCTAGATCGACTTCGGGCTTCAGCTCCTTAAGGCCAAACTCCGTTGCATGCTTGGCAAGATGCATGACTTCGGCTGACCGCAGCAAAGCCTTGGTGGGGATACAGCCCCAGTTTAGGCAAACGCCGCCAAGCTCGGCGCGTTCCACCACGGCGGTCTTCATGCCGAGCTGCGAGGCGCGGATAGCGGTGACATATCCACCGGGGCCGGAGCCAATAACGATAAGGTCGTAGTCTGTATTGGCCATTTGCCAAGTCCTCAGATCTTAAAAATGTTCCGTGAGATAAGCCTCAAAGCAACATCGCTTCCGGCATTTCGATGTAGCGTTTGAAAGCTGCGAGCCACTTCGCGCCTTCCGCACCGCCAATGACGCGGTGATCGCAGGTCAGCGTGACGCCCATCAGCGTTGCAACACCGAGCGATCCGTCATCAAGGACCACAGGCTTTTTCTCACCAGCACCGACAGACATGATCATGCCCTCGGGCGGATTGATGATCGACGCAAAGTTCTTGATGCCGAACATGCCGAGATTGGAGAGCGAGAACGTTCCGCCCATGTATTCCTGCGGTTTCAGCTTGCGCTCGCGGGCGCGAATGGCGAGGTCTTTCATCTCCATCGAAATCTCCGCGAGCCCCTTAAGGTGGGCATTACGGACGACCGGGGTAATCAGTCCACCATCAATCGCTACAGCGACTGAAATGTGAGCGCCGTGATGATAGGCAATCCCTTCATCTGTATAGGATGCATTGCAGTCCGGCTCATCCATGAGCGCGAGCGCTGCCGCTTTAATGATCATATCGTTTACGGAGATTTTTACACCCTCCGGCGCAGCAGCATTCACATTGGACCGCGCAGCGAGCAAGCTGTCGAGGCGGAGATCCACCGTTAACGGAAAGTGCGGCACCTGCATGAAGCTTTGGGTAAGACGCTTTGCGACCGTCTTCCGCATACCGTCCAATGGCACCAACTCGTAGCTTTCCGGATCGTAGACCCGATCGTCCAGCAACTGCGGCAGGATCAGCCCGTCTGGGCTTGCTGGCGCAGTTGTCCCGGTGGTCGTCAGCGCACGGGAACCCGGCTCGAAATTCTCGACATCCTTTTTGACAATTCGCCCATGGGGACCGGAGCCCTTTCCGGCAAGCGCTGAGAGATCGATGCCCTTCAACCCGGCGATGCGGCGTGCGAGAGGGCTCGCCTTGATGCGGTCTCCGCTGATGGTAGCAGAGGCGAGCGGCGCGGCGCTCGGTGCTGGGGCCTCTTGGAGAGCAGGAGCTACTGCCTCCGGGGTCGGCTTAGGAGCGCCCTCCGCTTTCGCTTCGGGCCTGTCTTCGGGCAAACGCTCCACTGGAGCGTTTGCTACTCCTTCGACAGCCTCGCCATCCTCCGCCAGCACTGCGATGATCTCATTGACCTTTACGCCTTCAGTCCCCTCCGGGATCAGGATCTTGGCTAGGACCCCCTCTTCCACAGCTTCGACTTCCATGGTCGCTTTGTCGGTTTCGATCTCTGCAAGGAGGTCACCGGATTGGACTTCATCGCCCTCGGCCTTCAACCATTTGGCAAGCGTGCCCTCTTCCATGGTGGGCGACAGCGCGGGCATGGTGATGTTGATTGGCATATCCTATCCTTCACGCACAATCTTGCAGCGACGATGCTGAGGTGTCTGTCTCGATCAGTTTGGCAGGTGTCCAACCCTCGATACGGCGACGCCGGCGAATGTCGGCAGTTTCCCCATCGTAATTCACTGGCTTGGGCTGCCGGTCGCTGAAGACATCCAGGCCCAGCCCCGCTGAATTGACCGTCGCTTTAAGTCCTGATTTCGTGTTCATCACGGCTGCAACATATACACCGCACCGGTCGCACAGCAGAAATTCAGTTATCCCAAGTCCCATACGGTAGCGCTTCAGTGTCCCGGCTTGATAATACAACACAAATTCACCAAGGGGGTCGGTAAAGGTCAGGCCATTATGCCTTTTGCAGAAGTCACACTGACAGGAGCGTAGCTCTATATCTGTCGAGGGAACTGACAGTTTGATGTCTGCTGACAAGGCACCGCAGTGACATTGCCCTTTATATGTCTCTGACATCACATCCCCTCGCAAACAGACTTCGCGGCCGCGACAATATCCTCCGCTCCCGGCAGGCTCATCGCTTCAAGATTGCCAGCATAGGGCAGCGGCACGTCGGCCTGGGTCACGCGGGTCGGCGGGGCATCGAGATAGTCGAAGGCGTCTTTTGTGACAGTCGCACATAGCTCCGAGCCGACGCCCATGAAGCGCCAGCCTTCTTCGGCTGTGACGAGACGGTTGGTCTTCATGACACTCTCGACAACGGTCTCGGTATCCATCGGCCGGATGGTGCGCAGGTCGATAACTTCTGCTGAAATGCCTTCCGCCGCCAACGCCTCGGCAGCTTCCAGCGCAAAACCAACCATTCGGGAATAGGCGACAATGGTAACGTCAGTCCCTTCCCGTTTTACGGCTGCTTTGCCGATGGGCAGGACATAATCATCCAGATCCGGCACAGCGAAGCCTTCGCCGTAGACAAGCTCATGCTCCAGGAAGACGACCGGGTTCGGATCACGGATCGCAGCTTTGAGAAGCCCTTTTGCAGAGGCCGCATCATAGGGTGCGACCACCTTTAGCCCCGGTACATGACCGTACCATGCGGCGTAGTCCTGACTGTGCTGCGCGCCGACGCGGGACGCCGCGCCATTCGGCCCGCGGAAAACGATCGGGCATCCCATCTGGCCGCCGGACATATAAAGCGTCTTCGCCGCAGAATTGATAATGTGATCGATGGCCTGCATGGCAAAGTTGAAGGTCATGAACTCGACAATGGGGCGCAAACCGCCAAAGGCAGCACCAACGCCGAGCCCGGCAAAGCCATGCTCTGTAATCGGTGTATCGACGACCCGGCGATCGCCAAATTCCTGAAGGAGTTCTCGGGTGACTTTGTACGCCCCCTGATATTCGGCGACCTCCTCACCCATAACGAAAACGGTCTCGTCGCGCCGCATCTCTTCTGCCATGGCATCGCGGAGGGCATCGCGCACCGTCGTCTCGGTAAAGCTTGTACCGGCGGGAACATCCGGGTCGGTGAGAACCGATGAGTTGTGCCCTATCGGGGCCGCAGCCTCGACAGCGCGAGGATTAGGGTCGGGGATCGGCGCATCCTCTGCTTGTGTTTCAGGCACCTCCGCGGGCGAACGCTCCACCTGTGAGGTTGCCACGCCCTCCACAGCCTCTCCATCCTCGGCCAGCAAGGCGATCACCTCGTTGACCTTCACCCCCTCAGTGCCTTCCGGGATAAGGATCTTCGCAAGCACGCCCTCTTCCACCGCTTCGACTTCCATCGTCGCCTTGTCGGTCTCGATTTCCGCGATCACATCGCCCGAAGAGACTTCGTCCCCTTCAGCCTTCAACCATTTCGCAATCGTCCCCTCCTCCATGGTGGGGGAAAGTGCAGGCATCAGAATGTCGACTGCCATTTAAGCGGCTCCTGAGAATGGAAGAACTTGAAAAAAGACGAGCACCGTCGCGCCTACACTGACAAACCAAACAAGTGATCGCAGGACAGGAACGCCAAACCAGTATAGCGGCGCATAAACAACGCGAGACCAGAAGAACAGCACGCTGGCGAGGGACGTCCACTGATTGAAGCTGTCCGTCTGACCAGCGATCAAAATCAGCGGGGCAAACATAACCAGTGCTTCGACCATGTTGCGGGTAGATCGCTGGGCGCGGCCAAAGGCACCCGCAGGCCTTTCAAAATGGTCCCGCGCTCCAAGCAGCTCTTTGGTCGAATACTGCATATGGCCGGCGGTCATCTCACCACAGATATAAATAAACAGCAGTGCCGATGACGCGACCAGATAGCTGTATTCAATCGGCATCAGGCGCAGTCCTTTTTTGGGAAGTTCGGGCTTATCGGAACGCCCGCCTCGGTAAAAGGAACATCAAAGGTGAAAGCATCCGGACACGGACCGTTCGCTTGCAGGAGCTGGAGGCAGTCATTTGCCTCTTCCAGGCTTGGAATATGCCCCTCTGGCACATACCAGAGGACGAGGTGACGATCCTTCAGAGGCTCAAACCAATCAGCCCGATCGCGCATCACTTTGGCATGGGCCGTCTTATAGACGTAATGAAAAAGACTATCGATGTCCCGCCACACCGACATGTTTACGAGTATGTCCTCCTGGCCAGGAAGACGTAAATCCAATGCGCCATCCTTGTCGCTATCATCGATGAGACGCCAAATGAATCCATCCGACCGATCGGCAATCGAATTAATGATCTCGATCCGGCCAGTGAACCCGATCATGCGAGGATCATCGACTGGATATCTCGTAATCCCAATGTTCAACTGCGCAATCGGCATGGCTTAAATCTCCACTAATACATCGGTCCACAGCTCTGCAGGATCCGGCTCTGGGCTCGAGAGGGAGAAGTCCGCCGCCTCTTTCACCACCGCCCTGATATCTTTATCGATTGCCTTCAACTCATCCTCGGTGGCATGGCCCGCTTCGATGATCTGTGATTTCAAACCGTCGATCGGGTCCCGGTGCGAACGCACATCATCGACCTCTTCGCGTTTTCGGTACTTCGCCGGATCGGACATAGAATGACCACGATAGCGGTAGGTGCTCATTTCCAGGATATAGGGACCCTTGCCGGAGCGCGCATACTTTGCCGCTTTTTCGGCGGCTTTCTTCACGGCGAACACATCCATGCCGTCGACTTCCTGACCTTCAATTTCGAAGCTGATCCCGCGCTTGTACAGCTCTGTCTCAGCCGATGCCCGGGCGACGCTTGTGCCCATGGCGTATTGATTGTTTTCGATCACGTAGACAACGGGCAGATCCCAAAGCGAAGCCATATTGAAGGCCTCATAGACCTGGCCCTGATTGGCCGCGCCATCGCCGAAATAGGCAACCGCTATATTGTCTTTGCCGAGATACTTATTCGAAAAGGCGAGGCCTGTTCCAATCGGAACCTGCGCGCCGACAATGCCGTGTCCGCCAAAGAAATTCTTCTCCCTGCTGAACATGTGCATGCTGCCGCCTTTGCCGCGGGAGTACCCACCTTCACGGCCGGTCAGCTCTGCCATAACGCCATTGGGATCCATTCCACAGGCAAGCATATGGCCATGGTCCCGATATCCGGTGATAACCTGATCACCCTCTTTCAGGATGGCCTGCACGCCTGTAACGACTGCTTCCTGACCAATATAAAGGTGACAGAAACCGGCAATTTCACCCATTCCATAGAGCTGGCCAGCGCGCTCTTCGAATCTCCGGATCAGGAGCATGTCCTTATAAAACTGAAGCATCTCGGCTTTGGAGCCGGGCGATTTCTTCTTACTTGTCTGGGTGGTTGTCGCCATGGGGGAGCACTCCGCAAGGTAGAGCGTCTGTTTTGCGTCAACCTGCCATCAAGGTCCAGTCAGTTCGCCTATGCAGGAATGCATGCTTCGACCACTATTGCGTGATGACGATCTCGTCGGGACGCACGAAAGCGAGCTTTTCCCGCGCGAGAGCTTCGACAAAATCCGGATCCACGCTGCCAGGCGTCAGGCGCTTTACATCACGTTCCAGCGCAGCGATTTCGCTGTTCAACGCTTCCAGCTCAGATCGAAGCTCTACTGCGCGCACCTGCTTATCGGACCAGGCGCTGAGGCCCTGTTCGCCGGCAAAAGTATGCACGGCAAAGTAAACGATCAGGGCAGATAGGATGCCGCCAGCGAGCTTTGAGTTCATGTCGAAGCACTCCAGACTTATTTTCGCACCGCCAAAGTAAACAAAAGCTTTACGGCTAAGCGTCAGTTGGCAGTAGCCATTACGCTGCGTATTGGGTTCTCAGATACTTTCGAATCGCGCCGCCGCCGCGGACATCCAGCCCCGTATTCGGATCGTGTAATTTCGGCCGTTCACGAACAGGGTGCCAGATATACTCCAGCTCCATGGCACAGAGACGTTCCTTGACTAGGCGTCCGCCCGGGTCGATTTCCGATCCGTAGTATTCGAGTGGCTTTTCAGGCTCCCTGGATGGCTCCGCGCTGCCACCGCAATAAAAGCGTAGAAGATTGGAATAAAACGAGCTGAGCGTGTTCACGGGCCCAAGCCAGTGCACCCATGGCCGAATGCGGCCAGCTTTGTCCTCAGCGAATTCTGCAATGACCTTGCTCTCATACTGGCCCTCGCCGGACGTCACATCCACGAGGAAGGGGAACTGGGCTTTGCCACCGAGCATTGTGACATCGGGCCGGTATCTCAGCCCCCTCTTGGGGCAAGGCTTTACGTTAACGACAAGCCCGGCTTCGCTGATGGATTCCCTTGCGATCCGGCAAAACGGGCAAGCCTCAAATTCAAACAGAATGGGTACAGGAGCAGTCTTCAGAGGTTCTCGCGGTGAGTGGCCAGCCCCTAGTCTGAATGCCGATACGAGTGCCGAAAGCCCCCAGCTGAACCAATAAAACATCTGACGTCATCAACCCGCATTGATAAAATCCCGGCCTGCATAGACGGCCTGTACGCCGAGCTCCTCTTCAATGCGAAGGAGCTGATTGTACTTGGCCAGTCGGTCAGATCGCGACAGTGAACCCGTTTTGATCTGGCCACAATTCGTGGCTACGGCAAGGTCAGCAATCGTTGTGTCTTCGGTCTCCCCGGAGCGGTGGGACATGACCGCTGTATAGGAGTGGCGATGGGCAAGGTCGACGGCGTCGAGTGTCTCGGACAAAGTGCCGATCTGGTTGACCTTTACGAGGATGGAATTGGCTGCGCCCTTTTCCAGCCCCATGGCAAGCCGTGCAGGATTGGTTACGAAGAGATCATCACCGACAAGCTGACATTTGTTTCCAACGGCTTCGGTCAGGGCAACCCAACCATCCCAGTCATCTTCGGCCATACCATCTTCAATTGAGATGATGGGATAGCGAGCCACAAGATCGGCGAGATAGTCTGCCATGCCATCGCTATCGAGCGTCTTATTCTCGCCTGCGAGAACATATTTTCCATCCTTGAAGAACTCGGTCGACGCAGCATCGAGAGCGAGCGCCACATCCTCGCCGGGGGTGTATCCAGCTGTTTCAATCGCCTTCATGATGAAACCAATCGCTTCATCAGTAGATGAAAGGTTCGGCGCAAAGCCCCCCTCGTCGCCAACATTCGTATTGTGATCAGCGGCACCAAGGCCCTTTTTCAGCGCATGGAAGACTTCAGCGCCCATCCGCAAACCATCGGCAAATGTATCGGCCCGAACCGGCATCACCATGAATTCCTGGATATCGATCGGATTGTCAGCATGCTCGCCACCATTGATGATATTCATCATGGGCGTCGGCAGAATTCGGGCATTCGCCCCGCCAACATAACGAAACAACGGAAGGGAGCAGCTTTCGGCCGCGGCCTTGGCCACCGCCATGGAGACGCCGAGCAGTGCATTGGCCCCTAGGCGAGACTTGTTCTCCGTACCGTCGACCTCGATCAGCAATTCATCGATCAGGCGCTGCTCGGTGGCATCCAGGCCGACAAGTTCATTTGAAATCTCGCCATTCACGGCTCCAACAGCTTTCAGGACCCCTTTGCCACCATAGCGCTCATCACCGTCGCGGAGCTCGTGCGCTTCATAGGCTCCAGTCGAAGCACCGGAGGGTACAGCGGCCCGGCCTACTGCCCCGTCTGAAAGTGTGACTTCCGCCTCCACGGTCGGGTTCCCCCGACTATCGAGAATTTCACGGGCAAAGACATCGATGATTTCGCTCATAATCGCGGTTCCGGTTCAGTTTCGCTGGCTATGCCTAGCGCTTTGAAAATGCGCTCGTCTGCTAAAACTGTCCGCGCCCAATAGCAAGAGCGAGAGGTCCGACTTGACCTTGAACGCCCTATGTTCACTGCCAATCCATGATCAAACTACCAAAGAAAAAGCGCGCCGGGAGTGCCAGGCGCGCTTCTTACCTCTTCGAACCAAGGGAGTGACCTAGACCTAGAAGTCGTCCTTTGGCTCCAGAATCTGCTTGCCGCGATACACGCCGGTTTTCAGATCAATATGGTGGGGGCGGCGCAGCTCACCTGAATCGGCGTCTTCAATATAGGTGTTGCCTTTAAGACGATCGTGTGACCGGCGCATACCCCTGCGTGACGGGGTGACCTTACTCTTGGGGACAGCCATTGTGCTAAATCCAATCAAAAATAGCCGCACTTGGCGGCTCTTTAAATCCGAAGCGCGGTACATAACGGCGCGTTGCCCGGAATGCAAGCGGGCAGATCAGGTTCTTTTGTTGGGGGCAATCTACGGTCTCTCATTCATTAAGAATTGCATCTAGGCGGCCCACGCAATCAGTCATAACTCCGTCTGCGCCCATAACCTTCCAAAAATATGTAGAAGACACGTCCCATAACCGCCACACCAGCACAATTGATATTGAATGCCCTGCTTTGTTTGATTATTCCCGCAGCGGGTATCATTCGGAGGGAAACAAGACATGCTGCTGCGCCGGCTAACGGGGCATGTGAAGGCCCAGAACTGGACCGCCGTTGGTCTAGACTTCTTCATTGTCGTAATTGGTGTCTTTATCGGTATTCAGGTCGCGAACTGGAATGACACGCGCGCCGAAGACCGACGAGAGAAAGTCCTCCTCCAACGCTTGCATAGCGACTTTGAGCGGATTGTCTCGTGGGGGGACGAGTTTGTACCGCTTACTCGTGCTTTACCCTCGAATACGAGCTATCTGATCGAGCGGATCCGCGCTGATATTGAACCCCAGACAGATGATGAGAAGTTCCTTCAGGGACTGGCCGCCAGCGTTACGCTGATAGGACCTTTTGAGATTTCACCCACTTATGAAGAGCTCGTATCTACTGGGACTTTATCGCGCATCACGAACACCGATCTGCGTGATGCCCTATCGTCCTATGGCCGCTTTCGCGAAACTGAATTCATAGTCACTGAGAAACTCTATGCAGTCCAGAATACAGGCGTAATGAGGGAAGCCGTGCAGTTCCGCACCCATGAAGAGGACCCTCTGGAGACCGCTATTCCGGTCACATTTGACTGGGAGGCACTGAAAGACACTGAGCCACACCTGCAGGTGGTCCTACAGAACCAGCTGTTCTCGATTGACTGGAAACAGGGCACGCTGAATAGCGCAAGGGAGGTTTTAACCCTACTTGAGGCAGAGTTGGGCCTGGCAGATTGAAGCCCTATCAAACCAGACGGGATTGAACCTTCGCCGCTTCTATAAAGCTTGCAAAGAGCGGATGCGGCTCAAACGGCCGCGATTTCAGCTCGGGATGATACTGCACCCCGACAAACCAAGGGTGCTCTTCCAGTTCAAAAATCTCGGGCAATTTTCCGTCCGGTGACATCCCTGAAAATACAAGCCCGTTGCTCTCCAGACGATCGATATAAGCAGCATTGACCTCATAGCGGTGGCGGTGGCGCTCCGAGATTTCCGTCGCGCCGTAGATCTGCGAAACAAGACTGCCCTCTTTCAGGATCGCCGGATAAGCACCTAGGCGCATCGTGCCACCCTTGTCGGTTTCCGCTGAGCGCACCTCTTTCTCATTGCCGCGCGTCCATTCTTCCATCAGGCCGACAAGCGGCTCTGATGTCGCCCCGAATTCGGTTGTGGAAGCGTCTTCCAGACCTGCGAGGTTTCGAGCAGCCTCAACGACTGAGAGCTGCATGCCGTAACAGATGCCAAAACAGGGAATCTTGCGATTTCGTGCAAAGCGGGCCGCACGCATTTTGCCGTGGGCCCCGCGCTCACCGAACCCTCCGGGCAGAATTATACCATGAACGCCTTCAAGGGCTTCAAGTGGGGTCGATCCATCGTCGAACTCTTCTGAATCAATGAGACGAATGTCGACTTTGACCTTATTGGCAAGTCCGCCATGGTCGAGGGCCTCCATCACCGATTTGTAGGCGTCGGGAACATCGGTATACTTGCCGACGAGACCGATACATACACTGCCATCAGGATTGTGAATGGTTTCGGCTATGCCATTCCAGCGGCTTAAATCCGGTGCTGGAGCTTCATCAACACTGAAGTGACGCATCACTTCGCTGTCGAGCCCTTCAGCATGATACTTTGAGGGTACATCATAGATATGTGCGACATCGCTCGCCTCAATCACGCTGGATGGGCGCACATTACAGAAGCTTGCAATCTTCTTCTTCTCAGTATCCGGAATCGGTCGGTCGCAACGGCACAACAAAATGTCGGGCTGAATACCGATAGAGCGAAGTTCTTTCACTGAGTGTTGCGTCGGCTTGGTCTTCATCTCCCCGGCCGCAGGGATGTAAGGCAACAGGGTCAGGTGGACGAAAACAGCGCGCTCAGGACCAAGTTCCTGGCCAAGCTGCCGGATCGCCTCAAAGAATGGCAGCCCCTCGATGTCACCGACGGTGCCGCCGATTTCGCAAAGTACGAAATCTACGCCCTCCCCCGGATCAGAAAGGACGAACTCCTTAATTGCATCGGTTACATGGGGGATGACCTGAATGGTTGCGCCGAGATAATCGCCCCGGCGTTCCTTCTCCAGGATCTCCCTGTAGATCTGGCCGGTGGTGATATTGTCCGATTTGCGCGCCGAAACACCGGTAAAGCGTTCATAATGGCCTAGATCGAGATCGGTTTCAGCTCCATCATCGGTGACGAATACCTCACCGTGCTGACGCGGGCTCATCGTGCCAGGGTCGACATTCAGATAGGGGTCGAGCTTGCGAAGCCGTACACCGAAACCGCGGGCTTGAAGCAACGCACCAAGCGCGGCGGAGGCAATCCCTTTACCAAGAGAGGAAACCACGCCGCCAGTGATGAAGATATAGCGGATCATGGGAGACTTTTGTGATGTGATTCGCGGTGCGGGGAAGACAGGGTGACCGCTATTGCCACCCTACTCGTCCGGGTTTTCCACAGGTTCACTCTCCAGCGGCGGCGTCACCGGCAAGGTGCCGTCGACCGGCGCATCAAGAGTAGACCCGAGAGGCGTTTCAGGCTCGACGGGTTGTTCAAGAAGCGGTGTCGATGGATCGAAAATATCCCGGGGCTCTGTTGTTTCACCCGGCGTCTCGGCCTCGATCACCTGCTCCAGTTCGGATCTGGAGTCGCTGGTCCGATTGGCGAGGGTCGTCAATCCGAGGCTCGTAATGAAGAAGATACCACCAAAAATCATAGTCGTGCGGACAAGGGCACCTGCAGCTCCCCGGCTGGTCATCAGACCGCCGCCACCACCACCGATGCCGAGGGCACCGCCTTCAGACTTCTGCAGCATGATGACCGCAGTCATCACGATGCAGGCAAGTATATGAACGACGAGAATGACGTTTTGCATGGCGCAGACAATACTTCAGAAATTCAAAGGAGCGGACATAGGCGGTTTACGAGTCTCCGCCAACCCCGCTATCTGTCTTTCTACAGCGCCTCGCCGAAAATAGCGAGGAAGTCGTAGGCCTTGAGGCTGGCTCCACCGATCAGACCGCCATTTACATTGTCGACAGCAAGAATATCAGCAGCATTGGCCGGCTTCATCGATCCGCCATAGAGAATTGGCGTGTTTTCTCCCGCATCTTCAAAACGCGCGATCAAGGCGTCGCGAATGGCCTTGTGCACCTCGCCAATCTGCTCTGGTGTCGCCGTCAGCCCCGTTCCAATCGCCCAGATCGGTTCATAAGCGACAACAAATGCCGATGTCGCAGCCTCGCGTGGCAAAGACGCATCCAACTGGCCGAGTACAACCTTTTCCGTAAGGCCCGCTTCCCGATCAGCAAGGCTCTCGCCCACGCACACAATCGGAGTAAGCCCCGCATCAAATGCTGCAAGGACTTTCGCATTCACGCTTGCGCTAAGTTCACCATGGTCGGTGCGCCGCTCAGAATGGCCAAGAATCACATGCGATCCGCCCGCGTCGACGATCATACCCGCTGAAATATCCCCGGTATGGGCCCCGCTCGCGCCAGCGTGGCAGTCCTGCGCCCCAATATTCAGGGCCGAACCTTCGGCAACCTCTGTTGCGGCCGCGATAAGGGTCGCAGGCGGACAGATCAGTGCCTCCACGCCGTCCTTGCCGTCGCCCAGCCCTTCCGCAATCGCCTTGATCTCGGCGAGGGACACCTTCAGCCCATTCATTTTCCAGTTACCGGCGATCAGAGTGCTCAACGCAGCTCCTCCCTTCTTGCCTATCGATGCGCCCCCGCGTAGCAAGCACAGTTCAAATACTCAAGCAGAGCCAAAATAGCAGCCCGCCATGGAATTCTTCAGATCGCTTGTTTCCAACAAATTCGTTGGATCTATTCTTCTCGGCCTCATCATTCTCGGCATGGCAGTGTGGGGAACAGAGAACATCTTCTCCGGCAATTTCGGGGCTAGCGTCGTTAAGGTCGGTGAACGCGGAATCACCCAGCAGGAGCTGGATGAGGGATTCGAACGCACACTTCGTTTCCTACGCAGCCAAAGCGAGGCGAATCGAACCCTGACCCGTCAACAAGCCGTCCAGCAAGGACTGCTTGATCGGGAGATCTCGCAGCAGTCCGCACGACTGATGTATCTCGGCTTCGCCCGTGAAATCGGTGCCGATGCGAGTTCCGAAGCACTGGCGAAAGTCGTCCGCGAAAACGAGTCGTTTAACAGTCCAATCACCGGGCAATTCGATTTGGAGACTTACAGGCGTGTCCTCGCCGACAATCGCTTCTCACAAGTTCAGTATGAGAATGGTCTTAAGGATGATCTGACCATTGGTTATGTGCAGGACGCCATTGAAGGCGCTGTCAGAGTCCCCTCTGATCTGGCCCGCCTGCAAGCCATCTTCAATGGCGAAGAACGGCGCATCGCCTGGATCCCCCTTCGCGAGGGATCTCTGCCGGAGCCTGCAGAGCCCACCGAGGAGGAGTTGCTGACCTTCTTCGAAACCCAACAGGCCGCTTTCACCATCCCGGAGCGTCGACAAATCAGCCTATTATCCGTTTCGACTGAGGACTTCCTTCATCTTGGCGAGTTCACCGAAGACGATATCTCGGCCTATTACGAGGCGACCAAAACCCGGCGTCTCGCCACACCAGAAGCGCGGACATTTGTCGAGGCAATCTTCGTCGATGAAGACGCAGCGCTCAATGCATTCGGCGTGCTTGCCGGAGGCGGTGATATTGATGCCGCGTCTGCATCATCGATCAGTACACGATCAGCCATGGAAGATGAGATCGGCGTCGGCGAGTTTCGCGATGCCATATTTGCAACGCGGGCCACTGAAGGATCTGTCGTGGGACCATTTGAGACCCCGGGCGGCTGGCTTGTTGGCAAAGTTGAAGCGATCACGCCGGGCGAGCCCAAGCCTCTTGAAGAGGTTCGCGAAGAGCTGGTGGCAGAACTCGCTGCGGAGAACGCCGAAACCGAATACTATAATGCGTTCAATCGTTTCGATGATTTGATCGGACAAGGTCTAACCATTGAAGAGATAGGTGTCGAAATCGGTGCTCCAGTTCTGAGTTTTCTGCCCGTCGATCGCCGTGGAACCACCGGGGATGGCGATTTCGTCGGAGCCTTTCAGGACGCGCCGCAGGCATTAGGTGTTGCGTTCGACCTACCGGAAAATGTTGTCAGCGACCGTATCGATGGAGAAGACACATCCTATGTGGTTTCTGTCGACGGTATTCAGCCATCAGCACCACCCGCCTTTGAGGATGTGCGCGAGACCGTGCGTGGCAGACTTATGGCAACGCGCCAGTCTGAAGCTTTGCAGACAGTTGCCGATGCTGTGAGATCCACCCTCGAAAGCGGTGTCAGCACGCTCGAAGAGCAGGCCGAGCTTTATGACAGCGCCGTTGTGCGCCCCGAGGCTAGTATGTCACGAACATCCTTTGATCAGACCTTGCCGCGACCTGTTCTCCAGGCGGCGTTCGACATGGATCAAGAGGGAGACGTGACGGTCGCTCAAGGCCTGTTGCCCGGTGAGAGGTTCATCGTGCAGCTGGAAAGCCTGACCCGGCCCTCACCTGAGGATCTTGACCTGCTTGCCATTGTCTCGGGCGCACAGCTGACCGAGGGACTGAGAGGCGATCTCCAGCAGGCATTCCAGCAGGAGCTGGTTGAGAGCCTTGAAATCGAGACCAATGCTGCCGCACTCGCCGCCTATCGCGCTGCCATACTGGACGATCAATAGTGACCGACACGCTTCTTGTCCGGCGACACATCGGAGATATCGAGACGCCCGTCGGTGCTCTGCTGAAACTCGGTCCGGAAGCGCCGGGATCGTTTCTCTTTGAATCGATTGTTGGCGGCGAACGGCTTGGAAGGTATTCCTTTATTGGCCTGATGCCAAAAATCTGGTTCCGCATCAGAGATGGGATCGGAGAAACCGCGAGCCATGAAGACTTCGGCAATGCCAAGCAGCTGCATGACGATCCGATAGAGGCGCTTCGCCTGTTCACCCAAACCGCCAGAGCCGAGTCCAATGAAGACCTGCCTCCCATGGCATCAGGAGCTTTCGGCTATGTCGGGTATGACTGCATCTCATATGTCGAACCTGTAGAGATCCGATCAGAGCGGCACCTGAATGTTCCAGACGCCCTTCTCGTCATTCCGGAAGTCGTGATAATTTTCGATCATCTGTATCAGGAGCTTATATTCACAGCGCGTGTCTTTGACGGAGATCATGAAGCCGCCAAAGCGAGCCTTGACCGCATTGAGGAACGCCTGGCGTCTCCAGCTCCGCTGGCTCCCTCCAGCAGTACCGAAGCAGGATCGGACGAAGACGCGATCGCTTTTGCGTCGAACACAGCCCACAGCCGATATCTGGAAATGGTCGAGACAGCTCGGAACTATACAAAGGCGGGCGACATATTTCAGGTCGTTCCAAGCCAGCGTTTCTCCGCGCGGTTTGAAAGAAAGTCGATCAGTCTTTACCGGGCGCTCCGGCGGCTGAACCCCTCCGCCTTCATGTTCCATATGAGCTTCGGCGACTTGCGGCTCGTTGGATCGAGCCCGGAGATTCTTGTGCGCGTTCGGGATGGCCGCGTCGCGATCCGGCCAATTGCCGGGACCCGGCCGCGCTCCGGCAATGCGGCAGAAGATGCGCGGCGGGCCGAGGATCTCCTGAATGATCAGAAGGAAATGGCCGAGCACTTGATGCTCCTCGACCTCGGTCGGAACGATGTCGGACGGGTGGCCGCCTATGGCAGTGTGGAAGTTACCGAGAGTTTTGTAATCGAGCGGTATTCCCATGTGATGCATATCGTCTCCCATGTGGAGGGAGACCTGCGCGATGGGCTAGATGCGGTCGACGCTCTCTTTGCTGGCTTCCCAGCCGGCACCGTCTCAGGCGCACCGAAAATTCGCGCCATGCAGATCATCGACGAGCTCGAAGTGTCCCGCCGCGGTATCTACGGCGGAGCCATTGGCTATTTCGGCTGGCAGGGCGATCTCGACACCTGCATTGCCCTCCGCACAGCGGTTATCTCGGAAGGACAGCTTCACATCCAGGCTGGTGGCGGTGTCGTCCTTGATTCCGATCCGCAGTACGAATTCGAGGAAACCGAGCACAAGGCCAACGCCCTGAAACGCGCAGCAAACCTCGCCTCAACCTATGAGTTCGACCAATGAGCAAAGCCCGACCGGACATCCTCGTTGTCGACAATTATGACAGCTTCACCTGGAACCTCGTTCACTTTCTGCAGGATGTTGGTGCAGACACCCGCGTCATCAGAAACGATGAGTTGAGCGCGGCCGACGCTTTGGCGACCAAACCCGATGGCATCGTTCTGTCACCCGGTCCGTGCACACCGAATGAAGCGGGCATATGCATGGAACTCGTCAGCGAGGCTCCTGCTGATCTGCCGATCCTCGGCGTCTGCCTTGGCCATCAGGCGATCGGACAGGCCCTCGGCGGCAAAGTGATCACAGCCAAAGAGATCCGACACGGTAAGCGCTCGGAGATTCACCATTCAAGCGGGCCTTTGTTCGATGGACTTCCTGGATCGTATACGGTGGTCCGGTACCATTCCCTCGCCCTGCGAGAGACCGACCTGCCAAGCTCTCTCATCGCCGACGCCTTCACCGATGACGATGAGATCATGGCTGTTCGCCATGAAAGCCGTCCCGTCTTCGGCGTTCAGTTTCATCCTGAAAGCATTCTCACCGAACACGGCCACGCCCTGCTTAGGAACTGGCTGAACCAGTTCAAATGATGGCCGCAAGCGCACTGCGAGAGCTTTTGGCAGGGCTCGCCATAGCGCTCACTATCGCAATGTATTTTCCCTACATCAGTTCAATACTGCGCGGCGGAACCAGACCGCACGTTTTCTCCTGGATCATCTGGGGTGCTGGAACGGTCATCGTCTTTTTCGCTCAGATCTCCGACGGCGCGGGCGTTGGCGCATGGCCCATCGGCGTTTCGGCTGTGATCAGCTGCTTCGTCGCCTATCTGGCTTTCCTGAAATCCGGCGACCGAAGCATTACGTCGACCGACTGGATATTTCTCATTCTCGCCGGCGCAGCTTTGCCGCTCTGGTTTCTAACATCGGAACCGCTAAGCGCTGTGATCATTCTGACGATCGTTGATCTGCTCGGTTTTGGCCCCTCATTCAGGAAGGCTTACACCGCGCCCTATGAAGAGAGCGCGATGTTCTTTTCCCTGAGTCTCATACGCAACGGCTTGGTACTGGGCGCGTTGGAAAACGTGTCATGGACAACAGCCCTCTTCCCAGCGGCAGTTGCCATCGCCTGCCTTGTCTTCGTAGCGTGGCTCTTGATCAGGCGGCGCAGCCTCCGCTTCGCTTGATGCTCATCTCACTGGGGAACCTTCAAGATCTCCACCCAATACCCATCGGGGTCCCTGATAAAAGCGAGGCCTTTCATAGCGCCCTCATCGGGGCGTTTGACGAAATCGACGTCTGCCTTCTCAAATCGCTCACAGGCCGTCTCCACATCAGGGACCGCTATGCCGAGATGGCCGAAGCCTCGCGGATCTTCATTGCCCGAATGATAAACAGTGCCATCCTCATCCTCGGTGCCCCAATTATGGGTCAGCTCCAGAAGCCCTCTCTGGCGGAAGGCAAACGCCGTACGCGCTGCATCGTCTTCGGGGATCGCCTCGTCGGTCTCCCGGACGTAGCCGAGAAAGAAAAGTGAGAACTTCGCTGGCGGGAAGTCGAGCCGTTTGACCAGCGTCATACCGAGAAGGTCGCAATAGAAGGCAAGCGATTTGACCGGGTCTTTCACCCGCAGCATGGTGTGATTGAGCACAAAATCTGCCGTTGCCGGATCGGCATTCAACTTCCCCTCATTCGCACTCAGATCTTCTGGAGCCATTGGCCGTCCTCTCTTCAAATGTCGCCTTTAGTAAGTGTCTTACGCGGAACAGTTCCCACCGCCAAGAACGCAGAATTCCGCGCACCAGCGATGGTTCAGAGCCACGGGATGTGCAGTCGCTTCGGTAAGACTCTCTCCCATGACGAAGCGGTCGTCATAGGCGAGCAGCGTACACGGCATGAAGACCGCGCGATCCTCCCCTTTGCGACGCACCAGCATGCGCTGGCTGGCGCACATCATATCAGCTGGATTAACATCGAGGATCGACCAACATTCGGTGGTGATCTCCGGTGGTGTCTTTTCAGTCGTCATTTCGGGGAAAAGTACAAGTTCGGATGGGTTGTCCGGATCGATAGAAAGCCCAATCAGCGATATCAGTTCGCCGTAGGCAGCTCGGGCCGTTGGTTCGTCTTCGCTCAGCAACTGACGGCCAGCAATTGCGGTTTTGAAGCCATGCTCGGCGAGCCAGGACAGGCCTTTCAACGCCTTTGAAAATGCGTCCTTGCCACGCTCTGCATCATGTAGATCCGCGCCATGGTGGTCCATTGAGACGCGCAGGGTTAGCCGGTCACCATACTGTTCGAGTATCTTCAGTAGGCCCTCCTGTATGCGCCGCCGCATCATGGGTTGCATCGCATTGGTCAACAGAAGCAGGCTGTGCCCACGCGCTAATATAGCATCCATGATCTTCAATATGTCCGGGCACATGAAGGGCTCGCCGCCGGTAATGCCGATCTCCTTAGCTCCGCTGCCAAGAGCGTCGACCTCGTCCAAGACAGGGATCACATCCTCAAGGGAGAGATAGACCAGCCGGTCATTACGCGGAGAGCTTTCAATATAGCAGTTCTCGCAGGCAATATTGCAAAGCGTGCCCGTATTGAGCCACAGCGTAGATAGCCCATTCCAGTGAACTTTCGCCCGCGGTTCGCCCTTTGCCGTAAGATCGGGGTCTTCAAACGGTTTCATTGCCAATAGCTGCATAGAGAAAGCCTTAGGCAATTGCCGCGTTTGAGCAATTGCGCGTCTCAGGATCTGGCGAATTTGTGATCAATCCGGGATGGCCGTGAGCACCGCCCCGGGTAGCCTGAAAGAACCGGTTTGATCCGCGTGACCATTGACGCTAAGAGCGGCGGCGATGACAGACACAGCCCTCACCTCAGCGATAAAGGCCGTTGCCCGCCGGGAAGAACTCGACCCTATGAGCCTTGAACAGGCGTTCAACGCCATGCTTGCGGGCGATGCCGCGCCGGAAGAAATAGGAGCTCTGCTCACAGGACTCGCCGTGCGGGGTGAAACCTCCTCTGAACTCATAGCTGGCGCAAGAGCAATGCGGGCAGCAAGCCGGCGGCATCTTGTGGACGGCCCGCTACTCGACACATGCGGCACTGGCGGTCTCAATTGGACAAGCCTCAATACGTCGACAGCAGCCGCTATCGTCACGGCTGGTGCCGGTGGGCATGTCGCCAAACATGGCAATCGTTCAGTGCCTCCTAAAACCGGATCAGCCGACGTGCTGGAAGCTCTCGGTGTCAATCTCGACATTGATGATGCCGCATTCAAAGCCTGCCTCGAAGAAGCAGGCGTGGCCTTCATGTTTGCCCCAGCGCACCACAATGCCATGCGCCATGTTGCGCCGATCCGCAAGAAACTCGGTATACGAACCATCTTTAATCTGCTCGGCCCGCTGACCAATCCGGCAGGAGCAGAGCATCAGGTGATCGGCGTTTTCGCACCGGAATGGGTGAGACCGATGGCAGAAGCCCTGCGCGCGCTTGGAACAGAGCACGCCCTCATTGTTCATGGTACCGATGGCATTGATGAGATTTCCGTTTCCGGTGACACATTGGCAGCGGAAATCGGCCACGGCGAGATAAACGAATATACTCTGACACCAGCTATGATGGGTCTGAAACCGAGCCCACTATCTGCCCTCGCTGGCGGATCTCCGGAACATAATGCGCAAGCGATCCTCGACGTGCTCGACGGAAAAACCGGCTCATTTCGCGATATTGTCTGCGCAAATGCAGGGGCTGGACTTTATGTGCTGCGCGAAGCGGAGAGCCTCGCGACCGGTGTCACACTGGCGCGTGAAGCCATAGACAGCGGTCGGGCGAGAGCAGCGCTGCAGCGGCTCATCGAAACATCCCACGGGCGAACGTCTCCATGAGCAACGCCCTCACCCGCATCCTAGACTACAAACGGGACGAAGTCGCTGAGCTCCGCGCAATAGTATCGCCGGCTGATCTAGATACGAAAGCTAGCGGGCAAACGCCGCCGCGTGGCTTGGCTGACGCTCTGTCTAGAGCAGTGGAAGCCGGACGAAATGGCCTGATATGCGAACTGAAACGACGGAGCCCTTCCGCAGGAGATATACTGCCCGGCGCAGATCCTGTTCAGATTGCCCGCGAGTATGAAGCCGGCGGCGCGGCCTGTCTGTCGGTCTTGACCGATGGCCCGAGTTTCGGCGGCTCGCTTGAGGATCTTGAGACGATCAGAAATGCGGTCTCCTTACCGCTACTGCGTAAGGATTTTATGATTGACCCCCTGCAGGTGCTTGAGGCGCGCGCCCACGGTGCCGATGCCATTCTGATCATTATGGCAGCGGTCAGTGACCAACTGGCCCATGAGCTAGAAGATGCAGCTCAGAGCTTGAACATGGATGTTCTGATCGAGGCCCATAATGAGGTGGAGCTGATGCGGGCACTGGAGCTTGAAAGCCCCCTAATCGGCATCAACAACCGCGATCTTACCAGAATGGAGACAGATCTCTCCGTGACCGAGCGGCTCGCAGGAGCGGTTCCAGACGGACGTCATCTGGTCTCCGAAAGTGGCATCAAGACCCCCGAAGATATTATACAGCTGCATGGCTGCGGGGCGCGGCGCTTCCTGATCGGGGAAAGTCTGATGAAAGAAGAAAACCGGGAGACCGCTGTTCACAACCTGGTGGCGGCATCGAACAGTAATTGACCTTTAACCAGAACACATATAGAACAGAACAAATACAGATTCGGGAGAGGCTTGTCTTGCCATGCTGACCAAAAAGCAAAAAGAACTGCTTATCTTCATCCACCAGAGAATTAAGGAAACAGGTGTTTCCCCGTCTTTCGACGAAATGAAAGACGCTTTGAATTTGGCATCCAAATCGGGAATCCACCGGCTTATTACTGCACTTGAGGAGCGGGGCTTCATTCGCCGGCTTGCTCATCGGGCCCGGGCGCTGGAAGTGTTGAAGCTGCCTGAGTCGGCAACAGCCACTGCGCCGCCGCGTGGACGTCAGCAGTTCAAGCCGAGCATTGTTGGAGACCAGACCGAGGCCGTCCCTTCATCAGAGATCCGATCTATCCCGGTGTTGGGCCGCATTGCGGCCGGTGTTCCGATTGAAGCTATTCAGGAAGAGACCAACCGCGTAAATGCCCCGATCGATTTGCCCATGGGCGAGGACTTCTTCGCGCTGGAAGTTCGAGGCGACTCTATGATCGATGCTGGCATTTTCGAAGATGACATCGTCATTCTGAAACGCACCGACAGCGCCACTTCCGGCGACATTGTCGTCGCTCTGGTCGATGAAAAGGAAGCGACCCTCAAAAAGCTCCGCAAGAAGGGCAAATCCATCGCGCTCGAAGCAGCAAATCCGGCTTACGAAACGCGCATTTTCGGTCCCGACCGTATACGCGTTCAGGGTAAGCTCGTCGCACTTATACGGCGCTACAGCTAAAACTCACGGGCTGGACTGACACATTGAGGGTCCACGTGCTTTCGTAAGCTAAGCCCAGCATTTAAAAATGCTGACATAGTAAGTGACGATCTTCTTAAGCTGGTTATAGCTGTAGACATCGCTTTTTTATTTCCGATGCTTGGTGTGCTTCAGGATTGTGAAAGGCGTAATTGGTTCTGATATTCCGCCGCCAGTGCGCTCTTTAGACATACCACTCAACTCTTTTCATGCTTCCATTTCGGCACTCGCGACCTCTCAATTAGCACCGATTCGATCTTGACTGTGAGCGATTGATCACTTATTGCTTCTATACGATCAGTCAGGAAAGTTAGATGGCAAGTACAAAATCCCCTGCAAAACGGCCAAGAGCCAAGAACGCAAGGCCGAAAATCGAACGCGCTGCGCTCGAGCTTTTCATCGGCGAAGGCGTTGATGCTGCCACAACGCGGGACATTGCAGACAAGGCAGGTGTCTCTGAGGGCGCGCTTTATCGGCACTACAAGGGCAAGGATGAACTCGCCTTTTCACTTTTCATGGAAACCCATAATCGGCTGGGCGCGCTTGTCGTAGAAGCGGCAAAGACTGAAGGAAGCCTTGAAGATCGTGTTCGCGCGATCGTATCTGCCTATTGCCAGCTCGCCGATGATGACTGGCTGCTGTTCTCCTTTCATTTGGTGTCGCTTCACAAATTCATTCCCCATGACACAAAGAGACCGGATGACCCGGTGTCGATCACCGAAACGCTGATTGCGGAACTGATGACCGCTGGAGAGATCCCAAGGGGTGATCCAGCGATTTTGGCGGCAATGGTGCTCGGCGTTGTCCTGCAGGCCGGCGAGCACAAAGCCTATAACAGGTTGCATGGCCCTTTCAGCGCACATGCCGACGCTTTCACGCGGGCGATTATCGCGATTTTGATGCAGAAATAGTCACAAGGTTCAAGAGCATGGGATCCTATCTATTCGCCGCCGCGTACTGGACGCTATCTTTGGTATACGTCGTCGCCGCTTTACCACTTCTGCTTCTTCCATCAGGGCGTCCACTGACAATCTGGATACGGTCCTATACGCGCGCCATTCGCCTCGCCCTCAGGTTTTGTGCTGGCCTGAAAACGAAAGCTCTGGCGAAGGATAATCTTCCCAAAGAGGGGGCATTTATCGTTGCGGCGAAGCACCAGAGCTGGGGCGATGGTTTTATGGCCTACTCCGAAGTCGACGATCTCGTCTTCGTGACTGGTGACCATTTGGAGCGTTTGCCGCTCCTCGGACCAATCCTCCAAAAGCTCGAAGCGATCGTAATTGACACGTGTGGCGGAGATTCCAGAAAGGCATCATCCCTGTCCGAAGGGATGACGCGCGCCAAGGCGCGAAACAAGCGTGTCCTGATTTATCCGGAAGGGCATCTTGCACCTATTGACTACAAGATGCGCTATAAGGCCGGCGTCTGGCATATGTATCAGGAGATGAGTGTTCCCGTTGTGCCCGTAGCAACAAATCTCGGCGTCTTCTGGCCGCAAGACAATTTTGAGAAATCACCCGGCACTGCCGTGATAGAATTCCTCGAGCCAATAGAGCCTGGCCTCGCGAAGGATGTCTTTCTGGAGCTACTCGAAAGTCGCATAGAAGCGCGCACAGCCGCTCTCGTGGCTGATGCTAGGAATGCCGTTCCTATCGAAGCGATTCAGCTGCCAGAACCTCCCAAGGGAACGCCCGTTCGAGCACCTTTAAGAGACAATGTGACAGCATAATCAGTACTACGTCTGTATAAAGACAATATTTTTTCAGTGCCATCAAAATCATCGAGTTAACACTAAATATCCATAAAAATCAGATGCCTGGCATCCAATGCCCGAACGCACCGTTCACAGATTAATGCGCTTTGGCACAACTATTTATGTGACAGTTTAGTGACATGCCGTCATATATCTGTCATATACGCTTCATGAAACAGATTTTGATGACCGCCACCGCAGTCGCTTTTTGCATAGTGCCAACAGTGTCTGCACAAACTAATACGCCTGTAGACGGCATTCCCTACACGATCACGCTAGACGGTGACCGTTACCCGCTGAGCACTCAGAGTATTGAATATCCGTATACTGCTGGGCGCCTTGGCATCTCAGGCGATTGTCGCCTTTCTGTTCATGTTGACACCGATAACAGCATTGCCGGCATGACAATAGAATCCTGCTCGGATGAGAGGTTTCGCGACACCAGCCGCAGGTTTATCAACGCTCAGTCCTTCGAAGGCTCAATGGGGTCAGACCTCAAGTCATATCCGCTGACGATCAGCTGGGAGATCGGGGCCACGGATAAAGAACTCATCATCGCGTCAAACAGGTAAGGCATGAATTGTCATGTATCTTTAAATCCCGGGTCTTTGTCGTCGCAAATTCCGGGATAAAAGTTTTACCTGAAAATCCCTTTAGCCCAAGCAGCTGCCAAACAGGTCCGTGAAACTGTAATCTAAATAATCAACGGCGTACTTGCCGAACATGATTACCAATACCACAATTCTTAAGGAATTTTCCCTCCGGGAACCCATGGTGCATCCGCAGCTAGCAGTTCAGCTTCAAAATTCGGAATGGTAGTGTCGACCAGCGCGGCCAGCCGGCTCCGAATGGAGCCGAACTCAGCCTCGGCGAAACCATACTGTTCCCGATGAGTCTGGGTCGGGCCATAAGTCGATCCACCGAGCCCAGTAAGAACCACATTTAGGCGACTGCGCACAGTTGGCAGTGTACGTTCGAAGAGCGCGTTGCGCGCCGCGTTCCCGTTCAGCAATTCGCCTAGAGCATTGGCTTCCTCCCGGATCGCCTGCCAGCCATTGTCAAGCGCTACAGGATCGCCCCCCTTCGCACGGCCAGCTGCTGTCTTCAGGAATCCAATTTTGGTTTCAAGCTCGGTCAACGTGATCCCTGCCGCTGTGACTGACCGGTCGAGTTGCGCTACCTGTTCCCAGAAAGCCATGGCATCGGATTGAGGTGCCAGAGCCCCATCGCGCAGACGCTTAACTGTAAAGGACTGGGACGGCACAAGCTCGGTGGTCTGCCCGCGAACGCGGCGTGACAACGACACTGTGTATTCACCCGGAGACACGAGGAAGCCGGACGGCTCGTCCTCCTCTCCCTCGGGAACAAACACGGTCGTAGTGTTCGGGAACCGTAGATCCCAGTTCACCCGGTGAAAGCCCTTCTTCGCCGGACCTTCGAGGCGGCGCACAACATTCCCATCGGAATCGCGTACCGTTAGCCATACCGTCGGTGCTGTCTCCTGAAGCTCTTCCGTGATTGCTTCAAAACCCGGGAATGGCGTATCTTCATTTTCTTCGTTGAGAGGTTTTTCTCTTTCCTGTCGACTTTCCTCCAGAGACTGGGAATCTTCCGACAGATAATAGGTAAAGTTAGCCCCGAATGGCGGGTTTGGTGCACGATAGAAGCCATGTCCCTGAGCCCCACCTTCCGAGAAGGCCAGAGGATGTTGTTCTATGTACCAAAGGGCGTCGCGGCCAGCGAAGAGAAGCGCGTCTTCTTCCAGAGACCGCTCGGTCAATGCCCGTAGTGGTGAGATGTCGTCAACAACGAAAAACCCGCGCCCGAAAGAAGCGGCGACCAGATCATCTTCGCGGCGCTGAATGGTCACATCACGGAAGGAAATGGTTGGAGCATCTCCTGTCAGCTCAACCCATTTTTGCCCTCCATCCAGTGTGAAGAACAACCCAAACTCGGTAGCTGTGAAGAGAAGGTTCGGATTTACGTGATCCTGAACGATCCGCCAGACAAGGTGGCGGTCCGGAATATCTCCGGTGATAGAACGCCAGGTCCGTCCGCGATTGGTGGATTTCAGAAGATAGGGTTTGTAGTCACCGTACTTGTGATTATCGAGCGCAACATAGACCGTATCGGGATCAAACAAGTCGCCTCGTACATCATTGACGAAAGCAGTGTCGGGCACACCAGGAAGTCGGCCGACTTCGGTACGCGTCCAGGTCTCTCCGCCATCGCTCGTTGATTGAATGATCCCATCGTCTGTGCCGATATAGAGAATGTTCTCATTCAGCGGAGATTCCCCGATCGAGGTGATCGTATTGTAGACAGACATGGCATAGATGTCCCATCCAGCGTCCCATGACCATTTCCGCCCCTGAACAGGCAGTTGCATGCGGTCTTCATCTCTCGTCAAATCACCGGAAATAGGGGTCCAGGTGTCGCCGCGATTGTCGGACCGCCAGAGGCGCTGAGAGGCAAAGTAAAGCCGTGTTGGATTGTGCGCGCTCACATAAATCGGCGCATCCCAGTTAAACCGCTCGACTGGCTCGCCGGGGCGCGCCTGCGGTTGGATGTGAACGATTTCGCCGGTAATCCGGTCTACACGCGCAAGGTTCCCCTGCTGCCATTCGGCATACATGATGTCCGGGTTGCCCGGTTCGATTGCGGACTGATGACCATCGGCGAAGAGCGTGATGAACCAGTCGGAATTTCGAATCCCGTGACGATTGTCCGTGCGTGACGGGCCACCTTGAGAATTATTGTCCTGGGTGCCGCCATAAACGAAATAGAATGGCTCGGCATCATCCACAGCGACTTTGTAAAACTGCGTCACTGGCAGATTGTTTATGAACCGCCATGTCTTCGTATGGTCGTAGCTCTCATAAAGACCGCCATCGGAACCAAACAAGATGTATTCTGGATCGTCAGGGCGAAAAGCGATGGCATGGTCATCGACATGTTTGTACTCATTGTTCAAATCACTGAATGTTTTGCCACCATCATTGGAGATCTGCGAGGTGTTCGAAACCATATAAATACGATCGAAGACATGGGGGCTGGCATAAAGCTCTTGGTAATAGTGAGGCCCTGTGCCTTGGCCGACCGTGTCCGACATCTTCGTCCAGCTTGCGCCGCGGTTTTCTGAGCGCCAAATGCCACCCGTCCGGCGATCTTCTTCAATTGCGGCATAGACCACATCCGGCCGGATCGGAGAGATAGCAAGACCGATCTTGCCCATGTTTCCTTCGGGCAGACCTGTTTCCAGCTCGACCCATGTTTCTCCGCCATCCTCAGATTTCCAAATACCGCTCTCAGGTCCGCCCCCGACATAAGCAGCAACCGTTCGATGATGTTGCCACATGGCGGCGTAGAGCCGGTCCGGATTTCTTGGATCAGCTATCAAATCCGTCGCGCCGGTATACTCATTTTCGGATGTAAGGACCGCCTCCCAGGTTTCGCCGCCATCGGTCGTCTTGAAGACACCGCGCTCGCCACCCGGTGACCAAAGTGGGCCCTGGGATGCCACCCATACCGTGTTCGGATCTTCCGGGTGCACGATGATTTTGGAAATATGTTCGGATTCTTCCAACCCGGATTTTTCCCACGTCGCGCCGCCATCATTTGATTTGTAAATGCCGTCGCCAAAGCCGAGATGCCGGCCACCATGGTTCTCTCCAGTGCCAACCCAAACTCGATTGGGATCTGATGGATCGAGCCCTATGGACCCGATCGAATAAGATGGTTGCTCATCGAAAAGCGGAACCCATGTCGTACCAGCGTTCTCGGTTTTCCAGACGCCACCGGAGCCGACGCCCACATACCAAGTGGCTGGATCGTCCTGAACAATCGCGATGTCAGCGATCCGGCCAGACATGAAGGCTGGTCCAATATTGCGGAGATTAAAGGCCTCGAAGGTCGGACTGGACAGCGGCGGCTGATCCTCTCCGTCATCGGACTGCGAACAAGCGACGCCGCCCGAAAAGAGCATCGTTGATGCGATAAATGCGGCATTTAGAAACTTCATCACCAACCCTCGTGATATTATTACAAGAGTGACGCTAGCATATTTAATCTACTTGAAAAGCATTATGAGGGATTATCGGCTGGTATCCGGATATTTTTGCCACGATACTTGCTCACTCACCTTCAGGTAAGGGCATTCTGCTTCGCTATTCGGCGAGCTTTTCAAAAAGTGGTTTCAACCTAACAGCGGCAACTTGAGCACTTTTAGGAAAACGCCCATTTGAACGGGAACGCCTTACCCCAACGTCTTCTGATGCAAAGAACCCTTGTTCAACATTTCGAAACTTCCCAGGAAATCGATCAGTTAGTAGTGACAGTGAATGCTCACTTTCCATTAACCGAATTGGAGTGACTAAAATTCATCGCATTAGTAGAGTATAGACATCTACTATAACAGCGTTTGACCCAGAGACACCCTTCATCGTCTTAATCGGATTAACAACCTGGGTCTAAAAATCCGCAGGCAAGAACAAGCCATGCTACGCTTTCGGCCAAGGCTAAACTGAAAGGCTTCAACAGCATGGACTGTCCGATAGTCCGTTAGTCAAATTTTGGCGGAGGTGGATGGGAATCGAACCCACCACACGCTTGCACAGCGCGTCCATGGTTTTGAAGACCAGGGAAGCCACCAGACTCCAGTCACCTCCAATATGAGCTGTTTAACGCAGCCATATCTTTATTCAATTCTCAATCCCGACGAATGCGCCGTTGGTCGCCGTCACGAAATGTTACCCCCTCCCTGTCCAGATACTCCAGGATAGGAACAATAAATTTCCGGGACGTGTTCAGCACTGATCGCGCATCTCCGGTTTTGAACAGAGTTGGAAATGGGAACGCACGGGCGATTTCTTGGACCGCTGCCTCCAATGCAATTTTATGAAACAGGAAATCGCGATCAAGCGCATCATTTCTTTGGCGAACCACGCGCCCGGTTTCGACAAGGGCCGCCAACAAGCTTCTATCTTCTGACGAGCTTTCGAGCTCTTTCAAATCGGGCGGGGATACGCCGCCGGCACGTATCTTCGCTTCCAATTCCAGCAGGCGCTGCAGGTCAGCATCGGACAAGGTTGAGAGCGGATCGTGCGTCGCCACCCAGACCATACTATCCCGCCGCTTTATCTGACCTGCTTCGACAAGCAGCGCCTCGCAGTGATTAATCACCTTGGCTGGAAATGAGCGAGCCAGTGTGGTTTCCAAGTCTGCCCTTTGCATACCCGTCTTGACCGGTGCCGCCGCGTGAAAGCTCGACAATTCACTGATATACTCCTGGCTGCAATCTGCGACGAGATCCTTTTCCACCAGTTCGTCAGACCCGATCTGATCGAATTGCGGCGCTAGTTCAGCCAAAATCTCCTCACGGGTTTTCAGGGTCAGTCGCGCAATTTCCTGTAATGACGTAGTCTCCGAATGCGCAAAGAGGGCTTTAGCAATGCCGAGTATATCTTGCTGGACAGCGGCCGATAGAACCTTCAGCCTGCGCGCATCGCCCGATTTGCTTTTCGGAGCGGAAGGATCAATCACCCGCCCGCCCCCAATCGTTTCAGATGGTGACGGCAGACGTATAACAAGCTTCTGCCCGGCATGGGATACGAGATCATTTTCGAAGCGTATCTGAGCAAATGCTTCAGCACCGGGAGGTATTTCACGCCGATCCAGTAGCCTCAGCTCTGCCATGCCAGAATATGTTCCAATCAGCACCCTGATCATTTCCATATGGCGGAGTGGCCGACTCGCCGATGATGATATCGCAAGCTGGATATCGATAAACTGGCCCCGATGAAAGGCATTCGGTGCGCATACAACATCACCTCGTGTCACCTGCTCCAGATCAATACCGCGCAGGTTGATCGCAGTGCGTCCTCCGATCTGAGCCTCGTCTTGCCCTTCTCCATGCACATGCAGCCCCCGTACCGCCGCGACTTCGCCACTTGGTTCGATGACAATTTCGGTATCAGCGGTCAGATCGCCGCCGAGCAGAGTGCCTGTCACAACGGTTCCAAGACCTGGTGCGGTGAAAGCTCTGTCAACGGGGAGATAGACGCCCGGCAAAGGTGGCGGACACTGCGCATTATGAACAAGACGATCAATTTCCTGCTCCAGCTGCTCGATTCCGTCGCCTGTCATAGCGGAACAGAAAACTGTTGGCGCGCCCTCCAGCGGCGTACCAGACAATAAGTCCAATACCTCCTCGCGGACAATTTCCCGATCATATGAATCAGAAAGATCGGACTTGGTAATCGCAACGACGCCTCGTTGTATACTCAACATATGCGCGATCTGGAGATGTTCGCGGGTCTGGCGCTCCACACCGTCAACACCGGACACAACCAGCAGCGCTGCATTAGCGCCAGAGGATCCAGCAACCATGTTCCTGATGAAGTCTTCATGTCCGGGTGCATCGATAAAATCAGCGATACCTGACGCATACGCCTTATGTGCAAATCCGAGGGATATCGATAAGCCACGGCGCTTCTCCTCGGCAAGGCGATCGGTTTCCATGCCGGTCATCGCACGCACGAGCGATGTCTTCCCATGATCGACATGGCCAATTACAATAATCGCGCAAGTCTTTTGGCTGGAGCTCATGAAGGCATCGCGGCAATCACAGCATTTGCGAGGGGCTTGAGATCTCGCTCGCTAACGGTCCGCAGGTCCAGCAGGAGCTCTTCCTTACTGATGCGGGCAATCACTGGAATTTCACCTTGCCTCAGCCGGTTGGCAAAATGATGAGGACTCGTGGTTCTCAAATACGGCACAATGGCTGCACTTTTGATATCGTGAGCTGGCAGCGAGCCACCACCGGCCGAAGCCGTGCTTTCAGTGACCCGAGATGACACCCCGCCGCTCCCAAGCGCTGACTGCAAATCGTGCGCACGCTGACGGACATCCTCGACGGGCTCTGACAGCATACGGAGCACAGGAATATCTTTGATCGGATTATGCGGTGGTTTGTACAAACGCAGCGTCGCCTCCAGCGCAGCGAGAGACAGCTTGTCGATGCGGACTGCGCGTGCGAGTGGGTGCGTCTTGATTGCGGCAATCAGGTCTGCACGGCCCGCAATGATTCCTGCCTGCGGTCCGCCAAGCAGTTTGTCTCCAGAAAACGTTATAAGGTCCACGCCCATTTTCAAAATGTCCCCGACAACGGGCTCGTCCGGCAGTCCATAGGGCGAGAGATCAATCAGAACCCCGCTGCCAAGATCTTCCATCACGATCAAGTTTTGAGATGCCGCAAGCGTGCAGAGTGACTTGCGATCAGGTGCCGTAGAAAAGCCTACAATCTTGTAATTACTGGTGTGACTCTTCATCAGTATACGTGCATCTTCCGTGATCGCCAGCTCGTAATCTCGCAGATGTGTCTTATTGGTTGCGCCGACCTCTTTTAGGCGCGCACCGCTTTGGGCAATGACATCCGGAAGTCGGAACGACCCTCCAATTTCGATCAGCTCGCCGCGCGATACAATTACTTCCTTATCGGTCGCGAGAGCAGATAGGCAGAGAACTACAGCAGCTGCACAATTGTTGACGACAATCGCATCATCCGCTCCCGTCAGATCCGCCAACAGTTCCGCGGTATGTTCATGCCGGGACCCGCGCGCACCCGCATCAAGGTCGAACTCCAGATTGCTGTATCCCTGCGCAATATCTGAAATCGCTGCCATCGCCTCAGGAGCAAGTGGTGCACGACCAAGATTGGTATGCACCAGAATGCCGGACGCATTTATCGTCCGCATCAAATTTGGTTGTCGGTTCCGTTGAATGTAGTTTGAGACAAGATCGGGAAATTGCTTGCTCTCAAAATCAACTGGATCCTTGCCTGATGCAAGGGCCGCTCGACTTACTGCGATCAGATCGCGAAGCGCGTCTGTAACTTCGGAATGCGAAAACTCTTCAACAAGCGTCTTTGCGTCCGGCGTTTCCAGAAGACGCTGTACGGACGGCAAGGTCCTCATACGAGAGTTTAGGTCTATCTCCTTGTTTTCCTTCATACCCGGTCCGCTCTCATCGGTACGAATTCCCGCCTGGTCTGATACTTTTCAGACGCCGATAAGCTGTTACTAGGAATTAGCCATTCATTGCGCAAGACATTACGCTTTTGCATACACTAGACCGTTTACTGCAATGAAAAGCAGGGAGAATTCAAACTGTTGTTTCCTGTTCCCCAGACAAGAGACCTTGTGCTCATTGGCGGCGGGCATTCCCATGCACTTTTACTCAAAAAATGGGGTATGTCGCCGCTTGCCGGAGCGCGCCTTACAGTGATCGACCCAAACCCGAAGCCATCCTATTCAGGTATGCTTCCGGGCTATATCGCGGGCCATTACCAAAGATCCGAGCTCGACATTGATTTGGTCCGGCTTGCCCGCCATGCAGGCGCAAGTTTTGTGAAAGCTGCAGCGACTGGAATTGACCCGGGTCGCCAGTGTGTGGAGTTTCAGGGCCGCCCGGCAATTTTCTACGATGCTCTGTCCATCAATATCGGAGCCCATAGTGCCCTGCCGGGGCTAGGCGATCATCCGGACTCACACATTATCCCCATCAAACCTTTGGCAAGGTTTGCATCGGCTTGGGATGCCTATCTACAAACTGTTGAACTCTCAAAAACACAGCAAAAGATACTGATCATCGGCGGCGGTGTGGGAGGTGTCGAAGTTGCGCTGGCGATACACCACAGGCTAGCGGTATCGCTTCGCATAGACGCTCAGATCCAAATCGTTGATGCAAAAGATCAGCCTTTGGAAGGCCTCGCACCTAACGAGCGCAAACGCCTGCTATACCAGCTCAAGAGTGCTGGCATCGCCTATACATGCGGGCGAGTTGTTACGGGTGCTCAAAATCAAACCATCGAATTTGAGGACAGCACGTCCTTACATGCGGATTTCATCATAGGGGCGACCGGCGCACGTGCTTATGACTGGGTAAACAAAAGCGGATTGCCTGCAATTGACGGCTTTCTGAACGTTGATCGGTACTTGCGTTGCGGTGCGGATACCAATGTCTTCGCTGCTGGCGACTGTGCCCATATGACGGACTCGCCCCGCGAAAAAGCCGGTGTATTCGCCGTTCACCAGGCACCCGTTCTGTACAACAATCTAAGAGCAGCTCTGGGCTTTGGTGCACTTCAGAGCTTTCGTCCGCAGCAAGACTATCTAAAACTCATATCACTCGGGCGAAAATCTGCGACCGCTGTAAAGTTCGGGCTCTCCTTGTCCGGTGATCGGCTCTGGAGCCTCAAAGACAGAATAGATCAGCGCTTTATGACACGGCTTAGCGAGCTTCCCGATATGTCGGTCGGGTCACCCCCGGAAATTGTAGCGGACGGTGTTAGAGAGCTGATGCTTAAAACCCCGCCCCTCTGCGGCGGTTGTGGGGCGAAAGTCGATATCGATACACTGCGAACGATCACAGATACGAAGTTGGCACCCCCCGCACTCACGGGCGATGATTCCTCCATAGAAGAGATTGATGGTCGCTTCCATGTGATGACAACCGATCATCTCAGAGAATTCTGGGCCGACCCCTGGACGTTCTCGGCCATCGCAGCCACACATGCTCTCGGTGATATCTGGGCCATGGGCGCGAGGCCTTCAAAAGCGCTCGCTTCCATCATACTTCCCCCCATGTCTTCGACATTGCAACAACGTATGCTCGAACAAATCATGTCGGCCGCGAGAAAGGTCATCGAGGCTTCAGGCGCGGAAATATCTGGCGGCCATACATCACAGGGGCCCGAACTGTCTGTCGGCTTCGCAGTGACCGGGTGGAGCGACAAACCACCAGTCAAACTCAGCGGCGTACGCGACGACGACGTTCTGGTTCTGACGAAACCAATTGGAACCGGCGTGATACTGGCCGGTGAGATGGCGAAGAAAGCGAATGCCGACTGGGTCTTCGCCGCGCTCGACGAGATGGCCCGCCCAATGTCGCGCGATGCCGAAATTTTGGCAAGGACAGCGACGGCAATGACCGATGTTACGGGCTTTGGTCTCGCCGGCCATCTTTTGAATATCGCGATGGCATCGAGGGTTGGCGTGGAGTTGAACTGGGAAGATGTTCCTCTTTACGAGGGCGCAGCAGATCTCTCCGCAGCAGGCGTGAGATCATCGCTATGGCAATCGAACAGGCAGGCCGTCATGGAATACATATCGACCGAGACCTGTCATGATCTCTTATTCGATCCACAAACTGCCGGCGGACTGCTGGCAACACTTCCAAGTGAGGCAGTTCATGAAACCATAGAAGCATTCGAAAGGAACGGGGCACCGCTTTACGTGATCGGCCATATCAACGATGAGATAGGCAAACTGATCATTGGATAATAATGATTTTTGGCATCTCACCTGATGCGGTTACTCCTTCCGGAACGTATGCTGCGCAGTTGAGAACTCGTTCAATCCGAGTGAGTCCCGCAGATCTTCCGTCGCTCCAAGCGTCATATCGTCGAGCGCAATGCCTGTACCATCGGCAATCCGTACCATCTGTTCAAACATGGCAGCGGTTGCGATGACTTCTACAAACTTCACCGGCCCAAGCACACCGATCAGAATGCCACGGTTGGCGGTTATCTCTTCCTCGGTTCCCTTAACGACGGCTTCGACGAAGTTGGCGATTTCCACGCCGCCTTCGATGCCCATATCTCCGCTCTCGGCACCTTTGACGATGCCCTGGGTATCTATTTCATCTTCTGGGGTGACACTCCAACTGAGCATCGCGCTGTGCGATGACGTTCAGTAGAAGCACTCATTAATCGCCGACACCCGGCTCGCCACATACTCCGATTGAACCCGCGCAAGGGCTCGTGAATTACTTTTGAAATCGAGTAGATGATCGATATCTACATATTGAACCTTGGCCAAAAGCCGTGTGTCTCTATGAGCATTGGGTACATAGCTTAGCGCTCTGTAGACATTGCCAACCGTTTTTGGATCCCAAAGATCATCATTGGGCGGCTCAGGAACGGCAGACCGGATCATGGGGACAAACTCTTCACCCATGGCAGCATCTACCGGCTTGATCCGGCTCGGTTCTCCATCGACGGGATCGAAGCTCAAATCATAGAATGGAAGTCCGAGGCCGCGGCAGAACGTATCCAGATTTCGCGTTACGACCGTCAATCCAAGGGCTTCAACATAGTGCCCGTGGTCAAGACCGACCTTTTCAATCGCGGCAATCGCCGACTTCGTCATCCGGTTCACATCTGTGACGGCTCTGCAAACGAGCTCAATGATTTCGTGTGGCAAGATGGCCTTCACATCATCTGGAACGGCGTATTCGCCGGTCACCGAATTCGGACTGAGAGCTTCCTTCTTCGCGGCACAGAGCGGACAATCCCGGGCCGCCCGGGCAGTCTTGGCAATCGCGATACGTTCAGCCCCTGTCCACCATGTACCGGGCCGGCGAAGACGGCTCAGCCAGATCGCATGCGCTTCTGTTATCTTTTCGTCTACGGAAACTTCGCATGCAGAAAGATGTGTTTTGACAGCCTCATACAGGCCTTCATCTGGCGTCATGAGCACTTTTGGAGCTGACATAATCTCGATCCTCGTACGAAATCGCAAGTGCAGACTAAACAATGAGGCACCCCTAACGCAAGCCATGATCACCAATGGAGAGGGTAAGCGCCAAACAACGCTCAAACAGCTATCAAACCTATAAAAAGTCCCCCGGAGACACTCCGGGGGACGCAAAAAGATCACTGCACAAATGTGCAGATAATGTCTGCCTGCTAGTGAGCACCGCCAGCAAGAACAGCAAGCATCAGGAGTGCCATGATGTTCGTGATCTTGATCATCGGGTTCACTGCCGGACCAGATGTATCCTTGTACGGATCGCCAACCGTGTCGCCGGTCACCGCGGCCTTGTGAGCCTCGGAGCCCTTGCCGCCATGATTACCGTCCTCGATGTACTTCTTGGCATTGTCCCACGCACCGCCGCCGGAGGTCATCGAAATGGCGATGAAAAGACCGGTCACGATAACGCCCAGAAGCATGGCGCCAACGGCAGAGAGTGCCGCGCCAAAACCAGCAATAGGATAAATTGCGACGAAAAGTACGATCGGCGAAAGTACCGGCAGAAGCGATGGCACGATCATTTCGCGGATCGCGGCTTGAGTCAGGATATCCACTGCGCGGCCATAGTCAGGCTTCACTTCGCCCTTCATAATGCCTGGCATTTCGCGGAACTGACGGCGGACTTCCTCCACCACGTCCTGGGCCGCGCGGCCTACAGCCATCATGGACAGACCGCCAAAGAGATTGGGCAGAAGACCGCCAAACAGAAGCCCTACCACGACGTATGGATTTGCAAGGCTGAAATCGACCTGGGCATTCGGGAACAGGAAGGCAATGTCCTGAGTGTAGGCCCCGAATAGTACCAGAGCACCCAGTCCAGCTGAGCCAATAGCGTAGCCTTTGGTAACGGCTTTCGTCGTGTTACCGACAGCGTCAAGCATGTCCGTCGTGTCGCGCACTTCCGATGGCAGCTCTGCCATTTCGGCAATACCGCCAGCATTGTCCGTCACCGGACCGAAAGCGTCGAGGGCAACAATGATACCGGCAAGTGCGAGCATTGTCGTCGTCGCGATGGCGATCCCGAACAGGCCTGCGAGGTTATAGGTGAGGATGATCCCAGCAATAATCGTGAGGGCCGGAAGCGCCGTCGACTCAAGGCTGACAGCAAGGCCCTGAATCACATTCGTACCGTGACCGGATTCAGAGGCACGGGCGACCGACTTCACCGGGCGGTAGTTCGTACTCGTATAGTACTCGGTGATCACAACGATCAGACCCGTTACCGCAAGGCCGGCAGCGCCGCAGTAGAAAAGGTCCATACCGGTCAGAGCATCGGAAATGCCGAGCGCGCCAGCGGCACCTTCGATCTCGCCGAAGCCACCCGGCAATAGCGAGGAGATTACAAAGGCAAGACCACCAAGGGAGAGAACACCTGTTGCGATAAGGCCCTTATAGAGCGCGCCCATGACATTTGTAGAGCCAGCGCCGAGACGGACGAAGAATGTACCAGCAATCGAAGTCAAGATGCAGACGCCGCAAATCGCGAGCGGCAGCAGCATGATCTCGCTGAGATAGGATGCTGCCTCGTCGCCACCTGCGCCAAAGCCGGTGCCGAAGTAGATCGCGCCCAGCACCATGGTCGCAACCACAGTCACCGCATAGGTTTCGAAAAGGTCAGCGGCCATACCGGCGCAGTCGCCCACATTGTCACCGACATTGTCGGCAATGGTGGCGGCGTTACGCGGATCGTCTTCCGGAATACCGGCTTCGACCTTACCGACCATGTCACCACCAACATCAGCACCCTTGGTGAAGATACCGCCGCCGAGACGGGCGAAGATCGAAATGAGCGAAGCACCAAATCCGAGGGCAACCAGGGCATCCACAACGACCCGATCAGCAGGACCATAGCCCATGGGACCGGTCAGAGCACCATAATAGAGAACGACGCCAATAAGCGCGAGGCCAACAACGAGCATGCCGGTGACAGCGCCGGATTTGAAGGCGACGTTAAGACCAGCGCCGAGGCTCTGGCGGGAGGCTTCCGTAGTACGGACGTTCGCGCGAACCGATACAAGCATGCCGATAAAGCCAGCAGCACCCGACAGAACCGAGCCGATCAGAAATCCAGCGGCAGCTTCCCAGCTGAGAACAAATCCGGCGATGAAAAAGACCACGACACCAACAATCGCGATTGTCCGATACTGGCGGCTTAGATAGGCATTCGCACCTTCCTGAATGGCTACGGCAATTTCGCGCATCCGGTCATCGCCGGTGGGCGCGCTCATGATGGAGCGGATTGTTACCGCTCCATAGACCACGGACACAACGCCCGCAATCAAAGTCAATAGAAACCAATCCATAAGGATGTCCTCTTCTGTTTTTCGGCGTGCAAGCGAAGGATGCCCCTCTACCCCGCCCTATCTTGGTTGGCTCACTGCCAAATGGCACTGCAACACGCAAGAGCTCTCGCCTGAATAGCGAGACTGAGTCGCAGTTAATCTCCACAGCAACTCAGAAACTTTTATTAACGGATGGTTACATTTATGCCTGCCACGATGATTTAGCCGTGTTCATATCCGGTGTTTTTGGGGATTGGAACGGATCGACCTTTCCATCGCAAATCGAGGCCTTCGCCTTCTGTGATCGAACCGATTGGAGTGAGTTTCGCGCCTTGGAAGGACGCAATCGCTTCCTGACGGTCTGCCAAAGCCGTAAAGAGGCACTGATAGTCATCACCAACGGTACAGGCAGCCAAAGCGGCTTCCAGAGGATCACCGGCTAGGTCCGGCGCAATCAGAACGGCATCAAGGTGCAGAACCGCGCCACAGTCGCTGGCCTTCAACAGCTTCTGGAGATCGGCGATCAAGCCATCGGAGATATCCATGGAAGCATGGGCGTGCTCTAGAACTATCTCAGCAATGTCGAGCGGCGGCACTTCAGGCACGCGGTAACGCTGGACAGCCGTATTCTCCTGACCGTTCTGCGCCGCAATTAGCCCCGCTCGCCCCCAGCCGATCTCACCGGAGATCCAAACTGTATCCCCCGCCTGCGCGCCCGATCTTAAAATAGGAGGCCGGTTAGCCGGTAGACGTCCGGTCAAGGTCAGCGACAGGAACAGCCCAGAAGGAGAAATCACAGTGTCTCCGCCCAAGAGGCTGATCCCCCATTGCTTCAGCTCCTTGCCGAAGGCCCGTGCGAAGCGCTCCAGATCGCTTTCAGAGCGCTCCTTTGGCCATCCAAGGGTCAGAAGCGCTTCAGCCGGTCTCGCACCTTTCGCTATGACATCCGAAACATTTACCCGGACAAGCTTCCGCGCGACGGTATCAATCGAGTCCGAAGATAGGAAATGCACACCCTGAACTACGGCATCGACGGTAACGATGCGGTTTCCATCACTAAGAGTTGCAACATCATCCTTCAGTCCGGCTGCGCCCTCGCCTTTCGCCAGTGGTGCGAAGTATTTGGCGATCCAGTCGAACTCGGACATCGGTGTATCAGGAGGCGCTGCCGTTCGCGCCCCGCAGATCCTTTGCAATCCGATCAAGAACACCGTTCACGAAACGAGGCTCATCCCCCTCAAAAAAGGCATGGGCAAGACCGACATATTCATCGAGAATGATCGCGCCGGAAAGCTCCTGATGGGCAATAAGCTCTGCCGTCGCCGCCCGCAGAATGGCACGGGTCGTAGCATCGAGCCGAGTAAGCTTCCATCCTTTGGACAGGCGATCTGTAATCGCAGGATCTATCGCGCCCTGATGCTCCACCACGGCATTGATGATGGATTTAAAAAGGTTGGGATCAGCTTCTTCGACGGGTATCCCTTCCGGGCCAAAGCCAAGACGATCTTCGCAGAACTGACGGATGACAGCATTCGCGCTCTCGCCGGTCTGCTCCATCTGGTATAGCGCCTGAACAGCGGCAAGTCGCGCCCCCGCACGGCGGGCCTTGGTTACGGCGAAGGGAATCTTCTGATCCGTCATCGTACGAATTTGCGCCGCAACTCCAGCATTGCGAGACAGGCATTTGCCGCGTCGGCACCCTTGTTCTTCCGCTTGCGGTCAGCCCTTGCCATCCCCTGCTCTTCATTCTCCACGGTCAGAATACCATTTCCAATTGCAAGCCGGCGTTGAATGGTGAGATCCATCAGACCCCTGGCGCTTTCCCCACAGACATAATCATAATGGGATGTCTCGCCGCGGATCACACAGCCAAGGGCGATATAGCCATCATATTTGGCACTATCTGCGGCCATGGCGATAATGCCGGGCACTTCCAGCGCACCCGGAACTTCAATCGTTTCGACAACAGCTTCTGCCGCTTTGAGCACTTCATTGGCTCCGGCTTCCAGCTCTTGAGTGATATGCTCATAGTAGCGGGAGGTCGCGATCATAACACGGGGTTTGCTCATCAGGTGTTTTCCTCAGTCAGTGGCCGCCACCCCTCTATGGTGAGGCCGTATCCGTCAAGGCCCGGCAACTTTGTCGGTTGCGTGTCGGAGAGATAAATCATACGCCGAATGCCCAGTTCGCGGAGGATCTGTGCCCCAACGCCATATTCTCGAAGTGGTACTTGGGCGTCTGCCAGTTCGCTTGTCTTCAGGCCAAGACGCTCAGCAAGGGCGTTCGGGCGCATCGTATTCACAAAGATGATGACGCCCGGTTCATCGGCAGTAGCGATCAGCTTCATCGCCCGCTCAACCAGACCCTCGCGCGGTCCTTGCTCGCCGAGGATATCCGCCAGAACATCGGTCCTGTGAACCCGGACAAGGGTTGTAGCATCCGGCGTTATCTCCCCATGGACGATGGCGATATGCTCGCTCTGATCGATAGCATTACGAAACACCACAGTCTTGAAACCTTCGCCATAGGCACTGGCAAGGGGGGCTTCGACCCGGCGCTCCAGGAAGCGATCATTCTTGCGCCGCCAAGCGATGAGGTCAGCAATGGTGCCGATCTTGAGATTGTGGAGTTGGGCAAAGGCCACAAGGTCCGGCAGGCGGGCCATAGTGCCGTCATCATTCATGATCTCGCAGATCACGCCAGCAGGATAGAGTCCTGCCATACGGGAGATGTCGACGGCGGCCTCGGTATGTCCGGCACGAACAAGCGTGCCGCCTTCTTTGGCGACAAGTGGGAAAACATGGCCCGGAGAGACGATGTCATTATGGTCGAGCTGGGGATCAATGGCGACCTGAATGGTCTTGGCACGGTCATGGGCGGAGATACCAGTGGTAACCCCCTCTTTGGCTTCGATGGAGACGGTGAAGGCAGTTCCCATGCTTTCCCGGTTTTCCCTCGCCATCATGTCGAGATTGAGGGTCCGGGCACGCTCCATATTCATGGCAAGACAGATGAGACCCCGGCCGAACTTTGCCATGAAGTTTACCGCCTCTGGGGTAGCGAAATTTGCCGGGATGATCAGGTCACCTTCATTCTCCCGATCCTCGGCATCGACGAGAATGTACATTTTGCCATTGCGGGCGTCTTCGATGATTTCATCGATGGTGGAAATGGCGGGGGAGAAATCTTCGGACATGGCTATTCCTGGCTGGGCGCGTCTACGCCGATCATCCGGGCGACGTACCGCGCCAGCATATCGATCTCAAGATTTACTTTGGTTCCAGCAGTCAAACCTCCGAGCGTCGTCACCTCCCAAGTATGAGGAATCACTGCGACCTGGAAGTCGCCGTTCGGCAGAGCATCGGCCACGGTAAGCGATACCCCATCAATAGCCGCCGAGCCTTTGGTGGCAAAATAGCGCGCGATATCTGCTGGCGGGCGAATAGTGACGCGATAGCTCTGGCCCTCCTGTTCGACCGAGACGATCTCGCCAACACCATCGACATGACCGAAGACAAAATGCCCACCAAGCTCGTCTCCGAGTTTCAGGCTTTTTTCGAGATTCGCCACGGAGCCAGCCTGCCAACTGCCGAGAACTGTTCGATCAAGCGTCTCCGGCACCGCTTCAACGGCCCACCAGGAGCCGCCATCACCAGCCTCGCCAAAGTCGACAACGGTGAGGCAAACGCCGGAATGCATGATTGAGGCTCCCATCTCGATCTCCGAGACGGGATAACGGCTTTCCACTTCGAACCGGGTGAGACCGTTTCGGTGTTCAGCCTTTCGAATTTTGCCGATATCGGTGACGAGCCCAGTGAACATGATTTCCGTCCATACTTGATGAGTTACCGGCGAACATAAGTCTCCAGAACGTCATCCCCAATCCGTTCCGTTGCGGTAATAGACCAATTGGATGCACTTGGCATTTCCGTCAGACCGATTGATGCAAGGGCCGGCAAGCCGTCGCCGCCAATCAGTTTTGGGGCGCGGAACCAGCATATCTCATCAACGAGGCCGGTTTTCACGAAAGATGCCGCTAGGTGACCGCCGCCTTCCAGAAACAGCGAATTGATCCCTTCAACGGCGCAGCGACGCAAAAGGTACTCTAAATCAATACCGCCTGTGGGCGATTGTTTGCAGGGCCAGAGATCTGCGCCCTTTTCCGCCAGAGAGCCGGTTTCGATCTCTTCGGTGGCGATAATAACCCGGCCGAGATTGATCGACGAGATCAGGCGGCCCTCCACAGGCGTGCGGGCATTGCTGTCGGCAATGATCCGCACGGGCTGTTTCTCTGGCAGTGGGACCGTTCGGGCCGTAAGAATCGGATCGTCAGCAAGCACCGTGCCGATGCCGACCATGATCGCATCGTGTTTTGCCCGCATTTCGTGACCCCTGGCCCGGGCATCCGGCCCGGTGATCCACTGGCTGGTGCCATCAGCAAGAGCGATTCGGCCATCCAGAGATGTGGCTACCTTCCAGGTAACGCGCGGCAGCGGGTTCACGCCTCTTCGACCTTGTCTCGAAGTGCACTTTCTTCAATGAAACGGGCAAAATCGCCCGGGTCTGAGAAGTCCTTATAGACGCTGGCATAACGGACATATCCGACAGGATCGATCTCCTTGAGAGCCTCCATCACCATGTCGCCGACCTGATGGGATTCGATTTCAGCTTCGCCGCCACTTTCCAGCTGGCGCACAATTCCAGACACCATCTGATCAATCTGCTCGTCATTTACAGGCCGCTTGCGGAGCGCAAGCTTCACCGTGCGCACGATCTTTTCACGGTCAAATAGAACCCGCTTTCCATTTCGCTTGACGACAGTGATGTCGCGCAGCTGCGCCCGCTCGAATGTCGTGAAACGACCGCCACATTTATTACAGGCGCGGCGTCGGCGCACGGCATTGTTCTCTTCAGCGGAGCGGGAATCCTTTACCGCTGTGTCATGAGCGCCGCAGAAGGGACAGCGCACGAGGTTTTACGCCCCGAGGCCGTTATAAATCGGAAAGCGCGCCGTAAGCTCCATGACTTCCGATCGCACCCGGGCTTCGAGATCACTGGTATCGCCGCCCTTTGACAGGCCATCGACGATCTCGCCAATCCAGTTACCAATCTGGGTAAATTCCGCCTCGCCGAACCCGCGGGTCGTGCCCGCCGGAGAACCAACACGTATACCGCTGGTAATGGCGGGCTTTTCCGGATCGAACGGAACCCCGTTCTTATTGCAGGTGATGTAAGCGCGCTCCAGAGCTTGCTCGGTAGCGTTACCTTTGACGCCTTTTGGGCGGAGATCGATCAGTGCGACATGGGTATCGGTGCCGCCAGAGATGACGGCAAGACCGCTCGCTTCAGCGGCGGCGGCCATCGCCTTGGCGTTCTGAATGACCTGGGCGGTATAGCCCTTAAAATCCTGGGTAAGAGCTTCACCGAAAGCGACAGCCTTTGCGGCGATCACATGCATCAGCGGGCCGCCCTGAATACCGGGGAACACGGCTGAATTCACTTTCTTGGCGATGGTCTCGTCATTGGTTAGGACCATTCCGCCGCGAGGACCGCGCAGTGTCTTGTGCGTCGTCGTTGTGGCGACATGGGCGTGGTCCAGGGGATTCGGATGGTGACCGCCTGCAACGAGCCCGGCAAAGTGAGCCATATCAACGAGGAAGTAGGCACCGACCTCATCGGCGATGGCACGGAAGCGGGCAAAGTCAATCTGGCGCGGATAGGCAGAACCACCGGCAATAATCAGTGAAGGTTTGTGCTCATTGGCAAGGGCTTCCACCTGATCGAAGTCGATGAGGTGATCATCCTCGCGAACACCATACTGGATCGCATTGAACCATTTGCCCGACTGATTGGGCCGTGCGCCGTGGGTCAGGTGACCGCCGGCATCCAGGCTCATACCGAGTATGGTATCGCCCGGCTTGATCAGCGCCTGGAAAACAGCCTGATTGGCCTGGCTGCCCGAATTCGGCTGAACATTGGCAAAACCGCAATTGAAGAGCTTTTTGGCGCGCTCGCGGGCAAGATCCTCGGCGACGTCCACAAACTCGCAGCCACCATAATACCTGCGGCCGGGATACCCTTCAGCGTATTTGTTGGTAAGAACGGTGCCCTGAGCCTCCATGACAGCACGGGACACAATGTTCTCCGACGCAATCAGCTCAATCTGGTGCTGCTGGCGGGTTTGCTCCTTGGCGATCGCGGCGAAAAGCTCAGCATCACGATCCGCGACCCCCAAGTCGAAGAAATCATTGGCTATGGATGCTCCAGTCAATGTATCGGCCATGGCGACGACTCCTCACGTCTCTTCGACTCTTGGATTACGGTGCCGACCAACACGCGGCAAGGCTGAATGTGCTTGCCAAGCCGAATCGTAACGACTTGTCGCAGCCGCACCTTTAAACTTTCAGGAAGTCGGAAACCCTAAGCCGCAGCTTCGAGATTAAGGCCGAGCTGCTTCCAGATCGCCAATATCGCCGAGACCAATTCGTCCATCATGGCTTCGGTATGGACCGGACTAGGCGTGAAGCGCAGGCGCTCGGTCCCCTTCGGAACTGTGGGGTAATTGATCGGTTGGACATAGATATCGAAATCAAAGAGCAGAATGTCCGAAAGCGCCTTACATTTCTCGGGATCGCCTACGAGCAATGGCACGATGTGCGATTCGCTATCCATGACCGGAAGACCGGCTTCTGCCATCTTGGCTTTTAGGTGTGCCGCTTTTGCCTGGTGCACACGACGCAATTCGCGACCGGCATTACTGCGCAGCTTCTGAACGCTCTTTAGTGAACCCGCCGCCATAACCGGACAGGTCGATGTGGTAAAAATAAACCCCGAAGCCATGGAGCGTATGGCGTCCACCATCGTCGCTTCGCCCGCTATATAGCCACCCATGACACCATAGGCCTTGCCAAGGGTTCCCTCGATAATGTCAATCCGGTTCATAACGTCATCGCGCTGGGCAACGCCTGCCCCTTCGGATCCATACAAACCTACAGCATGAACCTCATCCAGATAAGTTATCGCGTTGAACTCGTCGGCGAGGTCACAAATCTCTTGGATCGGACTGATGTCCCCGTCCATGGAATAAACGCTCTCAAAAGCGATCAGCTTTGGACGCTCTGGATCATCATTCTCCATCAGCGCCCGCAAATGATCGACGTCATTGTGTCTGAAGATTCGCCGGTCGCAGCCCGACCGCTTGATTCCCTCGATCATCGATGCGTGATTCAAGGCATCGGAATAAATGATCAGATCGGGCAGGATTTTGCCGAGGGTGGACAGCGTCGCCTCATTCGCCACATAGCCAGACGTAAACAGCAGCGCACCTGTTTTACCGTGCAGATCAGCAAGCTCTTTCTCGAGATCGACGTGGTATCTCGTTGTGCCGGAGATGTTCCGCGTGCCGCCGCTGCCCGCACCGAAACTGTCGATGGCCTCGTGCATGGCTTCCAGAACATCCTCATCCTGACCCATGCCGAGATAGTCGTTTGAGCACCAGACCGTAATCTCGCGCTCTTCAGACTGATCGGGAAACCGCGCCGTTGCCTTAGGGAACTCCCCTCTATGCCGATGCAGATCGACGAAAACGCGGTAGCGTCCTTCGCCATGGATATTGGCGAGCGCTTCCTCAAAGGCTTTCAAATGTCTCATTGGCGGGCTTTCTTACGGATTGGAGGAATAGATAATGGAGACAGGAAAAAGACAAGCAGCGAAGCCCATACGCGCCGTTCTGTCGCAATAAGGGTCAACCCTTAACGCGATCCAAACTCCTGCAGGTAAATCCGCTCAAAAACTTACGAGATTAGAAGGTATTATCTGTCATACCGACCCCATCGCTCTCCAGAGGGGCGAAAAACAAAAAACTGTGTGGCCTCGCAAAGGGGCTGGGTAATTGGAGTGATACCATGAAATTACGTAAGCTTATGCTTGCGGGCGGCGCTGTTGCTGCTCTTACTGGCGTGCCTGCTCAGGCCGCCGTTGTCGACAATCCTCAGTTTCGGGTCCTTGGCCTTGTCATCGTCTGGGGCGCAGACGGCTTCAGCAACGGGACACCAGCCGGCGGCTCACCTGTTGTTTCCGATTTCGTTATAGATACCGCGACTGGTGCCGGCGATACGGACCTGATCGACGGCGACGTTCACACTGTTGTCACTGGCTTTCTGACGCCAACGGCCGATGCCGTTGCATCTAACGGAACACCTTTCAATGTTACCAACGCCGTGACCAATGGCGGCCTTACGGGTGGCAGCGACGGTATTCTTGACGCCGCAGACGCTGACACGTTTGCCGCTTTTCAGATCGACCAGACGACAGATGTCGAGCTGGACAATGTAATGAACTCCAGCTTCTTCGTTGCCTCGAACACGACCTTCGCGATCAACGCCACAGCAACGGAAACGACCCCGACCGGCGATGCTTTCGACCTTGACGATATCGCATGGGAAATGAGCGTTCAGCCATCTGGATCCGTGGACAATGGTGGTACGGCATTCGCCTTCGGGTCTGCAGCGCAGGATCCGGTCAACACGCTGGCGACCGTTCCAACCGATCTATCCGGTCTGACCGGCGGCGCTGTCTACCAGTCAACTCTCCGCACAGCGGCTGGCGTTGGCTCCATCGCCGAACAATCTGTTCGGTTCGATGTGACATACACACTTGGCGGCGCAGACGGGTATGACCTGTCCCAAGGCACCGGCCAGATCGAAGCTGACGTCGTCTATACGGTCTTCGTTCCATAAGCCTGCTTGCTAGCAGACAGACCGAGAATCGCCCGGCCATCCCGCTGGGCGATTTTTCTTTGTCAGGCACACACGCCAAGGGCGAAAACATTAACCATAACTTACATCATCGCTCGAATGTGTAATCACTTCTTGGTGGTAACTTAAAGGAGATTGACTAACTATAATGAGTGAATGTTTTGCAGAGCGCTCACAATTCAGTCATTGGCCATTTTGACGAGCAGAAAGACCTATTCGTGAAGACGTCAGTCAAAACCGCCCTCTTCTTGTTACTGATTTTGACATCTTACTTTCTGGTCAGATCCATCATGCGGGATGATGCACCCAAGGAAGCTGTATCAACCGCTGCTCTGACAGTGCAATCGACCGAGCAAACATCAGTACTGCCCGAGATTCTCTTCACAGAAACCACAACTGAATTGCATCCGATTTTCCTGTCTTTGAAAGGCCGGACGGCACCGAATAGAACCGTCACGGTAAAAGCCGCGACAACCGGCACGGTCATGGCCACGCCGGTCGATGAAGGTGCTCGCGTGCGCAGGGGACGAACGCTTTGCCGCCTCGATGTCGATGCACGACAGGCGCGTATTGCCGAGGCCGAGGCGATGTTGAAGTCGCGCCAGGTGGATTATGATGCAGCTGAGGAACTCGCGCGAAAGGGATGGGCCTCTCAAACCCGTGCGGCGAGCGCCAAGGCCAGCCTCGATGCAGCAACGGCTGAACTGAACAGTGCCCGTATTGAACTTTCGCGAACAGACATTATTGCGCCCTTTGACGGTATCTTTGAAGAAAGGCGTGCCGAAATCGGCGACTTTCTTGCTCAAGGCGGTGCCTGCGGCGTCGTTACAGATTTCAATCCGATCAAAGTGCAAACCGATGTCACAGAGGCCCATGCGCTGCGTCTTACGGTGGGGTCGGCGGTCACCGTTGATATCGCAGGATTGCCCCAGCAGGTCGGAGAAATTTCCTATATCTCCAAAACCGCTGAGGAAAATACCCGGACATTCCGTATGCTTGCCCTCGTCAATAATGATGATCGCCGGATTTCAGCTGGACTGACATCCAATTTGCGGGTTCAAATTGGGGAAGCAATGTCCACTCCGATCTCGCCCGCCTTGCTGACACTTCATGATGACGGCCGCACCGGCGTACGGTTTTTAAACGATGATGACCGGGTCGAATTTGTCGAAGTCAATATCGTTGATGATGATGGCGATAATATCTGGGTGACTGGCCTGCCGGATGGAACACGGTTGATCATCGTTGGTCAGGAATTTGTCAAAGAAGGCACGCTCGCAGACCCTGTTAACATATCCCAGACGAGCCGACTATGAATTCCCTCATAGATGGAGCGATCGACAAATCGAGGATGGTGATGGTCATCCTCGTTTTTGCGCTGATTGCAGGGACCGCAACCTATATCAGCCTGCCCAAAGAGTCAGATCCGGAAATTCCCGTACCGTTTGTGGGTGTGACGGTACCTCTGGAGGGCATCTCTCCGGAAGACGGCGAGCGGCTGATCGTGCGCCCGGCAGAAACCGAGCTTCAGGGAATAGAAGGGCTGAAGCAGCTCGATGGCATCGCCACCGAGGGCGCAGCGCAGATGATCCTCGAATTCGGCATCTCCTTCGATCCTGATCAGGCCATCCTAGATGTCCGCGAGAAGGTTGATCTGGCCGAGCGCGAGTTTCCGGAAGAGGCGAAAGAGCCGGTTATTACCGAGCTGAACACTTCGCTGTTCCCCATTCTGGTGGTGAACCTCTATGGCGAGGTTCCAGAGCGCAGCCTTTACCGGATTGCCCGGGATCTGCAGGACAAGCTGGAAGCGCTGTCCGGCGTTCTGGAAGCCAACATCCAGGGCGAACGGGAAGAAGTTCTCGAAATCCTGGTGGATCCCGACAAGCTGGAAGCCTACAATCTCTCCTATCAGGAAATCATCGATACGGTGTCGGCGAATAACCAGCTGATCCCGGCCGGTAGCCTTGATACCGGGGCCGGTAAGTTTCCGATCAAAGTGCCCGGACTGATCAAATCATCCGCCGACGCACTCAATCTGCCAATCCGCCAGTCGGGCGATGCTGTCATTACGTTGTCGGATGTTGCCAATGTGCGCCGGACCTTCAAGGACCGGGAAGTCTACGCCCAGTTCAATGGCAAACCCTCCGTCGCGATTCAGATCGTGAAGCGGACCGGCGCAAATGTTCTGTCCACGGTCGATGAGGTGAACGAGATCGTCGAAGCAGCGAGGGAAGAATGGCCCTCAGCCGTTCAATCGGCCATCACGTCAGACCAGTCAAACGTTATCAGATCGCAGGTCACACAGCTTCAGGCGTCCATATTTACAGCCGTCATCCTCGTTATGATCATTGTCGTTGCCGCCCTGGGGCTGCGCTCCGCAGCGCTCGTCGGCGTTGCGATACCTGCTTCGTTTGTCATGGCATTTTTATTGCTCGGCGCTTATGGGCTGACCATCAACAACATGGTGATGTTCGGCATGTTGATCGCCGTCGGCATTCTCGTCGACGGGGCCATCGTCGTCGTTGAATATGCAGACCGGAAAATGGCCGAAGGCCTTGATCGGACGAATGCCTATGCCGCCGCGGCGAAGCGGATGTTCTGGCCGATCGTGGCTTCCAATGCGACGACCCTCGCAGCGTTCGTACCGTTCCTGTTCTGGAACTCGCTCATCGGCAAATTCATGTCATACCTGCCGCTGACGCTGATTTTCGTCCTGACGTCATCCCTCGTCATGGCGCTCGTCTTCCTGCCTGTGCTTGGCTCACTCTTCGGAGGCCGTGCTAGCGGGGAAGGCACGGATGACAACCTCGCGGCCTTGTCGGGAGCGGATGGCGATCCATCCCGCACTCAAGGCTGGCTCGGCGGTTATGCCCGACTGACGCAAATGCTAATCAATCGGCCAGCAACGGTCACGGCTGCTGCCCTTGCCATGGTGGTTACTATTTTCATGTGGTTCGGATCCACAACTCATAGATCGGAATTGTTCCTCGACATTGAACCGGAAGAAGTCTTTGTCTTCGTTAGCGCCCAGGGCAGCTTATCGGCAGAAGAAGAGTTTGAAATCGTAAAGCGCGTGGAGTCGGCCATTCTCAAAACGGAAGGCATACGCTCCGTTTCGACCACATCCGGCACAGCGACAGGCGGCATCAACTTCTTTGATGATAACGGTCCGAATGATACAATCGGGAAAATACTGGTAACCCTGCAGACCCGCGATTACGGCTACGATGGCCGCAGGGCGCAAGATAACCTTCGTGAAGCGATCGCCACAGTGCCAGGTGCGCGGGTCGAGATTGCCGTCCGCGAACAGGGCCCGCCGGCCGGGAAAGACATTCAGGTATCGCTCCAATCTTCCAATCAACCAGCGCTGGAAGAGGCAGCCGAGAGCATTCGAAACTATCTGGACGCCCAGGACAATTTGATGGAGATCGACGATTCTCGGCCCCTGCCCGGCCTGGAATGGCAGCTTGATGTCGATCGCGAGCTGGCCGGCCGGTTCGGCGTCGACGTCTCTCAGATCGGTGCCGCCGTTCAGCTTGTAACAAATGGCGTTCTCGTCGGCCTTTACCGCCCCGACGATGCCCTTGAGGAGCTCGACATCCGCGTAAGACTCCCCGGGGATTCCAGAAGTCTCGACGCTTTGGATGATCTGCGCATCGCCACGCCGCAGGGCCAGGTGCCCGTATCGCTCTTCGTTACCCGAAATCCAGCACCGAAAGTGTCCTCGATTTCACGCCGGGATGGCTCGCGCATCTATACCCTCAGGGCAAATGCAACGGTTCAGGGGGAAGGCGCACAGCGGGTCGCTGAGCTGAAGGAGTGGATGGAAACCGCAGATCTGCCTGAGGGTGTGGACATATCATTCCAGGGGGCTGACGAAGACGCTGAAGAAGCAGGCGCATTCTTCCAGAATGCTGCCCTAGCGGCCCTCTTCCTCATGGCAGTTATTCTGCTCTGGGAATTCAACAATTTCTACCATGTGCTGCTGACACTTTCGGCAGTGGTTCTCTCAACCACGGGCGTTCTGATCGGCATCCAGGTCTTTCTGCCTTACATATCGATCCTGATGCTGGGTACGGGCATTGTCGCCCTCGCAGGCATCGTCGTGAACAACAATATTGTTCTCATCGACACTTTTCAGAGGCTGCAGCGTGACGGCAGATCGGCTGAACAAGCGGCAATAGCCGCAGCCGCCCAACGGATCCGCCCCATCCTCCTGACAACCTTCACAACCATTTGCGGGCTTCTGCCGATGATGTTTCAGATGAACGTGAACTTCCGCGAAGGACTGATCACTTTCGGCGGTGGCACGTCGGAATGGTGGGTACAACTGTCCACTGCTGTCGTCTTTGGCCTCGGATTCTCGACATTCATGACACTTATCGTGACACCGGTCTGGTTGGCGGTTCCTGAAAAGCTCGGCCGCGCCCGCTCCCGCCTCTTTGACAGAAGCAAGGGCTCGGACGCCGATTATGTGGCGTTTCCAGAAACATCGAAGGACGGACTTCCTGGCGATATTCGTCCAGCAGCTGAGTAAATCGTCTCGTTTTCAAAAGATATAGCCGGAATCCGAGCTAAAACTCTCGCTTGAATAAACAATCGGTTCAGGCACATAAGTCATCCATGGATTGGGACAAACTGAAATCATTTCATGCAGCGGCGGAAGCCGGCAGCCTCACGGCTGCAGGAGAGACGCTGGATATTTCGCAATCAGCCGTGTCCAGGCAGATTGCAGCCTTGGAAGAATACCTCGATGTGTCCTTGTTCCAGCGCCATGCCCGCGGGCTCGTGCTGACAGATGCTGGCGAGGCGCTGTACAAGTCGACCACGGAAATGGCGGCCTCGGCGAAAACGGCCGTGTCGGCCCTTCGGGATCAACATGAGACTCCCCAAGGTGACCTTATCGTCACCGCGCCCGTTGCCTTCGGGTCCACATGGCTCGTCCCGAGACTCGGCGCTTTCATAGAAGCCTACCCCCATTTACGGCTCGATCTGCGCCTTGATGACCGCGAATATGACCTTTTGAAGCTGGAAGCAGAGTGCGCTATCCGGCTTTGGGCAGCAGACAAAGCCGATCTTATTCAGCGAAAACTGACAAATGTTGGGATGAGCCTCTATGCTTCCCCAAAATACCTCGAGAAGTACGGCACACCGGAGGTTCCAGAGGACCTCGATCAGCACATGATAATCTCTTATGGTGACGATAGGTCACCAATGCAGGATGTAAACTGGGCCCAACGTATCGGACGAGACGACAAGCCGCCTCGCGAACCAACTCTGCGGGTCAACAATGTTTTCGCGATGCTCAGGGCAGTACAGGCAGGCCTCGGTATCGCCGATGTGCCGGATTATATGGCCGCAACCATGCCCGAGCTTGTGCGGATCCTCGGCAATTTTCCTGGTCCGAGCTTCGAACTCTACTATATTTACCCGAGCGATCTAAGGCGCTCGAAGCGGATCGCAGCCTTTCGCGACTTCCTAACAGAACAGATAGAACCGCTCCGCCGGGCAAATCTGAAAAAGAGAAAAGTCTAAATAATTACAAATATTTGAGCGTTTTCCTCAGATTTAATGTAATTGGGGGGTGAAACTCGCCCTACTCATCCTACATGAGCGATGCGCTAGGGCTGCGACCGCGTTCACACACTGCGGTCAATAGTTTCCTCCCCATTTCCTGGCGCAAGACTTTCAAGCCGGGCACGGATCACCGTTGCCCGGCTTTTTTCTGTCCCAAGGAGAGCCTAGGATAACGACCCGCAGAACCGCTGAATGCGTTTGCAAGCCTCGGTTAGCGCCTCAGTCGATGTCGCATATGAGACGCGGAAAGCTGGCGTCAGGCCGAAAGCCCCACCAAATACGGCCGCGACGAGCTCTTCCTCGAGAAGAGCCGTGCAGAAGTCCTGATCCGTTTCGATCAGCGTGCCCTTTGGTGAGCGCTTACCGATCGCCCCAGCACAACTCGGATAAACGTAGAACGCTCCCTCTGGCGTGCCGCAGGTCAGACCGTCAGCCTTGTTCAACTCAGCGACAACCATGTCGCGGCGCTGCCTGAACACATCATTACGTTGTTCCAGAAAGTCCTGAGGCCCATTTAGAGCCTCGACACTCGCCCATTGCGATATCGAGCAGGGGTTTGATGTGGACTGGCTCATTACCTTTCGCATGGCTCCGATCAGCGCAGTAGGCCCCGCCGCATAGCCGATCCGCCATCCGGTCATGGCATAGGCTTTCGAAACGCCGTTCATGGTGAGTGTCCGATCTTTCAGCCCCGGCTCAACCTGGGCGATGGTCCAGAATTCGAACCCATCGTAGACCAGATGCTCATACATATCATCCGTAAGCACCCAGACATGAGGATGGCGCAGCAAGACATCTGCAAGGCCACGCAACTCGGCTTTCGAATACGCCGCACCCGTTGGATTGGACGGCGAGTTCAGCACTAACCATTTCGTGTTGGGCGTGATCGCGCTTTCCAGCATATCCGCCGTGAGCTTGTAATTCGCGTTTGGTCCGCACGGCACGAAAACCGGTGTAGCCCCCGCCATGCGCGCCATTTCCGGATAGCTGACCCAATAAGGAGCTGGGATGATAACTTCATCGCCGGGGTTCAGTGTGGCGAGAAATGCATTGAAAATCACAGGCTTCCCGCCAGGTGACACATTCACCTCTGCTGGTGTGTAATCAAGATAGTTGTCGCGCTTGAATTTGGCACAGATCGCTTCTTTCAGCTCGGGAATACCGTCAGCGGGAGTATACTTCGTTTTCCCATCTTTTATGGCCTTTTCAGCAGCCGCTTTGATGTGATCAGGCGTGTCAAAATCGGGCTCACCTGCTCCGAGGCCAATTACATCCTCACCGGCGCGTTTAAGCTCTGCAGCTTTCGTCGATACGGCGATGGTAGCTGACGGCTGAACGCGTTCAATGGCGGCACTGAGGGCGAGTTGGGCAGACATCTCTCTGATCCTTCGATTGTGTTAGTTGCCTCGAATAGATTTCACTTGCGCCATGTGCAAGCCGTCTCCTCAATTCTGCTGCGGCAATCGAGTCATCCCTAGGCCATCGTTTCGATAATTGGGGGAATTTCAGATCGAAATTTGCAGTTATTTTAAGCCTGTATGATATGGCTTACGCATTGGGGTGAGTGAAAAGTGCTGGAGTGAGACATGGACCTCATCAATCGATTTCTCGAGGAGCTGGCGGAAGAAACAGCGTTCATATCCTCTCACCTCGTCCGACACTGGAATGGTATGGGGACAAACGAACAGCTCTATACGCTTTCCATGATTTGTGCGGCAGGCCTTCTTTTGGCGCTGAGGAAACCCCGCCGAGTGACTCAACTGGGCCACGATGCCCATGGTCAAGATGTGGGAATCATCAAAACTGTGTTCCTTGGCGGCATGCTTCTGCTCTTCATCTCCGTAGGCATGCAAGCAGCCGTGAATGGCATCAGCTGACCGGCCCTTGTGCCACCACATCTTCGCAGACAGCCAAAACACGCTAAATATGGCAAATGGATTCCATTGCCTCCTCTGATACGTTCCGGCCGCGCGGCGATGATGTCATTAAGGACAATCTGAAACGCCTTCCGGCAAAGCCAGGCGTCTACCGCATGTTCGGGGCCGGCAAGGAGGTTCTGTATGTTGGCAAGGCGCACAATCTGAAAAATCGCGTGGCCAATTACGCCAAGCTCGGTGGCCACACCCAACGCATCGCGCTGATGATCTCCCTGACACAGGAGATGGAGTTCGTTGTCACGGAAACCGAAACCGAGGCCCTGCTCCTCGAAGCAAATCTCATCAAGTCGCTAAAGCCCCGTTTCAATATTCTACTACGTGACGACAAATCCTTCCCCTACATACTTATTGCTCGGGACACCGAAGCACCCCGCATTCTGAAACATCGTGGAGCGAAGACGATTGAGGGCGACTATTTCGGGCCATTCGCCAGCGCCGGCGCGGTTAAAAGAACCCTCGACACCCTGCAAAAAGCATTTCTGGTGGGGGCATGCCACGATCAATATGACGGGAAACGGGGACGACCCTGCATTTATTATGGAATGAAGCGATGCGCGGGGCTCTGCTTCGGAAAGGTCTCGCTCGAAGAATACAATGCTCTGGTCGATCAGGCAGCTGATTTCCTCAGAGGCAAATCGGCAACCCTGCAGGATCAACTTGCCGAGGAGATGGAGGCCGCTTCCGATGCCCTGGAGTTCGAACGAGCGGCGCGGCTGCGTGACCGGATCCGCGCCCTCGCTCACGTCCGCGCAAGTCAAGACATCAACCCCGATGGCCTTGATGAAGCGGACGTATTCGCCGTTGCTATGGATGGCGGGCAATCCTGCGTGCAGGTCTTCTTCATCCGCGCAGGACAGAATTGGGGAACAATGGCCTATTATCCGCGCCATGAACGCGACGCGACGCCGGAAGAAATCCTCTCGGCATTTATCGTCCAGTTCTATGATACCCGCCCTGCCCCCAAGCTAATCCTAACTAGCCATGATCCTGATCAGTCAGAGCTGATTTCAGAAGCCCTTGAGCTGCGCACGACCCACAAGGTGGAGATCCGGGCACCTCAAAGGGGATCGAAGCGGGAGCTTGTTATTCAAGCCTCCCGGAACGCAAAGGAAGCTCTGGCCCGCAAACTTGCTGAGAGCGCAAGCCAGCAGCGGCTATTAAAAGAGGTCGCAAAGACGTTTGAGCTTCCCGAAACACCTCGGCGGATCGAGGTCTACGACAACTCCCATATTCAGGGAACAAATGCCGTCGGCGGCATGGTCGTCGCCGGTGAAGAGGGTTTCCTGAAAAACCAGTACCGCAAATTCAACATCAAGGACGAAGAGACCGAACCCGGCGATGATTATGGGATGATGCGAGAGGTTATGCGCCGTCGCTTCTCCAGACTCCTGAAAGAAGCCGAAGAAGCTGGAAAACCGTTCAAGGATATCGACACCTATCCAGATCTTGTTCTGATTGATGGGGGCCTTGGCCAGCTTTCCGTCGTTATGGAAACCCTCCGCGAGCTTAATCTTACCACAGACGATATAACGCTCGTCTCTATCGCCAAGGGGCCAGATCGCCATGCCGGACGGGAAAAGTTTTTCCGCCCTGGCAAGCCACCCTTTCAGCTGCCGCAAAATGCACCGGTTCTCTACTATCTCCAGCGCCTTCGCGATGAAGCCCATCGCTGGGCGATCGGTGCACACCGCAATAGACGCTCAGCCGCCATTAAGAAGAACCCCCTCGATGAAATCGATGGAATCGGCCCAGCACGGAAGAAAGCGCTGCTGCACCGCTTTGGCTCCGCCAGAGGTGTGGCCAGAGCAAAACTGGGGGATATCGCAACCGTGGACGGGATCAATCAAGCCCTCGCAGAGCGCATCTATGGCCACTTCCACGGGGGTTAAGCAATGAGCTGGCTTCCCAACGCACTGACGCTATTGCGGATTGCCGCGGCACCATTGGTCGGATGGTTGATCTGGCGCGCACCGGAACAAGCATCAAATATGGAATCAGGGCGATTATACCTTATCGCGTTCGGTCTATTCTCCGTCGCCTGCCTCACCGACTGGCTCGATGGCTATCTAGCCCGCGCACTCAATGCGACCTCGGAGTTTGGCGCAAAACTCGACCTTTGGGCCGATAAGATCATCGTCGCGGCAGTGCTATTCGGGATGATCGGTCACAGCCTTATCTGGGCTGTTGCGGGTCTTTTGTGCCTCTCGGTCCGCGACCTCTACATTATGCGCCTGCGCCAACGACGGCCCGACGTCAATCTGAAAGCGTCGTTTCTCGCCAAGTCCAAGACCGCGATTGTCATGGCGGGAATTGCCACAACCATGCTCGGTACGGCTCTTATCGAGTTCAGTCCGGCGAATAACGCACCAATCCAATATCAGATGCTAGCAAGTGCTGGCGTGCTCGCCTTCGTGGTGGGCTGCCTACTGTCTCTCTATACCGGCTGGCAGTATGTCGCCGCCGCCAATCAGAGCGCTCCGGCCGAATAGAAGTCGGCCGCTCCGAATAACGAAGCGGCCGTGAACTCTACAACTCTACATATTCGTAACGAGAGATTATGAATGGCATTGTATTGGCTCAGCCGGACTTAATTACAGGTTAATTGAGAAAAGAATTACGATGCCCTCTCGGCGGCAAACCGTCGACACATTTCCCGGCAGATTGGAGAGAATGACTACGAATCATCTTCCCACGCACGCCCGACCCCGCCTTACCCTGCTGGGCTTCCTCGCCTTTATGCTATTACCAGCTCTCCTAGCTTTTGCGGAGGCACAGATCATCTGACCACTGCTTACCAGAAGTTGGATTGCGGTTCGCTGCTGTATAGTTCCATCAGACGCCGGCGGGTCGCTGGTGTGGCATCGTCCGGGGGTTCCAGCGGGTCGGCCCAGACAATTTCGGCGATCTCACCCCGGCTGGTCGATTTACCTTGCGTCCAGGCACCCGCTCTATAGAGCAGCACATGATCGTTTCGCATATTCGCGTGATTTGAAAAAATTCCAATCAAATCAGCTGCATCATCGAGGGTGATGCCCGCTTCTTCTACAAGCTCGCGCAACAAGGCCTGGTAAGCGGGTTCCGAGTGCTCTACCCCACCGCCCGGAAAGTAGAGGCCTGGCATATAGGTATGCCGAACAAGGAGAATTCTACCCGACGCATCCTCCACAACCGCGCGCACACCGAGTGTCATTGGCCGGGACAAGCGAAACCATACATGAAAGATGCGCCGACGGATGGACCTCAACACCTTCATAATACGGCAACATTTCGCATAAAAAGCCTCGCCAAGAGATACCGGACACGCTAGGTCACGTTGAAAATTCGTAATGGGAATACAGACGACATGGCAGCACTTATTGCAATTGGCATCACATTCGCTGTTTTCGGACTTCTGAATTTAATTGACTACAGACGCATCGACTAGGACGCTGGCCTGGTGAGCTGCGCCCAAATACCTTCCAATGCCTGAAACAAACCTGATCGTCGCCCTGGTTGGGGGCCTCGTGCTTCTCGCCGTTTCAGGAGACCTTCTGGTAAATGGATCTGTCGCGCTGGGCCGACGATTCGGACTTTCCCCCCTCGTCGCGGGGATTTTCATTGTTGGCTTCGGCACGTCAGCGCCGGAGATGATTGTTGCACTGGACGCAGCAAGAAGCGGTTACCCCAATCTCGCTCTTGGCAATATTGTCGGCTCAAACATCGCGAATGTCCTGCTTGTGCTCTCTATACCGGCTCTTATTGCGCCGATAAAGTCGGGCAACTGGGGTCAGGGTACAGCTTGGGTTGCCATGGCTCTTGCAACCGTTGGCTGGATCACTTTCCTCTCGACCTCAGGCCTAAGCTCGTCCGTTGCGGGACTCTTCCTTATCGCACTGATCGGATACGCCATTTTCACTTTGGTGGCCGCGCGAACCGCGTCCAATGCAGGTGTAGATACAGGCGTCGAAACGAGCGATAGGCTGTCCATGGGCCTTGGACGCGCTGCAGGGTTCACACTGGTCGGCATTATAGGACTTCCGCTCGGCGCACAGCTCATCGTCGATAGCGGCGTGGAGATCGCACAGTTCTATGGCGTTCCCCAGACCCTGATTGGCCTGACGCTGCTAGCGGTGGGCACGTCTCTGCCGGAGATCGGTGCGGGAGTCGCGTCGGCTCTTCGCGCCAAAACAGATGTCCTGATCGGGAACGTGCTTGGTTCGAACATCTTCAATATTCTCGGCGCAGGCGGCTTGATCTCATTTTTTGGCCCGCTACGCGCTCCGGAAACCTTTCAGAGCTATGATCACTGGGTGATGGCAGGCGCGGCGCTAATCTTGGGAACCCTGATTTTTTTCCGGCTCCAGCTTGGACGGCTTTTCGCCATCACCATGCTATTGGTCTACGCGGTCTATATCTATGGCCTCGTCAATGACTGGAACATAAGGGCGGCGATCGGTGTCTGAAAAAGGGGTGGCTCTTGTCACGGGGGCCGGCGCGCGGCTCGGCAAGGCGATGGCGGAAGCTCTGGGAGCGGATGGCTGGGCAGTCGGCATTCACTACAGAACATCCACAAAAGGAGCGGAGGAAACTGCCAGCAATATAGAGACGTCAGGTGGTAGAGCAGCGCTCGTGCAGGCTGACCTCGCCGATGCGGAAAGCCGGAAAAATCTTATCGAAAAAGCGAGTAAGGCGTTCGGAGCACCAGTTTGTCTCCTGATCAATTCAGCCTCGACCTTCGAAGACGACACAGCCAAGACTTACACATCCAAGGACTGGGACTTTCACTTCGATGTAAATCTGCGAGCACCGGTGGATCTTGCCCAGAGCTTCGCGCTGGAACTGCCGGAAAGCGAGCAAGGTCTGATCATAAACATGCTTGATCAGCGCGTCTGGAAGCTGAACCCCACTTTCTTCACTTATACACTGTCGAAGTCCGCACTTTGGACCGCAACGCGCACGCTTGCCCAAGCCCTCGCACCGAACATCCGTGTGAATGCAATTGGCCCGGGACCAACGCTTCCCAGCACCCATCAGTCAGCGGATGTCTTCACCAATGAAGCGCGCAATACACTGACGGGACGTGGTTCGAACCCGAAGGAAATCGTTCGCGCCATGCGATACCTGATCGATGCAACCAGTGTGACCGGCCAGATGATTGCCTGTGATGGTGGCCAGCACCTCATGTGGCAAACCCCGGATGTCGAGATCTAGGAATGGATTTCTCTTCTGACACATCCGCCCCCGCGCACCCCTCGGTCATTGATGCCCTTAGCCGTGTAAATTCGGGTATGGAAGGCTCCTATGGCAATGACAGTGTCACCGCCCGGGTACGCACTCTTCTGGCAGATACGTTCGAAACGGATGATTTTGACTTCTTGATCTGCGCCAGCGGCACGGCTTCCAACGCTCTCGCACTGTCCCTTGTCTGTCCGCCTACGGGATCAATTCTCTGCCATGAAGAGGCACATATCGAACGGGACGAGCGCGGTGCGCCAGAGTTCTTTACCGGCGGTGGGAAGCTCTCTTTGTTGCCTGGCGAGGCTGCCCGGATCGACGAAACAGCGCTGAAAGACGCGCTTGCGGGCATTCAACGGGACTTTGTCCACGAAACGCCGCCCCACGTCCTCTCCCTTACCAATCTCACCGAAAGCGGAGCAACCTATTCCGTCGAGCAAATTGATCACTACACGGATCTTTCCCATGCACGTGATCTCTCAGTTCACCTCGACGGTGCCCGCCTCGGCAATGCGCTCGCCTCCACAGGAGCGAACCCTGCGGAGATGAGCTGGAAAGCAGGTGTTGATGTCCTCACCCTTGGCCTCACAAAGACCGGTGCCATGGGCTGCGAGATTATTCTTCTATTCGGAGACATCCGCGCAAAACTGGCAGAGCTGCACGCTCGCGCCAAACGGTCAGGACACATGCCACCGAAAATGCGCTATCTCGCGGCACAAGCAGAAGCACTTTTAACCGATGGTCTCTGGCTTGATCTGTCAGCAAGGGCGAATACACAAGCGACCCGCCTTGCAGACGTCCTGACCGCACTCCCCGGGACATCCTTGAGGTATCCAGTTGAAGGCAATGAAGTCTTTGTTTCGCTACCCGATCATGTTGCCCAAAAGCTCGAAACTTCGGGCGCAAAATTCTATCCTTGGCCCGGTAACTGCTACCGGTTTGTTTGCGCATGGTCGACGACCAACGAAGAGATCGAGGCGCTTGCAAGCGCGCTGGCAACAGCCTGAATTGACTTCCGCTTCCCGGCCAGCAAATTGGCCGTCAAACTGTTATGGGGCGGAGTATCATGATCAATAACTCAACGCTTAAACTTGCAGGACTGACCCTTCTCCTGATCTTTGCCTACCTTTTCAGGGGCGTCTCCGCGCAAGCTCCGGCCGTTGATCCCGATCACCCCTTCGACACGGATCGCGCACTTGCGCGTCTGGAGCGCATCCTCGGGGATGAGACGCCGCACCCGGTGGACAGCGATGCAAACGACGCCGTACTTGCGCGACTGATAACGGAAATCGAAGCTCTGGGTTTCGAGCCTTTCGTCCGTGATAACTTTCACTGCCGCACTCTGCGACGCCAGGCCCGCTGCATGCGCCTTCAGAATGTCGGTTTCTGGGTCACCGAACCGGGGCCTAACGCGGTTATGATCGCGTCTCACCACGACAGCGTGCCAGCCGGACCCGGGGCATCTGACGATGGTGCAGGTTATGCCTCCAGCCTCGAAATCGCGGCGATCCTCAAAGACCGGGAACTCACCCGGCCCCTGCTTGTGCTGATCACCGACGGCGAGGAAGCCGGCCTGATGGGCGCGCACATGTTTGCCCGCACAGACCCCCTCGCCAACCAGATCGGAGCGGTGGTGAACCTGGAGGCGCGCGGAGTTCGTGGCCTGTCCTCACTCATTCAGACCAGCCATCCCAACGAACGGGACATTGCCGCACTGATCAGCGAAACCCGCCTACCCATTTCGAATTCCCTTAATACGGATATTTACGAGTTGATGCCGAACGATACAGACATGACAGAGTTCCTGTCTCTTCAAATCGACGCGGCTAACCTCGCCTATGCCGAAGGTGTGGAGTTCTACCATACGCCGGGGGACAATCTCGCCAATATGGACAAAAGAGCGCTCTTCAACATCGGAGCGAACGCGTTCTCGATAACGGCAGCCTATCTTGATCAGACTGAAACGGGACCAGAAGATCAGCTGCTTTATGCTGATCTGTTCGGCCGCGTTCTGCTCGTCTTGCCGGTTTGGCTCGGAGGCGTATTTCTTGTCATCGGCGCAATTCTCTCACTGGCCCTCACCGTACGCCGACATGGACGAGGCAAAATCATACGCGCTGTCGCAACACCCGTGCTTGCCATCATGGCGGGCCTGATCCTGGCCACCGCAGTCACAATGCTGATTGGTGCCATCCGCTCGGAACAACTTTTCGGCTCGGCCTACCCAATGGCACTGCGCGGCACCCACGCTTCAGCGATGGCGCTCAGCTGCCTCGCCTCCTATTTGCTGATCGCCAAGAACGTTCCAAAGGCCGCTCTCTATGGTGGTGGCTGGTTCTGGTTCAGCGCTCTCGCTCTGATTGCGTTTGTTTTCGTCAAAGGATCGGCGAGCCTTTTCGCCCTGACAGCCATAACTTTCGGGATCGCCTCAATTCTGTTTTTGATCCAACGACAAAGAGCCGGGGAGATCATTGCATTTCTGGGCGTTCTGCTCTTTGCCGCGATAGCCTTCCCGACAACGGCCCTCGGCGAGACAGGATTGCTAATTGAGAACGCAGCGCCGTTTTCCATCATTATCGGATTTTTATTGATCGTTGCGCTCCCGGCGGTCTGGCCCGAAGACGCGAACGTAAACAGTTCCGCGCTGCTCGGCTCCCCAGCCCTGCTGCTCAGCGGGTTTTTCATCGCCAGCCTGATTGTCCCCGCCTACACCGCAGAGGCTCCACGCGGCTTCAACATTGTCCATGTACAGGATGAAAATAGTGAGCGCGGACCAGTTTGGACATTACCGGCAAACGAACCACTACCAAAGGAAGTCGCGACCATCGCTGATTTCGAGCGGAGTTCCCTTGCGGGCTCGAGCCGACCGTATTTTGTGACGCCAGGTCCGGAAATCGAGAAAGCTCTTACAGCCGCCCTGCTGGGCGACGAAACGACAGCTGAGACGAGGCAATTAGCGGTACAGATAGCGGCACCAGACGCTGACTATACAGCTCTTACCTGGTCGATCGACGCCGTTCCGACCGCCGCCCGCATCAATGGGCATGATCTCGACCTTGAAGGCATTGATCTGAGGAATGTCAGCTGCTTCGGACGTTCCTGCCGTGGCATTACGCTTGAGCTGACATTCCCTGCCGAAACCGAACTGCCGGGCTTTAGCATCGACAGCTATACCTTTGGCCTCCCCCCATCGGCTGACTTCCTGAAGGACGCACGACCCGACTGGGCGTTGCCGGTTCACTATGGCGATATGCAAATGCTGCGGACCAGATTCGAGATCGACGGTTTCGATAAACAAGATAATTAGGCCAGACGGTCTGTAAGCCGGGTTCTGTTCCCCGCCGCTTTCGCGGGACGGTTCGGCAGCCATTCCTCTGGGACGACGGTTGCCCGCCGCCTCACGCGACACACCCGGGGCGCGGGCTGAAAACGGCCCATATGCGCCCCCTATTCGGTCTTGCTCCAGGTGGGGTTTACCTTGCCGCTTACCTCTCGGTTCGCGCGGTGCGCTCTTACCGCACCCTTTCACCCTTACCCCGGGATTGCTCCCGTGGCGGTCTGCTCTCTGTGGCACTTTCCCTCGGCTCACGCCGGGCGGACATTATCCGCCACCCTGTTTCCATGGAGCCCGGACTTTCCTCCAGCACGCAAGCGCGCCAGCGACTGCCCGACCGTCTGGCCAGACCTGCGAGATAGCGTCTTGTGAGCAGTTTTTCTAGAGCTGTGTAGCAAGCCAGGGCATGCTGACCGCAAGAATAACACTGACGATAAGCCCGATCAGGGCACGCCCGGCATCCCATGCGACGTCGATCATGGCTTCGCCGCGAGCTCTGAGACTTGCTACATAGGAAATGGCAAGTTCCCGTCCGGCAATCACGCCGAGGAATACCCACGTCGTGCTCATAGGAATATTGCTCTGCTCTTTGAAGATATAGAGAATGATCGCGTAGAGCAGGTCAATCAGCGTCGCTGCACGGATGTCCGTCGTGTTTGTTTTCGACAAAACAATCCTCTGGATCTGACCGCCGCGGGTCGCGAAAATGTAGGCCTGCATGGCAACAAGCACGATCCCACCGCCGATAATCGTAACTGGATCGAACAGAGCTGTCTCGCCCACAGTTCCCTGGGTGCGAGGCAAGAACACAAAGATGTTGGCAAAGTCCTGCTTCAGCCATGTCCACCAGAGAAAAGCCGTAGTCGCCCACTGGAACACCACCCAGTAAAATGGCGGCTCGGTGTCCCTTGTGTTTGATACCCAGCGTTCGAACGCCCGCGATATGGCGACATAGATGACGCCAGCCGCCCCGAAGGCAACAACATAGCCGAGCGCTGACTTGATCAGCATACTCTCCATAACGCCTTCGGTATTCTCGCCACCTGTCAGAGCAAAGATTGTGAGCACAAGGAAGGTGGTGGATACCGGGATGGAAAACCGGGTCATGAACAAAAGCGCCAATGGCGGCAGAGCATGCCACCACTGAATGCCGTCCTCCGGATAAGGAATGAAATTCAGCTTGCCGTCAGCAATGTCTCCATCCTGAAGGAAATAGGCGTGGGCGAGCGCCGCCACGAGAATTCCTGATGCGTAAATCCACAGCACCCACCAAGGGCGTTTCGCGTTCGAGGCGAGAAAGGTCCCGAGGGTTTGAATGGAATCATTTGCAACCACGGAGTAAGCGGCAAACAGGAAGCCGATCAGCGCGAAAACTTCATATCCACCGAGTTCCATCAGACCCCTCCGGTTCGCCGATCAGAAACTGGAAACACTAGCCCTTCAAGACGGTAAGTTGACGCAAAACGCGGCTGGAGCAGATCACCAAAAATGCCCATAAATACTACTCTTTTGCGACAGGTTTCCAACTTCCCTAACCGACTGTCGGGATATTATGAGAAGCGCCTGCCCGCCAGAGGAAATATCTCAATCAGGTGCTTTTTTATTGCCGGCCTGTGTCGCCACAGCATCAATCAAGGCAATCGTCAGCCAACCGGCTTCACCGGTGACACGTTCCGGTTGCCACCGGCGTTGAAACGCTTCCACGGCCAACGAGGTTTGAGCATCAAAGAACGCCGTGATTTCAACTCCATAGCCGATACGCTGGAGAGCCGCCTGTAACCGTTCAACCGATGCTCCGGAATCACGGACACCCAATCCTGCCCCCATCATCTCACCTCCGGTCGGACGATCCGGCCAGATGCCGAGACCTTTGTCAGCTAGCATCGCCCAGGGAAAGTGCTCTCCGGGATCTATTTTCCGCCCCGGGGCGACGTCCGAATGTCCAACAATCCGGCTTTGGGGAATGGCGTGCCGCTCTACAATATCCACGGCCAAGGTCATCAATGCGGTGGTCTGCACATCGGGATATGGCGGCAATGTCCCGTCGGCAAGCGGCACATTGTGCCCACCATTCACGATCTCTATGCCAATGGAGTGGGAGTTGAGATCGTGGTCCCCCTGCCAGGTTCCCACACCGGCATGCCACGCTCTTTTGTCTTCATCGACAAGCTGGGTAATACGGCCATCATCCCAGACCATGTAATGAGCAGAGACGGCGGCATCGGGATCGCGTAACCGATCCAGCGCCGCCTCTCCGGTTTCCATGCCGGTATAATGGAGCATAAGCATATCAATGCCGGTTTTACGGTCGTTCCAGTTGGGGCTGGCGATCCGTTCAACAATCATGATGTACCGCTGCCAAGCTTCTTGCCGAGCGCCGCCTCCGGAAGTCTCGTGTTCGGGCGGCTGGCGATCACGAAAACCCCACCGAGTGAGATGGTCGCGCCCAGCGCCAATTGCAGTGTCAGCGCTTCGTTCAGGAGGATAATACTTAGCACCACGCCCCATATCGGCGTCATCAATGTGAGCGGCGACAAGAGTGAGATATCGTAACGCTTGATAAGAGCGTAAAAGCCTCCATGGCCGAAGATCGAAACGCCGACCACAGCAAAAGCCGTGGCGATGAAAACCGGAATCCCACCCGAAGCATAAGCCTGCCACTGTCCCGCCTCGACCACTGCCGAGAGCGCGAAAAGCGGCGCGAAGGAAAACATGCCGATCCAGGCCTGAAGCTGTAGTGCCGGGATCGGCTGCATACGCTTCATGAGGATGCCACCGACTGACCCGATAAAAGCCGATACGACGATGTAGAGCAGCCCGGCGGAGACCTGAAAGCTTCCCGGATCCACTGCGATCAAGGTCACCCCTGCAAAGGCGAGCATGATCCCAAGGCCGCGCCGCCAACCGACTGTTTCGCCGAGGAATGCCATGCTCATCAGGGTTGAGAACGGGACCCCCAACTGCCCGACCACCGACGCCGCGCTGGCCTCAGCATTGGCAAGGCCTACGAAGAGCAGTGCAAAATGTCCTGATCCGATGAAAAACGAAATCAGAAACAGGGTTCTGATATCCTTCGGAGTGGGTCTCAGAAACGGGATGAGAAGGACGCCAACCAGCAGAAACCGGATCGCCGCAAAAAAAATGGGCGGCACAGCAGCATCGGCCACGACCCACCGAGTGATAACGATATTCAAGCCCCAAACGAAGCAAACAGCGAACAGAAGTGCGAAGTCTCTAAATCCCATAAAGACGGCTTACCCGAATTTGCACGCGGTGGTATCGCTATTTTTGATAATGAATTTTACCAGTCGCACCAGCGACCAGCTATAACTGCCTAAAGGATAGAAAAAGGATCTATTCGACCGTCCAGCCTCGAGCGGTCTGACGGGCTTCAAGGGTGAAATCGTCCACGCCGGATTTCCGGCTTGCCTTCGCGCGCCGACGGAGTGCCTCCCCACCACGCGTAAAGCGGAACACAAGCGCGGCGCAGGCAATCAGCAGACCTAAAAGCGCCGTCGCCAGCGCAACCACACCTGCACCAACAATGAAAAGGCCGCCCAATAGTAGCCGACCAACCAAGCGCCAGCCACGTTGAAGGAATGTCGCGACGCTTGAAAGAAATATAGGTGCGGGTCCAGCAGTTCCGTTAGCGGTCATGTGTCATCCTCTCAGACGTAACAATGTGGGAGGTAATGCCCTATTCGTCAATCTGGTCTTACGAGCAAACCTCGTTCCACACGGATTTTTGCGTAGGCAGAGGTGATCGCGGCCGCTTTATCATGCGCTGCCGCCTCGAATTCACGCGGTGCGCCATGCATGACAAGTCGATCAGGATGATTATCAGCCATCAGTTTCCTGTAAGCGATACGAATCGAGTCGAAATCGGCATCATATGAAACGCCGAGGATCGCATATGGGTCACTCGGTTCAGGCCCCATATGGCTGGCTTTGATTCGCCGGAAATCCGTTTCTGAGAAGCCAAAAGCGTCCGAAACAGTGTTTAGATACTCCAGTTCTTCCGACGTAATGACCCCGTCAGCACCAGCGATTCTAAACAGGCCATCTAGCACGCTCTCCAAAAGGCAGGCTCGGTTGCGATATTTGCGCCCGATTTTCCGGGCATAGCCCTCATAGCCGCGCACGGTCTGCCGGGCGAGATCGAACACCCTCCTGACAGACGCCGCATCTTCAGGAGCCGTCTGGAAAATACTCATAAAGACAGACACCTCATCATCGGTAACCATACCGTCTGCCTTAGCGAGCTTTGCGCCAAGACCGATCACAGCAGCAGTGAATCCCACATCATTCGGATCCGGCGCACAGTCGCTATAGACCGCCAGTTCGGTTTCATCATCGCTGATATCGAATAGGCCGCGGCCCATACTGAGGAGGCGTTCCCAGAACTTCATAAGTACAATCCTAACAGGAATTCAGGCATTTGTCGGACGAAATCCATTAGCCTGGCAATTCTGCCGATTATTTGGAATCCTCGTCGCCCCCAGCCCCACTTCCGCCTTCGACCACTTGGCGGAGATCGGCGATCTCCTTGTGCAGCGATCTCAGAAGAGACAGCATCTGCTGGCGCTCCTCTTCGGCGTCTTCTGCCTTGTCCTCAAGCTCGGTCATCATTTCGTCCTGAGCTGCGTCGTGCTCGGCCTGCAAAGCGTCAACAAACAGGGCGATAAACAGGTTCAGAACCGCAAAACTCGCGACAAATATGAAAATCAGGAAGAAAATCCAGGCATAGGGATGGCCGTCATCCATGACCTTCTGGACAACTTCATTGCGCCAACCATCCATGGTCATGACCTGAAACAGGCTAAGCGCTGATGTATGGAGGTTGCCGAACAGCATCTCGACCTCCTCATTATCGGTGCGGCCGAACATGTCCGTCGCAATAACAGCACTCACATAGATAATCAGGGCAATCACAGCGAGAATGGCACTCATGCCGGGAATCGCTCGGAATAGCGCCTCGGTAATCCGCCGCATCATCGGAACGACATGGAGCAGCCTGAATATTCTGAGAACGCGTAAAGCCCGCATGATTGCAAGGCTTGAGGACGCCGGAACAAGCGAAATCGCCACCACGATGAAATCGAAGACATGCCAGCCATTTCGGAAGAAATCCGTCCGCCAGGCGATGAGCTTGAGCACAATCTCCGCAACGAAGATGATCAAGATCACCTCATCGACGATTTCCAGCCGGTCGTGCCAGACCGTGCCAATCTCTGTGAAGGTGAGCGCGCCGAGGATAAAGGCGTTGAAGAAGATCAGACCGGTAATTGTCTGATTGAAAACCGGTTTTTCCACAAACGCCTGTAGCGACGTCAGCCTTCGCGGTGTCGTCGTCTTGTCCGGCTCTGTAGCACTTTCATTCTCCAGAGGTTGTGGTGTCACTTACAATTACCCAGCCATCTCCAAAGTCCCGGAATATAAGCGTAAACAGGCCGCCCGGCATATCCGCCTCGCGTTCAAGTTCCCAGGCACCATACACGACCGCAGCATCTTCCGAGAGCAAGTCTACGTTCAGATCCCGGAAGCTGAGTTTGCCCATAGCGGCACCGTCTGGATACCGCTCCTGATAGCGCATAAGCGTCGATTGCCAGCCCTTTACAACCTTGTTTCCAGAGGCGAACCGCAGGTCGGCTGACCGCCAGTACCCTTCCATGAACGCCTCGATATCGCCGCGATTCCAAGACGCTGCCTGGGCCAACAAGATCGCCCTAATTTCGATCTCATCTTCTTCAAAAGAGACGGTCGATCCGGGGGACGTCAAGAAAGTCGCGGTGCTAGTGCAGGACGCACACCCAATAGCAAAAACTGCAATGCATAGACTTCGGAACATTTCTGATCCTCCTATACTTCCAGAATAGCCGAAGATACCGCTGCCGAGGAAGAGCCGGGGAACACCGCACCAGTCTTTCCGCTCTGCCATGGTGCGTTTTTGACCATCGCCAAGGTAAAAAGGTCACTCTCCACATAAGCGGAAAGCCAATCTTGCAGCGATTGCGGCGCAGTTCTGGCCCACGAGTCGCTGTCAGTGTTCGCGAACTGACGCACAAAAGGAAAAATCGCGACGTCGGCAAGGCCGCGCCATTCCCCGAAGAGATTTCTATGGGTTTCTAACCGGGGTACGAGGTGTTCTTTGAGAAATCTCATGGCGAGGGCACGATGATCG
>JBCCUK010000002.1:0-196884 GCA_039196965.1 Pseudomonadota bacterium | reverse complement strand
GAGTTCTGTACTCATCCCCCTCGGGACTATCTGTGGCAGGAGGATTGGTGCGGGCTCGCGGGCGACGCGCATTATCCGTAGACGGTGGGCCAAGCGCTTTGCATGGGCCTCCGGCGCATCGATAACCTTCCGTATCGCGATGATCCGCCTTGCGAAGCGCCTGGCGAGAATGTGGGTAGGTGTCACCCGGTGAGAGAGTTCGGAGAAATCCGGTGCAGCCCGTCCATCCTCATAGCCGGGCATCAGGGAGAGATGGGGCGCACGCACTCGGGGAAAGTGAGCGATTTCAATGTCGTCGGGCGTTTGGATGGGAGTATTGTCCGGCTCCTGCGCTGCGGCTTTGCCCGTGGGCGGACTGTCCGTCTTCGGTTCCAGATCGATCTGTAAAGCGAGGTACATGATCAGACGGCGGAGGAGGGTTTCGAGGGCTCTAAGTTGCGCGCTTGCCCTTCGAAGACGGGTTTTTGTGACGCGTTCGATGGAAAGATGGATGTTCGTCCAACCGATCAGACCGGTGACGGCCTTGTCGATCTCGCTGATCGTGAGAGAGGAAAGAGAGGGAGCCTCGGACATGGGGGAAGTATAGGGAGCGTGGCAATGGGGTCGGATAAGTTTTGCTTTTTTCACGTGTTCTCGTACCGCGGCCAGCGAAAAATTCGCCTGCACCTATTGACCTTTGCGGGTCCATCCACTACCTCCGCGCCTGAGTTAGCACTCGTCTTGCATGAGTGCTAACTCGTGAGGAACATCCAACTTATCGACCTGAAAAACGAGGGATAGATATGAAATTTCGTCCACTCCATGACCGTGTGCTAGTGCGCCGCGTCGAAGAGGAAGGAAAAACAGCTGGCGGGATCATCATTCCCGACACAGCAAAGGAAAAACCACAGGAAGGCGAAGTTGTCGCCACCGGTACAGGCGCACGCGGCGACGACAACGAGATCGTCCCCATGGACGTGAAAGCTGGCGACCGTATCCTGTTCGGCAAATGGTCCGGCACAGAAGTCACCGTTGACGGTGAAGAGCTGCTGATCATGAAGGAAAGCGACATTCTCGGCGTTGTCGAGTAAGCGCGCCTCCCACAAAATTCTGACTTCAAACAAGAGGTTAAACAGCCATGGCTGCTAAAGACGTAAAATTCGGAGCCGATAGCCGCTCCAAAATGCTGCACGGTGTGGACGTCCTCGCCAATGCAGTGAAAGTGACGCTCGGCCCCAAAGGCCGTAATGTCGTGATCGAAAAATCTTTCGGTGCTCCGCGCACCACGAAAGACGGTGTGACGGTTGCCAAGGAAATCGAGCTTTCCGACAAGTTCGAAAATATGGGTGCCCAAATGGTGCGCGAAGTCGCTTCCAAAGCCAATGACGTCGCCGGTGACGGCACCACGACGGCAACGGTTCTCGCACAAGCCATCGTACGCGAAGGTATGAAGCGCGTATCCGCCGGCATGAACCCGATGGACCTGAAGCGCGGCATCGACAAAGCGGTGATCGAGGTTGTTTCCGACCTCGCCCACCACTCCAAAAAAGTGAAAACCAACGAAGAGATCGCCCAGGTCGGCACCATCTCTGCCAATGGTGACGAAACTGTCGGCGCGATGATCGGCGAAGCCATGCAGAAAGTCGGCAATGAAGGCGTGATCACGGTTGAGGAAGCTAAATCTCTCGAAACCGAACTTGACGTTGTCGAAGGTATGCAGTTCGACCGCGGCTACCTCTCCCCTTACTTCATCACCAATGCAGACAAGATGATCGCCGACCTCGACGATCCGCTGATCCTGCTGCACGAGACGAAACTGTCTTCGCTTCAGCCTATGCTTCCGATCCTGGAAAGTGTGGTGCAGAGCCAGAAGCCGCTTCTTATCATTGCTGAAGATGTGGACGGTGAAGCTCTTGCCACACTCGTTGTGAACAAGCTGCGCGGCGGCCTTAAGATCGCTGCGGTGAAAGCACCAGGTTTCGGCGACCGCCGGAAAGCCATGCTGCAGGACATTGCTGTTCTGACAGGCGGCCAGGTCATCTCCGAAGATCTCGGCATCAAGCTCGAAAACGTCTCTATGGATATGCTCGGCACTGCCAAGCGGGTGAACATCACCAAAGACGACACGACCGTCGTCGACGGCGCAGGCAAGAAAAAAGACATCGAAGCTCGTGTCTCGCAGATTCGCCGTCAGATCGAGGACACCACCTCCGATTACGACCGTGAGAAACTGCAGGAACGCCTCGCCAAGCTTGCTGGCGGTGTTGCAGTGATCAAGGTTGGCGGTGCCACCGAGATCGAAGTGAAAGAGAAGAAAGACCGCGTCGACGATGCGCTGAACGCCACACGCGCTGCTGTGGAAGAAGGCATCGTCCCGGGTGGCGGCTCTGCCCTGCTCCGCGCAGCAGGCAACATTGACGTCACAGGCCTCAATGATGACGAGCAAGCCGGTATCGATATCGTCCGCAAGGCTCTCGAATCTCCGCTTCGTCAGATCGCCGAGAATGCCGGTGTTGAAGGCTCTGTTGTTGTCAATGCTGTCGCCAAGGGCCGCGGCAAAGGCTACGGCTTTAACGCTCAAACCGAAGAGTATGGCGACCTGATCGAGATGGGTATTGTTGACCCGGCCAAGGTTGTTCGCTCTGCGCTGCAAAACGCTGCGTCTGTTGCTGGTCTCCTGATCACGACAGAAGCTGCTGTTGCCGAAGCCCCTAAGGAAGAAGCTGCACCGGCCATGCCGGGTGGCGGAATGCCTGACATGGGCGGCATGGGTGGCATGGGCTTCTAAGCCAGTCTGCTTCACGCAAATCTATCAAAGGGCGGTCCTGCGGGATCGCCCTTTTTGTTTGTTTCCCTATCGCGCCTTCGGCGCTCACATGAGACAGGCTTATGGCTGCTTTGTTTGTTCCCGTTTTCATTGCGTGAAGACATGGAGCTGGCTAATAGCTATTCGCCGCATGGAATGCGCTCAACATCGCATTACTTTAATCGAATGACAGCCGAGCCCGCGTACCAAAGCGAGACCTTAGGCAAACCGTATTCGGGCGATCTCTATGTCTATGACGGAGAGTGCGCCATGTGCTCGCGCTTTGTCCATTTCCTTGTCAGGCATGACCGGAAAGAGCGGTTCGCGCTGATGACAGCACAATCTGATACTGGCCGGGAGACCTATCGCGACGCCGCACTCGACCCGGACCTCATGGAAACGGCGCTGCTTCGCGTTAATGGCAGGATCTACAAAAATCTCGACGTTTTCACTGAAACACTCATCGCCCTTGGCGGGGCCTGGAAGCTCGCGATAGTACTCCGCATACTGCCACGCTTTGTCTCCAACTGGATCTATCGCCGGGTGGCGAACAACCGGAAACTATTTCAGCGCGGCACCTGTCCTCTGCCGAGTGCGAAAGTTCGTGCACGTCTGATCGACTGATCTCGCTACGGCAGAAGCACGGTGCTGCCCATGGTTTGGCGCGCTTCAAGAGCACGATGGGCTTCTGCAGCTTCCGAGAGCGCATATTTCTGACCGATCTCGGCCTTGATCGTCCCGACACGGAGCGCCCCGAACAGCGCGGCCGCCCCGCGCGAGATCTCCTCTGGCGTGCTGACAAAGTCAAACAGCGATGGACGTGTCATGACGGCCGATCCGGCGAGGCCGAGGCGAGCGGGCGGGATAGGATCGACAGGCCCAGACGCATTGCCATAGGTCACAAACCATCCGCGCGGGCGGAGACACTTTAGGGATATCTCCGCACTGTCCTTGCCGACACTGTCATAGGCAACATCAACGCCCTTGCCGTCGGTCAACTCCTTGACCTTCTCGACAATGTCATCGGTGGCAAGCACGGCATCGGATGCGCCGTTTTCGAGAACGCGGCTCGCCTTGCGCTCTGTCGATACGATACCGATGACGCGCACGCCTAGGCTCCTAGCCCAGGGGACAATCAGGGAGCCAACCCCGCCGGCAGCTGCCCAGATAAGCGCGGTATCACCCGGGCGCGCTTTGAAAACCTCAAAGAGCAGCATCCAGGCGGTCAATCCCTTAAGGAACGTCGCCGCCGCCGTTTCATCATCTACGAAGTCCGGAATTTTCACCATGGATCCGGCAGGCAATTTTGAATGGGTGGCGTAAGCCCCGCCGGGGGCGAGGTAGGCGACCCGGTCCCCCTCGGCAATATGGGTGACATCGCCCCCGACCGCCTCGACGATACCAGCCCCCTCCGTTCCCGGAATGAACGGAAGCTCGACAGGATAAAGCCCGGTGCGATGATAGGTGTCGATGAAGTTAAGGCCGATCGCCGTATTGCGCACAACGACTTCGGCAGGACCGGGCGCGCCAACCTCTATTGTATCTTCGGTAAGTACATCGGGGCCGCCCGTCTCGTGGATACGGATTATACGTGCATCAGTCATTTTGAGGTCTCCTGCAGAATCGTGTTCGTTGGGTCCATGTCTTCTTTAAAGAGAATTTGCGGGATCGACGAGGCCGGACGTGGCCCCTGGGCCGGGCCCGTGACGGCAGGTGCCGTGATCCTGGATCCCGAAATGCCGATCAGCGGCCTTACAGATTCAAAAAAATTGAGTGAAAAGAAACGCCTACAGCTTGAACAGGATGTAAAGGATAAAGCCCTCACCTGGGGTGTTGGCTGGGCGAGCCGGGAAGAAATCGATCAATTGAACATTCGCCAGGCAAACCATCTTGCCATGCGGCGGGCCGTCGCCGGGCTCAACGCCTCACCGGAACTGATCCTGATCGACGGCAATGACGCTCCGCCGAACCTGCCCTGCACCGCGCGCACGATCATCAAGGGTGACCTGACCGAGCCTTGCATTTCGGCGGCGTCGATCCTCGCCAAGACGGCGCGCGACCGGCTGATGATCGAGTTGGACGAGCAGTACCCGGAATACGGATTTGCCGCCCATAAGGGCTATGGCACAGCCGCCCATAGCGAAGCCTTGAAACGGTTCGGCCCCTGCCCTGTGCACCGGATGAGTTTCGCGCCGGTGCGCAAGGCTGCGGCGATCGCCTCTTAACCGAAGTGAACGATGATGACGAACGCGCTGGTGAAGGCCAGAAGCGATCCTCAGAGCTGTGCTTTAGCAGGCGCTGAAGCCGCTTGAGCTTTGATCCGGCATCGGCCATGAAGGCCTTATGACTATCGTTGCCGACGCCGTCGATTACCGGGAAATTGCCAGGCGTCTGTTCAACCGGGCTCCAGCAACGACCAATTTCAATCGCCTGCGCAAGCGCCTAAAACGGGAGGCGGGCGACACGATCGCCGCTTTCGGCATGATCCAGAAGACGGCACGACGGCAGCGCTGGCTGGTCTGCCTGTCGGGCGGCAAGGACAGCTACGCCCTGCTCGGTATCCTCCTTGACCTCAAAGCCCACGGCGATCTGCCAGTAGATATTATTGCTTGCAATCTCGATCAGAAGCAGCCCGGTTTTCCGGCGAACATCCTGCCGAACTGGCTGGAGGATATCGGCGTGCCCTATCGCATTGAAACGGAAGACACCTACTCGATTGTCACCGACAAGGTAGAAGAGGGAAAAACCTACTGCGCCATGTGTTCGCGGCTGCGGCGGGGTGTCCTTTACCGAGTTGCGCGGGAAGAGCATTGCGACGCCATTGTGCTCGGCCATCACCGGGACGACGCCCTCGCCACATTCATGATGAACATCGCCCATGGCGGACGACTCGCGGCCATGCCCGCAAAACTGCTGAACGATGCCGGCGATATCACGGTGCTCCGCCCCCTGATCCAATCCCATGAACGGGATCTTGCGCGGTATACAAAAGCGCTTGGCTGCCCGATCATCCCCTGCAACCTTTGTGGGTCGCAGGACGGCTTGCAGCGCAAACTCATGGGCGAGCGCCTGGAGCAATGGGATGCGGAAATGCCCGGAACGAAAGCTTCAATTGCCCGTGCCCTGACAAATGTGCGCCTATCGCATTTACAAGACACGAACGTTTTTGATTTCCAGTCTCTGTCTCCTCGCGGCGACGATCCGGATATCATTTGAGACATCCAGGATGGGTGAACCTATGCGTCCCCATTCTGCATCAGATCGGCCGCCGTACTTTGAAGCGTTTCTGCCAGTGCCTTGAATTTCTCCGTCAGCGGTGAGCGTCGCCGCCAGATCAGGGATATTGTACGTCTGGCAATCCGGCCTTCGATCGGGCGCACCGTAATGTCGCTATCCCTCAAGGCTTCCAGCTTCACATAGAGGCTAGGTAAAACGGCAATCCCAGCCCCCATGACCGCCATTTGCCGAGTCGCGTCGAGGCTGGTGCCGCGATACTCCTCACTGATGTACCCGCCAGCACTGCGGGCCACCTCGGCGATCAACTGACTGAGGCGGTGGCCACCACCGAGCGTGAGAAGCGGCCGGTCTTTTAGAGCTGAAAGAGGTATAGGATCCTTCGACTTTGAGAGCGGGTCGTCAGGTGCCGCGCACATCCAGAGCCTTTCTTCGAATAGAGGTATTGATGTGTGCGCGGAATGGTCCTCAGCTGTCGAAATAATGACATCCAGCATGCCTGCAGTCAGGTGCGTCTCCAGATCAACCGTCTTTTCTTCCTGAACAGAGAGGCGCAGATCCGGAAACTTGGCGTGCAGTCTTTTTGTGGCTGTCGGCAAGAGATAGGGGCCGACTGACGGCAGCGTGCCCAGACGAAGCCGTCCTGCCAGACCAGACACCGTTTCACGGGTCACGGCCTTCATATCCTCAACCTGGCTCAGTATGCGCCGCGCGCGGCGAACAATTTCGTCCCCTATCGGTGTCAGAATCGCTCCGTGGCGGCCGCGCTCAAGCAAGGTGCATTCTAATTCTGTTTCCATTTCAGCGATCTGCGCCGACAAACTCGGCTGACTGACATGGAGGCGTTTTGCAGCATCGCCGAATCTACCGGTGTCTGCAACGGCTACTAGATATTGTAGTTGGCGGAGGGTTGGTCGCATATATAGAAAAAAGCTATCTATTTTTATATTTATTACGATTTGAATTATCTAATAGCTTCCTCCATTTAGGAGATCAAGACAGCAGATGGAGTTATTTAAAGGGTGAAATCAGCTGCGGCTGGCAAGGGTGCTGGATCTCTCAAAACACACCTCGCATACGCGCAGTTTGAACCGCCAGATGGTCAAATTTTGGGTTTGAACATCACAATTGAATTCCTATTGCGCACGCCCTCCCCCTTGTGCGCATGAATGGGCCGCCAGAGTTACTCCGCACCCTTCTGGCTCTGGCGGCTCATTCACTGACTTTTACCAAATTCGACTTATATCGATACAAATGATGGCCACTTTGACCTCGAACGACCAAAAGTTATCGCTGCTGGCATTCTTCCGGACGTTCTGGAGAATCCTGTCCCCTGAGAGCGGCTTCTACTGGCTTGCCATCATCTATGGCATCGGCATCAGCCTTCTTTCACTGGCAACACCGATCTCTGTTCAGATGCTGATCAATACAGTAGCCAATACAGCACTGACGGCACCGCTGATCATGCTTTCAGCCACGCTTTTCGCACTGCTGACCATATCAGGGCTGCTCAATGCGTTGCGCATCCACCTGATGGAGCTTTTCGGGCGTAGATTCTATGCACGAATGGTCGCCGATATCTCGTTAAAATCCATCTATGCACAAAATCCGTTTTTCGATGACACGTCGCGGGCTGCCCTGTTCAATCGCTACTTCGATATTGTAATCGTTCAAAAAATGATCCCCGTACTGTTTATCGGCGGATTCACAGTCGTGCTTCAGGCGGGCGTGGGCTTCGTGCTCGTATCGCTCTACCACCCTTTATTCCTGCTCTTTAATCTGATCCTGATCGGATTGATTTCCCTCGTCTGGCTGGTTTGGGGCGCAAGCGCCATACGCTCGGGCATCGGACTGTCACACGCAAAACACGAGACGGCCGCCTGGCTCGAGACACTTGGCGCATCGAGCGGATTCTTTAAATCCGAACGCCGCATTGCCTATGCCCTCGATACGACGGATGAATATACGGGCGATTATATAGACGCCCATAAACGCCACTTCCGTCGCCATTTCGCACAAACCATTGCGTTCCTCCTAATTTATGCCTTGGCGAGCGCGGTCTTGCTCGGCCTTGGAGGCTGGCTTGTCATCCAGGGGCAACTCACGCTCGGTCAGTTAGTTGCGGCGGAGCTCGTCCTGTCAGCAGCCTTTTTCGGCGTGTCGCAGCTCGGAACATACATCGTTTACTTCTACGATCTCTGCGCAGCTATCGATGAGCTTGGACTGTTCGATAATATAGAGCAGGAATCACCCATTGATGATGACCCTACCCGAGTTAAGGGCAATGATCTGGAATTCAGCGGTCTTCGCGGCGAAGCGCGAGGACGACCCGCCCTCCTTCATCTAGAAGTTCCAAGTGGCTCGACCGTGATGGCAGCGGCGAGCAATCACGGTGTTCAGAGGTTCTTTACCGACATTATCGAGCGTCACACGTTACCGGAAGGTGGCTACGCGACCCTTGGCGGCATCGATCTCTCGGATCTTGATGTCTACCACCTAAGGCAGAGCATCCTCGTGCTGGACCGGTCGGGCTTTGTGACCATGACGATCCGTCAGTATCTGCGCATGTCCTGCTCGGAGAGTGCAACAGAGCGGATGATCGGCGCGCTGGAGACGGCTGGTCTTGCCTCAACCATTGCGAGCCTTCCCGACGGCCTTGATACAGAAATCGCCATGACTGGCTGGCCGCTCTCGACAGCAGAAACCCTGCAGCTGAAGCTGGCAAGCGCCTTGATCGCGCAACCGCGAATTCTGGTTTTGAATCAGTTATTTGACCTGATTGACGAAGAGCACCTTGCATCGATTATCGCAGATCTTCGCGACCGGTCAGATACGACAGTCATCTATTTCTCTAATCGCAGAGTCGATCTCGGTTTTGATACTTTCCTGTATATTGAAAACAGCCAGCAACGCTTCTTTGATACTTTTGAGGACTTCTGTCTTGCAGCCCATGGCGCACATCCGCGCCGGCCGGCTAGCCCCAGGCTACTGAGCCAGGAGCAGATCAACCTTATCGGCGAGAAGTAAAATGCCTTTCCGCGAAAAGCATCTTCCTCATTTCAAGACCCTGGCAGCGACACGAACACCGAAGATCATTCGCATGGTCTCGGTTCTTCTGATCGCCGCCTTGATTGGCATAGGGGCTTTCCTGACCTACGCACCCTGGGTTCAGACCACATCGGGACCAGGCGTTATAACGGCCCTGAACCCAAATGACCGCCAGCAGGAGATCAATGCTCTGGTTTCCGGCAGGATTGAGGAATGGTTTGTGCGCGACGGCAGTATAGTGAAGCAAGGCGATCCGATTGTAAGGGTCGTCGACAATGACCCGCAGCTGATTGAGCGCCTTCAGGCCGAACGCGAGCAGGTGGAGGTCCAGCTTCGCGCCGCACGGACGGGACTTGCAACGGCAGAGATCGATCTTGATCGTATGCGGGAGCTTTACGAAAGCGGACTTGCGGCCCGCCGGGATTATGAACAGGCGCAAATTCGTGTCGAGGAGTTTAGAGGCCGGGTAGCAGAGGCAGCCGCGAACCTGAACCGGGTCGATGTGAATCTCTCCCGCCAATCGGTACAGATGGTGACCGCTCCCCGTGACGGTGTCATTCTGAGTGTGAATGCCGGTGATGCGGCAACCTTTGTCAATGCCGGCGACATACTGGCGACCTTTGTCCCCGAAGCACCGAACAGAGTTGTCGAGATATTTATAGATGGCCGGGACGTTGCCCTCATTGAGCCCGGAGCGAAAGCGCGTATCGAATTTGAAGGCTGGCCGGCCGTCCAGTTCAGTGGCTGGCCGTCTGTCGCAGTGGGAACATTTGGCGGGATCGTCACGGCAGTCGATCCTTCAGCGCAACCGAATGGCCGCTTCCGTGTACTCATCACTGAGGACAAGGACGATATTCACCCCTGGCCGGATGAACGCTATGCTCGCTTCGGCGCAACTGTTCGGGCCTGGATACTTCTGGAAACAGTTCCGGTTGGATACGAATTGTGGCGTCAGATGAACAACTTCCCGCCTGAACTTACGCAGCAAATTGCATCCAACGGAGAGGGCAACGCTACATGAGACCCGTTATCCTGGCGCTGATCGCGCTTGTGATGACGGCGGCCCCCACACCCCTCATCGCGCAACCTGCCGAGGTTGATCCATTACTGCAAAATGAGCCGGAGGTGGTGCTACCGCTCCTGCCGGACGAGGTGCTTGAGAGCTCAGCAACCCGGTTCCCGGACATCCTTGAAAGCCTTGCCCGGGAAGCCGCAGCGCGAGGCGATCAGATTGCTGCTGAAGGCGCTTTCGATCTCGTCTTCAATGCAGATGGGTTTGACCGCGTCACAGGTTTCTGGACCGGGTCCGTTCTGAACACGGAAGTAAGCCAGAATCTGCGCCCCTTTAACGCTCAGGTCTTCGGGGGATATCGTGTCTCCGACGGCACCTTCCCAATATATGAGGATATTAACTTCACGAATACGGGCGGTGAATTCAAAGTTGGGGCCCTATTCTCGCTCCTGCGAAATCGCGACATCGATCAGCGGCGCTTCCGTGTTGAGGATGCAAGGCTCGCAACATCCCAGGCCAGCCTGGAGGTAACGCTCACCCAGGTCGGTGTCCAATTGCAGGCCCTCAATGCCTATTGGCTCTGGCTCGCCACAGGACGCGAACTTCTCATCTACCGCGACCTGCTGGAGATCGCTCAAGAACGGGCCGCGGGTCTGGAAGAACAGGTTCGCCGCGGGGCACAGCCGGACATCGCTGTTACAGAGAACCTGCAAAACATCATCCGCCGGGAAATCCTTGTCGCCGAAGCCGAACGGAACTTCACCGTTGCGTCCAACGGTCTCTCCTTCTTCCTGCGTACGCCCACGGGGGATCTTGTCATTCCGAGGATTGACCGCTTGCCCCATCGGGATCTTTTCGAAGATTTACAGACCCTCGACCATTTCGCAGGAACGGATGCCAGTGAGGTTTTGGCCCGAAGACCCGAGCTGCGCAGCCTTCGCGTTGCCATTGAACGCGCTCGGAACAGGGTCTCCCTTGGAGAAAATGATCTGAGGCCCAATCTCGATCTAAATGTCGAAGTCTCGCGGGATGTCGGTGCCATTGCCGAAGGCGGTGAGTCCAGGGATTCCACAGATACGATCATCGGGTTTCGCTTTTCCGTGCCACTTCAGCGCCGCGACGCAAGGGGTCGCCTGCAACGAGCCGAGGCAGAGCTGCGCGCCGCAAAACTTCGGGAAAGGCGAACAGAAGACCAGATCTCCATCGAACTCGGCAATATTCTTACGAATTTCGATGCGTCGGTTCGCCTGGCAAATCTCGCCCTCAGCGAAGTTGAGCAAGCTGAACTGATGGTGGATGCTGAACAGCGGCGCTTCGCTCTCGGTGCCAGCGATTTCTTTCTGGTGAATGTCCGCGAAGAACGGGCAGCGGATGCGCGCATCCGGGCAACTCGTGCTGAGTTCAATGGCCGCCTGGCGGAAGCCAGCTACAATGCAGCCACCATGAACATGCGGGCCTTGGGACTAGGATTTTAAGGCTGACCGTTCAGTCCACTGTCGCTTAATCAGTCTGGACAGTTTCCGCTGCCGCAATCTCCTCCGATAGGAAATCAGCCGTTTGAGCAACAACGTCACGACCTGCCTCTGACAAGGCTTGCGCCCGGGCAGAGACCGAAGAGCCCAATGAGGGAATGCGTGAGCTGACGGTGGTCTGCTGAATCGGCAAACGCCGGTCACTGGAGATCAAAGTAAGTTCGAGACGGGCAAGGGCATCGCCCCCCTGGAGGGAAAACTCAGAGACCCGCCAGGCGAGCTCGTACTCGGCTCGGCCACCTGACTCCGGCAGGATGGCAAGCCCGTCGCCCTCTCCGTCCAGAAAATCGAGAAGCGTCAGCTGCATCATGCGGGTGGAGCGGTCGGCCCATTCTACGCCCTTCACGAGGCGGAGCGCACCCCGGTCATCCTTCGATACAAGTGCATCGCCTGCGAGGATCTTTGGGGCTTCAGGTTCCCGGATGATCACGCTCGCCGGCAGATTGCGAGCGACATCCCCCTTCACCGGGCCGAGGCGGTAAAGCGCAAGTGGCGCATCGGGCTCCGGAATAAGAGACAGGCAGGCTGTAAGGCTCAGCGTTGCGGCGATAACAGTGACAAGTCGGATCATGGCCGGCTACTTCCTTCATATGGGCGTGGATCGCCTGCGACGAGGCTTTGCGGGTTCTGCTCAAGATCGCGCACAATGCCCTCCATGCGCTGCATCAGGAGGCGCATTTCCTGCCCGGCGAGGCGGAACTCCGTCAGCGCTTCGGTAGCAGGTCCGGTTACGGCCGCATCCACACTTCCGATCGTTGAATCAGCGCGCTCAAGCATAGATTTGACCGATGCAACAACAGTCTTCAGATCTTCGGCTAGAATGTCCGCATCATCGGATACCGATACTACGATCTGATCGAGATCATCGCTGAGCCGGGCAACTGATGTGCTGGCCTCAGCAAAGGCATTACTGGCTTCACGTATGCTTGTAAGCGTCTGGCTCAACTCCAGGGTCAGCCCTTCCTCGTCGGCAATCGTGCCCGAGAAGGTATCGATATTTGTGAGCGTGCTGCTCAACGTTTCGACATTTTCATCGGAGAGCACTTTGCTGATTTGTTCCAGACTGTTGTTCGTCGCTTCCAGAATCTGGACACCGCCGGCGAAGAACTCCGAGAGCGGATCGAGCTCTGACTGGATGACGGGAATGTCTTCGCCTGCCCCCCGCTTGAGCAGAGGCGTACCTTCCGAACCGGCGAGGATCTGCACGAATGTGAGACCCGTAATCCCGGCAAAATCGATCTCTGCCACGGAATCCGTACGAACCGGCGTTTCGCTGTCCACTCGGATTCTCGCCCGCACCAAACTGTCGTCGGACCGATCGATGCTGACATTGGTTACTTCTCCGACATTAATGCCGTTAAAGCGAACCGATGCTCCGGGTTCGAGTGTCACCGGTCCTTTGAAGATGATCTCATAAATATCGAAATCGCGGTTGAATTGCGCCTGACCGAACCACAGCGTGAAGGAGGCGAAAGCAACTACGCTTGCCAATACCAAAGCACCGATAAGTGCGAAATTTGCCCGGGTCTCCATAAGCTTCAACTACCCTCCGTTTCATAACCGGCAGAGGCGGCCCGCCCGCGGGGACCGGAAAAGTACTCCTGAATCCACGGATGGGCATCTCGACGTAATTCATCGATTGTGCCAACCGCGAGAACCTTCTTTTCGCCGAGCACCGTGATGCGATCACAGGTGGCGGCGAGTGTGTCGAGATCATGGGTGACCAGGAACACGGTCAGCCCCATGGCTTGTTGAAGATCCCGGATCAGTCGGTCGAAGCGCCCAGCCGTTATTGGGTCAAGGCCAGCTGTTGGCTCATCGAGGAAAAGCAGTCTCGGATCGAGCGCCAGCGCCCTGGCAAGAGCTGCCCTTTTGCGCATACCGCCGGAAAGATCGGAGGGGAACTTCTCGCCAGCCGAGGTCTCCAAACCCGCCATGCGCAATTTCATATCGGCCAGCTCCCGTACAAGCTGGTGGGACATCGGAACGTGCTCCTTGATCGGTACCATGACATTTTCAAGCACTGTCAAATTGGAGAAAAGTGCCCCATCCTGAAACATCACGCCCCAGGATTGCTCCACTCTCTGCCGCGCTTCACCGGACAGGCGTCCGAGATCATCGCCGAAAATCTCAACGCTGCCGCCCCGGGGGGGACGTAAGCCTACAATGGCCCGTAGCAGGACTGATTTTCCGCAGCCGGAGGGACCGATCACGCCCATTATCTCGCCCTGGTCAATGTCCAGATCGAGCCCATCATGGACGACATGGTCGCCAAAGGCATTGACGATACCGCGCAGGCGGATCGCCGGGATAGCGGCACCACTGAACCTAGCCGTGGGTGAGATGTCCTCCACCATACTCATATGCCGAGCTGCATGTAGAACATCGCGAATACTGCATCGATCACGATGATAGAGAAAAGAGCCTGGACGACGGAATTGGTCGTCGACTCGCCGAGCGATTGAACGGATCCGCCGACCTGCAGCCCCTGGCGGCAGCCGATCAGGGCCACCACCATGGCGAAAAACGGAGCCTTGGACATGCCAACCCAGAAATTCTCAACGGGCACCATGTCGAGCATGCGGTTCAGAAAGAGGGTCGGCCCGATATCGAGCGCCGTCCAGCAGATGATCAGGCCGCCGAAGAGACCGGCAACGGTTGCAAGAAACGTCAGTATAGGAGTCATCAGCAGCATGGCGATGACGCGCGGCGCGACGAGCACCTCCATGGGATCAAGGCCGAGCACCTGCATGGCATCAACTTCCTGGCGCATGCGCATGGCACCGATCTGTGCTGTAAAAGCGCTATTGGTGCGCCCGGCAAGGATAACCGCCGTGATCACCACGCCGAACTCCCGCAGCACCGCGATGCCGACCAGTTCTACTGTAAAAATCGTCGAATTGAACGCTTCAAGCGTCGTCGCCCCGATAAAGGCGATCACGGTGCCAACGAAGAAGGACAGGAACATGATGATCGGAATGGCATCAAGCCCGGCGCTTTCCATCACTGAAACCGTCGCTGTGCCACGGAGCCGCTGCGGCTGGAGCGCAATCCGCAGGCAGGCGAGAAGTGTCTCACCGACAAAGGACAGCGTCTTTGAACCTTCGATGAACCCGTTGACCGCGTCCTCGCCAATCCGCGCGAGCCAATTATTGAACCCATAGGGTTTAGGCAGTTCCACCGGACACTCGTCGCGGGCCTCGCGCACCCTGTCCAGCAGACGACGGGCGGTTTCATGGTCACCACGAATATTTATGCGCTCATGGTCCACGCATCCCTGACGCGCTGACCGATCCAGCAGGAACGCGCCCGCCGTGTCTATATTGCGAATGTTCGACAGGTCGATGACGGGTGGATGGAGGGGATCCGGGAGCTCTCGAAGACGCTGGTCGACAGCATCGATCGTATGCACCGTCCAATCGCCCCGGGGGACGATGATCAGCTGATCCCCTTCTTGGGTAAAGCTGACGTCTATATCCGCAACTATTGTCATGACGGCCTTTTCTAGTCCGTAACCGCTATCAGAATACGCTTAATAGCCGGGAAGGACAAAGCTTCAAAATTCACCCAATCGGTCTATAAACGCTTGATGATCCTCAAAATTGCGACTGTAACGACACCGTTGAGGCAGGCATTTGCCATTTCGAGGGGCGTCAGAACCGAGGCAACAACCGTGCGGGTTGCCATCGATGCAGATGGCACGACAGGCCGCGGCGAATGTGTGCCCTATGCCAGATATGACGAGACCGTTGAGAGCGTTATCGATCAGATCGAACGCGTTCGCGCGGACATTGAGGACGGGATCTCTCGAAATGATCTGCTTCAAGCGATGTCCGCAGGGGCCGCACGGTGTGCCGTTGACGGAGCGCTCTGGGACTTGGAAGCGAAGCAAACGGGCAAGCCCGTCTGGCAACTGGCAGGCCTTCCGAAACCTTCCCCCATCGAAACGGCGCTGACGATTGGCCTCGATACGCCGGAAGCCATGCAGGACGCTGCCCGCGCCTGCCCCGGCAAGCTCCTGAAGCTTAAACTCGGAGGTGCGGGAGACATGGACCGTATCGCGGCCGTCCATCAGGCGGTGCCGGATGTGCGGTTCATCATAGATGGTAATGAAGCGATGGAACCGGAGCGTTTCCCCGAACTGGCTGAGAAGGTGGGCGGTCTCGGCGTGGCGCTCATCGAACAACCGTTTCCGGCAGGGAATGATGACCCCCTGCTGAACTATTCAGGACCGGTACCGGTTTGCGCCGATGAAAGCGCCCATACGAGCGCCGACATCGAGGCGCTTTCGAAGCGATACAATGCGGTGAACATCAAACTCGATAAAACCGGGGGCCTCACCGAGGCCATTGCCATGCAACGAGCAGCGCGGGACGCTGGCATGGGTGTGATGGTCGGATGCATGGTGGCCGGGTCGATCTCCATGGCTCCGGCCATCCTGCTCGGGCAGGTGGCCGACTTTGTGGATGTCGACGGGCCAACATGGCTGACCGACGATGTGGACTATGGTCTACGCTTTGAGAATGGGCAGGTTTATCCGCCGACAGCTGCGCTTTGGGGCTGAGACCGCAGGATAGGTAAAATACAAAGACATCCGGCAAAAGCCGATGCAGCCATGATCCAGAATCCCTGGGCCTGAGCAGATGGGAACGTATCGTACCAGTATCCTGCAATAATACCGAGTATGGCCAGCATCGGCCCGTAACCGACCGCGCTGGAAATTGAGATGACAACACCGACTTTTTCCGGCGCGACCTCGGATCTTAAAAACTGCATGTATCCGATATGGGTAGCTGCGAAAGACAGGGCGTGCATCGCCTGAGCGAGGTACAGAACGCCAATCGATGGCGCAAAGCCGATAATCGTCCAGCGCAACATAGCCCCCAAGCCGCCGAGAAGCATGATGGCACCGGCACTCCAGGATCGAAACAACCAGCCCGAAACAATGAGCAGCAGCACTTCCAAAGCCACACCGATGGACCAGAGCGAGCCCAGATGCGCTTCAGCGATGCCCTGGCCAAGCCAGACATTGGAGCCAAGATTGTAGTAGTAGGCATGGGCAGCCTGTATGAATGAGGAGGCAAGGCCCGCCATAAGAATACGCGGATTGCTGGCATACAAGCCGAACCCTTCATTCAGAGATGTCTGCAGATTAGCCCCCGCGGCCTGGGCCTGACGGCTCGCACCAAGCTCTGCTGGCTGAATCAAACTCATACCGGCAAGCAGGATCGACGCGAACAGGAGCCACCAGATCACAATTTCTGCGCCATAGCGGGCGATCAAAAATCCAAGAACAAGGTTGGTAGCAATGAAGGCCATCGACCCGATGGCCCGCGCCAGACCATAATCAGGCCAACCACGTTTTGTTCCGGCAAGGAGCAGTGTTTCCGACAAGGGTATGATCACGCCACCGAAAACCGCTGCCGCACCGATTACCATTGCAAGAAGAATTGTCGGCCCCTCGGGAACGACCAGCCCATGGGCAAGCACGAGGATTACCGACAACTGGAAGAGGGTGCGCTTTAAGCCCTTCTGCTCGGATTGGGCTCCAACGAGTGGGCCAAGAAAAATACGCAACAGGGTTCCTGCTGCGAAAATCAAGGAAATCTCTGTTCCCGAAAGCCCCCTTGCCCGCTCAAGCCAAACCGGCAGGTACGGTAAATTTGCCCCGAGCAAAAGATAGAACGCCGCAGCAAAACCGACCGCGCGCCAATTTGCGCTCATTCGGCGTCCGCTTGCAGCTTGGCCAGGGTAGCCTCTCGCGCCTCGGCAAAATCAGGCAATGTCGGCATACGAGCCTCTGCGCCTTCAACGAAAAATGTCCAGATACGGGCATTCAGCGCTTTTGAGGCATCATCGCTCTTCACCTCGATTTCTTCCTGTAGGGCAATCAGCTCCGCCGACAGACGGTTGTGCACAACCTGCAGAGCCGACACCTTCATACTGAGCCCGCGCGTATCGCCCGGATCCTTACCGCCATCGGCCAGCAGAGTGCGCATATCAGAAATCTCCGAGAACATGCGATCGACCATGCCGTCGAACGCTTCGCTCGCCATCACAGCGAGCAACCCCGCCAGAGTGGTATGGCCAGCTGCATAGTGCCCGTCAAAATGCGGGGCGACATCGACGATCAGCTTCTTGCCGACCCGCTCAAGGATCATGGGAATATCACTCATGGTTCTCTCCTAAGCCTTGTACTTGCCGGCAAGCCGGCTTGCGAGAATACGCTCGTGGGCGGCGTGGGTGAACCAGCCCGACCAGGCGAGAATGGGATCATCGTTATGGCCATCTTCAAAAGCGCGGCCGGACGAAATCCAGATCCCGATGCCTTTGACCGAAGAAAACAGAGACCACCATTCATAGGCAGCAAAATCGAACTTGCAGCCGGAGTTCACTTCCCACTCTGCAATCGCTTCGGGCCATGGCAGGAGACCGGCTGCATTCTGAATATCACCGGCCGACCAGAGGGGATCGCTAACCCAGGCAAAGTCCTCATACGGATCACCGAAATGAGCCATCTCCCAATCGAGGACAGCAGTGATTTTGCCCGCCTCATTGTGGAGGAAGTTGCCGATGCGGTAATCACCGTGAACCATGGAGATTCGCTGTGCGGGCGGCGGCGGATTTCGCCGAAGATGGCGGATGGCGGCTTTCGCAATCGGTTCCGGCCGCCGGGCATTCCGGTCGATCTCGCCTTCCCAATAGTCAAGCTCACGCGACCAGCATTGATCCTCAGACGGAACATCCATCACGGCTGAGAGCGGCGACCCTTCGACGGGCACAGCCGCAATCCGGCCAATGTGGCGGAAGACCTGCCGCCCAATGCTCTCCCGAAAAGGATCCAGTGCTTCCAGCTGAAACGGTTGAGCCGGTATACCAACTTCAATCCGTTCCATGACAAAGAATGGTGCGCCGAGATGAACACCGTCTTTCTCCAGAAACAGGGCCTTCGGAACAGGCACATCGGCGTCTATCATGGACTGGATCGCAGCGAATTCGACCTTCCGCTCAGTGTCGATAAGGCTGTCCGGCGGGTCGCGGCGCAGGATCACCCCAAGGGTCTCGGGTTTGCCATTCTCACGATAGGCAAGATCGATTGAGTAGGTTTCGCGTGACGCACCGCCATGGATGCGATTGAGACCCGTAACCCGGACGTCGGAGACGCCCTCGATCCGGGTCTCGGCATATTCGGCAAATGCCGTCGCGAGGCGCTTATCATCAGAAGTCATGGTCATGGCGCGCCATCCATTACCGATTCGAAGCCGCTAGGGCTATGAGGGCCGGCGAATAATTGTTCAAATGCGCCGACGCCTTCATGGCGATGACCGTCAGCATCGGTCAGCACAGCTTTCGAAATGGCCTGAATGTGGAGATTGTGGGGATCCGCCCACGGCAGATCTGAAGGCGTAAAGTCCTCCCTTTCCCAGCTTGGTTCTTCCGTAATGAATGCCCCATGGGTCCACTTTGGATGACGGTATCCGATGCCCTTCATCTGAAAAACTGTGATAGGTGTGATCCCGACGGAGAGATCCTTATTATTACGATCTGTCAGATGAACGGTTGCTCCCGAGGCGCGCCGGGTGCCGGATGTATAGCTGACCTCGGCATGGCATCGGGCCATGTGGCGCTGAGCCGCTTCATCGGCCCCATCAGGCACGATAACCGCTCGTGTGTTCCAGGGATGGCCGTGGGCATCGTCATTGACGTGAAAAAAGACGGATCGGTCGGCGAAGCTAAGCGGCGTCCAAATCCAGTAAAACTGAGGAATTTCGAAGGGCAGAACCGGCTGAGTATCGCTTGCACCGATGGGGCGGACGCCCCAGCTGCGATCCCTGGTGCCGGACCACGTGTCAGAAGAGACAGAAATCTCCTCGCCGTCGAGATGGATCTGGCCGGACCAACGGCCATTCTGGGTCATCCGTGTGCAGTCAATAACCATGCGCGTTGCCTGACGCCATGTGAAGCGCGGCTCTTCAATGGGGTGGGCGCGCGCCTCGAATGTCAGATCACAGGCAATGCCTTCAGTCTCAGCAAGGGTAAGGCGCAGTCGCTGGAGCGGTTCAACAATGTCTAGCTTGTATGGGCCGACATTGGTCTGCATCCGCTCGGCATTTAGGGATCTTGAAAAAAAGATGCAGCTTTGCCTGCCCTCTTTCAAAATGGAGAAGGCCCCATCAATGATATTCAGGTGGGGATAGACGCCCAAGGCGGCGGCGAAAAATATCGACCCGTCCGCATTGTACCCGTTAAAAAAATAGCGGTCATAGAAGTTCCGGTCAGAGCCGGCGAGCGCAATCGGCTCCGGTGTCTGGTGGATGGGGTAGTCGTCGCCTTGTGTGATCATTTTTCGGCCTCCCTATCTGTCCCGGTTATAATTAAAGCATAGGACACGTCGAGAGCTTATGCGATTTCGCTTGGAACCCACCTGAAACCATTGGAAAGGGATTGCTATGACACTTGCCAGAACCTCAGCGCTGTTTGGTTTCACCTGCATCGTGCTCGGCGCGTTTGGAGCCCACGGGCTGGAGCTTTACCTGAATGAGAAAGAGCTCGGTTGGTGGGAAACAGGGACCTTCTATGCCCTCTCTCATGCGGTCGCAGCCCTGGCCCTTGGTCTCGTCTCAGAGAACAAGGCATTGCACAGGGGCGGTTGGGCGATGCTGTTCGGCGTGGTCGTGTTTTCGGGAACTTTATATGCGATGGCGTTGGGAGCGCCGACCTGGCTGGGTGCCATCACACCTATTGGCGGCGTTTCTCTTTTGATCGGATGGGCACTCGTTTTCTTCGCTTCCAAAGACCTAAAACGGCAAGAGCCCCAACAACAATCATGATACCTTGCTGGCCTCGATCTGGGTGTACGCTTCGACCATCAGGTCGGCGAGCGTATGTGCTCGCATGATCTCCGCATCGAATGCGTCAAGGGCAGACTGCGCGGTGGGTATCATCGCCGCGCCAACATCAAGTTCTGCCCTGGAAAAGCTGTTGCGGCATTTGCGAGCCTTCACCAGAACCTGCTCAAAGGCCATGAGATCGGCTCTGGTTACCCGGCTTTCCGAGTCATCAAGCAACATAGTTTGAGCCATTCCGGAAATGAGAGATAGATGACCGGCCGCGTCGGTCGCATCGGCCCCGATGGTACGCATAACTTCATCCACCGGGCGCATGCCGACACCGATCAGCTCGCTATAACTCTGGCCGGATGTCTGGGCCTGTCCATCTACCAGCAAGGAGGCAAGATCGAGCAAGCCACTAGACTGGGTAATCCACCCGCGGGCCTCTGCTGCCTCTCCGAAATCCGATGTTGCCACCCTTAGCGCTGATTGCTCTTCTGTCAGAGAAACAATCGCGACTTCCTCGCCACGAAATTCGGTCACGGTCGCGCAACCGGATATTCCAAGCGCGATAATGCCAGCTATGGGGACGAAACGCTGGTTCATTCAATACTCTTTGGGACCAAACACTACTAATACAGTCATACCGAGTCATTTATCCACGTCTAGGCTTTATTCCATCTCTGACAGGCTATAGGTGAAGGCAGCATGAATAGTTCTCATAATCGCCGCCGTTTGTACTCACCTCACGAAGCCACCCAGACGGGCCGTTTGCGTGTTTCTGACCTCCACGAAATCTATTGGGAGACATCGGGCACGCATAAAGGCGTCCCTGTCATAGGGTTACATGGTGGGCCAGGTGGAGGCTCTAGCCCCGAAATGCGGCGTTTCTTTGACCCAACGCGATTTAGAATTGTGCTTTTCGATCAACGCGGTTGTGGCCGTTCAACGCCGAGATCGGAGCTTGAAGAGAACACGACGTGGAATCTGGTACGCGATATGGAGCAATTGCGCCAGAAGCTCGGAATCGACAAATGGCTGCTATTTGGCGGATCCTGGGGATCGACTCTCGCCCTCGCCTATGCCGTCACCCATCCAGAGCATGTGCTTGGTCTGATCCTGCGCGGCATATTCTTCGTATCGCAAGCGGAGTTGAGATGGTTCTATCAGGAAGGCGCGAGCCGCATCTTCCCCGACGCCTATGATAGATATATCGCTCCAATACCCGAGGAAGAACGGCACGATCTGATAACCGCGTTCAACCGCCGTCTCATGTCGAGTAATGGCGAGGTCCGAAAAACGGCGGCGCGAGCCTGGGCTCGTTGGGAGGGAGAAACCCTGTCACTGCGTGCCAGCGGAGAGGCTCCGCCGCGTTTCGACGACGATAAGTTCGTTGACGCCTTCGCCCGGATCGAGAACCACTATTTCGTCAATGATGGCTTCTTTGACTCCGATGGCTGGTTGCTGGAGCAGGCGAAGACGAAACTGAAGAACATCCCCGGTACCATCGTCCACGGTCGATACGACGTGGTGACACCCCTCTCCTCTGCCTGGGCGCTGAAGAAAGCCTGGCCAAAGGCCGATTTGCACATCGTGCCCGATGCTGGCCATTCAAGCCTTGAGCCCGGCATTGTCGATCAGTTGATCCGGGCAACAGACAGATTTGCGGACATTCTAGCCGACGCCTGAGCTCTTGATACTAGAAGAGCCAGGCCCAGATACCAAATACCAGAATGACTGCGATGGCGGGCGGGGCAATCCAGCGCGCCGCGAGCCGCCACAGGTTCATAACCCGTCCATCTCCGAATTCAGTCGAAAGTGTTTTCCGGCTGAGGCTCCAGCCGCAAAACACTGAAACGAGCAGCCCGCCAAGCGGCAGCATGACCTTACCGGTGACATTGTCAGCAAAGTCGATGAACTCGGTGGAATAGACATAGCCCATACCGATCATGAACAGGACGAACCCAACACCAATGGCTGCCCCCGGCCGGGTAATGCCATCGCGATCCTCAAGCCACGATACGCCAACTTCCATAAGGGATATGGAAGACGTTAGCGCGGCAAAGAGCGCTAGAAGAAAAAAGGCCGGACCAATCAGTTCACCAAATGGCATCTGACCGAAAGCAATGGGCAGGGACACAAAGAAGAGGCTCGGGCCGCTTGCAGGGTCGGCACCGAATGCGAACACGATCGGGAAAATCGCAAATCCGGCAATCAGAGCGACAAGCGTGTCGGCTCCGGCAATGATGGTCGCGGATCGCGGTATATTGGTCTCCCTGGAGAGATAGGCACCATAGGTCACCATCAGACAGGACCCTACGCCAATCGAGAAGAACGCCTGCCCCACAGCTTCCAGAACCGTGTCGAACGTCACTTTGGAGAAGTCCGGTGTTAGCAGGAATGTTGCGGCCCGGGCGCTGTCGCCTGTGGTGATCGCGAAACCGACAATGCCGACCAGCAGGACAAAGAAGGCCGGCATAAGAATGGAGGCTGCCCGCTCGATCCCCCCTTTCACGCCATTCGACAGAATGATCACATTTATAACAATAAAGCCGAACAGCAGCCCACCGATAAGTTGCCGATTGCCGATCGTTTCGCCGAAATTTGCGGCTGATACATCACCAGCGGTGACGGTTTTCGCAGCGGAATCGACGGACTGAGCCTCAGCCGTCAAACGGGCCGCTTCATCAACAAACCCAACAAACGTTCCATTGAGAGCCTGGGGGATGAAGGCTATCACCCAGGCCGATATGACCATATAGAATGTCAGTATGAAGAAGGCGGCAAGCGAACCGATCCAACCGAGCGCGACCCAGTTTCCACTTTTCCCCTCTGCCTTGGCGAGAGAGTTGACACCATCAATGGCGGACATACCGGATTTCCGGCCCATGCCATATTCCGCCATCAGCACCGGCAAACCAAAAAGAACCACACAAAAGAGATAGATGATGATGAAGGCTGCACCGCCATTTTCACCGGCAGTAAATGGGAAGCGCCAGAAATTTCCGAGTCCAACGGATGATCCGACAGCGGCCATAATAAAACCGAAGCGCGAACCCCAAGTGTCTGTCTTGCGACCAGTCGCAGCCATCTAGCGAGCCTCCCACGAGCATTTTGTTGCGCGCGACACTAGTGATGGGGCAAGAAACGTCAACGAGAGCAGCGCAGTGAGGAGCAATATTGCGCGTCAGGCCAGTTTGTTCTCTCGGTGAATATGCACTGACAAAATGAGTCCGAAGCCCGCCATGACCGTAAGCATAGCCGTGCCGCCAAAGGAGATGAGCGGGAGCGGTATCCCCACAACGGGGAGCAGCCCGGCCACCATGCCGATATTGAAGGCAACATAGAAGGCAATGGTCGAGACGGCACCAATGGCGGCAAACCGGCCAAACTGATTGTGGCTGCGCATGGCGATGACAAAGCCCCAGACAATCACCGCGCCCCAGATAAGAAGAAGTGTCGCCGAGCCGAGAAACCCGAACTCTTCTGCAAGGACGGTGAAGATGAAATCGGTATGCTGCGCTGGAATGAAGTCCAGCTGGCTCTGGGTGCCCTGGGTGAAGCCCTTGCCATCCCACCCGCCGGAGCCGATGGCGATCTTCGCCTGTTCAGACTGGTACCCCGCGCCGAGGGGATCTGCGCTCGGATTCCACAAGGTTTCCACCCGGGCGCGCTGATAGTCTTTCAGAACATAGAAATAGGCGAACGGCGCGCCAATGATACCACCAATACCAACGAGCATGATAATACGCCAGAACAGGCCAGCGAAGTAAACAATGACGAGCCCCGACGCGACTACGGTCAGCGCCGTACCAAGATCCGGCTGACGCAGGATCAGAAAAGCTGGGGCAAGGATCAGGGCAATGGCCGGGACATGTACCCAGAACCCGCCCGACGTATCCTTCAGCCGCCGGTGATAATAGCCTGCCAGTGCGAGGGTAAGGGCGAGCTTCATAAGCTCGGACGGTTGACCTCGGACCGGGCCGATCTGCAGCCAGCGTTCCGCTCCGCCTCCGGACGATCCAAAAAACTCGACGCCCAGCAGGAGCACAAAGGATACAAGATAAGCCGGGAGCGCAGCCGCAAGCCAAACCCTGAGTGGCACCAGGGCGGCGACCATCATGATGGCAAAGGCAGCAAGGAAGCGAGTGAAATGCTGGCTCGGCAAACCAGCGTTTTCCGGGTTGGTGATGGTCGACGAATACAGCATCGCCGTGCCGAACAAGGCGAGGCCAGTGATTAAAGCTACGAACCCCCACGGCATCCGGGCGATCTTGTCAAAATTGGTCTGCCTGCCAAAACGCCGCGCACGGCTGGGGCCGGATCGTAATTCTCCTGTCCAGGTCACGGCGTACCCCGGCTCGCGGGCGAACCTGATGTGCTGGCCGTTCGGCGGTAGGATGGCGCGCGCCCGCTGTCGGTGCGAATGGCATGGGCGAGAATATCCCGCGCGACGGGGGCTGCGGCCCGGCTTCCGCCTTCGCCGTGCTCCACCACCACCGCTGCGGCATATTTCGGATTGTCCGCCGGGGCATAGGCAACGAAGAGCGCGTGATCCCGCAGCTTGCGATCGATCTGATCACCCTTAAGGACACCGGATCGGCGCTCTGCCGCAGTGATCCGTCTGACCTGCGCCGTTCCCGTCTTGCCTGCGAGACGCGGGCCGCCAAGGCCGAGATCGCCTGAAGATCTAGCCGTGCCGCCCCATTCCGATGTCACACCAAACATTCCGGCTTTCATACGCTGCATCATCTCTGCGTCGAGTGGCGCATCAACAATGTCGCGCGAGCCCAGGTCAGGTCCGTCGCCGACCAGATTGGGAGCAATCACCCGGCCCTCGGCAGCGATGCGCGCGCACATAACAGCCAAGTGGAGCGGTGATGAATTCAGATAACCCTGACCGATGCCGATGTTCAGGGTCTCCCCTTCATACCACTGCTCACCAAATGTCGCGCGCTTCCAGGCATCGTTCGGCACGACGCCGGACCGGCCGCCCGTCATGCCAAGTTCCCAGCGGTGACCGAAACCGAATTTGCGAGAGGTCTCGGCGAGCTTCTCAATGCCGACACGGCGGGCAATTTCATAGAAATAGACGTCGCAGGAACCCTTGATGGCCCCATGCATATCAACCGAGCCGTGTCCGCCTTTTTTCCAGCAATGCCAGGTCCGGTTTCCGAACCAGTATTGCTGATTGCAGTATATTCTCTCGCTGGGATCAATGACGCCCGCTTCAAGCGCCGCTGCAGCGGTCACCATCTTGAAGGTGGAGCCCGGCGGATACAGCCCATCATATGCCTTGTGATAGAGCGGCGCACGGTCATTGCCCCGTAGAATGTCGTAGTCGGCCTGGCTGATCCCGTTTACAAACTCATTGGGATCGTATGCAGGTGTCGAAACCAGCGCGAGCACGTCACCGCTATCGATGTCCAGAACGACCGCCGCCCCGGACTCGTCCTGAAAGCGATCTATGGCTGCCCTTTGTAATTCGGCATCGATGGTCACGGACACGTCCCGGCCCGCTACCGGCGCGAGATCATCGCTCGGCAATTCTTCGATAATCCGGCCAGCTGCATTGGTCACGACACGGCGGCGCCCCACGGTTCCGCGCAGCCATTCTTCAGCTGTGTACTCAATGCCTGATCGCCCGGTGCGCATATCGGGATGCTTGAAGAGACGACGAACCAGTTCGCGCTCCGAAAGCGTGGCTCCCTCAGTGAGGCGCTCCAGATCTCGCTCACTTGCTCGGGCAACGTAACCGAGGACATGGGCGAAATCCCTACCGCGGGGATAGGATCGCGTTGACGCCATCTCGACCTCGACACCGGCCAGACTCGCAGCATGAACATTCATGCGGGCAAAATCTTCGTAGGTCAGCTCGTCGGCGACCACGGCAGGCACAAAACTCGGTTGGCGGGCGAGATCGCGCAGAACCCTTTTTCGGCGCTCCGGAGAGATCTCAATCAGTTCTCCAATTCGGGTCAGAACCGAATGGACATCATCAACCCGTTCACGGGTCATGGTGACCCGGCCAGCGGCACGGTGAGAAGCGAGCTCTATGCCGAACCGGTCAAGTATCCGTCCGCGCTGGGGCGGCGCGAGTTCCAGCTTGACGCGGTTCTCGGCAGCGAGGCTCGCATATCGCTCACCTTCGAGAACCTGCAGCTGAAAGAGGCGCGCAATCAGACCGCCCCAGACCACACCGCCAGCGCCAGCGGCAACCATTGTGCGGCGGGAAAATTCGAGTTCGAGATCACGGATCTTCATGTGCCGATGCGCTCCTTACCGGTCACCGAGACGGAATATGCCAGCCACCGGAATAAATAGTATCAATGTCACAGCGTAGACCGTTAGCAATGGTACGATGCTAATGACCTGATCGGCGGTGCTGCTGGCGAGCAACCAGAGCATGGCTGTACCTGCGCCCATGGCAGCGGCGGCGGCAAAGAATGCCCGAACCGGATCACTATCGACATCGAACATTTCTCGAAGTGCCGAGGACACTGCATAGGCGGAGAGGTTCACGAGGACATAGGAACCAAGAGGGGCGTTAAAGCTAACATCCTGAGCGATGCCGAAAGCAGCGAGAATAAACATAGGCCGCAGGGATAGGCCGGCAGAGGCCCATCCAACCGCCCCCCACATCGCGGCATAAGGCCAGATCAATTCGATCCCGAACATGGACTTGCGGGTCAGACCGATCAGACCGACAATGGCTATTGTCATTACGCCCGCAAGCAGTTGCGCGCTTGGGTGGGTCCGCTGCCATGCGGTTTTCTGTCCAGCATATGAGCTTGCACTTGGCATTTACTGTCCCACGAGCCTCACTGCCGATGCCGAGCTGGCTATGGGTGTCGTATCCGTTTCTATGGATTCCAGAATAGGCTGGTCTTCCGGTGTCGGTATACTCGCCGGCGGTATCAGACGTACGAAACCGCCCTGCCCGTTTTGCATTGCAAAAATGACACGCCAATTGTTACTGCGGCGCTCAACCATGCCGGCAAGCGCGCCGCGCGGGAAAACGCCACCTTCCCCGGATGTGAGAATACGCTCACCCGGAATGAAAGCATCCTGCTCTGGGCGATCGACGATCAGGCCTGATTTCTCCCGCCCGCCCTGCATGATGCCGCGCACACCGCTGGCCTCACCGAGAATCGGCACGCGGCTGTTGAAATCGGAAACCATCAGAATGCGAGCGGATCTTTCACCGAGTTGGATAACCCGGCCGACGAGACCAGCATCATTCACGGCGATAAAGCCCTCTTCGACACCCTGGATGCGACCGGCATTTGCCAGCAAGGTCTCGGCAAAGGGACCGCCTGTCTCCGACACAATGCGGGCTGTGACCCCGCGCGCCGGAGGCTCACCCTGCATATTGAGAATTTCCTCATAGGTTTCGAGACGTTCCGCCATGGAAATCGCGGCCGATCTCCAGCGGGAAAGATCACGAACCTCCGCTTCGAGTTCCTCGATCCGTTCGTCACGGGCAATACGGCCAGTTAGTTTCGCAACCCAGCCGGTTCCGCTTCGAATGGCGAGTTGGTCACTGGTTGTTGTGCGAATAGGGTTCAGGCCGGCTGAGAAACGGGGGGCTGTCTGCAAAAGAACCAGGGCGAAAGTGCCCGCAAAGAGTATCGCAAGCCCCAGCCTGCGCATTGGCCGTTTTTTCGAACTTATCCTCGACTGACGCGCCATTGCTGCGTTCGCTCCTTCACGGGGCTTCTCCCGTGCGTCTTACAGGCGGCCACATTACCATAAACCAAGGCAAGATAGAGGCCGTTTCCTCAGACTGTTCGTCAAACTTCAGGGGACAGAACCCCTTTCATCTTGGAATAGTTCTCCAATACTTCGCCGCATCCGTTCACCACGCATTTCAGCGGGTCATCGGCAATCATCACGGGCAATTTCGCCTGTTCACGGATCACTGTATCAAGATTGCGCAACAGCGCCCCGCCGCCTGTCAACACAATACCGCGATCGACGATGTCAGCAGCAAGCTCAGGCGGCATCGCTTCAAGAGCTATTTTCACAGCATCTACGATCTCTGTGATCGGCTCACGTAGGGCTTCTGCCACCATGGCCTCATTGACCTCGGCCTCTTTCGGCACAGCATCCAGGGTTCCCCGACCGCGGACGGACAGCGTCATGCCCGACCCCTTCTCCGGAGATTTCGCCGTACCAATCTCTTTTTTGATGCGCTCCGCCGACATTTCGCCAATCAGCAAACGCTCTTCCCGGCGAAGATAGTTCACGATCGCTTCGTCCATCTTGTCGCCACCGACACGGACGGACCTAGAATAGACGATGCCACCCAGGGACAGCACAGCTACCTCTGATGTGCCGCCACCAATGTCGACAACCATAGAACCTGCTGGATCCTCGATCGGCAGCCCCGCACCTATCGCAGCTGCCATGGGCTCTTCGATAAGCTGAACTTCGCGGGCACCGGCAGCGAGCGCAGACTGGTGGATGGCGCGGCGCTCAACGCTGGTCGCGGAGCTCGGCACGCAAATGATAATCAGCGGAGAGACGAAAGCACGGCGATTATGCACTTTCCTGATGAAGTGCTTGATCATCTCTTCGGCGACTTCGAAATCGGCAATAACGCCATCGCGCATCGGCCGGATCGCTTCCATATTCACCGGCGTCTTGCCGAGCATGGACTTCGCCTGGTCGCCGACGGCGTACACCATCTTGCGACCGCCCTGGGTCATGTACGCCACAACGGATGGCTCATCGAGAACGACGCCGCGCCCTTTCACATAGACAAGCGTATTCGCCGTGCCGAGATCGATGGCCATGTCCGTGGACAGGATGCCGAGAAGGCTGCCAATCATACCTCTTTTCCCTCCTACTCATCCGCCTGAGAACAAAGGTGGACTTAATCGCGACTGAATACCTTATACCGCTATGCCGTTTACATTGAATTAATGCAAGGATGACTTTCTTGTAACATGGTACCATAAGTACTATTATCATCAAATCTATGTATTAATTTGACTTTTTAGGAATTTGTCTGGCTTGCCCAAAAACGAAAAGTACGCACCGTTCCATCTCAATTAGCGATTTACGCTGCTTTTTCGTTAGCGATTTGTAAACTGCTTAACGCGAAACTCCTCTACATTAACCGTTTAAACTCCATGAGGTGGTTCTAATGATCTTTCGCCGTCATCGCTGGCATGGGGAAACGGGCAAAACCTACAGATTTCGCATCACACTTACGGACAAAGGCTTGCCGGATGGTGGCGGCGTTTACGTCTTTGTCCGCCGCACCTTTATATTCTGGCTAAAGCCGCTTTATGTCGGCAAAGCTGCCAATTTTAAAAGCCGGCTTATCGGTCATGAACGCTGGCGGGAAGCTTGGCATCGCCGGGGCGCAACGGAACGCCATATTCTGCGATGTGACGATCGCGAAAAGCAGGCGCGATATGAAGAAGACCTGATCCGGGGCCTAAAGCCCATGATGAACGACATCCACATTCCTCGCGGTCGAAAAGATGCCCCGAACGATCGGAGGCTGCGCCGCAGATGGCGACGGGATCGCCGGGCCAAGCCGTTTTTTGGATTGCTGGGATAGGCTCTCTGACAACAATACTATGAACGTTTGGCAGTCTTGATCCCTGCAGCGCTTTATCGTCTTCTATGCCTCACATAAAGGCAATGACGTATTGGGTTGAGGGAGGCTGCACATGTCAGCAAAAAGGATGAGCTGGAGCGCCTGCATGGCCCTCTTTATGGTGGCAGGCTGCTCTAACAGTGATGATCCGGAACCACCTCCTGTACCTCCGCCCACTCAAACAAATGCAGCGCCTGTGTTCACTTCAAGCGGAGCGGCGGAGGCCCCCGAAAATGACACCGGAACAAATATCACCGCAACAGCGACCGATGCTGATGGCGACACAGTCACCTTTACCATTAGCGGCGGTGAAGACGCTGGCAGCTTCGAAATAGATACCGCATCAGGCGTTTTGACATTTCTCACGGCACCGGACTTTGAAAACCCGGCCGATACGAATGTCGATAATGTCTACACTGTTTCGATCGACGCTTCTGACGGCAACGGCGGCACGGCGAGCCAGACAGTCTCTGTAACGGTAACGGATGTTGATGATACTGCGAGCGGTGTGCGCTTCAGGGATACGATCTTTTCCAGCGTAGACGTGGTCCGGGATGTCCAGTTTGGCGAGGGGCTCCTCGGCGGCGGCGCAACACTGCCGCTCTTCATGGATATTTTCACAGGCACCGGCGACACGGAGACAAACCGGCCCGTGTTAATCGCCGCCTTTGGCGGCGGCTTTGTCGGGGGCAGCCGCCAGGGCGCGGAATCCATCGCCCGAGACTGGGCTCAGCGCGGCTATGTCGGCGCGACGATTGACTATCGATTGATCATGACACTCCCGACGATGGAAGATGATCTCACCATCGGTGTATTGCGGGCCTTGCATGATATGTATGCTGCCGTGCGCTTTTTCCGCGAGGACGCACTCACGGACAATGAGTTTGGCGTGAGAAGCGACGCGATCTTTGTCAGCGGGTTTTCAGCCGGGGCCATCCTCGCGGCCCTCGCCAATACGCAGGATGAGAGCGAGGTGTCATTGCTCTCCCCTGATGTTCAGAATTTTCTCGACGATAATGGCGGCCTGTTCGGCAATAGCAGCACGAACACTTCCGTCTCATCAGCGGTGCAAGGTGCCGTGTCGATTTCCGGCGCAATCACCAATCTCGACACGATCGATATCGGCGACCCTCCCTTTTACGGGGCCCATGAGGAGTTTGATCCTGTCGTGCCCTGCCGGACCGAGACAACAACCCAGTTCCCGACCATTATGCCGGTCTTGTCAGGCAGTTGCGTGATTACCGAGCGATATGATGCTCTCGGCTTGCCGAACGAGTTTTTCTTTGTCGAGGGAGCCTTCACCCATGTCGGTTTCTCGCCGGAACAGTTCACACAGATCTTCAGCGACTCGGCGGCCTTCATGTTTGAACAGGTAATAGAGCCTCTGCTGAACGCTGAGTCTTAACCTCGCCCGCGATAGGAAGGCACGCCGGTATCTGGCAGCCAAAGGCCCTTAGGCGGCTCTCCGCTTTGCCAGAAGACATCAATGGGAATACCGCCGCGCGGATACCAATAACCTGCAATGCGAAACCATCGCGGCTCAAGAAGCTCCGTCAGATCCTTGCCGATCCGCACAGTGCAATCTTCGTGGAATGCTCCATGGTTGCGAAAAGCCGTGAGATAGAGCTTCAGGCTCTTCGACTCTACGAGCCAGTCCTTCGGTGCATAGTCTATGACAAGATGCGCGAAATCCGGTTGTCCCGTCACGGGGCAAATCGAAGTGAATTCCGGCGCGGTGAAACGGGACAAGTAGAGATCATCCGGATGCGGATTGGGGACGCGCTCCAGCTTGGCCTCTTCCGGCGAGGCTGGCTGCGCGCTTTGTGTCCCGAGCTGATCAAGGCCCTGATAGATAGATGTGTCAGTCATGCGAATGGCGTGGGTACGAGGTTGAAAAGGAAACCCATATAAAGCCCATAGCTGCCGAGCAGGATAGCCCCTTCCCAGCGCGCGAGCTGCCGGCCCGTAAATGCGAAGATGATGATAAGGAAGACCGAAAGGATGATGGTGGATATGTCCGTCCAAGAAAGACTGTGGCCTGATGACAGGGCCGTACTCCCTTGGGTCAGAACCTCTGAATAATCGAAGCTACCGCTGGATACCCCACTGGACTCTCCATGGCCACCAGCAGGCGGGGCGAAAAGTGAAAAAGGGTGGACCAAGGCCGTAACGCCTATGATTCCGAAGATATTGAAGATGTTCGAGCCGAGCACAGTTCCGAGGGCAACATCGGACTTCCCTCGTATGGCGGACATTCCTACAGTCGCGACTTCTGGCAAACTGGTGCCTATAGCGACAAAGGTCAGTCCGATAAGCGTGTCAGACACGCCGAAGCGCTCAGCGACGTCTATGCCGCCATTGACCAGAAGCTCGGCTCCGAAAACGACGCCTGCAATACCCCCGAAGGCGAGGACGAGCGCCAATGGGAGGGGATCATTGGTTTCAATCAGCTCGCCTTCATCGGCATGCATCATTGCCGCGTCTTCATTGCTCTTATCCAGCAGGAATGATGATGCGATATAGAGGATCAGAAGAGTGACGAGGATGCCGCCAGCGGGGCGCGTGAATATGTCATAGTATGCGAGGGCTGCAAATACGAGTGTTGCGAAGACCATGACTGTGAAGTCCCGAGTCAAAGCGCTTGGCTTTGTCACAATTGGCCTGATGAGCGCCGCGATACCCATAACAAGAAGAATGTTTGCGATATTGGAGCCTGCAACATTGCCAACGGACATGCCGACGGCACCCTTGCTGACAGCCTTAAGACTCGTGACCAGTTCCGGTGCCGACGTGCCAAATCCAACAAGTGTAAGACCGATGACAAGCTCCGATACACCGAGTTTTCTGGCAACGCCGACTGATCCTCGGACAACTGCCTCCCCACCACAGAACAGAAGAACAAGCCCACCAACGATGAACATATAGGACATCAAATCGACTGATCCTTTCCCCGACTCCAGCGGATTTACATACAGGAGCGGAGCCGCTTGCGCCAAGGCCTGTTCGCTGTGCAAACTGAGATCATTAAGACAAACGTCCAACACGGAATATCAGGAGAGGGAAATCCCGCCATGAGTAATGCACCGAAAGACCTTGAAGGTCGCAAGGCAATTATTACCGGATCGGCGACCGGTCTTGGAGAATGCATTGCGACACGCCTCGCAGCGCGCGGTGCCGATGTCATTATCAATTGCACTCGGTCCGTGGAAGATGGCGAACGCGCCGTAGCCAAGTGCGCTGAGCTTGGCGCGCAGGCGCGGTTGGTGGTTGCCGATGTCTCCACTGAAGAAGGCTGTAACACACTCACAGAAGCAGCTTCGCAATGGGGCCGCCTCGATATTCTCGTAAATAATGCTGGCATTACCCGCCATGCCCGCGACCATAGCGATCTGGATGCCCTGTCGAAGGCTGACTTCATGGACACATATGCGGTGAATGTTGCCGGACCCTATCTGATGCTCCAGGCCTGCAAACCCTTATTGCTTGAATCGAACCAGCAGACCGGCCGAGCAGCATCTGTTTTGAATATCTCTTCGATTGCTGGTGTTACCGGCATTGGTTCTTCGGTGGCCTATGCCGCAACCAAAGGCGCTTTAAACACGATGACGTTGTCTCTAGCGCGCGCCCTCGCGCCAGCTATTCGGGTGAATGCCATTTGTCCGGGCTTCATCGGCACACGCTGGTTTAAGGATGAAATGAGCGCAGAGCAGTTTGAAAAACTCGAAGCGGGCGTCGCTGCATCCGTTCCACTCAACGTAGCGTCGAGTCCCGATGACATTGCAGCCAGTGCGGTTTTTTTCCTTACAGACGATGCCCGCCACGTCACTGGTGAGACCCTGCTCGTCGACGCAGGAATGCACCTAGGTTACGCTCCCCTGTCCGCCAGATGAACTTCAAGCTTCCTTAGGGAAGCGCGCTTAGCGGCCGGTCAATTTATGGAATTGCTGCCCTGAATTCGGGCACAGCGCTATCAGTTGCAGCCGCGTCTGCGTACGGAATTCGCATCCCACTTCCTGCCTAAAGCACATTACGCGCGGAGGTCATCGCAGCTCGCGGTGCCTATGCGGAGGTCATCGCAACTCGCGGTGTCTAATAAGAAGGGAATAGCAACAATGATGAGGAAACTCTGTATAAGCGCCGTGGGTGCTGTCGCAATGATGTGCGCGCCAGCCATGGCGCAGGACGAAGACGATGGAGGACTGACGTTTCTCGGGGGAGAATTTTCAGCAAATGTCGCCATTACAACGGACTACACGTTCAGGGGCATTTCTCAGTCAGCATCGGACCCAGCGGTGCAAGGGGGAATCGATTGGGCAAGCGACCTCTTCTATGTCGGCACCTGGGGATCGACAGTCGATTTCAATGATGATCTGTCCAATCCGATAACAGGAGAGCAAATCTCTAACGGGTCGTCGACGGAGATCGACTTTTACGCCGGATTTACACCAACGATTGGAGACTTATCGCTCGATATTGGCTTCATCTACTATCTGTATCCTGCTGCACCGGGCGGCGATGACGACGTCATTGTTCCTGATGTATTGACGCCGGATCAGGCATCAATTGCCGCTGGGCTCGGTGTCTCTCCCGGAGACGTCCTCGTTGATTTCAATGATCAGGATTATGTCGAACTTTATGCGAGCACCAGTTATGCGCTCGGACCGCTAGAACTTGGGTTCTCACTGACATGGTCGCCGGATTATTACTTCGAGACGGGCGATATGATATTACCGGCTGTATCCGCCAGCATGCCGATCGGCAGCCTGCCGGACATTGCTGGTAGCAGTGTGGATTTTGCGCTTAGCGGAAGCGCTGGACGGCTGTTTTTCATCGATGACCTTGTGCCTGAAGGGGGCGGTTTCGGTGAAGACTACTGGGATTTGGGGATTGGTGTAACAGCGACCTGGTTCGGCATTGATTTCGATGCGCGCTACATCGACACCGCTGGCCTGGCTGGCAACGGGTCGACGGGCGTCTTCACCGTCTCAAAAGCGTTTTGACCGTGGATGGTCCTCCCTGCTGATCGGTCCGTTCATGGGGCCGTTCAGCACAACTTGTAAAGGCCGTCGGAATTTCCGGCGGCCTCTTTTCTTGCCCCGGATTGTCGGCACCAAAATGCCCGCGCCAGACTGGCACGGGCTTTCCGTTCAAGATTTCTCGGATTGGTTAGCGCGGCAATACACCGAGAGATTCCACCGTCGACACTGTTAGGTATCCAACGGGCAATCCGTTCGCACGCTGATAAGCTTCCATGGCGTTCAGCGTTTCAGGGCCAAAGGCTCCATCATCCGGCACATTGTACCCGGCCGTTGTCAGTGCCCGCTGCACTTCTGCAATCTTGGCAGGAGATGCATTGGTATCACAAAGCACTTCGCGCCATTCAAGGCCGCCGCCGCCGGTAACAACCCGCCTCTCAACCGTCTTATAGGTCGCTGGAATAACCGTCACTTGTTCCGTCGCCGGAGCAACAAGCACCTGCTTGGTGACCGTTTCGTACTCCGCAGGAACGATCTCCTCCACGACCTGAGCTGGCTGGACAATCATTTGACGAGTGACCGCCTCCGTGACCGCAGGAATGACACGTGTGTCGGTCTGTTCAGGCGTTGCAACCCGGGTGCGGGTCACAGTATCGTACTGGGCCGGCACTTCTACCCGGCAAAGCAATTCACCTGTGGCTTGTTCACTATCCGCACCTGCTGTACCTGTGCCTGCAGAGCCACGGCCGTAAAGGCCAGCGCCGGGTTTCCACGTGGAATAGGCGGGGCGCACGAGAACCTGCTCTTCGTAGGTTTCATACGTAGCCGGAACAACGATCGACTCGGTACGTTCCGGTTCGATGATGACGGTCTCAGTAACAGTCTCGTATACTGCCGGCACCGTCCGGTACATCACTGTCTCTTCCTTGATGAGTACCTGTTCTGTGACGGTTTCATATCGGGCCGGAAGGATTGAAATCTCCTCGGTCTCCGGTCGGTCTATAACCTGCTCTGTTATGATCTCGGTCGTCTCTGGGATGAGTACACGGGCGAAGCACTCACCCGGATCGGCGCTCGGCGGGTAGTCCGCCCCCTGAGCTGATGCACAGACGCTTAGAGCGATACTCGCCGTGGATAGAAAAAGAAACCTCTTCATTATATTTCCCCTTTACTGTCAGCGGATTAGCCCGCTGCCGAATTTTTCGGCACCCCCTCAAAACCCATCCGAGAAGGCTGCATAGGGTCTAGGCCCAGAGCCGCTGAACCCCCCATGAACAAAGTTAACCCAACTCTTGGATATGAGCCAGCCTGTATCGAAGCATTCATTTCAGAAAACCGGCAATCAGAAATAGGCCGCAGATCAGGCTTACGCTGCAAACATTACAGAAATGATAGAATTCAGCTTTTAACCCGCCTCGATATAGCAGAGCGGCATATCGGAAAAAACCCGACAATTTCAAATAGCAGAAAATTGCAGTCGCGATGACAGCAGAGCAGAGAAAAGCGATCTCATTCGCCTTCTCGTTCTTCAGAGGCATCTAGGCCGCTCACATTTTCTCCACGGGTCTGTGAATTGACGCCCAGAGGATGATCGACGCAAAAGCGCGCTTGATCACTCGTCCCATGCGTCGATCGGGAGACTCCAGACATGCAAAACAAAAAAGCCCTTTCGGCTGAAGAGGTTCTCAAAAGTGCGAACTGGCTGCCTGTGGGAAGCCTTGTCACTAGCACGGCGATTGCAGGTGCCGGAAACATGAACCTCGTCGAGCGCGTTCAACTCGACAACGGAGATTCGCTGATTCTGAAACGCGCACGGGGCTGGGTCGAGAAGTATCCGGATATCCCGGCTCCGATCGAACGCGCAGGCGTGGAAGCGGCCTTCTATAAAAGCGTTGCCGGTACCGCCGCCGGTAAGGCCATGCCAAATCATCTCGGTTATGATGAAGAACAAGCTGCAAACCTATTGCAGGATCTGGGCGAAGGCACCGACGGCATGTTCGTCTATGACGGCACGGAGCTGCCGCTGGATCAGCTCCACGCTGTCGCCGACTGGGCAGCTTCGCTTCATGGGATTTCCGTAACAGCTGAGATGCGCGACCGATTCTCCAACGATGCCATGCGGGCTCTGAACGCGCTGCACATCTTCACGTTTCCGCTCGACCCGGACAATGGCTTTGCCCTTGATGAGATTACGCCGGGACTACAGGCCGTTGGTGACGGACTGAAGCTGGACGCGGCATTCGTCGCCGCGGTGAATGAAGTGGATCAGCGCTATCTGAGCCAGTCGACCGACAGTGGCGCTGTCCTGCTCCACGGCGATCTTTATCCCGGTAGCTGGTTGACCACAGATGATGGTCTGTTCGTTATAGATCCGGAATTTTGCTGGATCGGTCCGGCGGAATGGGATGTGGGCGTGTTGCTCGCCCATATGAAACTTAGCGGCCAGCCGGCTGGATATGGCGACCAGTTCACGGCTAGATACGGTCGGCCCCTCGACGAAGATCTGATGAACAAGATCACCGGCATCGAGATCATGCGGCGGCTGATCGGCGTCGCTCAGTTGCCACTCTCGATTGATCTCGCAACAAAAAAGGCGTTGCTTGAAAAAGCGAGAAACCTCGTGCTTGGAACAACGCAATGACAGATACGCCACTCCTCAAGCCACGGCGCGTCTGGATCGATACAGATCCGGCGATCACATCGGGCAATGGCGAGGTGGATGATGGATACGCGCTATTGCAGGCGCTTCGCTCTCCCGAACTTGATGTTGTCGGGGTCTCAGCTGTGTTCGGAAATACCGATATCGCGAATACCTACCCCATGGCGCAGGAGATTGTGAGCCGGGCCGGGCATGAGGATGTGCCGGTCTACAGGGGTCATGGAACAAGCGGAACCCGCACCGCCAATTCTGCCACGGACGCGCTGTTAGACGCGCTCGCAGAAGATCACCTGACCATTATCGCATTGGGGCCGCTGACCAATATCGCCGCAGCGCTGTCGCAGCCGGGCGCAGCGCTGGGTAATGTTGCAGAGATCATTTTCGTCGGTGGACGCCGGGTCAGACTGGAGTTTCGAGCGACGCCCGATCAGGTAGAACCGTTCCGGGATCTGAACTTCGAACTGGACGCCAAGGCCGCTGCGGAACTCCTGGCACTCGGCGTTCCAATGACGCTCGCCGGATGGGAGGTCAGTTCCCGCATGTGGCTGACGGCGGCGCATCTTGGGACATTGCGCACGGAGGGCGATTCAGCGGTGAGCTGGCTTTCGGATATGTCGCAAGGATGGCTCCGGACCTGGACAGATAGCTTCCAAGCGCCCGGTTTCACGCCGTTTGACACGCTGGCGGTCGGCTGGATCATGCAGCCTGATCTTTTCGATGCCCACCGTCTCCGGTCAGAGGTCGTCTTTACGCCGGATCGCCCACTCTTCCATGCCGACGCGAGCATCGACGGGCCTGAAGTCACCTATCTCCGAAGCGTCGACAATGATGCGTTCCGCGCGGATCTCATGGCGCGCCTGCTGAATAAAAAGCCCTGAAGACAAAACGGCTTCTAAGAAAAACTGAAACGCTATAAAGAAACGCGCTGAAGCAATCGCGAAAGCGCGCAAGACAGCGCGAAGCCATGGAATTCCAATATGATTGAACGCTATGCCCGCCCCGAAATGACGGCCATCTGGACGCCTGAGACAAAGTTCTCGATCTGGCTCGAAATCGAGACGCTCGCGGCAGAGGCTATGGAAGAGCTAGACCAGATTCCAGCAGGTGTCACAGCGGCGGTGCGGGAGCGCGGTGGCTTCGAGGTCGCACGGATCGATGAGATCGAGCGGGAAGTGAAACACGATGTCATCGCCTTCCTGACCAATGTCGCCGAGCATGTCGGCGATGAAGCACGCTATCTGCATAAAGGGCTGACATCTTCAGATGTGCTGGACACCTGCCTTGCTGTTCAGCTGTCGCGGGCAAGCGACCTCTTGCTGGCAGGGCTCGACAGGGTTCTGGCAGCGCTGAAAGCCCGCGCTGAGGAGCACAAGCTGACACCGACCATCGGCCGGAGCCATGGCATCCACGCAGAACCGGTGACATTCGGATTGAAGCTTGCCGGTTTCCATGCGGAGTTTCAGCGCGCCAAGGCACGGCTGATCGCGGCCAGAGAAGAGATTGCCACCTGCGCGCTTTCGGGCGCTGTCGGAACCTTCGCAAACATTGATCCGCGGATTGAGGCCCATGTCGCGGAAAAACTCGACCTGACACCTGAGCCCCTTTCAACCCAGGTTATCCCGCGAGATCGCCACGCCATGTTCTTTGCAACGCTGGGCGTGATCGCGTCGTCAATCGAAAGGATCGCCACGGAGATACGTCACCTTCAGCGTACGGAAGTTCTTGAAGCGGAGGAGTATTTCTCAGCCGGGCAGAAAGGCTCCTCGGCCATGCCACATAAGCGCAATCCGGTACTGACGGAAAATCTGACTGGTCTGACGCGGCTTGTAAGGTCAGCAGTCACCCCTGCCCTGGAAAACGTTGCTCTATGGCATGAGCGGGACATCTCTCACTCTTCGGTCGAGCGCGGAATTGGTCCGGACACGACCATTCATCTCGATTTTGCCCTGCACCGCCTTGCCGGTGTGATCGAAAACCTCGTCGTCTATCCAGACCGTATGCAGGAAAATATGGACAAGCTGGACGGGCTCCATAACTCGCAGCGCGTCCTGCTGGCGCTCGTTGAAAAGGAAGTCAGCCGGGAAGATGCCTATCGCCTCGTTCAGCGCAATGCGATGCGGACCTGGGCCGGCGAAGGCGCATTCCTCGATTTCCTCAAAGCCGATGAAGAGGTTAGCGACCGGTTGACAGATGCAGAACTGGAAGCCCTGTTTGACATGGAGTATCACCTGAAACAGGTGGATACGATCTTCGCGCGGGTTTTTGGCGAATGAAGCACGGGGCTATCGCAGCGCTGGTTCTATTCTTTAGTGGCCTGACGGCAGCGGCCGAGCCTGTGGTGAAGGTCGTCAATTTCACGGCCGACTGGTGTCCGAACTGCCAGATCCTGAACCCAGCTCTCGATAATGCGCTCACCCGGTTCGAATCCGGCGACGTGGAACTCGTAAATCTTGACATGACAAAGGCGGGACGGCGGGCCAGCGATGAAGACGCGGCATATGCCTGGGCAACAGCTGTACGCCTCGCCGACAGTCACAAGGCCGGATATCTCTGGGACTGGTATGGCGGAATTACCGGCCTTGCTGCTATCATTTCGGCCGACAATGGCGAACCCATAGCCTGCATCAATCGGACATTTGACGAGGCGGCGATTGAAGCGCGTATTCACGAAGCCATGATCCTTGCCAAACGCCGAGCGCCCGGCTCGCGAAAGCCTGAAGGGCCTGAATGCCCTGCCCCCACAAGATAGCCGTATCAGCTCCCCGGCGGCCTTTGGTCTGGTATCAGTTGGTCGAGGACAACCGCATCGGTTTTCAAATCTGAAATCCGGGAAAGCGCGTTCTTCATCCGATCTGTAGGCTCAAGACCCAGGGCGCGGACCCCTTCAGCGGCCTCAGCATAAAGGCTTTGGGCCCGGTCCTTGTCGCCGAGGGCTTCGGCGCACGCTCCAAGATTATGCAGGACGGAGGGCGCTTTAGGGTACTGGGCAGCAAGGGATGTGAAGAGGCCACAGGCCGTACCCGGATCATTATTGCGAACAGCGTTCACAGCCGCCTCAAAGCGCGGATCGGCAGCAACCTCGTAGTTCTGAGCCTCGGTCTGGATTGTCGCGCGAACATCCTGATTGAACGGTGCAATATCCCGGCGAGCTTGCCAGATCGTCTGGCGAAGTGCGGAGGCCGTGATGCGATCTATGATATAATCCGCACCGAGACTGTACCCTGGAGCTCCATAGTCTTCATAGGCGAACCGGTACTTTCCCTTGCCCGGATCGCCCGGCCCCCTGCGGATGCGATACTGGACAAATCCCGTCTCGAAACACTCTTCTTCACTGTCTGACCCCAGATACTCCGCCCGATGAATAAGTATGCCGTCCTTTTTATCGATGAGGCGCGGGCGCACCGCTACATCGACCGAATACTTAAGACAGACATATTCGACATCGACCTTCTTCACGCACTTTTTCTTGCCGTCGATCTCTTCGCGTTTCACGCATTGGGAGTCGGTATAATAGCGCTCGGCGACGTAAGGGTATCCAACATCCAATGATCCGTCATAGACGCCGTCGACATTCGACTGTCCGGAAAATAGCCCAACCTGAAACCACGGTGCGCCATTGAACGCAGCCGATTGCAGCATCGCTTGAAACTCACCCGCATACCAATCGCCTAAAGGTCCCTGAAAGCGATCAACAGCGACGGAGCGATACGAAGCCGCTTCAGGATTTCCCGGCGCGACTTCAGCCGTGTAGTCTATGCCCGGTGTTACGCAGGCCGAAAGCGCTAGTGTACTTACGGCAAAAGTCAGGCTGGATTTCAGTGCTGCCATGCAAGCGGCCTTTCGAATGAGCTGACAAGGATCATCAGCCATCCGAATTGAATATGAAATGAATGCAATGTTCTAGCCCTGGCCAGACTCCGCAGGAACATAGTCCGCCTCGGCCCGAACACGGAGCCCGGTTATCTGATTGCGGTTGCGACGGAGGATGTCGAACCGATAACCAAAGAATGAGAAGCGCTGACCAGGCTCGGGGATGGCCTGAGCCTCGCGGATCACTAGCCCCGCCACAGTAACCGCCTCTTCATCGGGCAACGACCATCCAAGGGCGCGATTGAGATCGCGGATCGTCACCCAGCCATCGACATTTGCCGAACCATCGGTTTGCGGGCGCACGCCCTCAACAAATACATCATGCTCATCGCGAATATCACCGACGATTTCCTCGAGAATGTCCTCAAGGGTCACGAGCCCCTGCAGCGCGCCATACTCATCGATCACCAAAGCGAAGTGGCTGCGCCTTGCCATGAACGCATCGAGCTGATCAAGGAGCGGCGTCGTCTCCGGGACAAACCAAGGCTCGCGGAGGAGACTTTCCAGATCAAGCGTGTCAAGATCGCCCTTTAAAGGCACGACGGCGCGAAGCAGATCCTTGGCGTGGAGCACGCCGACAATCTCCTCGCGCTCACCGCGATAAAGCGGCAACCGCGTATGTGCACTGGAGAGCGCCTTTAGAACGAGGTCCTCTATCGGCTGGTCGGCATTCAACATGTTTATGCTTTTGCGGTGGATCATCACCTCGGAGACGGCGAGATCTTTCAGATCAAGCGCTCCAATCAGGCGATGGCGGTCAGCCTCGTCCACAGCGCCTTCTGATGCGTGCAGCGAAATGGCACCGCGAATCTCCTCATCCGCCGTCGGGCCATCTGCTTCCGTCTTCACGCCGATGATGCGGAGCGTTGCAGTGACGACAGCCTGAATGACGGCCACCAGCCAGCTCAGTGCAGCCACCAGCAATCCTATCGGCCGCGATACTGACATAGCCATCGCATCGGGCCGGGTGATGGCATAGGTCTTTGGCAAAACTTCCGCGAAGACGAGCACGAGAATGGTCATTACGCCTGTCGCGATGGCAACGCCGCCCGACCCGAAGAGGGTCGTGAACAAGGCGGTGGCAAGGGCCGTAGCGAGGATATTGACGAGGTTATTGCCGAGCAGGATTGTTCCGATCAGACTTTCAGGGTCCGCAATGAGACGGTTCACCCGAGCCGCCCGCATATCCCCATCTTCTTCAAGCTTGTGAATGCGCGCGCGCGACGCTGCCGTTAACGCCGTTTCCGAGCCTGAAAAAAATCCGGAGAGTGCCAGTAGAAATACAATGGCGATGATTGTTCCAGCGATCATGCTGTTGCCGCTTCCTCCTCAAGAAACGCCTCGACATCGGCGAGGTCTGCATCGGGATGGATAAAGGATCGGCCGATGCCCCGGGCCAGAATGAGCGGGACACGATTTCCCCGCACCTTCTTGTCCTGCTTCATATGGGTGACGAGTTCCGCAGGGCGATACGGGCCGCCGCTCAAGTCCCCCATGCGCGATTTCAGCCCCGAGGCGTCGATCACTGATGTTGCACGCTCAGCGTCCTTGACGGACATCAAACCCTGACGCGCCGAATATCGAAGAGCGAGAGACATGCCGATGCCGACGGCCTCGCCATGGAGGAGTTCAGGACCATATCCGTTGGCCGCTTCAAAGGCATGGCCGAATGTATGGCCTAGGTTCAGAAGCGCGCGGACGCCGCCCTCCCGCTCATCCTGGGCGACAATGCGCGCCTTGGCTTCGCATGAGCGAGCCACTGCGTCCGAAATAGCATCCGGCTCGAGGGCGATCACGCGGTCACCTGCCTGCTCCAGATGGTCGAAGAATGGCGCATCGTCGATCAGACCGTACTTCACGATCTCCGCATAGCCCGCGCGCTTTTCCCGCTCCGGAAGCGATTTCAGGATATCAGTATCGGCAATGACGAGGCGCGGCTGATAGAATGTGCCGACCAAGTTTTTGCCCTGGGCGGTATTCACCGCAGTCTTGCCGCCGACGGAACTATCAACCTGAGCGAGAAGTGTCGTCGGAACCTGAACAAGCGTCATGCCCCGCTTCATGAGCGAGGCGGCAAGTCCGGCAAGGTCACCGACGACCCCGCCTCCAAAGGCGATCAAGAGGTCATCGCGACCGGCACCGGCCTCCAGAAGCCAGAGCAGTACTTTCTCAAGACTAGCAAAAGACTTGGAGCTTTCGCCGCCGGGCAGCTCGAATGCATGAACCGTCAGGCCGGCCTGCCCCAAGGCAGCTTTTAGCGGTTGGAGATAGAGTTTCGCCACGGTTTCATCGGTGACGACAAATGCCCTCGGCCGGTTCGCAAAAGGCGCGATAAGCTTGCCGGCGTCAGCGAGCAGTCCTGAGCCTATGTCTATGTTGTAACTGCGGGCTCCCAGATCGACCCGCACGCGCCTTCGTTCATCAGCAGATGTCATTCCGGTTGCCACCCTTTCACAGCAGCAAGTATGCGATTGACCGTCCGCGAATGCGGCCCATCCTCACTTTCGACAACAAGATCCGCCTTTGAATAAATGGGAGCCCGTTCTTCCAGCAACTGCGCGAGAATGCTGCGCGGATTGGGCTGGCGTAGCAATGGCCGGTGATTGCGGCGAGAAACGCGCTCCCACAGGGTTTCGAGATCCGCATTCAGCCAAACTGTAATGGCGTTCTTGCGCAGCAGTGCGCGTGTGTCGGGATCGAGATATGCGCCGCCGCCCGTGGCCAGCACATGAGGCGTTTCGCCGAGAAGCCTTTCCATCACGCGCTTTTCCCCCCTACGAAACTCGGCTTCGCCATGAAGGGTGAAAATATCCGCTATGGATAGGCCAGCCGCTTTTTCGATTTCATCGTCGCTGTCACAAAACTCCCGGCCCATCACCTCGGCAAGGCGGCGACCGACAGTCGATTTGCCTGCACCCATTAAGCCGACCAGCGCAATTGTTCTGGTTTCATAGGGCGCACTGCTCGACCTCGATGCATCACTCAATTCTGTGTCTGCGGCCATTGATCCTTGAGGCTCCCTAATGACGTTTTTATACGTGGTTATGCGACGCTGCAATGTCGAGCACGCCCAAAGGAGACGTTCGTATGCGCAAATGGTTGATAATTATCGGAGCTCTGGTGTTGATTTTGCTTGGAATTGGCGTCTGGCTGGCCGGAAAAGCGACCGAGGGCAAGCCCGAACCGGGTGAAATCCGTCAGGAAATCGAAAATGTGTTCTAGAACTTTTTTCACCAGCGGCCTGGCGCTATTCCTCGCAGCTACAGCCTATGGGCAGGTCGAGGCATCGGGGCTCGATGATGTCGACCCTTGGGCAGTGGAATTCCTCGGTGAAGATGAGCCAAGACTTGGCGAGAGCGTCTGGTCTGCATCCGAGACTAACACTCTGCTGGCGCTGATGCGGCGAACCCGCACGCGCAATCTCTCTCCTGGCGAAAGAACACTCCTCCAACAGCTGGTTTTCTCAGCTGGGGAGGCTCCAATCGGGGAGAAAAGCGGCAAATTACTCGCAGAGCGTGCACGGATCATGCTGGAGCTCGGCGAAGCGGAGAGCGCTTCACAGATTTTTCCCCTAGTAAGCGAACCGATCGGCGATATGGAGCCGGAAGAGACCGCAATCGACCTGTTGCTCGGCCTCGACAATGTGGAAAGTGCCTGCGCCGCCAGCGAAAGCGATGCCCGCGCCGGCGCGTTCTGGGCGAAACTGCGGGCCGTTTGCTTCGCGCTTGATGACAATGCGCAAGCCGCCGAACTCTCGCTTGAACTCGCAATATCAGAGGGCGTTGAAGACCCGTGGTTCTATGAGGCGGTGTTCGCCGCAATCGGCGTGGCGCCAACCTTGCCACCAGCGCGCTACGATTCCGGCATTGCACTAACGCTATCGGCAAAAGCAGGACTGCCTGTCCCTACAGACGGAATTGCCACATCCCGCGCCGATCTCGCTGCCGCAATTGCCACCAATCCAGACCTGCAGGCGGATTTGCGTGTGCAAGCTGCCGGAATTGCTGCCGAAGCGGGACTGATTGATGGTCTTCAGCACCGTGAGGCCTATGAGGCGCTGCTTGAATTAGAAGATTTTGAGCCGCGCACACCGGTAGAGCTGGCCATCGCCGCCAATTGGACGGGGGAAGAAACCATCGACACCAAAGCGCGTATGCTGAGCGCCGCGATAGGTGTCGCCGAAGGAAACATAGCGCGGTTTCATGCTGTCTCCCGCCTTCTCAACGAAGACATCAACGCCCTGCCGAAATCAGCCGTTACAACGAATTATGGCATTGCCTTCGCGCGGGCGAACCTTGCGGCAGATGATTGGGGCGGCACGGAAGAATGGGTTTCCGCGCTCGAAAATACTACAGTGGAGGCAGAGGATACATCAGCATTCGAGCGCGCCTGGATGCTTGGGCTGCTGCAACTGGTTGGCCGCTTTGATGATGAAGACCGGTCTGTGACAGCGGCGCTTATATCGGCGGCTGACCAGCCCGCGAAACGGTCAGCCATGCGCCGGCTTTTCGTGCTCTGGAGCGCCCTTGATCTGCCCCTTGGACCGGAAGCAAGGGGAGCTTTGACGTCCGATCCGACAGAGGATGGAGAACCAGTCTTTCCCATGCTGCTCAGGGCCATGAACGGTGCAGCGACAGATGGTGCCGGGGCCGAGCTTATCCTCCAGACCCTGAAACTCACCTCCGGCGATCCCTCCAATGTGCGCTCTGCCGATATGGCGCAGATACTGGAAGCGCTGATCGAGATTGGCGCAGAGGATGCCGCCCGCCAGCTAGCGCTCGAAAGCACCGGGTTCTGGAAGCGCGAGCTGTAAGCTCCATAGCTTGTTAAGGTCAGGCGACTATGCTTCGCACCGATGACCGATAAGACACGGATAGAAGCCTTTCTTGAAATGCTCTCAGCTGAGCGGGGAGCAGCGCAAAACACGCTAGATGCCTATGCGCGGGATCTTCTGGACGCATCGGAATATCTCGGCGGCAATCTCGCAACCGCACAGGCGAACGACCTTGTGAGATGGATGCGGGATCTCGCCGCCAGGGGGCTCGCCCCCGCCACAGCCGCGCGGAGGTTGTCGGCGGTAAAGCAATTTTTCCGGTTTCTGTTCGAAGAAGATGACCGCAAGGACAATCCGACATCGCAACTCGATGGGCCGACATCGCGGCGAGATGTGCCGGATGTGCTGTCTCGCGATGATGTAACCCGGCTGATCACGGCCTGCGGGAACGATACACGTCTAATCTGCCTCTTGGAATGTCTCTACGGAGCGGGGCTCCGCGTGTCCGAACTCGTCTCCTTGAAGCTTGGCGAACTCCCGCGACGAAAAGGAAATCGCTGGCAGACGAGCGATATCATCGTACGCGGCAAAGGCGGCAAGGAACGGCTCTGCCCCCTCGGCGCACCGGCGCTTGACGCGCTTTCTGCCTGGCTGGAGGTGCGGGAAGAGACGCTACCAAAAACTCACCAGGCGCAGGAGCGGGCAAAGCCTTACGTTTTTCCGTCGCGCGGAAAAGAGGGACATCTTACGCGTCGGCGGCTCGGCCAGATGCTATCAGATCTGGCGGTTAAGGCAGAACTGGATCCGGCGCGGGTTTACCCCCACGCTCTGCGCCATGCCTATGCGACGCACCTACTACAAGGCGGCGCAGACCTAAGAAGCGTACAGACATTGCTTGGCCACGCCGACATCTCAACAACCCAGATCTATACTCACGTGCTGATCGACGAATTGGCCGAATTGCTGGAGACAGCTCACCCGCTCCAAACCCTCTATAATTCCAATTCCAGCAAAGCATTAAAGGAGCACTTCTAACAATTCTATGCAAATTCTGCTTCCGTGTTCAGCAGTAGGATTTTCCAATCCAAGCATCTATTCAGTTGATTTTCGGTAATCGATAATTGGTTGGGTTTTCGCCGGCCATGCCTCACGAAGAACGACCCGCTAACAATAGATGGGATGAGGGCGCTTTTCACACTGCTCCGTATCCAAACATCGAGCTCGTCAACTTACTTATCGTAGGAGTGGCTGGATGGCCGGGCCGCAAGCAGCTTGGGCGTCCAACCGCTGAGATGTATACGCCTTCTGATCCAGCATATTTGTCCAATGCGGTCAAAGCCGTTGATTTTGTCTGGAAAGCTTCTGACTTCAGCTAGTGAGTGGCCGTCAGATTTACAAGCATGAGCGGACTAAATGCCGCCGACTACCATACTAAAGTCTTTAAAAAATCTGGTACCGCCTGGTGGTCTCGAACCACCGACCTCTAGATCCACAATCTAGCGCTCTAACCAACTGAGCTAAGGCGGCCCTTCTCGGATCGCTCCAGATACTCCGGCATTCTCCTCGCTTCAAGCGGAGATGGGAGAAAAAGCAGCGCTATTGAACAGGCTCGAAGTGTTTTGACAGTTGCAGCCCCTGCCCCTGATAGTTGCTTCCGACGCTGCCATAGAGCGCTTTTGGCTTACCGATCATGGGCTCATAGACCAGCTTCGCCACCGGCTGCCCATCCTCCAGGATAAAGGGTACATCCCGCGAACGCACCTCCAGCACGGCCTTGCTCCCCCCCACATTGGTGCCAAATCCCGGATCGAAGAACCCGGCATAATGGGCGCGAAACTCGCCCAGTTCCGGCGCGATCGGAGCCATTTCCGCCGCCTGCATGGGCGGAACCTTCACCGTCTCCCGCGACGCCAGAATGTAGAACTCGTCCGGGTTCAGGACGATCCGCCCTCGATGGGGCACGACAGGCTCCCAATACTCCGCAACATCGTGCGACCTGATCTTACGCAGATCAACAACGCCGGAATGGCGTTTCGCACGCCAGCCAATCGGGCTTGCTCCCGTCTCGGTCATATCAACGCTGACGGTCTTCTCGGTCAGCAGATCCGGCTTGCCACGGCGCAATCTCAACTGGGCAAGCCGGTCTCCCGGCCGGGCAAGGATCGAGAATGTACGAGGACTTATCTCCAGATAGAGCGGCCCGGAATAACCCACCGGAACATCGTCAAAGGCGCGGCCCTTATTGGTCACGACACGGGTGAACACATCGATCCGGCCTGTGGAGCTTTTCGGGTTCGCCCGCGCGGAGATCCCGGCCGGCAGTTTCAGGCTTTCCTGAAGCGGCACCAGATAAACACACCCCGTCTCAAGCACCGCCCCTTCGGCGGTAAGATCGACCCTGTGCATCTCGATGCCCGGCTCTTGCAGCACATCGGCCACCGAGCGGTCGCGGCCGGGAAGAAAACTCGCGCGCACGCGATAGGCATCCTGGGCGAGGCGCAGATCAAGGCTCGCTGGCTGTATCTGATCATCGTCCAGCGGATCGTGGCTTCGGATCGCTCCGGCCTTGAATAATTCCGAGATATCCTGATCGGGCAAAACGCCCCGGTCTTCTGCCATGACTTGACCCTTCTTGCCCTGTACTCCTAAGACCTCAGGCTTGATCTTGGAAGGTTCACCTATGGCAGATTCGGCAGGAAAAGACCCCAAACCGAACTGGAAACCGGCAACCCGAGCAGTGCGGGGCGGGCTCAACCGCTCGCAGCACGGCGAAATCTCCGAAGCGCTCTATCTGACATCCGGTTATGCCTATGACAGCGCCGAGCAGGCCGCGGCAAGGATGACTGGCGATGAAGAAGGCTTTGTCTATTCGCGCTATGGCAGCCCAACCGTGGAGATGCTGGAACAGCGTCTTGCCTTGATCGAGGGGGCGGAGACCTGCCGGGTCACCTCCTCCGGCATGGGGGCGATCTCTTCGGCGGTCATCGCGCCCGTCGAGCAGGGCGACCGCGTCGTGGCGGCGACGGCGCTTTTCGGCTCCTGCCGGTGGATTGTCGCCAATCTCCTGCCGAAGTACGGCGTTGATACGGAACTTGTCGACGGGGCGGATATGGACGCCTGGGCAAGAGCCCTCTCGAAGCCGACAAAGCTGGTGCTGATCGAAAGCCCAGCCAATCCATTGCTCGACGGGATAGATATCCCCGCCGTGGCGGAGCTGTGCCGCAAGGCAGGTGCACGCCTGATCGTCGACAATGTCTTTGCCACACCTGTGCTTCAGCGCCCGCTGGAGCTCGGCGCAGATGTGGTCGTTTACTCTGCAACGAAACATATGGATGGCCAGGGCCGTGTGATGGCCGGGGCGATCCTCTGCGAAGACGAATACATGGTCGAGGTCTACGACCCCTATCTTCGCCATACAGGGCCAGCCGCCGCCCCCTTCAATGCCTGGGTTATCCTGAAAGGCATCGAGACGCTGGAGCTGCGCGTGAATGCTGCGAGCGCCAGTGCCGCCCGCCTTGCCGACGCCATCGCCGCGCATCCAAACGTGCAGGCCGTCCGTTATCCGGGCCGCGCCGACCACCCGCACCACGCCGTCCATATTCGCCAGATGTCGAGCGGCGGCACGATGCTGGCGCTCTCCGTCAAAGGCGGGCAGAAGGAAGCCTTCCGCTTTCTGAATGCCCTCCAGATCGTGGACATCTGCAACAATCTCGGCGACTCAAAGTCACTCGCCTGCCATCCCTGCACGACCACCCACCGCGCCCTCACCGATGAGGAGCAGGCCGCCATGGGTCTCGATCAGAGCTGGGTGCGCCTCTCGGTCGGCCTTGAAGACGTCGATGATCTTGAGGCCGATCTCATAAACGCCTTGAGCGCGATCTGAGGTGTCGCAGCGATGACGACCTTCCCATACGAAGCGACCACGGACGGGATTATCGTCCGCGTCCGCCCGACTTGGCTCGCATCGGAGTCAAAACCGGCTGAAAACCGCTTCGTCTGGGCCTATCAGATTGAAGTTGAAAACGCTTCGGAACGTACCTGGCAGCTTGTTCAGCGCCACTGGCAAATCGTTGATGCCATGGGCCAGACGCAGACCGTGGATGGCGAAGGCGTGGTCGGCCAGCAGCCTACGTTGAAGCCAGGTCAGACCTTCCGCTATACATCAGGTGCGCCCCTCTCTACCCCGTCAGGCATGATGGGCGGTTGTTATGATCTTGTGGATGCAGATGGCTCAACGCTAACAGCTACCATCCCTACCTTCTCCCTCGACAGCCCCCACGAAAAACGCCAGCCGAGCTAACGGGCCAGTTTACGACCCATCGGCAACTGTTTCTAACAGCAGCTTTTGCACGCTTCGCAGACCAAAGCTCGAGTGATCGTCGACGGCGAAAACTCGCCAATAGAAGTCATGGAGACGGTTGCCGTCAGAGGCCGTTGTGGGACGAGTTTAAGACACACGTCATTCTAAATTACTCATTGTCAAAATGATCATGAGCCAGCGAAATGCCAACGGTTGCTTAGTCGTCTGATTTGAAAATTGAGATCTCACACTTCGCACCAACGCGATTTTGGATCAGCTGACCATCAGCATGGGTCTTGATTGTTCCTGCGCGCATAATTTCTTCACCCAGCATCTCGGGAAGCCTGCCCACGAAGATCGGCGTATTTGCGCTAAAGAGATCCAGTATTCTCAGAATGTATAAAATTGGACATTCATGCGCAGGCGGCGCTGATAGGAGGGAGTTCAAATTTAGCGACGGAGAATTTGAAATATGTCGAGGCTCGACACAGACATATTGGATGTTTTGATCATCGGCGCAGGCATTTCGGGCATCGGCTGCGCCTGCCATTTATCCCGAGAGCTACCTGAAAAAACATGGGCAATTGTCGAGGCGCGTGACGATCTCGGTGGGACCTGGGATCTGTTTAAGTATCCGGGAATACGCTCAGACTCAGACCTTTATACCTTCTCTTATGATTTCAAACCCTGGGCGAGCCCGAATTCGATCGCATCGGCAAGCGAAATCATGGACTATCTTCGCGAGACTGCCGATGAATATGGCGTCACGGACAAAATCAAGTATCGGCACCGCGTGGTTAGCGCCAACTGGGACAGTGATATCGGTCTCTGGACCCTGGTTGTTCAAGGTCCATCGGGTCTGATCCACGCCAAGTGCCGCTGGGTGTTCTCGGCAACCGGCTACTATGATTATGAGGAAGCGTTTCGGCCTGAATTTCCAGGCGAAAGCAGCTTTGCCGGCGACCTCATTCACCCGCAATTCTGGCCGGAAAATTATGAGTATGCCGGCAAACGCGTTGCGATTATCGGCAGCGGTGCAACAGCCATAACGCTCCTTCCCGAAATGGCAGAAACAGCGGAACATGTGACGCAAATCCAGCGCACACCGAGTTATGTCCTGGCGCGTCCCAAACAGGATGGTCTCGCAAAATTCCTGAAGGCCTTTTTACCCGCCAAAACGATACATGCGATTATGCGCTGGAAGAATACGCGTGTGCAGCGCTACTTTTATCTCTTCTGTCAGCGGTTTCCGGAGCGTGCACGGCGCTTAATTCGTAAGGCGAACACAAAGCTTCTGCCCGATAACTACGCCGTCGATACGCACTTTAGCCCGCCTTATAACCCTTGGGATCAACGCCTATGTGCTGCGCCAGATGGTGACTTTTTTGACGCCATAAGGAATGGCAATGCAACGATCGAGACCGGTGAGATTGATCAGCTTGAAGCGAATGGCGTGCGAATGAAATCCGGTGAGCTGGTGCTAGCGGATACCGTGATCGTAGCAACCGGATTGAAGCTGAAAATGCTTGGCAACATTCCGTTGCATGTTGACGGCGAGATCGTGGACATCCCGTCATCACTGGTGTTCCGCGGTATGATGCTGAGCGATGTGCCGAACTTCGCATTTGCTATCGGCTACACAAATTCATCTTGGACGCTAAAAGTCGATATTCTGTGCCGGTATCTATGTGATCTGATCAAGGCCATGGACGTCGAACGTCAATCCATTTGTGTGCCAGTCGCTCCTGGCGAGGTGGCGCAAACAAGGCCCCTTCTTGATTTCAAAGCAGGCTATGTGCTTCGCGCTCTGGACGAGCTTCCTAAGCAAGGCGAGGGATACCCTTGGGAAATGACGCTGAATTACATGGCGGATCGTGGATCGCTCAAGAAACGGCCTGTGCTCGATCCCGCCCTCACATTGCGCACTCCCGGACGTGCGAAGCCGACCACAGAGGCGGAAGCCGCATGAGACACGTTTTCGAAGGCAAAACCTGCGTTGTTACAGGCGCTGCAGGGGGTATCGGCCGAGAATTAGCACTCGCACTGGCGCGGTGTGGAGCCAATCTCGCCTTGTCCGACATTGATGAGAACCAGCTAGCCGAGACCAAGCAAGATGCGATAAACCTTGGCGCAGAGGTTCACGCCACGCGCTTGGATGTCGCAGACCATGCGTCGATCTACAAATACGCGGAGAAAGTTGAGGCCCATTTTGGCCGCGTGCACCAGCTCTACAATAATGCAGGGATTTCCGGAAAGGGAGAGCTTACCGAAATGTCCGAGGCGCTTATTCAGCGCGTGATCGATATTAATCTGCTTGGAGTGTTGCATGGATCGAGGGCATTCTTACCACGCCTTCAGACATCCGGCGACGGCAAGCTGATCAATATCTCAAGCCTCAACGGATTTGCCGGCATGCCTGGATTGCCGATCTATTGCGCCACGAAATTTGGCGTTCGCGGTCTAACCGAAGCCTTGCGAGCAGATGCCCTTCTGCACGATCACCCCATCCAGATTGTTTGTGTCCACCCAGGCGGCATCAAAACCAATATTGCGAGAGCCAATAGTGACGAGCCATCAGATAAAACGCCGGACGTGCAAGCGCTTCGTGAGAGACAACTTGAACTCTACGAGAAAAAGCTTCTGACCTATCCAGCCGACAAGGCCGCTCTCGACATTTTACGCGGAGTGGCAGGCGGCAAAAACCGGATCGTCATTACACGACAAGCAAAACTCCTCGACAAAATCGTCCGCATTTTTCCGACAGGATATCTGAAAATTCTGAACAGGCGAATGCAGCGCGAACTTGTCGCCGACACATAGAGACAGGGAGACTCATCCAATGATTTCGAGACGATCAGTTTTGGTTGGCGGAGGCGCTTTCGCTGCCCTGGTGGGGGGAGCCGAACTATATCGCGTTTCCTCCCTTGCAAGCGATATCCGCGCGCCCTTGCTCTACGCCTTTGGACCCCATGAATTTGCCAGCAGAATTCAGATTCTCTCCGGGCAAGTTTCGGGAAATGGACTTTTCGATCCAGAGCGGGTCAAAGTGCAGTATCCTGACTGGAATGGCGAACCATTAATCAATCGCGAGCTCCATGTTCGCGAGCTAAGCGATCCGTCGTCCCGCGCGGTAACAACCCCCAATAATGACACGCTATACACCTCGGCGGTGCTCGACCTCTCGGTTGGACCGATTGAGCTTTTTGCGCCGGAGTCACAAGACAGATACGTTTCAGTAGCGTTCATGGACCCCTTTAACGATCAGGTCGCCTATATCGGGTCCAGAGCAACGGCAGGACGCGGTGGGCGGTTCTGGATCATCGGACCGGGACAGTCTGTGGATGTTCCAGAGGGCATTGAACCGATTAGGCTTCAATCAAACGATGTTTGGATGTTGGGACGTGTATTTGTCGCTGGGACGCAAGACCTTGAGGATGCTCGATCCGTCCAGTCGCAAATCAGCGTCCGCCCTGTAAACCGCAGTGCCATTGCAAAGCCTTTTCTGATCCGGCCATCAGAGCGACCGGATGCAAAGAACTTCCTGGCTCTGACAAATGAAATTCTGGGACGAAACTCCGTCGCACCTCACACCGCGCGCGCCTCCCAGTTCGAAGACTTTGGCATTTTACCCGGTGAACTGGACGCTTTTGAGCGTCTTTCAGCACTTAAAAAACGTGTCTGGACGGGCGCGGTGGAACAGGTCGAGAGCCGGATATCGGCGCAGATTGAAGCACTCGAAAAGACCGAAACAGGTTGGAGTAAACCGCCGCTCATTCTGGGTAATTATGGGACCAACGACGAAGTTCGCGCCGGAACGGCCCTGACCGGATTTGGCGCTCTCACTGCCGAGGAAGCGATTTATTTCAGAAGCTCAACTGATGCCACCGGCGCGCCGCTTGAAGGCAACACATCCTATGAAATGGTGATACCGGTAGAGGGCGTGCCCGCCGACGCCTTTTGGTCGCTCAGCATGTACGCGATCTCTCCGGACCAGCGGTTCTACTTCTATGAGAACGAACTGAACAGATACGCCATAAACTCCCATAATAACGGTCTGATATATCAGCCGGATGGATCAATTGTTTTGGCGTTTCAACGCGAACGGCCACGCGATGCCACACATGTTTGGATGCCGACGCCCGATGTGGCCTTCAAATGCGTTTTTCGGACATACCTTCCCCAGCAGCGCGTCCTAGATGAGCTTTGGACACCGCCGCCCATCACGCGAACGGGCTAGAAGCTTGGTGTACTGGCGAATGCCTTCAGATTAAGCACGCATGCGATTGCCGCACGCGGCGAACCTCCCAGATACGGGACGCTCAGCATATCTTCACTCGGCTGAAGCAGATGCAGTTTTGGGCACCCTTGCGAGCGGCCAGATCAATTGCTCGGCAACGCTGGTTTCGGGAAGATTCTCAACACCGATCTTCTCCGGATACCGACGCGTAATTTTTGCGGTGCCGAATAAAACGTCCCAGAAGAAGAGGAGATTGCCATAGTTGCCATGATAGTTCGTCACGCCGTCGGCGGCATGCTTGCCATGGTGTGCGCTGTGTGTCGCGGGCGTGGAGATCGTCCGCTCGACAACCCACATAACGGGCGATAGCCATTTGATTTTGTAAAGCGGCTCGTCCCAGCGAACATCGGAATGCGCCCCAAAAATCACCGACATTTTGATGACCAAATAGACAGCGTAGACCCAGCCACCCCCGAGATAGATCAGCGCGCCTGAAAGCCAGAGGCCCGGCATCAATGCGTAGTAAAATATGTTGTTGCGATAAACGATGCGGATCGACAGGTATTCCGCATTGTGGTGTGGGCGGTGCAATTTGTAGAGCCAGGGCAGTGTATGAGAAAGACGGTGCCACCAGTATTGGGTGAGATCATCAAAGATCAGAAATAGCCCGAAGACAGCCAGAAAATGCCACCCTTTTAAAATGTCTGCCGCACCAGGCACCAGAAAAGCGGCGACAGCAAACCCACCAGCGGCAACGAGTGGCTGCGTGATCAGTGTCAGCACACCTGTCGAGATAAGCTCAACAATCCCATCCGATTGCTTTTGACCGGGTTTCTTGAAGAATCCGGTAAACAGGATCTCGACCAGAATGAACCCAACGAATATTCCCAAAATGACGGAAACTTCTGACTTCATCTCATCTCTCCCAAAGCGCGTTTTGTCTTCATTTTGGTTCATCTGTATCAGCAGCGCTTGCGCATGAATGTCCAATTTTATACATTTTAAGGATGCTGGACCTCCTTAGCGCCAACACGCCGAGCTTCATGGACAGTCTCCCTGAGAGGCTGATTGGAGAGATCATACGCGCCGGCACAATTATGACCTATGATGATGGCCAGCTGATCCACAATCGCGGTGATATGAAGCGCGGGATCTCAATTGTCGTGTCAGGCAGCGTCAAAGTCGGCATCTATGGAGAAGACGGTTCTTTCGTGATGACGACCCAGTTTGGCCCTGGTCAGACCTTTGGTGAGTTCACACTTTTTGTCGATCTGCCTCGCACACACGACGTCTCCGCTTCGGGACCCACTCAGATTAATCAGATCTCTGCCGCTGTATTCAACAGGCTCTATGAGGCCGAGCCCGACATCGCACGCGCCCTTCTCACCACATCACTGATCCGCACCCATCGCTTGCTAGAGATGATGGACGCAATGCGCCGCTTGCCGATGAGAGAGCGCGTCGCAAAGGCAATCTTTACCCTGACGCAAATGGATGGCGGATTGCATACCTTTGAATGCCGTCAGTCAGACCTTGCCTTCACGCTGGGCGTCTCTCGCGCGTCTTTAAGCACTGCTTTGAAACAACTTTCCGACATTGGCCTCATAAAATTAGGCTACGGTCACATTCAGCTGCTCGACACAGACCGAATGAGGACATGGGTAGCCGAGAACTGCAGCGCCTAAAGGTGGTAGCGACTAACTTAGCCCATATTATCATACGTCGTCGTGCGGTTATGGGACACCGAACGGCGAGTGCCTTTCTTATGATTGCTAAGCTCAGAGTCCGTTTTTTAGGCGCTTTGCGACATTGGCTCAGAGGCTGTTGTGGGGCGATTTTAAGCCGCCTAGTTTCGATGCTCCACGCGTCGTGATACGACGCGTGGCACGTATTGGAGACCTCTGAATGGGAAGCTTGCGAGACAGTACCGCAATTACTCAGCGGGGCGAAGCGCTGACCGCTGAAATTGATCCAGCATGGGATATTTGGAGCCCGTGCGGGGGATATCTCGCCGGAATCGCAATGCGTGCAGCAGATGTACGAGCACCGGAAGGCCATCGCCCAGTGTCACTTTCTTACTCGAGCATCTCACGGTCATGTCGACGTGGTTGTGGACGTTCTGAAGAATGGGAGTTCCGCCTGCTTCAACGTGTCCCTTCTGCAAAACAAAACCACTTTTCTCCAAGCGCAGGTGTGGACGACATCGAAGACAAACGGGCCGCACAAGGTTGAAGAAACAATTCCGGAGGTTCCGCCTCCGCACGAACTTGAACCGATTGAAACTATGTTCTCGCGTCATGGTCATAAGGCCAATTCGTTTTGGCAGAACTTGGATGGCCGTCCAGTGGACTTTAGGGCTCCCGGCGAAGCCGATCCGCGCGGTGGACGGATGGAGCGATGGTTGAAATTTGCGAATTGGGAAACAACCGATGATCCCTTCATTGATGCTACAAGGTCACTCGTGAGTATCGATACACATATTTGGCCGGCCTATACTAACGGCCTTTCAGAACAGGCCGATTACATTGCGCCATCTCTTGATCTTACAGTCTGGTTCCACGAGCAGGGAGGTTCAGAAGAATGGCTATTGGCAGATGTAGCGGCTGATGCGCTTATTCACGGGCGTGTTCGTGTCTGGACAGCAGATGGTCGGTTGATAGCCACTGGCGGAAGCCAATGCCTCGTTGTCCCTCTAAAGATGAAATAACGGTACTTCTCCAAAGTAAACCTTACATCCGAGGTAAGGGACCGATGAGCGATTGAGATCACAGGCGAGTTTAGGACGCTCAGAAAATTTCGCTTGCGTCTGCCACAGACTTAACTATTACAAATGTAATATTTTTAGCTGCGCTCACGAGCCAAGCTAGAGAAGTGCACGTATCCATGACCCGAGGAATGATAATGAACCGCCGTCTACTTCTACCCACGCTTGTCCTTTCAGCCGCGCTAGTTGGTTGCGCACCGAACAGGCCTATCTCGGTCGCAGGCATTGCAGAAGGCACGGTGCCGGATTGCGCAACTGAACAACACATGCCGGTGTCGGATCGCAACCCACAGGCGATACAGAAGCTTGTAGCGCTCCAGTCTCGTTTGCCGGAATGGCTAGGGCAATCGAGTGTCCCCAGCGTCGGTGTCAGTTACATCGCAGACGGGCAGCTGCAATGGACGCTAACTTGCGGGGAGCGCAGCGAAGGCAACCCAGCGACTACAAACACACTCTACGACACGGCATCAATCGCAAAGCCAATTGTTGGGGAGATTGTGCTCAGATTGGCAACCCAAGGCCGGGTTTCGCTTGATGAGCCTATGGCGGCATTTTGGGTCGATCCTGACATTGCCGAAGATCCCCGCAGGATGCAGCTGACCCCAAGGATCGCACTCGCCCACCAGACTGGATTCCGAAATTGGCGGCGGATGAGCGACGGTGTGCTAACATTTACCTTCGATCCGGGGACTCAGCGTGGCTATTCAGGTGAAGGCATTCTCTATTTGGCTCGCTTTCTCGAGAGAAAGCTTGAAAAGCCATTCGATGATATCGCGCGTGAGACCGTGTTTGACTCGCTTGGAATCGAAGATGCTTCTTTCGTTACCATACCAGAGCTCAAGCCTCGCTACGCCTGGGGACGCCTTGCCGACAGCGAGTGGGTTGAACCTGGCGATTACGATGAAGCTGAGGGTGCTGGACGACTGCGCACATCGAGTGCGGATTACGCCAGAATTCTCGCGGCAGTCATGGCGAACGAAGGGGTCGACGCGAAACGCGCTGCCGAACGGTCCCGAATTGTTCTTGATGAGCGCGACGAACGGTGCGGGCCAGACGGGCGACCGCTCGAGGCCTGTCCGCAGCGAATGGGTTTCAGCACTGGCTGGTATGTTTACGAATTTAAAGAAGGCAACGTCTTCGCGCACACTGGTCACAACCGTTCCGAGCAATCATTTGCATTCTTCAAGCCTGACGAAGGCATTGGCGCGGTCATGTTCGCGAATGGCGAAGAAAGCAAAGGCCTGCTCGGAAAGATAGCGCGGCTAGTAGAGGACGATGAGCGTATTGTGATAATGCAAGGCTATTGACATCTGCGCCCTAACGTCGGGATTCCCGTAATATTCCAATGTTTGACAAACGTAAAAGTCTGGCCATTGCTTACTTTATGAAGATCACTGATGCTGAAAGCGTCGTACTTGGCGCCCTCTGGAACAAAAGCCCTCAAACAGCCGAGGAGCTTGTCTCCACGGTTGGACCGGAGCAAGGATGGGAACCGCCTACTGTACGTACACTGATCACGCGACTCAGGAAGAAAGGTGCGATCGCATCCGAAAAGGATGGCAGACGCTTCCTCTTTCGGCCCGCTTTGTCACGCGAAGAATATCTCGATTCGACTGGCGTACTTGAGCGCGCTTTTGCTGGTGAATTCTCCCCTTTGGTCAGCTATTTCGCAGATCGAAAGAAGCTATCGAAGGCCGACATCGCTCAGCTGCGCGAGATGATCGAACGCTGGGATGACGATGACTGACGCTCATCTCTTTCTGGCCGACCTGACGGTGGCGGGTGTCGTCGGGATGCTGATGGTCGCGCTGCTGCGATGGGCGTGCGTGGGCCTCTTGAGCCCGCAGGCCCTCTATCGGTCATGGATACTGGTTCCGGTTCTGATGCTCGCAAGCGTCACGCCCGGTTTCGACGATGCGCCTGCCTGGGTTGGCCTGTTTGAGACCTCTCAAAATCTTACACCTGTCGCCGAAGCTATCGGCTCACAAGCTATCGATGCTGAGCTCAGGCTCGACAGAATGGATGTCCCTCCTCCTCGAGCCCAAGGGGCGCCCGACGGAACGGCAATTGTCGGCGGTTGGCCGTTGCTTGTTGCTCTTTGGGCGAGCGGAGCCGCCGCCTTTCTCTTTTACGCTCTGTGGCGGCACAGGAAATTCGTTCGCGATCTTGGCAGGCTAAGCCCATCGTCCATCGATGGGGTGCCTATTATGGTGGCCTCTCGCACAGGATTTAGCCCCATGCTCTTGGGCATATTCAGACCGATGATCGTCGTTCCCGAGGACTTTCACTCACGCTACACCACCCAACAGCACGAGGTCGTCTTGCGGCACGAAATGGCCCACCGCGACCGGCACGATCCGCTGATCAATCTCGTCGCGCTGCTCATAAATACCGTGTTCTGGTTTAACCCGCTGGCTTATTGGGCGGTCAGAGCGCTAAAGTGCGACCAAGAGATCGCATGTGACGCGGTGGTTCTCGGTTCGACCAACATATCGCGCAAACGCTACGCCGAGACGCTTCTGGCGGTCGTAGTTGATGAGGCGAGCCCGCCAGTCTCGTGCGCGTGGCGCAGCGGTTCGCGCATGACACATCGTTTCGATGCGCTTGATCGGCGATACCTCTTTGGACAGACTGCGAGTATGGGATCAATTGCAGCGCTGCTAGCGCTGTCCGGTTGCGGTTTTGCCAACCTGCAAAACGACCTTTCCTTCTCCTCATTACCCGATCCGGCTAAGCAGATGGAAGAGGTGCTGTCGCTTGCTGATCGGCATGATCAGCAAAGGACAGAACATTACCGAATAACAAATCCCTCAGCTGTGCAGATCAACCAGTTCGGCGGCCTTTTGCGGATCGTTTCGGAAGATCGCGAGGACGCACTGCTTTCGGTCTCGCCAAACGGCTCTTCCATCACTTCGCAAGGCGGGGTTCTGCGGCTGGTCGGCGATTACAGCGCGACCGCAGATGAATGCAATTCACTCGCGCTCGATCGGTTGAGCTCGGGCGGACGGATCGACACTGCGACGCTTCGCATTCCCCACGGACTCCCAGTGCAAACAGGAGGATATGTCTACACAGTCGCATCGGATAGCGTCCGCCTCGATGTGTCGTTTCGTGGTTGCGGCGTAGCGCGGATCGGTAATGTACGCGAAATACTAACGATCAATGGGCGAGGACAGCATCGCATTGCCGCTCAGAATATCGATGGCGATCTGGTCGCTGTCCTGCGTGGTCAGACAGAAATGTTCACTCCCGGCGTCTCTGGAAAAACCTACGTGCGCCTGCGCGGACAGGCAAAGCTGGCGATCCGCGAAAGCGGCGGGCCGATGCAGATAGAAGCATTGGGACAAGCGCTAGTTCGGGTTGATCAGGCAACAGCTTCGGTTGGCGTAAGTGAACGTGAGGAAGGACAAGTCCGCATCGGAACCTAATGTTGATGCTTGCGCTCACATGGAACAGACCAACCAAGCCTTCGCTGTGACGGACGAGCAGACGTCTGTCACAGCGAAACTAAATGTTTCGAGCGACCGTTTCTGGGCGTTTTAAGTAATTGCTGTTTGGGTAACTGATTGTCTCGAATGGGCCGATTTACGACCATCGACTTCCAATTTCCAACGTCTCCTTTTGCACGCTTCGCAGACCAAAGCTCGAGTGATCGTCGACGGCGAAAACTCGCCAGAGACGGTCATTGAAACGATTTCATTCAGAGTCTGTTGTCGGGCGATCTTAAGCCGTTCACCTGCCGCCCGGATTCGAAGATAGGTCAAATGCTTGTTTCTTTTGGTAAGCGGATGGGCTGAACCCGGTGATGACTTTAAACTGATTGCTGAAATGAGATTGATCAGAGTATCCAAGTTTGAGCGCCAAATCGGATATATCCACATGCTTGCCCGAGTTCATTTCGTCTAGCGCCTCCAGTATTCGGTAGCGATCGATAACCCATTTCGGGGGCATGCCAATGTACACCGAAAACAAACGCTGAATTTGGCGAGCAGTGACCCCGAGATGACAGGCAATATCGGCAACACGGAAGATGTCTTTTGAGGTGTCAATTAACTCGACAGCTACGCGTGCCTCTCTCATTGATTGGCTGATTCCTCTTGCGAGTGGAGAAATAGATTTGCCAAAACGCTCCACCACACTTGCGATTGGTTTGTTACCGTTGAGGTCACACTCCAGTTCATGGGTTAGATCGTCACCAATAAGGCGTTGCAAAGGCACGTAGCTGTCGGTGATTTCGGACAGCAACTGATGCAAAAAGGCTCGCCCCAGTCCCGGAAAGAGCTTTAACCCTAAAACCTGACCCTCGCCCGTTATTTCGTAATCAAATTTCTTCGTGACGCATCCATACATTCCTGATCCGCGCAGAGGATCGATAACAATATGCTGTACCGGATGTGGTAGATTAGATTGCAAATAGGTTTGGCCGGCAGGCAGGTTCCATTGGACGTGCCAGACATTGTTCAACAGTTCTTCTAGGCCATCGGGAGCGTCGTAGAGGGTTAGCTCGAAATGCTGCTTTGATGTTCTTTCGTCGATCAACCCACGAGGCGATTCATTTTTCGGCGTTAGGACTGAGGACATGTCGCATTTCTACAAGAATTAAGATCGAGCGTCAGCTACTAATCAGGCTCCCAGAAAATACGGAGGGATATTGTGAGGGTAAGTGTTTTAACAGGTGTGGCGTTGATCGGATTTTTGATGTCACCCTTATCAATTCCACTGAGCGCAAGCGAACCAACAAAAGAGGAAACAGCCATGTCTGTCGCCGGCATTTTCGACGTTCAACTGAGCCCTCAAAATGATGAGGCTGCGCCAACCGGGCGAATGATCATCAATAAGCAATATCACGGAGCCTTATCAGGCCGCGGCGTTGGCCAGATGATAAGCAAGAGAACGGAAGCTGGCATAGCGATTTACTATGCGATTGAAGAGTTCACGGGCTCTGTTGATGGGTTTGAAGGAGGGTTTACGCTGGTGCATCAAGGCTTCATGAGCCAGAGTGAGAGTTCTCTCGATATCAGTATTCTGGAAGGCACAGGCCGAGGCCAGCTTGCGAATATCTCAGGGGCGATGACGATCACTCAGGATAATGGTGTGCATCGATATGATCTGGAATACGAACTCAATTGAGGAGCTATGAAAGTCCTTCTTTTGGAGATTGTGAGACGTTGGTTTAGATCGACCGAGCGGCAACAAAGGGCCACTCCATGACATCACTCTCCGACGTCACCCGCACCCTCAGTCAGCTGATCTCCTTCGATACGACGTCCCGCCTCTCCAACCTCAATATCATCGACTGGATCGAGACGAGGCTCACACCCCTCGGCGCGACATGCATTCGCGTGCCCAACACCGCCGGCGACAAGGCCAATCTCTGGGCACGTATTGGGCCGGATGCTCCGGGCGGTCTTGTACTGTCGGGCCATAGCGACGTGGTCCCCGTCGACGGCCAGGACTGGCGCAGTGACCCATTCGTACTGACCGATAGGGACGGTCTTCTCTACGGTCGCGGCACCTGCGACATGAAGGGGTTTATTGCCCTCTGCCTTGTCTTCGCGCCGCGCTTTGCAGAACACTCGCTCAAAAAGCCCATTCACTTTGCCTTCTCTTACGATGAAGAAGTGGGCTGCCAGGGCGCGCCTTCGATGATTGATGAGATCATCAAACATGGAGCCAAGCCAGAGGCCGTCTGGGTCGGCGAGCCTACGGAATGGCAGGTCATCTCGGGCCACAAGGGCATTGCCCTGACCGACGTCACCGTCACGGGCCACGAGGCCCATTCCAGCCTGCCGGACTTTGGATTGTCCGCCATTGGCGAGGCTGTGGATCTTATGGCCACGCTGCGTACCATCGCCCGCGACCTTGAAGAAAATGCCCCCACTGACTCCCCCTTCAGCCCGCCCTATCCCACCCTGACCATAGGAGAGGTGTCCGGCGGCACCGCCTCGAACATTCTGGCCGGCAAGTGCCAGTTTGTTTTCGACCTGCGCTGCCCGCCGGGCTTCGATGTGGATACCGTGCTCGCGCCGTTTCACGCGGCTGTGGACGAGGCGAACAAACGCATTCGCGACCGTTTTCCGGACTGCGGCGTAGAGGTGAACAGGTTTACAGATGTGCCCCCGCTCAACATCCAGCCGGACAGCCCGGCAGAGAACCTGTTGAGGGCGATTACAGGCGACAATGCCGTCCGGGCCGTTGCCTATGCCACCGAAGCAGGCCAGTTCGCCGAACGCGGCATACCCTCGGTGGTGTGCGGCCCCGGTTCCATAGAGCAGGCCCATAAGCCGGACGAGTTCATAGACCCTGCCCAACTGACCAAGGGCATCGAGATTTTCTCACGGCTTGTCGAGCACTGGACGCGCTAAAGTCAGCCCGACATACCAATATTTGCGTGTATCTATCCCCGTAAAACTCTCAACGGCTCTCAGCGCCCCAAAACTGAGAGTCTCAACGCGGCATTTATCCCCGGAAACGTCGCATCGGCTTTGCGCCCTGGGGGAGAGTTTTCGGAGGCTCGACAACCTGCAATTCACTGGTGAAATTGGCCGCGCTCCGGTGGACACTGAACGCGATTTACGGTTCAGATGCGGCGCGTAGACCGTTTCCACCTCTGTCCCCCCATGAGGCACGTTTTGACCGAGACCGCTCAGACCCGTTCCAGTTCAGAAAAACCAGTAAATCCAACGAGGACCCGTGCTCCAAAGCGGCCGCCGGTCGTCCGCGCGATCAATGCGGTAGGCGGTGTCATGTCGAAGGCGCGCCTCGGTCTGCCGCGCTTTACACCGGACAGCATCCGTCGCACGGCCGAGAAGATTTCAGGCCACAGCGATTACGGGTCGAACTCCTATGTGCCCGGTCTCGCCACCCTGTGCCACGCCCTCGAAAACGAAGCGAACCTCAACCAGATGGGGCGGATTGTCCTCCATCGACAACTCTCATATGCCCTCGCCGGCCGACTGACCGTCGTCGCCTGGGAAAAGGCATTTCCGAAGCTTGCCGAAGCGCCGATCGAGGCCCCGCTGTTCGTGATCGGGCTGCCTAGAACGGGCACAACCATACTCTACGAAACACTGGCGGCTGACCCAGGCCTGCGGGCACCCATGACCTGGGAATGCCGGGATTTCGCCCTAGCCCATGAAGCTGCAGCTGCTCCGGCAGATGATCCTCGCGTCAAGAAGCTTGGCCGTCAGATGTCGCAGATCGACCGGCTGATGCCGGGCTTCACGGCGATCCACAAGTTCGGCCCGTTCATCCCCACCGAATGCATCGGTCTGATGCTGCTCGATATGGCGAGCGAGCAATTTGGGTCCCTTGCCTGGATCCCCTCCTATCGCGATTTCCTGCTGAACAACGACTTCTCCTCGGTCTACGAATGGCACAAGCGGGGCCTTCGCTATTTACAAGCGACCCAGCCGAACAAGACATGGATGCTGAAATCGCCGCTCCATACCGGCTATCTCGACGCGCTCCTTAAAATCTATCCCGACGCCCGCCTGATCCAGACCCACCGCGACCCGATGCGCGTCATAGCCTCCGTGGCCAATCTCTACCGGGTGTCCCGGGGCGGCTGGTCAGATACCGACTATGATCTGAAAACGCGCGCCTATTCCGACGCATCCTATTATGCAGAGTTCGTCCGCCGTGCGACCCTCTTCCGCCAAGAGCATCCGGAACATGCTGAGCGCTTCATAGACATTGCCTTTGAACGTTTCATGGCCGAGCCTATGCAAGTCGTTGAAGACATTCACAGCCGTTTCGGACGGCCACTTTCAGAAGAAGCGTACCGATCAATGGCCGACTATCTTAAGAACCGGCCGCGCGACAAATATGGCCGCCACGTCTACAGCACTGAACAATTCGGCTTTACCGATCACCTTCGTGACGAGCTGTTCTCGGATTATCTGTCGACATATAAAGACTATATCTGAGACCATATCCGAAAGTATGCTTACAGACTTTCATAGACTGCCGAAACGGCCACCTATAGCGGCTCTTGTAAACACGTTTGGGAAAGCCTCCGGCGCGGTCGGCATACCAGCCCGTCCAGCCCTCACGATTGACGCCATGGAGCAAGCAGCGATCAAACAATCCGGCGGCTTGACAGACTTCGGCTCAGACAGCCATCACGTCGCTCTGGATGCTTTGCTGTTTTCACTCGAACACGAAGCTCGCCTGAATCAATTGGGGCGATTGGTGTTCAGCGGGATGATTATTGCCGCCCTTGTCAGCAGGCTCGCGGTGGTAGATTGGGAGAAACGAAACCCCGAGGTGGCGAAGGCTCCCGTATCGGCTCCACTCATCATCGTCGGCATGCCGCGCACCGGCACGACCATTCTCTATGAGACCCTCGCCGCCGCGCCAGACCACAGAGCGCCCCTGACCTGGGAGTGCCGCGACTATGCCCTCGCGCATAAAATTGAGAACGCGGAAAACGATCCGCGTATCACAAAGCTGGGCAAGAACATGGCACGAATGGACCGGCTGATGCCCGGCTTTTCCGCCATCCACTATTTCGATCCGTTTATTCCGACGGAGTGTGTCGGTCTTACCAATCTTGATCTTTGTTCGGAGCAGTACCCTTGTCTCGCCTGGGCACCGACATATCGGAAATTTCTTCTGAGTGCGGACTTTATAAGCGCTTATGAATGGCATAGAAGAGCCTTGCGCTACCTTCAGGCCACTTCGGGGAATACGCAGTGGGTACTGAAGACGCCCATGCATTCAGCCTATCTTGGCGCGCTTCTCGAAACCTATCCCGATGCTTGCTTGATTCACACGCACCGTGATCCGACCAAGGTTATCGCATCGGTTTGCAGCCTCTGCGCTACGGGGCGTAGAGGATGGTCAGATCACCTTGATATCGATGATCGCGCACGCGGTGACCTCGATTACATTGCCGAGGTTTGTAGGCGCGCCACCATAGTCCGGAATACCCATCCAGAACATGCAAACCGCTTCTGTGACGTGGCCTTCGAGGATTTCATGACGGATCCCCTCGCAGAGATTCGCCGTATATTATCGCATTTCAATCGTCCGCTGAAAGACGATCAGTACACTGTTATGAAATCCTATCTGGAAAACCGGCCTCGAACAAAGTACGGGAAACACCGTTACTCGCTTGATCAGTTCAGCTTGAGTGAATCCGATGTCCGACCACTCTTCTCAGATTACCTAGAGCGGTTCGGGAGCCTTGTCTAAGCCGTTTCTCCAAACAATTCACGGCCAATAAGCCAACGGCGAATCTCGCTTGTTCCGGCACCGATTTCCATCAGTTTGGCATCGCGGAGGAGCCGCCCGGTGGGATACTCATTGATATATCCGTTTCCGCCAAGAATCTGGATCGCGTCGAGCGCCATCTGGGTCGCTTTTTCCGCAGCGTAAAGGATGCAACCCGCTGCATCCTTCCGTGTCGTCTCACCGCGATCACAGGCCTGCGCCACGGCATAGGAATAGGCCCTCGCCGTCGACAGGGTGACATACATATCGGCCAGCTTACCCTGGATCAGCTGGAACTCGCCGATGGACTTTCCAAACTGCTTACGGTCGTGAACATAGGGCAGCACGACATCCATGCAGGCCTGCATAATCCCTACGGATACATTCGACAGGACGACCCGCTCATAGTCGAGGCCGCTCATCAGCACGCCAACGCCGCCATCCAAAGGGCCCATCAGATTCTCTTCGGGAACCTCGCAGTCCTGGAAAACAATTTCTCCGGTTTCTGACCCCCGCATACCAAGCTTATCGAGCTTTTGCGCCACCGAGAAACCGGCGAAATCCCGCTCAATAATGAAAGCGGAAATGCCGCGAGAATCCTTTTCAGGCGCGGTCTTGGCGTAGACGATAAGCGTGTCGGCATCTGGCGCGTTCGTAATCCACATTTTCGAACCATTCAGGACGTACCGGTCACCCTTTTTGTCGGCGCGAAGCTTCATGGAAACGACGTCAGAGCCAGCCCCCGTTTCGGACATGGCCAATGATCCCAGATGCTCACCGGTCACAAGCGGCCTGAGATAACGCTCTTTTTGTCTTTCATTGCCCCAGCGGCGAAGCTGATTTACGCAAAGATTGGAATGGGCTCCGTAGGATAGGCCGACGGAGGCGCTCGCCCGGGAAATCTCTTCAATCGCCACACAGTGTTCCAGATAGCCGAGACCCGAGCCACCCCATTCTTCTTCGACTGTAATCCCGAGCAGGCCGAGCTCGCCCATTTGCGGCATGAGCTGGCGGGGAAACACATCACTGCGGTCTATTTCAGCGGCAAGCGGCGCGATATGATCTGAAGCAAATGACATCACCGTATCGCGGAGCATGTCGGCGGTTTCACCAAGATCGAAATTCAAAGTGGGGTAAGCATTCGGTATCATAGGGGGCTAATTACCCCCAAACACGGCGAGGGCCAATCAGGATCTGTCAATAATCCATGATTTTGCGATAAAATAGACCGCCACTAGCACCAGAAACGCTCCGAGGAGAGACAGTCCAAAACCAGAGTACTGCTCTCCGGCCGGGACATTGGCACCCGGTGTCATTGCGGCGAACAGGTCTGTGAAGCCAAATACCGCGATGAAGAGACCGATCAGACCGAGACCTGCATAGAGGGAGTAACTCGCCACTCCAACGTCTCCCATCTCCGACAGAGTCGCCTCCCGGGCCGTAGCGGTGGCCACCAATCGGGGGTCTATGTCGACCGTTTCAAGGTCATCGATGACGATCCGTGTCGTGCTTCGTGATGGGCCTTCAGAGTCTCCATCATCGCTCGGATTGCCCACAGGATCTGGGTCGGCGAGCGCCGATATGGCCTCGGTGATCTCCGCAGGGCTGGGAACCGAAAGCGCTTGGGCTGGCTTCTTCTCGGTCGCTGATGCTTCGGCACCAGCCGTCGATGAACCCAGTATACGAACGAGCCGTTCCTTCATATCGCTGGCAGCATCATCGGTCTCCGTAGGCAACAGAGCCGACGAGAGCGGCAGTTCGTCCCCACCCTCAGTATTATTTTTGGATGCAGATAGGGTATCCGATGATAATTGGGCGTGAGGTTGATTTAAAACCAAGGGTGCGGAAGCTGGCTTCTGCTCGCTCACTGGCTCAAGGGCGGCCCTCAACTGGCCAAGTGGCAATTTCGATTCGTCGAACTTCGGTGTGATTTTCGCTGTGGGCGCGGTCACGCGAGGGCCTGAGGGTGTTAAAAACAGGGCTGTTTCGGCCGCGCGCCGGCGCACCAGCGCATCTATCAGGATTGTCCGACCGTTGACCTCGGCCACCCGCCAAGCGCCCATACCATCGGCGGCTTGCAGATGCTCGCCCGAATTCAAATGCTCAAGGACAGAAGAGCCAAGGAAAGCCTCATTTCCGATATTGAAGACAAATGAGACCAGGGCATCGAACTGGTTCTGGTTCAGCGGTGCATAAACCGCATCGCAGATTTGCCGCTCCACCGGGGGAAGATCGTATTCGCGCAGGATCGCCTCGGCGTCTTCCTTGACAATGCCGACGCCTGCGCGTGCGCCCTTTATATGGCCATATCCGACCGTCCACCGGCCATCCCCGAGGGGCACAGCACGTCTGTGAAAGCCCTCAAAGCTCTTGATAAGGTCAATGCCGGCACGTGATGTCCGCATGCGATGTGTGCTGTTCTGGCCCATCTTGCAACGTCAAATTCTATTCGGCTGGGTTAGGCTGCAAATGCCGCACCGAATGGGCGTTAACCAGTAAAACTCATAGAAAGACAAGGGTGGCGAGGCCGAGAAAGCTGAAAAACGCAATAATATCAGTCATAGTCAGGACAAATACTGAGGAAGCTACTGCTGGATCCGCGCCAATTCGCTTGAGCGTCAGCGGCACCAGAATGCCAGCGAGGCACCCCCAGATGAAGGTCGCGAGGATCGCAGCGCCGATCGTCAGCGCCAGGGCCATACTCTGGAACCAGGCGAGGGTGATCAACCCCACCCCCAACGCGAAAATCACACCATTGACGAGGCCGGTCAGCACTTCGCGCCGCACCGCTCGCCGCGCTGCCGAACCCTCCATTTCTCGTTCGGCAATTGCCCGCACCGTTACCGCAAGGGCCTGGCTCCCCGCATTTCCGCCGAGAGCCGCCACGACGGGCATGAGAATGGCGAGGGCGACGAGCGTGTTCAGCGCAGGCTCAAATAGCGAGATGATCGCCGAGGCAATGAAGGCCGTGATCAGGTTGATGCTCAGCCAGGGAGCCCGTGCCCGCACCGCCTCCCACACGGTGTCAGACCCATCGGCCGAGGACACGCCAGAGAGCGCCAGCAGGTCTTCGGTGTTCTCGTCCTGAATAACGTCGACCATGTCATCAACCGTGATCATGCCGGTGATCCGCCCGCTTTCATCGACGACCGGCGCAGAGGCGAGCGAGTATTTCTGGAAGAGATAAGCTACCTCTTCCTGATCCATCCCGGTCTCAATCGTGGCCTCAGTGTCCCGCATAATATCGGAGAGCATGACATCGCGCGACGTCCGCAAAAGCGTCGCGAGCGGCACAGCCCCCAGCACCTTGAACGCTGGATCGACGACGTAGATTTCAAAGAACTGATCGGGCAGATCATCCCCAAGATTCCGGGCATGATCGACTGTGTGCCCCACCGTCCAGAACTCCGGTGCCGCAACGAATTCGCGCTGCATCAGGCGGCCGGCAGTGTCCTCGTCAAAGTCCAGCGCCTGCTCCAGGGGAGCCCTGTCCTCAGGCGCAAGGTCGTCGAGAATACGATCCCGCCGATTGTCTTCGAGATCCTCGAGGATCGCCATGGCGTCATCGGAATCGAGATCGCCAATGGCAGCGGTCACCGCCTCGTCAGGTAAGACTTCAACAGCGTCTTCGCGATATTCATCGCGAAGCTCGATCAGGACATCAGGCGGCAACTCGTCGCCCAGCAGGGCGACGACGCCGGAAAACTCTTCAGGAGACAGCCTTTCCAGCGCATCAGACGCATCGGCAGGGTGCAGCCGCCTCAGTATGCGCGACAGCCATCGACTGTCGCCGTCCTGAATCGCATCCTCAATGTCGGTGAGAAGCGTAGCCGCATCGCTGACATCATGGGGTTCAAGACCAGCAAGATTTTCAGACTCGCTCATATCGGACGCACCCTTATCACTCGCCGCTTACTAAGCGGTATGTCAGGACAAGAAAAGCGCCCAACATCAAGCGCGAGCGAAACGCTGAGCGAGAGATGCCCCCTTGATCAGACCGTGCCTTGGAAAGATACTGTCGTTTCGTCGATTGACCGGATAAACAAGCTCAGCCTGAACAATGCCCCATAATCTGATCACCCTGGCTGAGCGTACACACCCCACACCCAAGGAGGCCGCATCAAGCGCGCCCCTCATAGATACTTTTGGTCGCCAGATCACTTATCTGCGCTTGTCGGTGACGGACCGCTGCGATCTCCGGTGCTCCTATTGCATGGCAGAGCGGATGACATTTTTGCCGAAGCGGGATCTCCTGACTTTGGAAGAGCTGGAGCTGATCGCAAATGCCTTCATCGCCCGCGGCGTTACCAAAATCCGCATCACAGGCGGGGAACCTCTCGTCCGCCGGGATATTCTTCAGCTCATAGAACGCCTTGGGGCTCGGCTGGGCCATGATCTGGAAGAGCTAACCCTTACGACAAATGCCACCATGCTGTCCTATATGGCCGAAACCCTTGCGCGGGCCGGCGTCAAGCGGCTGAACATCTCCCTCGACAGTCTCGATGAAGACCGGTTTGCCGAGATCACGCGGCGCGCGCGTCTTTCCAAGGTCCTCGAAGGTATTGATGCTGCCCAAATGGCCGGTCTTAAAATCAAGCTCAATACGGTCGCCTTGAAACACCAGAATCTCGATGAAATTCCTCGGATGATCGAGTGGGCTCATGGACGCGGCATCGACATGACACTGATAGAGGTCATGCCGCTCGGTGATACGGGCGAAGACCGTATCGATCAATATGTGCCGTTGACCGAGGTTCGAGAGGCGCTGGAACAGTGCTGGACTCTAACCGATATGCCGACAACGGATCGGAATGGCGGACCATCAAGCTATGTCCGCATCAAGGAAACAGGTGGCAAGCTCGGCTTTATAACGCCGCTGACCAATAATTTCTGCGCCGGGTGCAATCGCGTCCGCGTCACGTGCACTGGACGCATATACATGTGTCTCGGGCAGGACGACCATGTCGATCTTCGCAGCGTTTTGAGGGAAAGCGGGCCAGAGGCACTGGACGGCGCGCTGGAAAAGGCATTGTTCCTCAAGCCGGAGAAACATGAGTTCCGCATTGATCGACGGGGTGATGCGCCTGCACTCGCCCGTCACATGTCGACGACTGGCGGATGAGTGCATCCCCTCGCCTCCTGTATTTCGGCCGGCTGACAGATGTCACGGGGTCGCTCGAAGAGGCTACACCTGTGCCATTGGACGTGAGCAACACAACGGATCTGCGCAACTGGGCAGATCGGCTCCATGGATCAACAGGAGCCATGACAGATCAGACGGTTCGCATCGCTATAGATGGAGAAGTCGCCATCGAGCCGGTTTCAATTGAGGGGGCAACGGAAATCGCCTTTATGCCGCCTGTAGGCGGTGGGTAAGCTCCAATCCGGTTTTATAACCTTCAAAGAAGCCATCGGTATTGTGGCAAAGTTGTCCAATTTGACACTTGCCAGCCACAAAGCGCACCCTTATACCCCTTATGCTCAGTTTGCATAAAAGCAGACGCGCAGGGTGAGAGTTCCCCGATAAAGGTGGCAGACTTGTTCTGCGTTTATTTATAACCATATTATACTCATATTGAGCATAAGTAGAGTAATTTGGTGAAAGAGGAGATGTTTCAATGGCAAGATTGATTGATGCAGGCCCGGGATGTCCAACACCCAATCCCGCCATGCGCGTCCTCGCGGCAGAAGAACGCGCACTCGCCTACACTGATGAGGTTCACAAAGAAACAGACCATCTTTATCCAGCCGTACAAGAATTCATAACCCCGATGGAGTGGCCGGGCATTGCCCCGCTCGTGGCCGCAATAAATCGCCTGAAGGAAGAAAAAAACGCCGTTATATTGGCACACAACTATATGACGCCGGATATTTTTCGCCTGGTTGGGGATTTTCGTGGAGATAGCCTTCAGCTGGCGCGGGAAGCGGCTAATGTAGATGCAGATGTCATCGTTCAGGCTGGTGTGCACTTCATGGCGGAGACGTCGAAGATCCTCGCCCCCGATAAGACTGTGCTCATCCCCGACACACGGGCGGGATGCTCGCTCGCATCGTCGATCACAGGCGAAGACGTGAAGCTGATCAAGGAAAGATACCCCGGCGTTCCCGTGGTGACCTATGTGAACACCACAGCAGATGTGAAGGCGGAGTGCCATATTACCTGCACGTCCTCAAATGCCGCCCAGGTTGTCGAACATATCGCCGCCGAATTCGGCAGCGACCGGGTTATATTGGTTCCCGACCAGTACCTGGCGCGGAATGTGGCCGCGATGACGAACATCAAGGTCATGACATGGCCGGGCTCCTGTGAGGTTCATGAGATGTTCACCGCCGAAGATCTCGAGCAATTGCGCGATGCCCACCCGGGAGTTGTGATCCTCGCTCACCCGGAATGCCCGCCGGATGTTCTGGAGGCGGCTGATTATGCCGGGTCGACAGCGGCACTTGCGAATTACGTCTCTGACAATTCGCCGGCCAAGGTGGTCTTGCTGACAGAATGCTCCATGAGCGACAATGTCGCTGCAGAAAATCCAGATGTGAATTTCGTGCGCCCCTGCAATCTCTGTCCCCATATGAAGCGCATCACCATGGAAAACATCTATGACTGCCTCATGAATATGGAATATGAGGTGACCATGGATGAAGACATGCGGGTCCGCGCGAAAGCGGCGATAGACGCCATGCTCGCACTACCAAAAATGGCGAAACCTCTGGACTTTGAGACAGGGCTCAAGCCAATTGAACTGGAAATGGTTTAAGGATGCCTGCTTACGGCCTTGAAACTGCCTCAGACCGGCGCATCATCTTATAATAGGACATATGGGGTCCCAGCCGGAGTAGTCAGACAGAATGACAAGTTCAGCAAAATTTCTGCTTGTCTCGGTTCTGGCAGTCGCCGTAACAGCACCATCGCTGGCGCAAAGCGATATCACCGGAGCATGGACGTTCGAAACCGAGCGATACCATGCCGGTGTCTGCCGCCTCTACGGAACCATGAAAGTGCGCACGACCCCGGAGGATGGCGTATACAGGTGCGCCTTAACAGCCGTTGAGGATTGCGAAGGTCAGGACCGTTGGGTTGTCGAACAGACCTGCTCAGGCTACCGGGCCGACGAGACGATCTCCGTCCGCTCCACCATTGTCAGCTTCATTGAAGCCGATGTGAATCCGGAAAACTATGTTCCAGATCACTTTGCGCTGGAGATTGAGAGTCCGGACAGGATGATAGGATCGCTCGTATCGGCGATTATAGCGCCTGTGGAGTTTCGCCGGACCACAGACGGGATATCGTGAGGATGGGCACGAAACCGGCTGCATGGGTTATTCTGATAGCGATTTCGGTCCTGGGCTTGGCCAGCGCAGCTCAGGCGAACGAGGATATTTCCGGTGCATGGTCCTTCCGGACCGATGTGAAAGCCAAGGAGTGCACGCTAACCGGTAACATGACGATCTCGCAGCCTGAAGAGAACGGGTCACGCACTTGCAGCTTTGTCTCGCGGGAGAGCTGCGAGTATGCGCCGGGCATATCCTGGCAGATGGATCAGGCCTGTCGGATCACCCCACAGGGGAACAAGCTGATCATCCGCAGTGAAGTTATTCGCAGCCTTACCCCCGGATATTCAGTCTCAAATTACCTCCCGGACCACTTCGTCGTCGAACCCCAAAGCCAATCATTGATGACTGGGGTATGGCAGGATGCAAATTATGCAGCACCAGTTGAATTCTGGCGGGACGATAGTCTACCTGTTTCATGAACCAGCCATCAGCCGCGATTATCAAGACGGATAAGGGGAACCGTCACGATACCGATATTCTGATTATCGGAGCCGGGCTGGCTGGCCTGTTCATTGCGCTGAAACTGAGCCCGCGCCCTTGTACAATTATCTCTACTGCGCCGCTCGGTACGGCATCCTCCTCGGCATGGGCACAAGGCGGGCTGGCTGCCGCGCTCGATCCATCCGACTCCCCTGAAGACCATGCAAAGGATACGATCGCTGCGGGCGCAGGTCTTGTGGACCCTGTCGTTGCCGGGCTGCTTGCCAAAGACGGCCCGAACCGGGTGCTCGATCTTATCGAGCTTGGTGTGCCGTTCGACCGCACCCCTGAAGGGGCACTCGCCCTGTCTCTGGAAGCTGCCCATTCCGCCCCACGCGTGGCCCGTGTCGCCGGGGACCTCGCTGGGCGCGCCATTATGGACGCCCTCATCACGGCCGTGCAGAAAACCACATCGATCATAATCAGAACAGGGTTGCGCGCCTGCGCTCTACTGCAAAGTGCAGAGGGCAGAGTTGGCGGCGCAGTAATGACAGATGAGCGCGGCCAACATGTCTCGGTGACCGCTGCCGAAACGGTACTCTGTACCGGTGGCACGGGCGGGCTCTTCAAAGTGACCACAAATCCTGCTTCCGCGCTTGGGGATGCGCTGGCCATGGCAGCGAGTTGCGGCGCGCTGCTATCAGATACCGAATTTGTACAATTTCATCCGACAGCCCTTGATATTGATCAGGACCCAGCACCACTGGCGACAGAAGCGCTTCGCGGCGAAGGATCAATCCTGATTGATCAGGCCGGAACGCCATTCATGGCCAAGTACCACGAACTCGCCGAGCTCGCGCCACGCGACGAAGTCGCAAGGGCGATACAGGCTGAGAGGCTTGCCGGACGCGGAGCCTATCTCGATGCGCGAGCGGCCGTCGGCGCAGATTTTCCGGAGCATTTCCCAACTGTATTTTCCGCCTGCCAGAGTGCGAATATAGATCCACGCACTGATCCAATGCCCGTTGCCACCGCGGCGCACTATCATATGGGCGGCATTGTTTCGGACCTCTGGGGCAAATCAACACTAGGCGGATTATCTGTTTGCGGAGAGTGTGCTTCTACAGGAGCCCATGGCGCTAACCGCCTCGCTTCGAATTCCCTTCTGGAAGCCGTTGTCTTTGCCGACAGAACTTCGCGGCGTCTATTGAACAGCGAGCTGGAAGCGACCTTTGCCAGCGAGGCACTTGTTCAACCGAATCTACCCATAGAGATATTGCAACATTTAAGGGCGAAAATGGCGAACCTATGCGGTGTCATCAGAACAAAGGCAGGTTTGACCGAGTTGGTCGACTGGATTGAACAAATGCAAGACGAGCACGGAAACGCCCGTCCATTGACCGCCTCGAAACTCATTGCTGCGGCGGCCCTTGCAAGAGAGGAGAGCCGTGGCGGCCATCACCGCACTGACTATCCGGATACAGGCAGAGCAGAGCGAACGTTCCTGCAGCATAGTGATCACAAACTGGACATATGGAGAATGGCCGTATGATTGCCCCGCCCCCTCTGCCACCAATAATTCTCGATCCCATCGTTCGCCTGGCATTGGCGGAAGACCTCGGGCGCGCCGGGGATCTTACGACCGATGCTACCATTCCTCCCGATACGGAAATGACGTGCTTTCTAAACGCGCGAGGAGATGGACGTCTGGCCGGTCTCGACGCGGCGATGCATACATTGGCGTTGGTTGATCCCGATGCGAGAATAGCACCTCAAAAGTCCGACGGGGACGGGTTAAATGAAGGCGACTTAATCGCAAGGTTGGAAGGCTCAGCCCGATCAATTCTGACGGCTGAGCGAACGATGCTGAATTTTGTCGGCAGGCTATCGGGCGTGGCTACCCTCACAGCCAGATATGTTGATCTGGTAGCTGACACGGGAACAAAGATCGTCTGTACAAGGAAGACAACACCCGGCCACCGGGCCTTGGAAAAACGAGCCGTGCGCTGCGGCGGTGGCACATCCCATCGCTATGGTCTCGACGATGCCATCCTCATCAAGGACAATCATATCGCAGCCTGCGGATCGATTGGCGATGCGATGAGCCGGGCGAAGGCGTATGCGGGTCATTTGCGGATGATTGAAATCGAGGTTGATACACTCGATCAGCTCGAAGAAGCCCTGCCCTACGAGCCCGACGCTGTGCTGCTGGACAATATGTCTACAGACGAACTGAAACAGGCGGTGACGCTGGTCAAAGGCCAATGCAAAACGGAAGCATCGGGGGGGGTCACGCTCGAAACAGTAGCAGATATCGCTCAGACCGGCGTCGATTATATTTCTGTCGGCGCACTTACCCATTCGGCGATCAACCTTGACGTAGGCCTTGATGCCGCCTGACTATATTGTTGCCAAGACAATTTGGGAGGCTGCTCAATGGGCGACGCGAATGGGCGAAAATCAATCTTTGTAACGGGGGCTGCCTCGGGCATCGGAGCGGAAACAGCCAGGCACTTTGCGCGCAAAGGCTGGTTTGTCGGCCTTTACGATATTGATGATGTCGGCCTTCGTGACGTTGCACGCGAAATCGGCGCGGAGAACTGCATCACCGGCTTGCTAGACGTGCGTCATCGAGACGACTGGTCAACGGCGTTGGAGGCGTTCGGGCAGTCAACCGACGGTAAGATGAACGTACTTTTCAACAATGCGGGTATCGCGCGCCATGGCTGGTTCGAGAACGTCGATGCCGAAGGTTCTGACGCCATGATCGACATCAATGTGAAAGGTGTCGTCAATGGCGTATACGCGGCCTTGCCACTTCTGAAAACGACGGATGGCGCGCGCATCGTGAACGTCGCCTCGACGGCTGGGTTTGTCGGCTCCCCGCAACTCGCTGTCTATTCGGCGACCAAGTTCGCCGTAAGAGGGTTGACCGAGGCGTTGAACGTTGAATTCGCGCCTTTGGACATCAAAGTTACCTGCCTCGCGCCCTGGTTTGTCGATACGCCTATTCTGAACGCCGGCGACCATGAAGGCTCTAATCACAAGATGAGCGACCAGCTCAAAGAGACAGGTATGGCGGTCTACTCTGTTGAGATGGCTGGCCAAGGCGCGTGGGATGCCGCCCATGGCTCCAAAACCCACTACGGGGTCGGGGCCATGTCAAACCGCGCCCGTTTCATATCGCGGTTTCTGCCTGGCCTTATGCGGCGAAATATTCTGAAAAATATGCCCGAGCGAACCTAAGGAGCGGGTGACATCACGGTAACACTGCTGTCGGCAGACTTATCACTTGAGCTTTTCTGAACAGCCTGTTCGGCCGAGGCAACACGGCGTGCAAGGGACTCGCGCTTCCGCTCAACGGCACGGCGAGCATTGGCCCACTCACTCCCCCTTGGGAAGCGATAGAATATATGCGTATCGATACGATTGGTGCGCACGAGACCGGCGTTCCAGAGAGGATCCACATACGTCGCGTGATAATGGGTGGCAGAGCCGGTGCGGCGCTCGTGCAGATCCATAAGAACATGGGTGGCGACCGTTTGCGCCGCTTCCCACTTCCGGCCGCGAGGCTTACGATTTAGGGCTCCGTCGCAGGTAAAAGTGAACTGGCATCCCGTGGTGCGGGTAGCACCCTGATAAACCACTTCGCAAACCGAATTTGGGAACCGGTGATCTTTCACGCGGTTCATGATCACTTCCGCTACGGCCAGCTGCCCGGAGGTGCTTTCGGAACGGGCTTCGTAATATACGGCTTCAGAGAGACATTTGTGTTCGGCAGATACGTCTTCTGCCCGGTCGATCTGGTTTGGCTCGTAGCTCACGATGGACGATACGGCGATACCGTCCCGATCGCGCATGGCATACCGGCTGAGCGCGGCGCGATGATCGCGTTCCAGAGCATATTCGACCGTTTGCATCCATGGATGTTCGAAAAGGCTTGGCGTCTCGCTGTCTGATTTCGAAGCGCTTTCGGCAGCATCGGCAAGGGCAAGAGCCCGGGCTTCGGCACGGAAGTCTGCTTCTGTGCGATGCTCTTGATACTTCAACGATATCGACGGCAGCACGACGCAAACAGCAAAGGCACTGCCTGCTGTCACGAATCCACGGCGGACGACTTCGCGCTGTTCCTGATCACTCATTTCCAGCCACCACTTCGTCAAACTTTTTTGTTTGACCTTAACCCAACGCAAAATGTGGGTCAGAGGTTTCCAAATTGTAAACATCACCCGTCTCCACGGCATCTTATTGGGTGGGCTCTTTAGAGGCACATTGCGTGCCACCGGTCCCGATGCTCGATCAAACTCTCCGCGAAATAATCGCGTACCCTCTGTGAAACAAGGAATTTTTGTTAATGGCGAGTGACAAATTGTTGAGACTTTGGACAGATTTCGGCGACTCGTCAGCGGGTTGAATTCTTAACGCGCCATTAAACCCATTGGATTCATGATAGAAACTGACAAGCTTCCGTAGCGACAACTTTGCGGCTGGGTTAAAAGGCCGGTGCTGCTAAAAAGTCACACGCCGCTCATTTATTAACCAGTAGAAACGAGCTCAGCTCTGCTTTTCCATCAGCGCGGCATGGGCCGCTGCGAGACGGGCCACTGGCACACGATAGGGAGAACAGGACACATAATCGAGCCCTGTATCATGGCAGAACATCACCGATGCGGGATCTCCGCCATGCTCACCGCAGATACCAAGCTTAATATCCGGACGTGTCTCCTTGCCCCTCTGGGTTGCAATAAGCACAAGTTCGCCAACACCCTCCTGATCAATCGTGACGAAGGGATCCTTCTCGTAAATGCCCTTTTCCTCGTAAATCTTGAGGAAGCGTCCGGCATCGTCCCGAGAGATGCCAAGAGCTGTCTGGGTGAGATCGTTGGTGCCGAAGGAGAAGAACTCAGCCGAATGGGCGATCTGACCCGCCTGTAAGGCTGCTCTTGGAAGCTCAATCATAGTGCCGACCATGTATTCGAGCTTGGTTCCGGTCTCCGCGAAGACGGCGGCAGCGGCTTTATCCACCACATCCTTGAGGATAGCGAGCTCCCGCTCCGTCGCCACGAGAGGGATCATGACCTCTGGAACCGGGCTATGGCCGGTCTCCTTCGCAACGGCGACACCTGCTTCGAAAATCGCCCGCGCCTGCATCTCGTAGATCTCCGGATAGGTGATGCCGAGGCGACAGCCCCGATGACCCAGCATCGGATTGCTTTCGGCAAGATCAGCCGCGCGGCGCTTCAGCGTGGTCACGTCCACACCCGTAGTGGTCGCGACGTCGGCGATGTCTTCGTCGGTGTGGGGCAGGAATTCGTGCAAAGGCGGATCAAGCAGGCGGATCGTACAGGGCCGCTCGCCCATGATCTTGAAGATCTCGGTGAAATCGCCCCGTTGCATTGGCAATAGCTTATCGAGCGCTGCACGGCGGCCAGCCTCGTCCGTGGCGAGGATCATAGCGCGCACTTCGGCGATCCGGTCAGCATCAAAGAACATATGCTCCGTGCGGCAGAGACCGATGCCCTCTGCACCGAAATTTCTTGCCGTTTCGACATCGACCGGCGTGTCGGCGTTCGTCCGGACCTTGAGGCGGCGCGCATCGTCGGCCCAGGCCATGAGATGGCCGAAATCACCGGAAAGATCCGGCTTTGTCATCTTCACAGCGCCGTTCAGCACTTCACCGGCAGCGCCATCGACGGTGATCACCTCACCTGCTTTCAGCGTGCGTCCGGCAAAGCGAAATTCGCCAGCTTCGGCATCAATCACGAGACCGGCAGCGCCGCAGACGCAAGGCCGCCCCATGCCCCGCGCCACCACGGCTGCGTGGGAGGTCATGCCGCCGCGAGCCGTAACGATGGCTCTGGCCGCATGCATGCCATGAATGTCTTCGGGCGAGGTCTCCTCGCGAACAAGGATCACGTCCTCGCCCGTATCGGCGAGCCGGGCGGCTTCATCTGAATCAAAGACAACCTTACCCACCGCTGCACCGGGGCTCGCGGGCAGCCCGCGCACCACAACGTCACGGGTCGCATCAGAGGCGATGGCCGGGTGTAAAAGCTGATCGAGCTGCGCCGGATCGAGGCGGAGAATAGCTTCCTCGCGCGTGATCAGACCTTCGCGCGCCATATCGACGGCCAGCTTCAGCGCTGCGCCCGCGGTGCGCTTCCCGTTACGGGTCTGGAGCATGTAGAGGCGATTGTCCTCGATGGTGAATTCGAGGTCCTGCATGTCGCGGTAATGGGCTTCCAGCTTCTCCGCGACACTCACAAGCTCCGCATAGACTTCGGGCATTGCCTCTTCGAGCGGCGCGTCTTCAGAGCCAAGCTCATCGGCGCGGGCACGGGAAATCGGCGCAGGCGTGCGAATGCCAGCCACCACATCCTCGCCCTGGGCATTAATCAGGAACTCGCCATAGAAGGCCTTCTCACCCGTCGATGGGTCGCGGGTGAACGCAACACCGGTCGCAGACGTCTCGCCGAGATTGCCGAACACCATGGCCTGAACATTGACCGCCGTGCCCCACTCCTGGGGGATATCATTAAGCTTGCGATAAAGGATCGCCCGGTCATTCATCCAGGAGCCGAACACAGCTCCGATTGCGCCCCAGAGCTGTTCCTTCGGATCGCTTGGGAACGGCTTTCCGAGCTTCTCCTGAACTGCCGCCTTGTATTTAACGATGATGGCCTTCCAGTCGTCGGCCAACATCTCCGTGTCGAGACTGTAGTCGTGGGCCTCTTTATAGTCGTCGAGAATGTATTCGAACGTGTCGTGGCGCACGCCGAGGACAACATTGGAATACATCTGGATGAAGCGGCGGTAGCTGTCATAGGCAAAGCGTTCGCCGGCCTTCTTCGCCATGCCCGCGGTGGTCTCATCATTGAGCCCGAGGTTCAGCACCGTGTCCATCATGCCGGGCATGGATGCCCGCGCGCCTGAGCGAACCGAAACGAGCAGCGGGTTGTCCGTATCGCCGAAGCGCTTACCTGCAGCCTCTTCGAGCTGCACGAGCGCGGCTTCGACCTGGCCTTCCAGGGTCGGCGGATAGCTCTCGCCGCCATCATAATATGCGGTGCAAACGGCCGTGGAAAGCGTGAAGCCAGGCGGCACAGGCAGACCAAGCTTTGCCATTTCGGCGAGGTTCGCGCCCTTCCCGCCGAGCAGGTTCTTCATCGACGCGTCACCATCGGCGCTGCCGTCTCCAAAAGAATAAACCCAGATATCGTCCGCCGTTACCTTCGCTGGTTCACCCATAGCTCGACCTCTTTCCTGTTCTATCCCTCAATTTTCGAGAAATCCGCGACCTTGCCAAGGACCTCGCGCATCATGGCCAGAATGTACAGCCGGTTGCGCCGCAAGCCTTCATCCTCGGCATTCACCGTAACGCTGTCGAAGAAGGCATCGACGGGCTGGCGAAGGGGCGCAAGGGCGGCCATGGCGGTCTCGAAATCCTCTTTTTCTATAGCGGTTTCCGCTTCACTCACCGCCTTGGTTAAAGCAGCGTGCAAATCCTGTTCCGGTTGTTCTGCGAGAAGTTCCGTATCGACCGCACCTTCATAAGTCTCGCCGGACTTCTTCTCCTCAGCTTTGAGAATGTTCGCCGCGCGCTTGTAGCCCGCGAGGAGGTTCGCACCGTCTTCCGTGTCGAGGAAAGCTCCAAGCGCTTCAACGCGCTTGGTGATAAGGACGAGATCATCGTTTTTTTCGCTCACGGCGCGCAGCGCCTCCGGGGGGGCGGCCTGACCGGCCGACGGGCAGTCGCCCTTGCCGCCTTGCGGCGGTTGGCCAAGCGCGAAAACAGCGTCGATCAGATCGTGGCGCTGTCCCTCATCGCGGAGGTGTTGTTTCAGGCGGTCTGCGAAGAAGGAGAGCAGTTCAGGACCGTATCCTCCTTTTTCAAATGGCATTGCACCCGGAAGACCTCGAGGTTGAGCGGACAACTCGAAGTCTGCTCTCTCGATTGGTTTCGATAGTTCAAGTCGAACCCCATTCTCCAAGACAATATGCACCACGCCCAACGCAGCCCGCCTAAGAGCGAACGGGTCCTTTGAACCAGTAGGTTTCTCGTCAATCGCCCAGAAGCCCACCAGCGTATCAAGCTTGTCGGCAAGGGCGACGGCAATTGAGACGGGCTCCGTCGGCACGGGGTTGGACGGCCCCTGGGGCTGATAGTGGTCACGGATGGCATCGGCGATTTGGGTAATCTCTTCTGCAGACAGATCATCCAACAGATTTGTCATCTCGGAAGAGGCGTCAGCCTCTGTCCGGGACCCAGAATTATCCGAGTCCGCTGCCGCTTCCCGGGTCCCGGGTCTCGCCTTTGGCTCGCCCGGGATGACAGGGTTGGTGATGCGATCGATGCAGTAATACCGCCCCATGACGCCCTGAAGCTCCGGGAACTCATTGACCATCTCGGAGACGAGATCGGCCTTGCAGAGCCGCGCCGCTTTTTCCGCAAGAGCAGGGTCAGCCCCGACCGTGGGCGCAAGCTCCCGCGACAGCGCCGCAACCCGCTCCACCTTGTCTGCGATGGAGCCGAGCTCTTTCTTGAAGTCGATCGTGGCCAGTTTCGGGGCCATGGCGTCGAGACCGGTCCGCTTATCGTTCTCGTAGAAGAAACGCGCATCTTCGAGCCGGGCCGACAGCACTTTCGCATTGCCCTCGGCGATCTTCGCGCCGCCATCAGCCGCTTCGATGTTCGCCACCGCGACAAAGTTCGGTGCGAGCTTGCCCGTCTTCGGATCGCGCACGGCGAAATACTTCTGGTGCGTCCGCATGGAGAGGCGCACAACTTCTGGCGGCAGGTCGAGGAAGGCCGGATCCATTTGACCGAGCACCGGCACGGGCCATTCGGCAAGACCCGTCACTTCTTCCAGCAATCCCTCATCTTCCACCAATTCGAGTCCAGCCGCAGCACAGACCGCCGCCGCGCGCTCCGCGATCAGCGCCTTCCGGTCTTCCCGCATAAGGCGCACGCGGCCTGACTGCTCCAACTGATCGCGATAGTCGTCCCAAGCGGTGACGGTGTAAGGGCCGCGCCCGTGGACACGGTGGCCCTCGGTCTCATTGCCGCTGGCCAAGCCATCAATCTCGAAGGGCACCGTCTTGCTGTCGAAGACGCAGAGAATGCGCTGGAGCGGCCGCACCCAGCGAAGGTCTCCTGTGCTCCAACGCATGGATTTCGGCCAGTGGAACCCGCGCACCAGATCGGGTACGATCTCGGCGATGATATCAGACGTCGCTTTGCCGGGCCGCTCCATGACAGCGACATAAAAATCGCCCTTCTTTGGGTCGGAGCGAACCTCTGCCTCTTCTATGGTAGCGATCCCCGCCCCCCGCATGAAGCCCGCCACAGCCTTCTCGGGCGCGCCGACCTTGGGGCCCTTGCGCTCCTCGCGCACGTCTTCTGATTTTTCCGGTAAACCCTCGACCACAGCGACCAGCCGCCGGGGGCCGGAACAGGTCGTCAGCTCATCGAAGCCAAGCCCGGCCTCCTTCAGGGCAGCACCCAGGGCTTTGCCAAGATCTGCCTCAGCCTTTTTCTGCATCCGGGCCGGGATTTCCTCGGAAAAAAGTTCGAGCAGAAGCTGGGGCATTGGGGGCCGCACCTTTGGGGTAAAAACGTTCCGGGTGGGTCTAGTGGGTCAGCGCCGGGCGTCAAGTTTTGCGAGTGCGAAAGGCGCGAACGACGCAGCCTAAATCTGCTCGGGCGCGGCAACCGTCTTGTCGCTATCGGTGGCATCGCCGGTGTTCACGGTCCCGGCCCGCTCAATCATCATGATCTTGCATTCCCCGCCAACTGAGGCTGGCCGGTGCTCTACCCCTTTTGGCACAATAATCATCTCGCCCGTGCCCACACGCTCGGTGCGGTCGCGAAACTCCATATCCATCGTGCCGTCCACGACGAAGAACATTTCATCCTCATCAAGATGGGCATGCCAGTCGAAAACGCCCTCAATACGGGCGATCTTAACATGCATGTTGTCAACCTGACCGATAATCTTGGGCTGCCAGGTCTCCGAGAAGAGATCGAATTTGGAAGCGATATCGACTTTGGTTTGGGTCATGGGGCTTAATCCGGCACCGGGCTCTCATGGTACTTAGCGCGCAGCGCCGGCACATTCGCATCGGTCAGGCCTAGCATGGCGCGGGTGGTGTAGCTGCCGCGAAACTTACCGTCTTCGGTGTAGGACCAGTCGACAATGTCAGCGGTGACAAATTCCAGGGTCTGGCCGGTCGTAAAGCGGTCATTACCGCCATCCTCAATCCCGACCACGCCGCGCCACTCTTCCGGTCCGCCATTTTCCTGCAGATACTCGATCCAGACATAATCACGGAAGTATTCGTCGCTCTCCTTAGCGATCTTCACACGAAAAGTATCCTCGCCGGGCCCCGGATCGCGGAAATGCGTCCAGAACACATCCATCGTGGTCTGGCTCTCCTCCATCGCGGCTTTGAGAGAGCGATATTTATAAAGCGGCGGGGTATCCTGCTTGGCAGCAGTCTCTGTGGCAGCCTCGTCAACAGGCGGTTGAGGCGTTTCGTCACCGCCGCAGGCAGATAAAATAACCGCAAAAACAACAGCTGGCACCCTCATCACTTTTCCCCTTGCTGCTCCGCCCATAGCTCCGCCGCGCCGCGCGCGAGATCTCGAACGCGGGCAATATAAGCCTGTCGTTCGGTCGGGCTGATCGCACCGCGCGCATCGATCAGATTGAACGTATGCGACGCTTTCAGGGCGTAGTCATAGGCGGGCAATGGTAGACCAGCGTGGCGAAGGGCATTTGACTGGGTCTCGCATCCCTCAAACCAGCTTCGGAGCATATCGACATCGGCTACCTCAAAGTTGAGGCCCGACTGCTGTTTCTCATTCTCCAGAAAAACATCCTTATAAGTCAGCGGATTGGCGCTATCCGGCGCATTGAACGGAAGGTCGAAAATCGAGTCCTTGCCGAGCACGTACATGGCGAGGCGCTCCAAGCCATAGGTTAGCTCGCCGGAGACGGGGCGTACATCGAGGCCGCCCACCTGCTGGAAATAGGTGTACTGGCTCACTTCCATCCCATCGCACCAGACCTCCCAGCCGAGGCCCCAAGCACCAACGGTCGGGTTCTCCCAGTCATCCTCCACGAAGCGAATGTCGTGGACAGTCGGATCAATTCCGATGGCATAAAGACTGTTCAGATAGAGGTCCTGCAGGTCCGGCGGGTTCGGCTTCAGGATCACCTGATACTGGTAATAATGCCCGAGCCTATTGGGATTTTCGCCATAGCGCGCATCGGCAGGACGGCGGCAGGGCTGAACGTACGCTGCGTTCCAATGGTCAGGACCGAGGGCGCGTAGCACCGTCGCAGGATGCAGCGTGCCTGCGCCGACCTCCATGTCATAGGGCTGAAGAATTGCGCAGCCCTGAGCCGACCAGTAGTTCTGGAGGGTCAGGATGATATCCTGAAAGCAGTTCGGCTTTTGCTCAGGCAGGTCGAAGGGCATGGGGCAGCTCAAATGTCGCTATTTTCGACACCCTGCTACTCGCCGAAGAGACATGGTGCAATCCCTGAGGCTGCCTATCCGACAATTAGAAAGTCGGCACGAAAGGACCGGCATACTTGTTGAAAAGAAGCAGGGATAAGCGCGAACAACCCCACAAAAAATTCCACTTCGTCCGGTTTGGGTCATTTTCTGAGAAAGCCTGAGAGTCTATTATAGAGCGAATATCAGAGCCTGTTGCTTGCTAAGCTTTAAGGTCTCCAATGCCGTCGAAGGGAGACTAAGACCCAAAGTTCGTTCCGGGGCGAATTTAGGCCGCTGTGCTTAGGCCATTGCTTAGATTAGCGCCAGATAGATGCTGGGCTCTGCAGGACCTCTACTCGGTTTTGAAGTGCGCATCGAGGAACTCAAAGAAAGCCTCCCAGTCTTCTAGTGTCTCACCATGCGTTCCGCCGCGCATCCAATAGGCAATGTCCGCAGTTGGGTCAAAGTCGCTTAAACGTTCAGCAGTCAGCCCATCATTGCCGAAGAGCTGATAGGTCGGACTTGCGCCCTTGGCGGCGCGAAACGCCCCGTCCGGATCTGCCCAGCCATCGCGGCGGCCATGTCCGAGTAAGACAGGGCGAGGTGCAAGAAGCGCCAATACATGGTGCTGATCAAACGACAGTGCCTCACCGCGCGCAAGGCGTGCCGCGTAGGCACCGTTCAGCCATTGCGGATAAGCTGCGACCATCTTTTCGATCGGTTCGCCTTTTTCGCTGGCGAAGAGCGCGGCCCCGCCACGTCCGGACTGATGCGCAATAACCATGTCAATCCGTGGGTCGAGCGCGCCAGCCACGATCACCGCTTTACCAAAACGGGAATGCCCGTAAATCGCCATCCGCTCCGGGTCGAGCGCCGGATCGGTTTCCAGATAATCTATGCCCCGCGAATACTGAAACGCCCATGCTGCGAGCGATCCCAAGGCGGTGTCGGCATCGTGCCCTTCAGACATCAGCTCAAGTTGACCTGTGCCAAAACGCCTATCATCGATCACGAAATCGAGCATATTAATCGAAGCAAAAGCGTAGCCTTGCTCAATCGCCTCCTTTACGGGGGGCGTGTAATGATAACGACCGAGCGGTTGTACGAAACCGTTAATAAACCCAGTGGTTTGATCTGCACAGGACGTGCCCAGCTTAACTTTAACAGCGCTTTCACCGATATAATTTTCCGGAGGTGCCTCAGCCAGTTTTTCAGGTGAGACTGAACTGACTGGAACAATGAGTTCAACCCTATCGCCCGGCAGAGCCGGGTCCTGATAGCTTTCGTCGAACGGGCAGCTATCCATTTTCAAAATCACCGGCACAGGTCCGCTTGCATTTTTGGGCTTAGCGACAGCAAGCCGGATGTCACGTTCCATGTCAGGGCCGCCCTCATAGGAGAACCGGACGGTCATTGTAACGGAGTCCAACACAGCGATGCGGCCATAAGCACTGTCGGACACCCGCTCGGAAACCGTTTCGACAATCTCTACAGTGTCTGGCTGGTAGCCATATAAGTCACGCTGGATTGCCTCCCGCAGCAGCGGTACACGGCGGGTCTGCCAGTCTTCTGCCGTGGTAATCTCAGCGTCGCCCTCGAAACCGTCCAATACAGGAGGGCTTGCAACAACCTCCGTCGGCTTCAGGGACACATTGGCAAGCCCTGCAATCGCAGTGCCAAGCCCAATACTCGTAGCCTCAGCATCCTCGTCAGTGGGACCGATACTGATATTGGCGCAACCAACACAACTCGCAAGACTAAAACCGATGATCGTAAACATGAGAATCTTGCGCAAAATATTGTTCCTTCTATCTCTCTTTTGGTCGGACGACCCAGATTGGGAAGAAATTGATATTCAATAAATTCTTACTGTTCAACATGTATTTTTTATTGATTAAGATCACAATAATGTTGGTTGGCGTCCACCTTCATGCTCCATCCAACTTCCTGCAAACGAACATCACTATGACGCCATACGATAACCAGGGACGAGGTGAGTACGAATCTCTCACAGCATATGCCGGCGTCTTTCTTTGGGGCGTTTTTTTAGACACACGCTAAAGTCTCCAAAGCCGCCGAGAGCGAACGTTAGAGTTTGGGCTCCTAAGCCTACCACCCAATTGCCTCACCACCATGAATAGCAAGCATCGCCGGTGAAAAGCCGTCGCCGCCATCTCGCTCGCGCACATGGAACGGAGCGAGCAGACGCACGCGTCCGCGTTTCAGCCCTTTCCGCCCCCGCACGAGTACGCGGTTGGCCTCCTCGCCCGGAAATGGGGCTATAGGCAGTATGGTGATCTCGCCAGTCCAGCGGTCGAGGGCGGCAAGAATGCGGGCCAGCTCAGCGGACCTGTGAATGACGATGATCGGCGCGCGCGGTTTTGCGACGAACATCATCGCTTTCAACCAGGCTTCCAGCGGAACGGTTTCCAGATAGGCCTCCTTCCGCCCCTCGCCCGGCTGCACGGTCTTTCCCGGTTCAAAATAAGGCGGATTAGAGAACACGCAGTCGAATCTGTTCTCGTGAGATGTCGCCCAGTCGGCGATGTTCCCTGTTTCTAGGCGAACTCGGTCACCAAACCTGTTTTCTTCACTCCCAAGGCGCGCGAGATCCACCATCGCTCCATCGATATCGAGGCCGGTGAATTCGGCAGATCGGAGACGCCAAGCGGCGGGGAGCAGTGCGCCGCCGCAACCGCAGCCGACATCGAGATAGTGCCCGCCCTGTTTTTCGGGCAAAGCGCCGGCCAAAAGCAGTGAATCTGTACCCGCGCGAAAACCTTTCACAGGCTGGTGGATCACGATTTTGCCAGCGAGCAGCGTATCCCTGGTTGTGCTCACAGCCCCTTGGCCCCATCCGATGACAGCTCGCACAATACCCGTCTCGCGCGTTCCACCAGTTCGCTCGGCACCGTCAGGCGACGGGGAAAAGCGCCGATACTCCCCTCCACCGCTGATATGTATTGATCCGCCACAAAGTACTGAATGCCCTCCTCATCCAGCAAATGACAGGCATAGGAGAGCTTCACGGGATCGGTAGTGCGCAGTACTTCTTCCACTTTTCAAATTCTCATCAAACCATGCGGCACCGGGCCGCGCTCTGTTGACCGATGCTTCGCCCTACTCTTATTGGAACCCAAGTACAGGCAATCCATGGACGGTTCAAACGTGCCCCAATCTGCCCGATCGGCAAAACCGAAGGCGAACACCAATCTGATCGCAGACATGCAAGCCATGCTGTCTGAAGATCTGGAAGCCGTAGAGACGATACTCACCGCTGAGGCGGCAAGCCCGGTTGAGATGATTCCAGATCTATCAGGCTATATCGTAGCGGCGGGCGGCAAGCGCCTGCGCCCGATGGTAACCTTGGCCGCAGCCCACGCTGCTGGCGGGGCGACGGAGGCAACCCATGCGCTTGCGGCGGCGGTTGAGTTTATCCATACCGCAACCCTGCTCCATGATGATGTGGTCGATGAAAGCGATCTGCGGCGGGGCCGGCCCGCAGCGAAAGCGATCTGGGGCAATTCAGCGTCAATCCTTGTTGGCGACTTTCTCTTTGCGCGGGCATTCATGCTCATGGTGCGCACTGGAAGTCTTGAGATCCTGAACATTCTCTCAAACGCATCCTCGGTTATCGCGGAGGGCGAGGTGCGCCAGCTGGCAGCCATCGGAAAATACGATCTGCCGACCGAAGAGTACATCGCCATTGTCGAAGCAAAGACGGCGGCGCTGTTCGAGGCATCGGCAAGGGCCGGCGCGCTCTCCGGTACTGGCGGCGAGCATGCGGAGAATCTCGCGCATTATGGAAAGAATCTGGGCCTAGCCTTCCAGATCATCGATGATGTCCTCGACTATGGCGGCACCACCTCAGTTATCGGCAAATCCGTGGGTGATGATTTTCGGGAAGGCAAAGTGACCCTGCCCGTTATTATTGCACGGCGGCGGGGGTCCGATGAGGACCGCGAGTTCTGGGACCGCGCCCTGAATGTGGAGACGCAGCAGGATGACGATCTCGCCCATGCGATCCATCTGATCCGGTCCACGGGCGCAGCTGAAGCAACAGTGCAGGAAGCCTTTGCCTATGCCGGGCTGGCGAAATCTGCGCTCATCTCGCTGCCTGAAACACCGTACCGTCAGATCCTGGAAGACCTCACCGATTTCTCGGTTGCGCGAGCCTATTGAAGTCTCTCACATAAGCATCACACTGTTCGGATAAGCCATTCTGGCATTGATCGGTGAGAGGTGGGCCTCATGACAATTCGATTCGCAAACACTGCTTACTTCGCGGCGATGTTGGCAACCACAGCATGCGCAACTGCGCCCGACTTGCCAGATCTCGCGGCGTGCAACGCACCATTCGGATCGCTTCGCTTGAACGATGTGCAGTCGATCGGGTCCCATAACAGCTACAAGCTGGCCATTCCCGACGCAGAGCTGGATCTGATCCGCTTACAGTCGCCGGAGCTGGCTGACAGCCTCGATTACAGTCATCTTACCCTGACCGAACAGCTCGATCTCGGCATGCGGCAGCTGGAGCTTGACGTCTTCCACGACCCGGAAGGCGGCAGGTTTGCCAATCCGCTGCTGCCACGCCTCGTCGCTGCCCAAGGGAGCGAAGAGACCTTTGACGCCAGTGACCACGACCAGCCTGGCCTCAAGGTTATGCACGTCCAGGACGTGGATCAACGATCAAACTGTGTTCTATTCACGGGCTGTTTGGAAGAGATCAAAGCTTGGTCGGAAGCCAATCCGAAACACACTCCAATTTTTATCCTGATCAATACCAAACAGGCTCAGATAGAACTGCCCGGTGCCACCAAGGCCCTACCCTTCGACGGGGTCGCCTTCGATGGACTGGATGCTGAAGTTCGGTCTGTTTTCTCCGATGAGCACCTTATCACGCCGGATGATATGCGCGGCGATGCCGCTTCTCTCCGAGACAGTCTGCTGAGCGCGGGATGGCCAACGTTGACAGAGGCGCGCGGCAAGATCCTGCTCGCCCTCGATGAAGCGCCGGAGGTCGTGGAGACCTATCTACGCGGCAGGACATCGCTGGAGGGACTACCGCTTTTTGTGAACACGATTGATCCTGCTGCGGACCATGCCGCTTACTTCACAATCAATGATCCGAAAGCGGAAGGAGACCGAATAAAAGCGGCTGTCGCCGACGGATTTCTTGTCCGCACGCGGGCGGATGCCGACACAGTCGAGGCCCGGACGGAGGACAGCTCGCGACTAGAAGCCGCGCTGGCATCCGGCGCGCAATATATCTCCACGGACTACTATCTACCGCGCGAAGAGTTCGGCAAATATACAGCCGCCTTGCCAGGCGGAGCTGTGACGAGGTGTAGACCCTAGCCGCGCAAATCTCAGAAAGATTTCAGAGCCACCCTTTGCGCCATGCCATCCAGTCGTCAGCGTCGTCTATGTCGATTAGGACTGGCAACTCCGCAATCTGAGCATGACGGCCGAGATTGCGCCGAACATCGGCCATGGCATCGGGGCCTGACCAGCGGACCTTGCTAAAGGGAGGTGGGGTGCGCCGGCGTTTATTGAGGCCGAAAAGCCAAAAGCCGCCATCGCTTGCCGGGCCGAACACGCCGTCGCACTGTTTCAAGTGCTGAAAAGCCTGCCAGATATGAGCCCTACATATATCCGGCGTGTCCGCTCCAATGAAAAGAACCGGGCCAATAGGCGCTTCAGCGAACCCTTTTCCGAGGCGGTCGCCGAGATCGCCTGTGCCCTGGGATCGCCGTTGTAGATGCGAAGGCCATAAGGAGCCGTAAGTCTCGGTGAGAGCAGCATCAGGCGCAACATAGAGAATGGTCGTCCAGCGCGGATCGGTTGCTTCCCGGATCGTGATGGCAGAGGTCCAGCGAGCGATGCGGCGCGCTTCGGCAACACCTAGACTGCGGGCTAGTCGTGTCTTGGACAGGCCAATCAAAGGCGGCTTTGCAAAAATCAGGACTGTTTGGGTCACCGGCCGTAATATGCCTTGGCGAGTTTTTCCGGATTTGCGCCGCAATAGTAGCGGGTGACAAGCCAGACATTCTTCAGGCTGCGTATGATCCAGCCATCGCGAATTTGTTTGGCGCCGCTCGTCAGCACGCGGGACTGGAGCAACGAAAGTCGCTTACGACCGAGACGACGGGCCATCGAGACATCCTCCATCAGCGGTATAGGCTCATAACCTCCAACCTCTTCGTAGAGCTGCCGGGAAATCAGCAGTCCCTGATCGCCATAGGGTAAGCCGAGAAACCGGGACCGCAAGTTCGCGATGGCAGCGACCCAACCGGCCCGCCACGTCCGCGACCGGAAGGCAAGGCAGAATGCGCCAGCCTGGTTTTGATCGGCCACCAGATGAGATTTGACATGGTCAGTCCATCCCGGCTCCAGCCAGGTGTCGGCATGAAGAAAGAGGAACCAATCGCCCCGGGCAATATCGGCCCCGCGCCGCAATTGCTGGCCACGGCCCGCCTCACCTTCTACCCAGACGGCACCCGCCTCCTCGGCAATATCCCGGCACGGATCATTGGATGGAACGCCGGATATGATTACTTCGCGGATCAGACCAGCCTCAAGACCATCGAGTAGATGAGCAAGGCAGGAAGGCAGATCCTGTGCAGCGTTAAGCACTGGAATAATGACAGAAATCGGTGCTGGCATGGAGCCGCCTTAGCTCAAGATCGACATCGCGAACAAGTCACGACACTGTGTCGGCAAGCTTTGTCTGCACAGCCAACAAATCCCGCCATGCGCGGGACTTGTCCTGGGGACGACGCAACAAATAGGCGGGGTGAAAGGTTGGCATCAAGGGTACAACGAAGCCACCCGGCGTTCCGTAATCGACCCATTTGCCGCGCAGGCGCATGATTCCTGTGGACGTACGAAGCAGTGACTTCGCTGAGACACCGCCCGCTGCAATGATCAACTTCGGAGCTGCAAGGTCGATCATGCGGTCGACAAATGGCCGGCAGACTGCGAGTTCATCCGGTTCGGGGTTCCTATTTCCAGGCGGTCGCCAATAGATCACATTGGTGATGAAAGCGTTTGATTTCCGATCAAGCTCAATCGACGCGAGCATTTTGTCGAGCAGTTTCCCGGCCTTACCGACAAATGGCAATCCGACCTGATCCTCTGTGCCGCCCGCACCCTCTCCGATAACCATCACTGGTGCCCCCTGAACACCTTCAAATACGACGGTGTTTGTGGCCGCTTCTTTCAAAGGACAGCCATCATAGGATTCGATTGCCGCCTTGAGCTCGTCGAGTGATTGAGATGCAGCCGCAAGACTTTCTGCTTCGGAAACACGCTCTTCGAGGCTGGCACGGGTATTTGATTTTCTTTTGGCTGGCTTTGCCTTTATTGGCTTTTCTTCGATCGATACAGAGGATTTGGTGGCCAAAAGTGCCGAAACCTCTTCCATATCAACGTCCAAGCCCATGTCGGCCCACCAGCCTACAAGTGTATTAATTGCAGGTTCCCCTACGGAATGAGACACGCCGTCCTCTTTGGCCATATTTAAAAAGCGCTATAAGTTTTAAGGTATGGGTATTGCTTAGCCCCGTATAAAAGCAAGCCCTGAGCCTGTAGAACAAAGAACCAAGAGGCAGCATGTCTGAAGAGACGATAGAGCGCGAAGCAATGGAATATGACCTCGTCATCGTTGGCGGAGGTCCAGCCGGCTTGTGCGCAGCAATAAGGTTTATGCAGCGCGCCCAGGAAGAAGGTGTCGAGCGCACCTGCGTTGTGATCGAGAAAGGCTCGGAAATCGGAGCCCATATCTTGTCAGGTCTTGTGCTCGATCCCCGGGCACTTGATGAGCTGATCCCAGATTGGCGAACCCACGACAATGCGCCGCTGGTCAGCGAAATCAAAAAAGACAAGTATATGATGCTTGGTCCGAAGGGCAGCCTGACCTTCCCGAATTTCGCGTTTCCCAATCTGATGCATAATCACGGATGTTATGCTGGCTCACTCGGCAATGTCTGCCGTTGGCTTGGCGAGCAAGCCGAAGCCATGGGCGTAGAAGTTTATCCAGGCTTTGCGGCATCGGAAGTTCTCTACGGCGAAAACGACGAGGTACGCGGCGTCGTCGCTGGCGTCATGGGCATTTCCATGGATGGCGAGCACAAGCCCGGTTATGAAGCCGGCTTGGAGCTGGTCGGCAAATACACCCTCTTCGCCGAGGGCGCACGGGGCTCGCTCACCAAGAAGGTGAAGGAGAAATACAATCTGGAAGCCGACAGTGATCCGCAGAAATACGGCATAGGGCTGAAAGAGCTCTGGACAGTGCCGGAAGAGGACTTCGACGAAGGTCTGGCCCAACATACTTTTGGCTGGCCGGCGGACACGCAGTATTCCAGCGCCGGTGGTTTCCTTTATAAATTCCGCGACAAGGGCCAAGCCTATATCTCTGTCGGCTATGTGGTGCACCTTAACTACAAGAACCCGTACATCGCTCCGTATGAAGAGTTTCAGCGCTACAAGCACCATCCAGAGATTGCAAAGCACCTGGAAGGTGGCCAGCGCGTCGCTTATGGTGCGCGGGCTATCACGTCGGGTGGCCTCCAATCGATTCCGAAACTCACCTTCCCTGGCGGCGCGCTGATTGGCTGCTCAGCAGGCTTCGTGAACCTGCCGCGGATCAAGGGCACCCATAATGCCATGAAGTCTGGCACGCTCGCCGCAGAGGCCGTCTTCGATGCACTTGGTATGAACCGCGAGGGTGACCCGCTCGAATCCTATGAAACATCGCTGCACAACAGCTGGATCATTGATGACCTGAAGCCCGTCCGAAACATGAAGCCGCTGATGTCGAAATTCGGCACATTCATCGGTGCTGTGATCGGAACGCCCGATATGTGGCTGCGCTCACTGATCGGCGTCGGTTGTCTGCCAACGCTTCGCCATACAAAAACGGACGCAAAGTGCCTGTTGCCGGCGGAGAAATTCAAACCCATCGACTACCCCAAGCCAGACGGTGTGCTCAGCTTCGACAAGCTGACGAATGTATCATACACGGCAACAAACCACGAAGAGGATCAGCCAGTCCACCTTCAGGTCGGCGATCTCGATCTTCAGAAAGCTTCCGAACTGGAACAGTTTGCCGGGCCATCATTCCGCTACTGCCCCGCTGGCGTTTACGAATGGGTTGAAGAGACCGACGGTACGAAACGCTACCAGATCAACGCCCAGAACTGCATTCACTGCAAGACCTGCGATATCAAGGACCCTAATCAGAATATCAACTGGGTATGCCCTGAAGGCGGCGGCGGACCGAACTATCCGAACATGTAAATGCCGTAAGCTTGACTTGCGGTTGCCGCAGGGCAGGTGCACATTTGTGAATACATGAAATAGGAGTGCCGGTCCCATGCGCATGAAGATTATCGCGGCAGCTGGAAGTCTAGCTCTTGTTACTGGCTTCACCGCGCCAGCCTTTGCGGATCGCCCGCCTGAGGAGGTCACGGCAGCTGCGGACATCTCCCTCTATGCCGAACCCGGCGATGCTGTGCGCGCTGGTGACATCGTGGCCTTCATGGATTTTCTAAGGACCGATGAGGAGAACGAGATCGTATCTCCTCTCCTCAGGGCCATGCTGCTCTCCATCGAGGCCATTTCTGAAGAAGATTTCGCGGGCGCTAAGTCGATCCTGAGGGATGCACGGGAGGATGGCGAAGAAAGTGCACTATCGACTTATATTTCATCCTGGATTCAAGCGTTTGAGGGTAATGCCGAAGAGGCGGTCGACGAACATCGGTCAGCATCGAGCGGCCTCCCAGGCCTGACGGCTGACCTGTCCCTCGCCGCTCTACTGGAGGGCCTGGGGCGGGACGATGAAGCTCTCGCCGTCTATGCCTCGCTGACACCAACCAGGATTGAAGCGCCCGACCACGACTTCGATGCAACCGGTATTTACTTCGCCCATGTGCAGACGGTTGTTGCCCGCCGTGCCATCCTCCTGCGGCGGCTTGGCCGCATTGAAGAAGCAAAAGACGTCTATCGCCGTCTTGCAGAAGCTCAACCGGAACAGGCTGTCCGCTATTCGGCACTTCTCGAAAGTCTTGAAGAAGGCATCCATCTCGATACCGATCCCCTATCGCTTAGGGACGCGTTTTCCAGAACCCTGACCGACATTTCCCTCGCAACCTATCAGCACCGTGTTTTTCAGAATGCTCAGCGCGGACGGCGTACCACTGGGTTCGATGAGACGAAATCAACGCTGGATCAGGCAGCACTGCTCATATCACCGGATGACGAGGATTTGCGGAGCCTTGTCGTCGCTGGTCTTCACCGCGAAGCCTTCTATGATGGTGCCGCGAAAGTGGCCTTGGACGCACCAAACCTGACACCCGATCTCTCCATTTCAGCAGCGCTCTCCCTGATGCTGAAACGCGACACGGACAGTGCCATAGAAGCGCTCAACACCGCTCTTACGCTCGATGCAAAGCCAGAGGAACGCTTCAGCCATGTTGTCAGGGCGGCCCGTCTATATAGCTACCTTGGGGACGAGAGACGCGCGCTGGAGTTAACGACAGAAGCGCTGGAAATCGCCGATAATCCACTCGAAAAGGCTGCCGCAAATACAAGTGCTGCGGAGGTGCTGCAACACTACGCGCGATTTGAAGAGGCGATCCCCTTTGCCCGTGAAGCTGTGCGCCTTGATGACACCCACGGTCGGCGGCTGTTCCTTACCACGTTGCTAGGCGAATTGGGTGAGCATGAAGAAGCGCTCCGGATTCTGCGCAATGAGCAGCTCGGCCGGGCGAACGATCCTTATATGCTGAACACGCTCGGCTATTATCTCGTCATACACACCGACAAATATGAAGAGGCGTACCGCCTGCTCGGTCGTGCCCTCGCCGGCGTCGCGAGAAATGACCCCTATATTCAGGACAGTTTCGGCTGGGCGAGATACAAGCTCGGCGATCTTGAAGGTGCTCTTCGGATTATCGAGAACTCCCTTCAGGAACTGGCACCCAGCCGACACTGGGAAATCGAAGACCATCTCGGCGACATTCACTGGCATCTCGGCAATGAAGACGAAGCCCGGGAATGGTGGACAAAAGCCCTGGAGATGTATCCTCCTGTGAAGATTAGTAACAGTCTAACCGACAAGCTGGAAAACGGACTTCAGGAGCCGGTGCCCGAGCGGAGACCCCTGCCATCTCTTCTCCAGAACAATCCGAATGAGCTGGATGAGCGGGATATCTAGGGAAAGCCAGATTAGCGGCGGCACATCGTCGGCCACGATTGAGCTTACGGAAAACACCATAGATCCGGCTGCGTGCCTTGACGAATTTACATTGCGAGCCGGTGGAGCCGGTGCCGTAGTCAGCTTTGCAGGATTAGTCAGGCCACAAACACCGTCCTCGGCTGTTAGCAAGCTACACCTGCAAGCTTATTCGCCAATGACAGAACGGGGTATTGAGACCGCTTGCGCCGACGCACTGGAACGCTGGCCACTTACAGCAGCGACAGTGGTTCATCGCATAGGCAACATGCAACCAGGCGAGACCATTGTGTTTGTCGCCACGGCCACGGCCCATAGACGAGCGGCCTTCGAGGCTGCGGATTTCCTAATGGATTATCTGAAGACCGAGGCCGTCTTCTGGAAAAAGGAAACCTTGGAAACTGGCGAGGAGGTCTGGATCGAACCGCGCGGTGAGGACTATACCGACCGGCAGCGCTGGAAGACGACAAAAGGATAAACCGCGATGGCAAGCATTGATGACAGCCTCCCCTTCCATCCCGTAAGCATCGCCGTTCTCGTTATAAGCGATACACGGACCATAGAGACAGATACATCAGGCCAGCTCCTCGCAGACCGCCTGACCGCGGCTGGTCACCACCTGGCGGACCGAGAAATCGTAAGGGACGACATTGAGACGGTCAGGAGCACCGTATCCAACTGGATAGATGATCCGGAGGTCGATGTTGTTATCTCAAGCGGCGGCACTGGACTGACAGGGCGTGACATCACACCAGAAGCTGTGGAACCGCTGTTCGAAAAGACGATCGATGGGTTCTCGGTGATTTTCCATCAGGTAAGTTATGAGAGCGTTGGCTTGTCGACACTGCAATCTCGCGCCGTAGCCGGGCTCGCCAAAGGGACATTTATCTTTTGCCTGCCGGGCTCGAATGGGGCCGTCAAAGACGGCTGGGACAAGGTTATCTCCTATCAGTTGGATAGCCGCCATAAGCCATGCAATCTCGTCGAGTTGATGCCAAGGCTGCAGGAGACGTGACACGCATGTCTAACGATCTTACCCATATTGGACCGGACGGCCGCGCCCGCATGGTCGACGTTTCTGAAAAGCCGGCGTCGCACCGTACCGCAAAGGCGTCGGGTCGTGTACGGATGGGTAAGGTGGCCTTCGAGGCGTCTGCCAACCGAGATACGGAGAAGGGTGATCCGCTCGCAATCGCTGAGGTCGCCGGCATTATGGCCGCAAAACGAACAGCGGACCTCGTGCCCCTCTGCCATCCCCTTCCCTTATCGAAGGTGAACGTCGTTATCTCCCCCATGACAGGAGAGACCGCTTTCCAAGTAGACGCCGAAGTTAGGACCACCGGGCAAACCGGCGTCGAGATGGAAGCACTTACTGCGGTCTCAGTGGCCTGCCTTACGCTCTATGATATGCTAAAGGCCCTCGATAAGGCGATCACTATAGAGGCAATTCAACTGGATGAGAAAACCGGCGGTAAGTCGGGCGACTTCAAGCGGCAGGCAAATGATCAGCGTTGACGAAGCGATTGAGCTGATCCTCGAGCATCGGCAGCATTTTTCTATTGAAACCGTCCCACTTTCAGAGGCTCTTGGCCGAAGGCTCGCTTCACCAATCCATGCAAACCTGACGCAGCCGCCGGCAGCGGTTTCAGCCATGGACGGTTATGCCGTCCGCCTGGCCGATGTCGAGACAGAGGGAGCCAAGTTACATGTAATTGGCGACGCCCCTGCAGGCACGCCATTCCAGGGAGAAATCTCCATCGGCGAGGCCGTTCGTATCTTTACCGGCGGCTACGTCCCCATGGGTGCGGATCATATTGTCATCCAGGAAGACGTGGATCGGGATGGAGACGCGATCGTTTGCCGGTACGCCTATTCACGGCCAAGCCATATCAGATCGGCAGGCCGGGATTTCTGCACAGGCGATCTGCTGATCAATGCTGGCACACGCCTTGGACCGGCTGAGTTGACCGTTGCCGCAGCGGCGAACCATCCCGATGTCGACGTCTATAAACGACCAAAAGTCGCCCTGCTCACAAATGGAAATGAGCTACGACCGCCGGGATCAGAGTTACAGCCAGGCGAGATTGTCAGCTCAAATCCCTTTGGCCTTGGCGCACTGATAACCGATTGGGGCGGCTTAACCCTTAAAACGATCCATGCATCGGACTCTTCAGCAGCGATAACAAAGGCTCTGGAGAGCTTGTCGGAGGCCGATATCATTGTTCCCATAGGAGGTGCATCGGTCGGTGATCATGACCATATGCGCAGCGCTTTCGCAGAGGCTGATTTTGAACCTGTTTTTGCGAAAATCGCCGTCAGACCGGGAAAACCCACATGGTTTTCAAAGCGTCGCAATCAGCTTTGCCTAGGTCTGCCGGGCAATCCCGCATCGGCCCTTGTATGCGCGCATCTCTTTTTGAAAGTTCTGATAGGCGGCGCAGACCATCTGGAAACAAAGACCGCAATACTTGCGACCAACATCGCCGCCAATCGCACTCGCGAGACCTTTATCAGAGCAACGGCAGAATTGAACCGCGGCGGCGTTCTTGAGGTTACGCCACTTCCTGATCAGGACAGTTCTCTGATGACACCATTTCTTAAGGCGAATGTCCTGATCCCTCGCAAACCTCAGATGCCCGCCAGTGGAGCCGGCGAATTAACTGAAATACTCTTCATCGGGTCCGTTTAGCTCGCGGCGCGTTCTGCATCGTGCTGGTCCATGAGCTCGTAAACCTCGTCAATCGGCGCGTGGGCTTTCAAGACGCCTCCATCCAGCCAGATTGCGGTGTCGCAAATGTTCTTCAACAGATTGCGGTTATGGCTTGCAATGACGGTTATACCAGCTTGCGCCACCAACTCGTTCATTCGCTTGGCAGCTTTCCATTGGAAATTCATATCGCCGGCACCGATCCACTCATCGAGCAGAATGATCTCTGGAGAAAACGTCGTCGCAACAGCAAAAGACAATCGCATGGCCATGCCTTGGGAGTAAGTCCGGAGCGGCATGTCTATAAAATCGCCGAGTTCGCTAAACTCAACAATCTCGTCAACCTTTGAATAAATCTCCTTTCGGCTCATCCCTTTCAGAAGACCGCGAATAAGAATGTTATGCCGACCGGTCGCCTCTGGCTGTGTCCCTAAATTGATATTGAATAGTGAGGAGACGTGGCCATCCACCTGAATAGCTCCTGCTGTTGGCTCATAGATACCGCCGAGCACCCGGAGCAATGTCGACTTGCCCGAGCCATTGCGTCCCACAATTCCCACACGCTCGCCCGCTTTAATGCTGAACGTCGCACCGCTAATCGCCTCAATATAATGGGAAGATCTGTATTTAATGACCTGACCGGTGGAGGCCCTACTGGACATGTTCGTCCGGACCGATGCCATGACTGGATAGTGAAGCGAGATATTATCGGCTATGATACTTGGCATTTCGCTCTCTCTAAAACCAGAAGACGATCCGGCGGCGCGCAAGGGTATAGGCCAGCAGCGTTACAACTATCCCAACAATCGTAACCACACCGGAAAAGATCCAGTACTGCCAGTCGATGGTTGGGTCGATCAGCGGGTTCCTGAAAATCTGCATAAAGTGCAGAATAGGATTCCACCAAAGATAATCATAGAGGCGGCCAATCTGCTCAGGCAGCCAGAAGATCGGCACAAGGAAAAGCATCGCGAACATGACCGCTCTTACAAAATGAGCAACATCGCGGTGGCGTGTTCCGACAATTCCAAGGAGGATCTTCACCCAGACCGCGTTGATTAGAATCAGCACAATTGCCGGGATGGTCATCAGAGCATAGGGGCCCGGTCGATAGCCAATATAAAGGAATGCAGCTACGACCACTACGGAGGTCAGGACGAGGTTATAAAACTCACGCGCCACCGTCTTGTAGACATACAGTGACAGCGGAAGCGCATCGTTCTTAATCCAAGTCTGCGATCCAAGAAAAACACCCGGCGCGGAAGAAACCGAAGCCGTAATAAACTGCCAGATGAAAAAACCGGATACAAGATAGGCATTGTAATATTGCTGATCCGGTGTGGACAACATGGACGAAAAGACAAGAAGCTTCACAAAAACGAAACCGGCAAAGGACAGTGTTACCCAAAGAAATCCAAGGATCGACCGGCTATAAGTTGTCTTGAACTCTTCCCAGGACAAGGCGAGCCAGATCGGCCACATCTTCGCACCGAGTGTGATATCGTCCACGGCCGCCTTGAATTGTGAGCGACGCCGAATGGTCGGAATCTGCGCCGACATTTCTTCATCAAGTGGGGAAAAATGGCTGGAATCCGGCATTAGACTGAGATGAGCCTCACGGTTTTAACGCGCACGGACAGGTGCCGCGTGTCGCTTTCGCCTAAAGTAATCGGAGATATTGTTCGCGGACAATCCAATGATAGCACAGGCGCTTCATTACCTAATGCGACATTCCCTGACAGGCGCAGCGGATAAGCATTCTGGCCGCGAAGGACCGCTTTCATCCGTCGTAAAACGCCCCCCATACCTCCGACATCGTTGCGCATGGTTTTTGAAAGTCTCACCGGCGTGCTGCCAAGTCGCACCTGAATGCCATTTAAAATGTCATCCGCCATTCCCGCAGCGACATCGATTTCCAGCCGGTATTTACCGGCAGCCAGCTTAGGTAATCTGATCGTAGATGTGCGGTCAGGTCCCGCCCAACGGCCATCCGATTCCGCATGATACCAATTGCTGCCGTCGACAAAGCTCGTCAGGTCAATCTCAGCGGCCGCTGTACTCGCGGGCCTTGTTCGCGCATTTCCGCCGACCTGCTGCATTGAGGGTGCTATCGAAAGCTCGCTGGCTTGGAGAAAATAATACCGAAGCTCTTCCTGGGTTTGCTTCAGCTGTCCCTGAAGCAATTGAATGGTCTCATGGGCTGTTTTCAGCCTTTCGCTAGCCGACCCCCCAAGCCCGAGCGTTGTCGGCACCCCTTCGCCATTGGCAAGAACAGTCAGCTCCTCCCAAGCCGCCTCAGCCTTCAATGTTGGCGTTATGGCGGCAGCTCCACTCGGCATGTCTGCCACGCTGCCAAGCTCTTCATAGAGCCCCCTTGCCTCCACGAGTTCCTCGGAGAATGCGTTGACGATCAACTCAAGAATTGCGCCTTCGAATGGCGCATCAGCGGTCTCGATCGGGCTTGTATCTCCGAGGCTAAAGCGTTCAGCTGAAAGCGTTCGAAAAGCATCGAAATCATCAGTTGCTGCATCCACATCCACCAGCAGACAGCGTTCCGAATTCTCACTGTAAAGTCGTAGTACTTCCCTGTAATAACTGGTCCAGCCTGCAGCTTCGAGATATACACGATCAGCGGACACCTCTCCGTCATTGATCAATTGTGCCAGAGCGCGTTCTGGCGTGGAATAGAGAAACAAAAAACCGATCTGAGGATCGAAGCCTTTCCAAAAATCAAAGAAATACAACATGTTTTTGCTCGACCAGCCCCAATTGGGATGATCCGCATTGGCAAGAAACATATCGGCTCCAACGACCTGCCAAGTCGTACCGGGATGATACTGCTGGAATGCCGTTCGGCGATTCTCACCGATATGGTGGGAAACACACATTTTCTGGATTATCTCATCCGGACCATATCCGTGACGGTCGTTTGGTAGAGGTTCAGCCACACCAAGACGCAACAACAGATCCCCAGCATCGCTACTGGCTTGATTGGGATACGCACATGCAAGAACGATGGCCATATGGTGTCTCGTATCCTCGTCGTTCCTCTACAAAACAAGACACCGATAGCCTTGCGGGACCGAGAGAGTTACGTCACAAGTTCCGTGAAAACAACGGGCAAATGTAGGCACAGAGCGGTCACTTAAAAGACAAATACAGTGGTAGACACGAAACCCGTTGCGAAATCGCAAAAGCCGCGCCATCAAAACGCCCTTCAAGTAAGCAAATAGCCGAAGTCACAGGTATTAGAGTGTGATGTCCGTAATTTCATTCGATCATCCAACGCTTGCCATGCTTAGACGGCTAAGCCCACCGAAAGTCTTATGTCATATAACCGAAGCTCCTTGGGGGTTGCATGAATATGCAGGCTTTGGCCCGGAGAAAGTCGTTCTAATAGGAAACGCCGACGTCGATGCTGCTGACAGGCCCAATCTGACGAATGGCGGCCCCTCATTGATGACGCGTTTCTCGGCTGTGCTCTCCGATGAATCCAGAGAACAGACATTCTACACTGCCAGTCTTGGCCGTGAATGCGGACTTATCAACCCAGCCCACCTTACTTCAATTTGGCGGAACCTTTCGGAAATCCGCCGCGAGCAGGTTGAGACTATAACTCTTGACGAATTGCTTGCTCAGAAAATTGAGGCATTTTCCAATTTGGCGGAACCCAACTGGCTAATTATCGATAGTATGCCAGTAGCTCCTAAACTTGAAGGAGCGACGGAAACCTTAAAAACCTTGGATGTGGTCGTAGCGCGCTGCCTAGCGGATGAGGTTTTCAAAGAAGAGCTTGAGATGGCAACGGCCTCGGAAGTCCTTAGCACACTTCGCGACAGTGATTTCACATACCATGAAGACTTGTCAGGATCCCATCCGAAGCTGCGATATCTTTTGTGTACTAGAAGCATCATTGGAGAGCGCTCTCGCGCCAATGCGCACGAAGCTACGATCGCAAGACACAATGAACTCGAGGATCAAATCACACGGCGACTTGAGCATTTGGACGAGCTCGAGCGTTCGGCAAAACGCCTCGTGCTTACAGAAAACAACCTCAAAAACCTGCAACAGCGCTATGCCGCCCTGGCTGAAGAAAATGATCATTTGAACGGCCAGCTCAGTCTTATCCGGCAGCAACTCGATCACGCCCTGGAATTGCTCCATGGCTCTGATTCGTCCGCAGAAACCGAAACGGGTGTGACAAAGTGAGCCCCCCAACGGATATGCTCGCAACGCGTCTAAAGGATGCGCTAGAATTGATCCCGAAGACGGTATCCGAACAAGACGGACAGGATTCCGTTGCACTGACACAGGGTAACATCCATGAGGCGCTCGCCGCAGCTCGCCGGCTGAGCGACGTTTCACCTAAGTTGCAAACTGTACCGGTCAGAACTGTCCATCATCTATCCTGTACAGGTGGCACGCTTGTCTCGAAGTGTATCGCGTCCATGGCTAACACGTTGGTGTTGAATGAGGTCGATTTCCAAAGCCCAATTCCATCCCGTAATGGCTTTGGAAATTTTGCGCCCACCGACGCGGTCTCCCTCCTTCGCCAAGGGGATAATGATGTCGGAGCCGAAGAAATAGCGAACCTGTTTGCCGACACAGTTGCGACGCTGCGGCACCGCGAGTGGCGGCGTGGTCGTGATCTTGTTTTACGAGATCATACCCATAGTTACTTCCTTTGGGGCGAAGAAGTTCGAGATGGTCCAACCATGAAGGAAATTCTGGAGACCAGATTTCCGGTGCGTGCCTTGGTCACTATACGGGATCCCATCGATACATTCGCGTCCATCGTAAAAAATGAGTGGCACACACACTTTCGTCCATCGACCTTCGACGAGTTCTGTCGCCGCCACCTTCTATTTCTGAAAAGCTATAGGGACGTACCGATCATAAAATACGAAGCTTTTGTGAGCCAGCCCAAGCAGATCATGAAGGAGATCTGCCGCGTTCTGGAACTCGATTATTTTGAGCAATTTACTGGCGTTTTTGACAGCTTCGATTTCTCTGGCGATAGCGGACGTTCAAGCGGCGAAATCAGCCCTCGCCCACGATCAGAAGCTGCAGAGGCACTAAAGGAGGAGGCTAGAGCCTCGAGGCACTACAGCGATCTAATCAGCGAAACAGGTTACACGCCCATTTGATTGGCGCTAAAGACTGCGAGCATGACTGCACCTTTTTTCTCCATCATCACAGTCTCCTACAAGGATGCCTGGGCGTTTACCAAAACCGCCCGATCAGTCTTCCGGCAAACCTGTGATGACAAGGAGTACCTTATCATTGACGGAAACTCCGAAGATGGAACAAAGGCGCTCACCCACTTCTGGAAAGAAAATGGTCTGGTCGACCGTTCCATCCACGAACCGGATATCGGCGTTTACGATGCCATGAACAAAGGCATCGCCATGGCGACAGGGCGTTATATCTGCTTTATGAATGCAGGGGATATCTTCTCTGAGGACGATACTCTAGACCGTGTAAAAGCACTCCTCTCTGAAAACGATCTCGATGGTTGCATGGGATGGGGGCAGCTCGGCGATCAGATCTGGGCATCCTGGAAGACAGGGCCTGCGTTTAAACTGGCAAGCCTTGGCTTCTGTCACCAGGCGCTCTTTGTAAGGCGCGAGCGGCTTGCTGCGAATCTCTTCGACGCACGAAAGCACAAGACCGACAGCGACACACTCCAGCTGGGCCGCCTTTTTGAACAAGGTGCAAATATCCGAATTGTCCCGGAGGTCTGGGCCATGCGCGGTGGTGAGCCGGGCATCTCGGCCAACCTTGAACGCACAAGGATATCTATCACCGATACGCTTATGTCCGAATACGGTATTGAAAAGAGTATCGCTGAGCAGGTCATCGCATTTCGCAGGCACTGTGAGTGTGTGCCGCTCATAGCCCACCTTCTCTCAACAGCAGACAGGCCGTTCAGGGAACACTTGGCGCTTTTAGTTCTCGATACACTGTTTCAGAGACCCTCACGATCTATGGAGCAAGGTGATGTCGATCAGCTCTATAGCGCTGCATTCCGCGCCCTCGGCGAACATGCCGCAAGTGATGTAGATCGCCTTATAATGGCTCAGTCGAAACGCGACAGTCTTCTAAGGGACATGGCGGATGCACGAGCGAGCCTCCACAAGGACATCAAGATTTTCGGAGAGCAGGAAGATCAACGCCTAGCAAAGCTGAATCTTCCGAAGCCGGATGAAGATTTGAAATCCCCAGATTATGTGGTCGCTCTAACCTCCTTTCCTGCGCGTCTACCGACGCTTCACTTTGTTATCCACTCGCTCTTCGAGCAAACGCTGCCGCCCAAGGCCATCTATCTAACGCTGGGCCGCGACGAAGTCCCTCAAAGGCACTGGCTGCCGAGGGCGCTTCTAGAATTTGAGGAGAAGGGACTTCATATCAATTTTGTCGACAAGACATGCCACCAATATGACAAGTATCTGCACTTAACGGAGCTCAATTCCGAGCAACCGTATGTTATTGTTGATGATGACGTTATCTACCGCCCCCATGCTCTTGAGATACTCCTAACGGCCCACGGAGAACACCCCAAGTCCATTATCGGTAACCGATGCCACTTGATGGCGATCGAAAGCGATGGAAGAATAGGTCCGTATAAAGACTGGAAACGCGAGCAGACATGTCCGTTGCCGTCACATGCCTTGATGCCGACAGGTGCGGGTGGTGTACTGTATCCACCAGGTTTCTTTAGTGACCCCATCCTATCAGACGTTGATCTGATTATGGCGAATGCGCCCTATGCAGATGACATCTGGTTAAAAACATGCGCCTTGGCAAAGAATATTCCCGCTTACGCGACTCGGTTAAGTCAGGGATCAGAATGGTATCACCGGTACACGCCGACAATGCGCGCTGGCACCCTGATGGCATCGAATGTTGAGCTTGGTCTTAATGATATGCAGTTTACGAGGTGTATGACATGGCTCGACGCCGAATACCCGAACTGGCACCGTCTTCTGACCGGGGAGCTCAAGGAAGCTGTATAATGTTAAGGCGTATTTCAGATAATGAGCTTTTTGAAACAGGTAAAGCTGAAGGACTAATCCTTGGGCTGATAAGGGACTGTTTCGAAAAAAAAGCTGCGCTGAAAATGGAGATTGTCGGCGGTCTCGCGGAGATCAGCATATCGGAAAGTGAGCCCGGCACGTCTCGTATTATAGTGACCTTGCAAGGATTGACCAAAACACCGGATCCGTTCTCAAGCGCCGCCATCGGCGCAAGGCTAATGGCACCCCTACTCGGTGAGATCGTACAAATATCTCTTCCATACTCACAAATCCATTTCACCCGTTGTCATGGGCAATCTATCGCTGATTTTTTTGTGAGAAATCTAGCTCTTGGTCTCTGTCGACCTGAGGCGGCAGACCTAAAAACTACAACGAACAGAGAAGTATCAACATTCGCTTCAAAATTGGGAGAACGCTATCTTCAGGCTTTGATGTCTTTGATAGACGATGAGGCTCTGTCGACCCGCGCTTTTACAGACAAATTACAAATGGATTCACACTTCAAAATAATCTCTTTTCAGAGCGCTATCCTCCAAAGCGGTGCCAGGGATCTGCGGCAACAATATATAGCTCAGCAGTTGCCTGGTGGCGCCACCGCCGAGGACATGAAAGACCAATTTACCGAAATACGCGCCCGGATGATTCAGCACTTCGAGGCATGACGAGAAAATAGTCAGTCCCATGCTCCATCAAGCACAATCTACCAAAGCCCTTGAGCCAATGTCTCACCTCTATGCTTATCCGTTTCACTGGCAATTGCCTGCTGCCACGGAAAAAGCTGCTTTTGAAGCCATGAAAGAAATAGAAGGTGAGATCAAATTTCAGTATTTTGGCATACCCTGGGCGACTATCATTGACGGCGTGCGGGCAAAATCGCCTAGAGTTGGTGAAATCCTGTCAGCCCTCCGTACGCTTTGCGCTTCAGCGCCAACGGGCGAGCGCCGGGCTACAGTGGCTCAGCATATCCACGCCGTCCGCTTCATCGAACTTTTCAAGGCGGCCGGTATAACGGACTTATTCTGGTCCCATGCAGTTGCTGGTCAGAGAGACATCGAAGGCATCGCCATCCATCCTTTTCCCCTGTTTCCAGCCCAGGCACCAGAACCGGAAGAAACAGCGCTTGAGAAGAAGAAGCGCTATCTTGCAAATTTCGTCGGGGCCTATAATCCCGGCATATATCTCTCCAATGTGCGTCAGAAAATTTTTGAGGACGAAGGGTCAGATAGTAGTCTGCTGATCATCAAACGTGATCGCTGGCATTTTGACCGTTCCGTTTATGTCGAACAGATAGGCGGTGAGAAACCTGAGGAAAATCAGCTCTCTCTAGAGACCCGGATGACAGAAGAATATCTTCAAGCCATTCGCAATTCCTGGTTCACGCTTTGCCCGACAGGGTCTGGACCGAACAGTATCCGGATCTTCGAGAGCCTGAATCTCAGATCAATTCCCATCATCTTGACTCGAGATCTAAGGCTGGCCGGACCGAGCGAGCTCTGGAAGCAAGCCGCTATAACAGAGGAAGATAGCGAAAGCGGCTATCGGAAGGCGATGGAGCGCGCGCAGGCAACATCGCCAGATGATCGGGAAGCGAAGATTGCAGCAGGGGCTAAATTACAGAAAGTTATTGGCCCAACTGCCTATGGACAGTTGATAATATTAACAATGCTGTCTTAGGCGTGCAGGGTAAAATGAGTATTAGAGGGGGACAATCGTATTGACCAAGGACAAGATGGAGATCTTTGAGACTCTGCTTGGTCTCGAGCCCTACTACAAAAATCATTACGAGATGACCGCGGTCACCGGCCTCGATCAAATTGCGTTTAGCATTATTACCAGATTCAGTCTGAAATTTGGGAGCTGGACCGAGAAGATAGGTATACGAACAGAAGACGAGATGATCGCCTGGTCTGAAAATCGCGTACACCTTTTCGAGACCTATTGCATGCCTTCTGTGCTCGCCCAGGCCGAACATATCGACAAGTGGTATATTCTTTTCGACCAGAAAACCACGAAGCCAATCGATCAGATGATTGAACGCCTGAGGGCATTTGATTTCATAGAACCCGTTCTCCTCGATAGCGAGAGCATCGGTGTTCACAATGCGATCATCGAAACGGCTAAGATCATGGCCCGGGATTTCAGCGGCGCATACGACTTCATCTCCACGACCCGTCTTGATAGTGATGATGCCCTATCGAGGCTCTTTTTCCCCGTATATCGCCACTACCTGTCATACTTCCCTATGGAAGATATTGGCCGAGGCCGTGCCTTCAACTATCCGATCGGTGCCCAAACCGACACGAAGACGTTTCGGCTACGCGTTGCCAATCAAGGGCCTTTTCTCTCGCTCATTGAACCGTTCGCAGCATTTCGGAATACGGCTAATGCTGGAGGCGGAACCTCTGTCTACAAAAGTGACCATACAAAAATGAGCGCACTACACCCAGTTCATAACATCCATACGACGCGGCCAATGTGGCTGCAGGTTATCCATGATCAAAATGTCGGCAACCGCTTTCTAGAAAATGGCTTAGCTCTGTCAGATAACGCATTCTTCCAGGATCTGTTTTGGCCCCGACCGGTAGCGGATCTGAGCCTGAAAGAACAGACTTGAGCTGTGTGGTAACCATTTGATCTCTTGCCATCGCTAGGGGGGCTGTCTACCAGTGCCGCTAAGTTGGCGTTAGGAGGATTAGGTCAACGTTATGATGTCGACACTGAACTGTCTGAACGATCTCCATCAAAAACTGGCCCCAGGGTCATATCTTGAGATCGGTGTCCGTGAGGGGGCAAGCTTGGCGCTATCACGCTGCTCGTCGATCGGCATTGACCCCGCCTTCAATATCAAGGCTGGTATTACGTGTCCGGTGTCATTGTACAAAATGATAAGCGATGATTTTTTCGCCCAAACGCCTAGAAGCGACATCTTTTCGGGAAGTGCAATCGATTTCGGCTTTATTGACGGATATCACAATTTTGATTTCGCATTGCGCGATTTCATAAATCTGGAAAAATTGACCCACAGCCGCTCGGTAATTGTCTTCGACGATGTTTTGCCTAGAGATGAGAAGCAGGCTGAACTGAAACCTCACGGCGGAGCGTGGGCCGGCGACGTATGGCGGATCATGCGCTGTTTGAGAACTAAACGACCCGATCTAAAGTTGACGGCTGTATCAACCAATCCCTGTGGTCTATTAATCATAACAGGATGCGATGCGGCCAATTCGGTGCTGGCAGATAATTATGATGACGTCGTCCGAGCATTCACTGGTGGCGCTAATACGGCCTATCCTGGCTGTGAGGCTTTGCTGGAAGAATTCAACTTCGTGGAAACACTGCCCGCTATCAACGACCTCTTTCACGACGGACTAAGTCCTAAGCTCGCATGAGCTTTATCGCGCTCCCCTAATCAAATGATCAGATATCCCACCCTTCAGCACTCCCTCAGCACAGTCCGTAGAATAGCGCCGAACAGCGTGAAAACTGTTATCGATATTGGTGCACAGCGCAAAACCGATTTTCTGATGGATGTATTTCCGGATCTCCCCCACCACTTGTTCGAGCCGGCGGAAGTTTACCATGCTGATCTAGAGCGGAACTACTCGGATCGCGGTATATCGTACAATTTGCATAAGATTGCGCTTGGCATGATCGACGGTACCCTTTTTCTGCACAATACAAGTGTCGACGGCACTGGAAACATAACCCACTCCCATATCAAGTCTGCGCCTGAGGACGACTTAGATTTCCTTGTGAGCATAAATGAGATTGATACGCGCAAGTTAGATAGCGTGTTCAAACGCGATGAGCTTGGCGATCTGTCCTATCTGGTGAAACTCGACGTCGATGGTGTCGAAGAGCAAATTGTTGAGGGCGGTAAGGATGTGATCGGTGGGGCTTCTTTTGTTGTCATCGAAGCCTCCATCGGACGCCAGGATCTCTGTTCACGTGCTGCATTACTCGAAGGCCTCGGATTTCGGATTTTCGATATTTGTGACAATGCCTATTATTTCGGCCAGCTGGCTCTGGTTGATCTTGTGATGATCAACAACCGTTTGCGAGCCCAGGAGATAAAGTTTCGTCCCTGGCAGTACACCGAGGGCAAGGTGGTCTGGCCCAAATGGCAACATGGCTTTCCAGATCAGGTTGATCTGCCCACAGAGGACCCCTTCAAGTAGATGAAAACTGCACTCATCACAGGCACGACCGGTCAGGATGGCTCATATCTCACCGAGCTCCTGCTCGAAAAAGGATACGAGGTTCACGGACTAAAGCGCCGCGCCTCCTCTTTCAACACTCAGCGTATTGATCATATTTACCAGGATCCACATACTGATGATAAGCGATTTATCCTGCATTACGGAGACCTGACAGATACGTCGAATCTAACGCGCATTATACAGGAAGTAAAACCCGACGAAGTTTATAATCTTGGAGCCCAAAGCCACGTGGCCGTCAGCTTTGAAGCACCAGAGTACACAGCAGATGTCGATGCTCTCGGAACATTGCGACTGCTTGAGGCGATCCGGTTCCTCGGAATGGAAAAGAAAACAAGATTTTATCAGGCGTCTACATCTGAGCTCTATGGGCTTGTGCAAGAAACCCCTCAAACCGAGACGACTCCCTTCCATCCACGTAGTCCCTACGCGGTGGCAAAACTCTACGCCTACTGGATTACAGTAAACTATCGGGAATCCTACGGCATGTATGCCTGCAATGGCATCCTTTTCAATCATGAGTCCCCGCGTCGCGGCGAAACATTTGTCACGCGGAAAATCACACGGGGTCTTTCGAATATTGCACAGGGTCTGGAAGACTGCCTGTATATAGGCAACATGAATGCCTTGCGGGACTGGGGGCATGCCAGGGATTATGTCCGCATGCAGTGGATGATGCTACAACAAGATGAAGCAGAAGACTTCGTGATTGCTACCGGTCGGCAAATATCTGTAAGAGATTTCATTATACTGACGACAAAGGAACTAGGAATTACACTCCGTTTCGAAGGGGACGGTGTTGATGAACTCGGGATCATTGAAGCCATCAGCGGTGATGATGCACCGGGCCTTGATGTCGGCGATATAGTTGTCCGCGTTGATCCCCGTTATTTTCGTCCTGCTGAAGTGGAGACATTGCTCGGTGATCCTGAAAAAGCCAAGGTGAAGCTAGGCTGGACTCCGGAAGTTTCCGTTGAAGAAATGTGTGCCGAGATGGTCGCGGCGGATCTCGAGGAAGCAAAGCGACATGCCTTCCTGAAACAACACGGCTACCAGGTGCCCCTCGCGCAGGAAAGCTAGTGCCATGACGAAACAGGCTGGGCCACGCATTTTTATAGCAGGCCATCGCGGAATGGTCGGCTCGGCCATACACCGTGCCCTCAGCTCCAGCAGGGACTGCACCCTGATAACACGCCATCGCGATGAATTGGATCTTCTGGATACTGCAGCATTGAATAGTTTTTTTGCCGCAGAAGCAATTGATCAGGTCTATCTAGCAGCCGCAAAAGTTGGTGGCATACAAGCCAATAATACTCTGCCAGCGGACTTTATATATGAGAATCTCGTTATACAAACCAATGTAATTCACGCCGCCCATATGGCTGGCATAGAGAAACTGTTGTTACTCGGATCATCTTGCATTTATCCGAAATTCGCCGATCAGCCGATACGAGAAGGTGCCCTCCTCACTGGAACACTCGAACCAACGAACGAGCCTTACGCTATTGCGAAAATTGCTGGTATCAAACTTTGCGAGAGCTACAACCGCCAGCATGGTAGAGACTATCGCTCAGTCATGCCGACGAATCTCTATGGCCCACATGATAATTTCCATCCCGAAAACAGCCATGTAATTCCGGGCCTGATCCGGCGGTTCCACGACGCTGTAAGAACCGGCGCTAAAACTGTGACAATCTGGGGCTCAGGCGAGCCGATGCGCGAATTTCTTCATGTTGACGATATGGCAGCCGCGTCCATCCATATCATGGAATTAGGACTTGAGACCTACGCGCAAAATACGGAGCCCATGCTATCTCATATAAATGTCGGAACCGGCTTAGACTGCACCATTCGCGAACTTGCCGAAACGATTGCGCGTATTACCGAATTCAAAGGTGCGCTACAGTTTGATAGGTCAAAACCCGACGGCACGCCTCGCAAACTGCTTAATGTCTCACGTTTGCAAGCTCTTGGCTGGACGGCAGAAATCTCTCTTGAGGACGGCCTCGCCAATACTTATGACTGGTATAGGAATAATATTGAAACGGCGCGGCATTAGGCGAAAAGCTCTATACCCATAAAAAGATATTCACAGCACCACATCTGAACACCTGAGTTTAAGATGAGCTGGTCATCCGTGTTTCTTAGCGAGGCGCATGCAGAGACGCTAAATCCGCCTCAACCACCCATTCGGGCAGTAGGTCACATTATGCCCAAAGAAGTCGCAGTAGGTCTCATCAATTTCGAACTGATCGCCGTGGTATTTCAAAAACTCTGACACGGCTCGGTTGGGACCATCCTCAAACGCACGATACTGCTCATCGCTGAGGTCCGCGACCACGCCATCTTCAATGACCAGATAGTCACCAGATAGAATGAAAGGACGGAAAAACTGCATTACCGAAAGACAGGCTTCGAAAGTGTGTGCGCTGTCTTCTATGACCAGCCAGGGATGAGGCAAGCTCTCCAGAAGGGTCGCGGATATCGTATCGGCAGGACGGTAGGCATCCGCCTCATGGAATGTCACATTTTGAGCTGTCACCGCTGGCATCTTTAGATCGAAACTGTGAATTTCTGTATTCAATCCCAGGGCGACGCATTGATCGGAGAACCAGACAGCGCTGCCCCCTTCGGATGTTCCGAACTCGATAATTGTTTGCGGCTTAAGCGCTTCCAGGATCTTTAGATAAAGTACTATATCAAAAGGATTTTTACAGAATCGCAGCCCTTTGTATCGTATTTTACGTGTACCATTTTGAATGCTATCAAGGGCTGGCTGAGGCAGATCCACAGCAAATAGCCTATGATCAATGGCATTCACTTTTCTCATTGCTACTAATGCCCTGAATTAACCTGTCGCTGTACCAGCACGCCTGCCATCGTGATGCAACTGAGAGCAGACAGTGTGAAGCTGTATCGACATACGAGCAACAGTGCCTTAGTCCGAAAAGCGATACCTAACAGAGACTGTAATTGCCGAAACGTACCCCGCCAGAAACGATCACTCCATTGTCGACGCGGCTTTTCCCAAGGGATATGGGGGCAGATGCATACTCCATTACGGGAATCGCCAAGCGCTGCGACTGGGTTGTGCTTTCCGACCATCGGCAGCCACACACACACCTTGTACAGCACAAAGAACGCCATCCCCGGCACATCTTCGTATCCTTGAGGGTGCCCCGCACTGGCTTGCACTGCTTTGCCGATGAAATCCTACCTCGGCTCTCTGAACCCTTCATCCTGATAACCGGATCAGAAGATGCAACACTGCCACACCAGGTGGATGTCCGCCAGCAGCCTTTTAGACCACAGGAACATAAATGCCTCTCGACGATTTTGAACCACCCTCTCCTGAAACACTGGTTCATCGAAAATCTGGATACGGCAAACTGGTCGCCGAAGGTGTCACCGCTGCCAGTCGGCTTCGTGTGGACTGATCCGGCCAACGCAGATAGAGGGATTCAAGTGCCAAGAACGGTACGCCTCTTCAACAGGCGCCTTCGAATGCTCTGCGCCCACCGGACCCGCGAAGGCGGTCAATGGCAACAGCGCAGAGATGTCACTGCCATGGCAAGAGCCCATTGGTCAGACTTCTGCACTGTCATCGAAGACCCGGTGTCTGAAGAAGAATTCACGACACTCATGCAATCCCATGCATTTGTCCTATGCGTAGAAGGTGGTGGTCTCGATCCTTCGCCGAAAGCCTGGCAAACTATATTGAATGGGGCAATTCCAATAATTCGAAAGAATGGCCCTCATAAAGCCTATGAACAGCTACCAGTCATCATGGTTGAACAATGGTCAGCTGATCAGATCTCGGAAGACCGCCTCATCGAGCACCGTAACTCAAAGATATTCGATTTTGATACTATATCCGGTCGCAATAAAACACTGGAAAGATTGGGAATTGAGTATTGGTGGCAACAGATAGAAAGCGCAGGTAAATAGCGCGATGCCTAAACTTATGCTCGTTCTTGGCATGCATCGGTCCGGCACGTCAGCGCTGACCCGATCCCTGATTCTCGCCGGGCTCGAGGGACCGAGGCGTTTGTTGCACCCGGATCAAGCAAACCGTCGTGGCTTCTGGGAATCGCCAGATGTTGTCTTTCTCAACGATGAGATACTTATGGCCGCTGGCCGATACTGGTTTGATCCTCGGCCGCTACAAAGACAGAATACTGAGCACTTTATTGATCGGGCAGTCAAAGTTCTAGAAGATAATTATTCCGGCACTTCTGATGCAGTCTTGAAAGATCCACGCCTATGCCGAGTGGGAACGATATGGGCGAAAGCGGCTGAGCGCCTAAAGTATGATGTGAAATGCGTATTGATGCAACGTCATCCAATGGAAATCGCGGCATCGCTATTTGCCCGCAACGAGATAGGTGAGGCACATGCCCTAGCGCTTTGGCACACCTACACAGATGAGGCAGAATATCTTTGTAAAGATTATCTATCATTCCAATTGGACTATGACGAACTCCTCAGAGAGCGGTGGATATGCGTAGAGCGGCTGCTGGCTCAGCTCGATCTGAACGCCGCTTCTCTGAAACCGCAAACAAAACAGACTATCGATAATTTTCTGAGTCCGAACGAGCGGCGTCAACATAAGAAAGACATGTTAGGGCGCGTGCCCGAAACACCTTCTTCAACTATTGATAAGGAGATCGATCAGCATCCGCTCCATTATCTCGTGGATGCCAATCGATTAGCACGCAACGGGCAATTTGTGGAGGCGGTCTTCGCGTTGCGAACTGGGCTGAAGCATCATCCAAATCATTACCAGTTAAATCTTCGCCTCGGAGGAATCTGTAGACAGACTGGAGCTCGCGATACCGCTCGTGCTGCTTTTACAAATGCCATTTCCGCTCACCCTCAAAAGCCCGATGCTTATTTTCAGCTCGCAACGCTATTGAGAGATACTGGTCTGCGCGATGAAGCGCTGTGCAATGCACAAAAGGCCGAGAAGCTTGATCCAAGCTGGCAACCCTATTCAGATCTCGTCCAGTCTATATTAGCTGCCTAACCGTTTACGGCGGCGAGCCGCTATTGCGCGATGTCTTCGATTCCCGCAACACCACTATCCCCATCTGCGACGCTGTCCTGTGATGTGTTCACCTGGAACTGGACTCGAGGCTTAGTCAGCGTGTTGGGACGTTCATTCAGATTTTGACGGAATGCCGCATTCGCCTGCTCGCGTAGAACATTCAATGAGCGCTGGCGGTCCACCGGGTCATTTATGATAAACGGCGTGATGGTTACGATCAAAACTGTCTGATCAGATGTAAATGTTTGCGTGCGGAATGCCGCACCAATCAATGGCAGATCCTTCAGGATCGGGACACCTGTCTGGCCACGAACATAGGAGTTGTCAATCAAACCGCCCATGATGGCAGTCTGACCGTCTTGAAGGGATAGTTCTGTTACGATTAAGCGGTTGGAAAAAACCGGGCTTGGGATAGCAGCATTCTCATTCGGTAAGGCCGATGAAACCTCCTGAGAAATCGCAAGATCGATACGATTGTCGCTGAAAACGATTGGTTCGATATCTAGCAATATGCCGGTCGACCGAAACTCTACCGACTGAAGAATATCGGTCGAACCGTCGAGCTGTGTACTCGCTGCGCTCTGGGTCGTAATAAACGGGACTTCGTCACCAACCTGGATGGAGGCTGCTGAACCCGACTTTGTTACAATCCTGGGCTCAGACAAGATGTTGATCTGATTGCTGCTAGCAAATGCGTTGAACACACCGGAGAACTCACCGCTCGTAAAGCCGCCGGTCAAACCACCGGAGGCAAGGCCTATTCCATCTAGCGTTCCTACTGAAAAACTGTTCGACCCCATTTGATCGAATAAAAATTCTATACCTGCCCGCGTTTCCTCGTTGATCGTAATCTCGGCAATTGAAACTTCGATTAAGACCTCGTCACCGGGAACATCTATCTCGCCTAGCACGTCCTTTACAGCAGAAAACTCCTCGTTCGTGCCGAAGAAAATCAGGCGATTTCCCTGAATGTCGACAACAATTCTACCGCTATTTAGCGTTACAGGGTCGGCGGATACGGACTGATTGCCCCCCGGCAGATTAACAACACCACCACGTTGGCGGGCAGGCAGGGTTTGCGTTGGTATGGTACCAGCGCCTGGTGCACCAGCTGCCCCTGGAGCACCGACAGTATCGAGATTCATGGCGGCGACAACGCCGTCAAGTATTACAGCCAATTCCTGAACATCATAATACTGAGCGCGATAGACATGCGTGCGGCGGACTTCAGAAACAGGCTCAGCCGCCTGCTCAAGCGCAATGGCACTGTTAAGCACATACTCGCGCAGAGCTGGATCTTTGGTGTAGATCGCGACCTGATTGGTGAACGGTATTGGCAGTATATTGATCGTTCGCTTCGTCAAAGAAGAGTTGGACACAGAAAAACCTTCGACGGTCAGCTGCTCAACGAGTTGGGTTACCATTGCTTGAGCTGTCCAATTCCTGGGACGGAACAGTTCGACTGTGATGCCTGCAAAATCGGGAGAATCAAGCGAATTGATAATGTCGAGCGCTGCATTGACCTCATTGGGCATACCGCGAAGTGTGACGCTGTTCGTACTGCCATTAACAGAGTAGTTCAGCTTGTCGGAGCTTCCGAAAGCCTCACGGAGGGCATCGTTTACGTCTTCAGTTTTGCCCGCCACCAATTGAACGTATTGGACAACGGGTCGAAGCCCCGACGGAACGCTTCGACGAGCGCGATTCTTGATAAATAGCGGGATGGTCCGGCGCAGTTCTTCATATTCGACAAAATGCAGAATGCCATCTTCATAATAGACGCCGACACCATAATCTTCCAAAGCTTTAACAGCGAGGTCGAACAACTCATTGGCAGGGAGGCTCTGCACACTCCGCAATGCGACCTGTCGGTCCATTTCCTCTATGCCGGGGCCGAGCACAAAGCCGAGCCCCAAAAGATCGCCGAAGACGGCATTGATAAACTCGGGAACACTGCGCGAGGACACAGTAACATTGAGCGCTTGGTTCGGCGGGAATGTGGGATAAAGATTGCTGCTTTCGGTTTGGGAAGGATCGATGCGCGGCGGGGTTGGAACTTGCCTCTGGGTTACAGGGCCATCGAACTGAGCTGCCGGGGGAGATGGAGTTGCTGCTGGATTTTCCAAAGCCTCTGGAGCGCTTGTATCATCTTTGCTTGGAGAACTGCTGGAATAGGCAAAGCCCCAGTCTTCGGACTTGGAGCCTGAGAGCAAGCCGTCTGAGTGTTCGCTAACCGATGCGCACCCATTTATGACGAGGCACATAGCGACAGAAATCGCGACACCACGCACCCTAGCACGTGCTTTCCCGGCCAAAAGTGATACCCGTTTAGTACTCTTACTCATACACATTGCCCCCATGCTTGCCTTAGCAAACCGGTGCCGTAAAGGCAGCAATCACTGTAATACTGCGTTAGTGAGCGCGATGGCAAAAATAAGACCAAAACATGCAATTCAGCGCCCCCCGTCACCTCTGACAGCCCACCCTACCATATTGAATTCGTCGGAAAAAAGCTGCCGGCCTGTATTGTCCGCCATGTTCAGCTGAACAGAGTATAAGCGAACCTCCGGTGCGGGGTTTTGCTCATAAAGCCCCGAAGGTCTTTGATGGCTTTCAACCAGCGTGGCAGACCAATTGATCGTTGTTTCAGACAACGTCAACTGACCGACGGGTTGCTCCGCTATATTGACGTTTTCAAAGTGATTCAGGGTCGTTTGTAGCGCTTGGGATACCATGGTCTGGTCAAGGGCGCGGCGGCTGGATTGGGAGAGCGTGTTCTGCATCTGAAACAGCGGCACCATCGCAACCGACACGAGCGCGAGGACGACAATAACCTCCAATAGGGAGAAACCTTCGCCACCTAGATCCTGTTTTTGCAGGTCAGCCTTCATCGGCGTTTTCCTCAGACGGAGCGAAGAAAACATGGTCAAAAGCCTGCCCTTCCCTAGAGAAATAGGTGGCAACTCCCTCAATCTTATTAAGTTGCCAGTCGTTCCAGGCCTCTCCTACGGTGAGGCGGACATTGCCCTCAGTCGCCCTCAACAATGCAAAGGCGCGGCCATTTTCTTTGCCGGTCGCAATGACCTCCGGAGGCGGCGCAGCGAGCGCCTGTTCGGCAAGGGTTAGCTCCTCTTCGCTCGGTGTTTCGCCGCGCAAGGCCGCAAGTCGCTCGCTGTCCGGTGCAAGTATCGTCTTTATTCTGATGGCGTCGGATGTCCGGTCGGCGGAATTGATCTCCACCAGCTGCGCCTGATCGACGCCGCGAGCGGTGGCGGTCTGCTCGGTTGAGAGCTGACTGACTGACCAGATCGCCAGCAGAGCTGAAAGCGCCACACCGATCACGAACGCTGTCAGGCCCTGAAGAGAGTTGAGCTTCAGCATCAGGCGGTCTCCTGCCCGATTTCAGCACCGCATTCCAGCCGCATGCGCAAAGTGCGATTCCTCGCCCGATAATCCACACGGGATACAAAAAACACCTCGGAATGCTGGGCCAGATTGGCCAGAAAGAACGCAAAATCCCCCCGTTCGCTTTCCCGTGCGTCGAGATCAATCACGAACTTCACGATCTTCGCCTCGTCTTCATCTTCAATATTCACGGTCATCTGCGCGTTCTGAAGCTCAGCGGCTTCAATGCTGGTCTGGAGCGTGGTTCGGATTTGAGCGGCAGCAAGGCCGGCCGTATCTGCCTTGAACACCCTCTGCCGGTACGATCCGAGACGCTGCTCAAAGGACTGCAAAGCTACGTCTAGTCCGTCTAACTGCGACAGGGCTTCCATCCGCTCGACATCGGACCGGACCACAAGCAGATCCACTTCGCGTTCATTGGTTTTCGTAACAACCCAGTCGAAAACGAAAAACCCCTGTATTATGACAAGGGCGAGAATAGCGAGAATAACTCTTTGACCGCCATTTTCCTCAATATACTTAGAGATACGATCATTCAGACTTTGCGAAGACGAATCAGCCATTTTCCACCTCGACCAATTCAGCCCTTAGCACCCAGTTGTTGCTGCGCCCGCGTGCTTCCAGGCGGACATCGACCAGACTTTCCACCGCTTCAAGGCTTTGAACCAGTTCTGGCTCGGACAGCGTGCCCGTTGCCCGGAAGGTTAACTCCAGTACGCCGTCCTGGAACTGGAATCTCTGTAGCGAACTCTCATTGGCCTCCAATGCCTCTAAAACGGGGGCTATAGCGGCGAGCGGATCATTGACCCTCACGATCTCTTCAAACGGCGCGATCTGGCTCGACAGGGCATCTATCTGGCGACTGGTTGACCGGCGCGCACCGGTAATCTCGGTTAGCTGTGCCTGTGCCGCGCCATATTGTATGGCCTGAAAGGTAATGAAGGCATTCTTTGTTGCATAATATGCGAAGGGCAAAGCAAGTATCGCCGCCACGGCTGCCAAAGCATGGGTCCAGCTGAGCTGCTTGCCGACATACTCCATGGGGACCCGGTTTCGCGGAGCCTTTATCGACCATTTCACCCCGGGTTCAACCTCGGGCACATCGATCAGTTCATCACTCACAGCCGCGCCCGAAGACCGGCAAAAACGGGTCCAGTCGGTAACGCTCGGCACATCTGACCACCAGCGGCTGGCCGTCATGACACCATCGGACCAGTATTGTCCTTCAACGCCCTCAAGACAGCGTCTGAGCGCAAATCCGTCAGATTTCGGATGTAGGAGGGTTTCAGGCACGGCGCTGCAATTGGCTGAGCGCGGCGCGAGCCCATTCAGCGAGCCATCCCAGGTCCAGATCTGGGCATGGATACCTGATATCGAGATATGGATCCCGGTTACGTCTTCCGAAGACCCCATTTCCGCTTCAAACACAAGCGCTTTCAAAACTTCCCGTTTGATGTCTTCGGACTGGAGCCGGCGATATCGGAAGGCACACATCCGCCGCGACAATACGTGCTCGGTACCGCCGAACAAACGATTGACAAAGGTCCGCCACCGCAAGATCTGGATTTTAGGCGGTGCGGCAAATAGGATTTTGCGAAACGGCTGCATACGACATGGAACTCAACACTAAAAACAGATTCAGGTAGCCTAGGCTATCCTCGTATGGACAATATATCGGTCTCTTCAACTTCAAAAGGAACCGATGACACATTTGGCAGAACCCTGACAGTTGCAACGCCGACCATATCCGGCTGGTCCGCAAAGTCGAAGACCATTCTGAAACGGCCACTACCGCCATTACCGACAAGAACAAAGTCGACGAATCTTTCTCGCTGGGCAAGACTCATCCAGTCACCTGCTGGATTTCGCCCAGAAAGACGGCCCAAAAGGCGCGTTTGCAGCTCTTCAGCACTATTCTCAATCACCACAGCACCCCCTTCGCCCGCCGTCAAAAAAAGCGCTCTCTGCCGGGCATTCTGACAGGGTAGCGTATCCTGCCACCCTTTTACCGAACATAACTCATCGCGATGTCGTAGAGGTGCATTGGGGATCCGGATATCATCCGGATATGCGCCCTGCTCGGCCCCTCCAAGGCTGAGGGTGCGGTCTTCATCTGTGAAGTCCTTCAGGGCTGCCACGAGATCGCCAGACCTCTTTCCTCCGAACTTATCGGCAATTAAACGCAGGTAAGCTTCATTCTTCGCGTTAACATCGATCAACCCGGTATCGCGTAAAATTGTGGCCGTTACCCCCTCTGCAACCGGTATAGGCTCGGCCAACAAAGCTTCGGCGATTGTATTCTGGGAGCGGAACTGTGCCGTGAGGCCAGCAATATCAACCTGATTATTGGTCGACAGTCTGGCGGCATTTCTGGGATCGCTAAAGAGAATATCCCTCTGGCTAACATTCGTATCCTCGCTTTTGATAAGCGCGTAAGTGAGCCTGCTGCGCCATGAGACAAATTCGAACTCATTTTTCGTTCGCTGATCGATCTCGTTGACCAGAAGACGTGTCGCCTGCACCTGCTCGGCCGCCACAGATAGTCCAAGCGCCAGCACGACAAGCGTGACGAGGGCCAGCACCATTACATAGCCGTCTTCACCAGATGACCGCGCGCGTTTCACTAGAATGGCACACTGCTGGCACGATCAGAGTCACGCGGAGCGGGCCAGTCATGAGTTCCGAGGGGCCAAACACCAATCAGGGATTCCAGGCGGTTTTTCGCACAGTGCAAACGAATCTGCCTGGGAACCGGTTTGGCATAGCGAATGAAGTAGCTGTTCGAAGACGAACCATTTATTGGCTTACCGGCTACAAAGGGATCTCGCCAAGTTTCGCTGAACCCGCCTTCCAGAGGCAGATATTCAAATCGGCAGTTCTGTCCATCGATGGCCATCAGCCGATACGATGTGCCCTCGGATGTCATGATCATGTCGGTCGAACGGCCATTGGGTGTTAGGGCTACTGTAAATTCAGCGCCGCGCAGGCTGCCGACGCCTTCAAGGTAGGTTCGCCCCGAAAAATCTGTCCGGTTTCCCTCAAAGCCGTTTTCTTCGGTTCTGTAAACAGGCCTTACGGATCTGAAGAACTTATCCGTCAATCCTCTTTCGAAGACGCGCTGGGAAACATCTTCAATAACCCGAATGGTGCGTTCCTGGGATCGGCTGAGGCCGTTCAGGGATGCCAGCAAAAGATAAATGAGGCTTGATGAGATCGCTACGCCGATCAGCACTTCAAGGAGCAGATAACCGTCCTCGCCATTACCTGTTTGATCTTCAGGCGGCCGAAACAACATCCACCTCGCAAGTATTAGCAGCAAGCGTCATCACGACGACAGAATAGTCCAGGCTAAGCTGCACGGTCTGCCCGGAACAAATGCCGCTGGCATAGATCACAATATTGCCGGAGACGCGCCCCTCTCCTGGCAGGCGAGACGCTGCATATGTCGGGAAATCGACTTTCCGTCGTTCCAGCAGAGCAGCAAAGCGTGCCTCTCGAAAGAGTTGCGCAGCAATCTGCCGGTCAGCCTTGGCCTGGCGGCGCTCAATCAGAGGCACCGTTGCAAGCCCCACTGTGCCAACCGCAAGCGAAAGGATGCCAAGCGCAATTAAGACTTCAAGCAGGCTGAAGCCCGCACTCTTGTTCTGATCAGCGCTGGAAGACCGTCTCACCTCGCTCCATCCCCACTTACAAGCCGGCGCTCAGCTGATATCAGCGTCCTGGCCAGATCCACCGATCTGCCTGTCGGCCCCCATTGAGAATATGGTCCCGATCTGCCCCGGGCCAGATGGTGGTCGGTACTGATAAGGCGATCCCCAGGGATCCAAAGGAAGACTTTCCCCTGCATCGATATCGAGATAGGGTCCTCGCCATCTGTCATGGTTGGTCACATTCTTTACCAGCACTTCGAGCCCTTCAGAAGCGTTCGGAAGAATACCTACCTCAGTATAATAGTCGGTAAGTGCTGTTTCCAGCATCTCGATTTGCACCTTGGCCGTCGTGACCTTTGACTTGTCAACCTGTCCGATAAGACGCGGCCCAACCAAGGCAGCTAGAGATGCAATAATCGCAAGAACGACCAGGATCTCCAGAAGCGAGTAACCTGCCTCGGATACCCGTTCCATTTCTCGTTTGCTACGGTTGTTAATGCCCATGGATAACTCACTCTTTCTTCACGGATATTCATTCCGCTTACCCACTCTCACTGCAATCAGACAGCGATATCGTAAATACTCGTCATCGCCGTAACTAGCGACACCACGACCCCGCCAACTATAAGAGAAATTAGCAGGATTGCTACTGGCTCTGCCAGCTCCGTCAGCTGCTTGGACCGCGCCTCAAGGCGCTTCTGATAGATGTCCGCCGCCGACAACAGCATAGCCGGAAGCTCTCCAGCCTTCTCGCCGGTCTGGATGAGGTTGACCGCGATTGGATCGAGGGCAAGGTTGAGTTGTACCGCATCGGTAAGGGTCATCCCGGACCGGATATTTTGCTCAAGCTCTCTATAGATATGCGATCGAACCGGCGACACACTGGCATTGGTGGCCATGGCGAGTGCATCCAGCAGCCGCGCGCCCGCCTCGGTTGAAAGACCGAGAACGCGTAGCCATCCACCCTCCTCAGCCAGCTTTCGAAACCTGCCTATGAGCGGAGCCCGATCCAGCAGTCCCGAAACGGCACTTGAAAATCCCGGCGTCCGCAACAGAGCCAGCAGCAGGAAGACACCGCCGACAATAGCGGCGAGAATCACCACAAAATTTTCCCGGAAGGCTAGGCCGGTATTGAACACCGCCTTTGTAAAGCCCGGCAACCGATCTTCGTTTCCTGCCACCATGGTAGCAAATCTCGGGACCACAAAATAGAATATGAAACAGACGGCAATAATGCCGACAGAGAGCAGGAAAATCGGATAGTTGAGCGCTCCGCGCATCTCTCGGCGCAGCGTTTCTGCCTTCGTCATCTGATCGGAGATCATATTGGCCACGCGCGTGAACTGGCCAGTGGCCTCTCCCATTCGGAGTAGATTAGGCACATAGCGCGGCAGCGTTGGCAGCTCGTCTTCCATGGCGTCTGACAGCGTGTCCCCTTGTCTCAAGCGTGTGCCGACCTCGGCAAGCTCCTTGCGCATCTGCTCCTTGGGGGCCATCGACCCGACTGTTTCGACGGCGTCCAAGATATTCACCCCAGCGGAGGACAGGACGCCAAGCTGCTCAATCATCTGGGCGTAGTCTTCCAGCTTCGGGCGGCCTTTCTTTGCCGCCTGCCCGCCGCTCGCCTTAAGCGACTCAATTTCGAAGACCTGAACATTGCGGCCCCGCAAGTCGCGCACAGCAGCTTCAACACTGCGGGCTGACACACGTCCCGCAATGTTCTGACCTTCTCCGTCAATGCCTTTATATTTGTAAAAGGCCATGGGTCGTCACAACTCGCTGCTGTTCTCTGCCATTCAGACCTTGCCGAAAATCCGTTCGACTTCCGAAAGGGATGTCATTCCGAAGCTCGCCTTCAAAATAGCATCCTCGGCCATGTTCCGGAAACCGTTCTCGCGCAGCTCTTCAAGCTTCAGCTCCGCACCCTTATCCTGCTTCAGAACCGTTTTGGAATCGCGCTTCATCTCGATGATCTCGAACACGCCGAGCCGGCCGCGATAGCCCGTCTGGTTGCAGGCGGGGCAGCCCATAGGTCGTCGCCAATTGAACGGTTGACCCGACAAGCCTCGCACCCCGCGGACATCTTCAACGATACGTTGAATATGAACGGGAACTTCTTCAGCCGAAGTTGGTTCTGAACAGGACTTGCACATCCGGCGGACAAGGCGCTGGCCGATAATGCCTCTGAGCGACGCCTCGATCAGAAATGTATCCACCTGCAAATCAACGAGGCGCTCAATCGCACCGAGCGCCGAATTGGTATGCAGCGTCGAAAGCACGAGGTGACCCGTAAGCGCGGCGGTTGTGCCGATCAGCGCGGTTTCACTATCACGGATCTCGCCGACCATGATCACGTCAGGGTCCTGTCGCAACATGGCCCGCATGCCGCTCGCAAAGCTGAGGCCGATATCTGCTCGGGCGTGGACCTGGGTTATTCCTTCGACCTCGTACTCGATCGGATCTTCGATGGTGATGATCTTGCGCTCACCATTATTGATCTCCTCGATCAGCCGGTAGAGCGTTGTCGACTTACCGGACCCGGTTGGCCCGGTGACAAGGATGATCCCGTTCGGTTCAGATGAGATGCGTCGGAACTGTGCCAGAAGCTGTCCATCGAGGCCCAGCCCCTCAATGTCGGGAATATCCGACTTCTTCTTTAGCAAACGAATGACAATCGATTCGCCGTGGGCTCCAGGCAGGGAGGAGACGCGCAGATCCACTTCCTTGCCACCGATGCGAACGCCCTGACGGCCATCCTGAGGCAGGCGGCGTTCGGCAATGTCCATGTCGGAGAGAATCTTTATCCGTGTCGCCACGGCATCATAGAGCTGCTTGGGATGATCCCGGTCGAGCCCCAGTACTCCATCAACACGATATCGGGTGCGAAAGCCGAACTCGGCCGGCTCAACGTGGACGTCCGACGCATCCATATCGAGGGCGTCAGCAAACAACCCGTTTACAAAATCGATGACCGGCGCCTCCTCGGCGAGCTGGCGCAATCGGGCGAGGCTGTTGCCCTGGCTGTCATCCTCCTCCCGATCCGTTCGTAACAGATCGAGGCACTGATCGATCCGCCGATTGCTGGCGAGGTAGTATGTCGTTGTGCCATCAAAGCGCTTGTCGATTTCCTCCTGCAATCCCGCGGCAATCGGGTTACGGGCAACGATGTTAAGCTCAAGGCCGGACCCATTCGTCCCGCCCTTTGTCCAGGCAACGGCATCATGTTCGAGGAACCATGGCGGCGACAGCTCAAGCCCATCGCAGGCTGCGTTCACCCCGGCAATATCGGGCAGTGCATCGTCCGGCAGCACAGTGATCAGCAGTTGTTCAGCAAGGGTTGTCAGCAAATCGTCTTCCCGGAGCAGGCCGAGCTTCAGGCAAGCCTGACCGAACAGGCCGCCGAATTGCGACTGGAAGTTCAGGGCCTCAACACGCCCCGCTTCGGTAATCAGTCCTTTCCGGACAAGCCACTCGCCAATCATCATGACCGTAATCTACACGCTTCAAAGAAATGGGGCGACCTGAAAAGGCCGCCCCAACTCGTTTCAAACAAGAAACTGACTGATATCAGTCGCCGTTTTCGTTGCCGTGTGAGCTGATCACACCGTTAGCTGCATAAAGGCGGTCGAAGTCGAGGGTTGGCAGGTCAGAAAAGACGATAATTTGAACATCTCCAATTCCAAATGGTTCCCCGACAGCTGCCTGGATCGACGCTGCATTTACAATAACTTGCCCACCTGTTGGTGTACCAAGGTCAAGATCAAACTGACCGTTAACTCCTAGAGACGAGTTTGTAATGACGACGGCTGCAGCAGGCGCAGTAGCTCCCAAACCGGTACCACGGAAAACCGTGTTCACAGCAAATGTAGCATCTGGAACCCAATCAAACACTGGGCTAGCTGCACCTTCAAGCTGGATCGCATCTGTCCCGAGCGCGAGAACTGGCTGATCAACGAAGCCGGTAACAAGATCAAGTTCTGCATCGGTTATGGCGACTGTCTGAGACATAATTGGCGCAGCATCATCACCAGTAGCGGCCTCAATATCAAGAAATGCTTCGGAGAAAAGGCCACCAGTGAGAGTTGCTGCTGGATCGACCGCTAACGAAATGTCATAAGCGAGCGTTCCTTCCTCGAAATCTTCCGAGACTGCCGCATTAGCAAGATCATCGCCGGCGTCGATATTAAGCCCAATAAGACCAGTGATATCAGTAAGTGTTGCGGTAAAGTCTACCGACGTCACAGTTGCAGTGCTAGCAGCGGATCCAACCAAAAGATCCGCACCAACGGATACACTGCCATTGGCAGCCGGAGGGAAAACCGCAACGATACGGGCAATCTCTGCTTCAGCTACGCTGTCATCAGCACCTGCAAGGAACTCTTCGAAGTCGCTTTCGAGCGACAGCTGAGAGTCTTGCCCAGCCGTAAACATCAGAGCATCCAACTCATCTACGGTGTCGGAAAGAATAATCCCTTCGATAGCGCTGAAACATTCAGCGAGATCTGCTACATCATCACCTGCGTCCACGTCGGCCGACAAAGCGTCGAGCGCTGCACTTGCCTCAAGAGTTTGCATAGGCACAACGGTTCCAGTACCCGCCGAGTCCAAAACTGTAACGGACACGGTTATAGGTGCGTCGCAATCAGTTACTGTTACCGGCAACATTGCCGCAAAAACATCTGCAGCAACCACAGCCGTGGTGACCGCAATTGGAAATGTGATCACGTTGTTCTCACCACCGATGGATGGTGTAGACGGGCTAATCACGCCTGTGCCTGTTAGTGTCAGGTCTCCAGCCGCCAGCGCTGAAGAGTCAACTACAGCCGAACCTGAAATTGTATACTGAACGTTGAAATCGCCCACGCTAAGAGCAATTCCTGTTAGGTCAACGGCAGGAAGATCACCTTCTACTGCACCGTTGTCAAAACTCAACTCATTAGCAATATCCACCGTAGCGTCAGTAGAGAAAGTCTGCGCACTCGCATAGCCAGCGAGAAGAGCGGTAGCAGAAGCTGCTACGGCAAGTTTCTTGAAGGACATATGGGAACTCCCTGTTAAATTGTCCAATTTGTCAGGGACACCCAGCTTCGCCTGGCCCCCTAGGTTTACACTTCGCTCACTGGGCGAGTGCCTATACCCTCTCCCCGTGATCAATGCATGAAAAACAGAGCCTCACGCAGGTGTCAACCAACTGTGAGGCGGAAAAATGAAGTTCGTGCAGTGCGCGTAGCAGGCAGGACACAGTCACAGCTCTACCAATGCGTTCAATTGGGCAAAAAACTCAATGATGATAGGCGTTTTCCGTCCGTTAACGAACCGTAAAGACATTTGTCATGCCTGCGTCACACCGCCAATAATTTAATCATCACATTCACTTCGCAGGATCGAATCACCACCGACACCCGAGACCGTTGCGCAGATTTTGAGATAGACTAGGCAGGCGAATTTTGTCAGACGGCGGAGCGTCTTTAGACGCATTGTGTAAATCGTATACGTGATTCTACTTAATCATCAGGGGTAGAAGATGGCGGTTTTCGCCCTCCAAACCGTCCATGGAACAGCGCGCTTACCTTAGGCGGCGCATAGTCCCTTCCCCGAAACATCCTGTACTCCTCTTTGAAGATTTGGCCGGGGCGTTTTTCACCCGCAGGAACCACAGCGTTTGTCGCCACGCCGCCATGAACCTGATGAAAGGTTGCCTCACCCAGCAACATGATCACCTGGGCCTCCGAAAGCTCGCACGCCCGCTTCCACGTATCGAGATTCACATATCCGCCGCCGGGGCTTTGAAAGATAGGATCATATCCGCCGAGCTCCGCCCAGAGGTCTTTCTTCATAAACAGTGCATTGGTCTCTGCAGGCACCGATAACCAACCTTTGGCAGACGATCCAGCGAGACAGGATATGTCGAAAAGCCGATATCCATCCTGCAGCCAGTCAATGCCGGAGAGCAGTTCATCTTCGACGTCCTGATTGTACCCTTCGAGAACGGACTGCATCTGCACTTTTGGCCCGAGATGAAAGGCAATCGTGCCGATCACGGCCCTGGGGTGAAGCGACGCCGCTTCGATCGCAGTGGATAACAGACCGGGGCTTGCCATGCGTGCGCCATCGATCATGACCCCCTGAAGCCCTGCCCTTGCTTTGGCAAGACCAAAATTGATTGCCTCCACTGGCGATGACGATCCGGAATCGAATGCATGAACTTTTAGACTGGGCATATCATTTTGCAGAGCCTGCAAATCAATGCCGTCCGTCGACCCATTGTCGACGAGAATGATTTCGACATCGTCTTCATCGTCGAAGCCTTGGTTAGATGCAGACAGAGTTTGAAGTGTTCGCGGGAGCTCCCGCTTCATATTGTACGAAATGACGACAACGGAGATTTTCGGTTTGCTCTGGCTGATAGAGGTTCCTGAAGGCGCTTGATGATTGTTGGCAATGGAAACGGAAGCTTCTGGTTTTTTGGCTTTCAGCGTCTCCAGAAGCTCCGAAATCGAGTCATCGGATAGGAAAATCGCATTTTCCCTCGCAAGGATATCAGGCGGCGGGGCTCCGAAATCGCTATTGGCCATTTTACGGGTGAGCGGATTGTACTGCTCCCAGAGCACCCTGCTTTTTGGATTCAATTTGCTGACCAGCAAAAGCCCAGATGGTTCGACGTCAAGAAGATCAAGGCGAAGATCCGGGCGCCACGTCTTCAGGAGGCCAATCAGCTTCCAGACATCACCGGTCCAGTTCTTCGTCTCCTTATTGGCCTTGCGGGCGGCATCTGATGGCGTGCAGGGCAAGATGCCATCAATTACAATCAGACTGCTGTCATGGCAGATCTGTTCAGCCTGCATGAAGTCGCGAAGGGCGTTTTCGAGAAGATGCATGCCATCGAGCAAAACGAGATCCGGCTGTGCCTTAAGGATGGGATCACTTCCGTCCTCGAAAAACTGATCGCTTGCTTCTGTGACGATTTTCGTCTGGCGGCCAAGGTCCGCGGACACGTCGGATACCGGCGCGACCCCGACCGCAGAGCATGTTGCAAGAGCAAGACTCGCGCCATCGCGAACGCCGAGCTCGAGATAATTCTCTGGCCTAAGTTGATTGTGCAAGTGTTGCAGCGCCTGCAATCGCCCTAACGTTGCGCCATCCTCGATATCTGTCTCGGTGTCGCGAGACGCTTGAACAGCGTTGTATTGGTCCGCGAATGGATACACTCTGGAAGAGCGGGCAACCCGCGGCTGGGGCGTCCGGCTAAACACACCCACCAAATCCTTCCAAGGACCTCTCTGATCTCGCCAGCAATCTATAAGGTGGCAGCCTGCATAGTCTGCCAGCGCTTGGAAAGAATCAGGGTAAAATCTATAACAGTCAACGGGGTAACGATGTATCGGACCCGCCGAAGGAGCGATCAGGAAGATGTATCCATCATCCTTCACCACCCGCACCATTTCGGTAAAGACGAGCCAGAAATTCGCGCAGTGCTCAAGCATCTGCCCGGAAATCACAAGATCAATTGACTTATCCTGCAGCGGGAACCGATTAGGGTCATCCAAAATCATGGAAATTCCAGGCCCCGAATTGAGGTCCACTCCCAAATACTGAAATGTTTTCTTTGGAAAAAGTTCGGAATAACTGCCGTTCACGTCAGCCCCGCCGACGTCTAGAACTTTTGCACCTTTTCTCTCAATTAGGTGGCTTCCCCAAACATATCGATCAAAGCATTTCTGCATATTCTCAAAGGAGCTGAAATGCATGTGTCTCGGCCTTTTTTGTACGCAATAGCTAATCCGCGCACCTCGACGACAATTGATACGGATTTGCAAGACCTTATGAGCCCCGAAGCATGATGGCCGGGTACTTTGCGCATTTGTGTCAGTCGGAGCTGCAATGAACCAAGATGGGGAGTTGACTTTGCAAGTGCTGAAGGGAAATCAGTTTCCTTTGATTATGACAGTTTTCAAGTTCTACCCTCGGAGTTTCCACTATGGCGAAACACGCTACCGCTGAAAGAAAATACACTACCGCAGTCGATTATCCGGCCATGTTCTGGAGCCAGGCGACCCCGAAGGATCTTGCTTTTGCCGCAGCGCTTCGAGGCTTTGATTCTGTAAACCTATAAGATCCATTTGTTTATTGCGATTTAGCATGTGGTCCAGGTGAAACTGTATGCCTGATGGCAAAATGCTATCCCCAGGCTCGTTTCTACGCCGTCGATATAAATCCATCCCACGTTGAACGGGCAAAAGAGCGCGCAAAAGAGCTGGACCTTTCGAACATCGAGATCATGCAAGGTGACCTTAGGGATCTCGATCCGCTGAACCTGCCGCCCTGTGACTTCATAACTATGATGGGTGTACTCAGCTGGATCCCTTTAAAACTCCAACGCATAGCCCTTAAAAACGCGGCAAAGCTGTTAAGCGATAAGGGTCTTCTTGCTACGCATTACACAGCTGCACCTATCGCAGGATTGGGGAGGTGTGCGCCAGGCATCCTTGCCATGCTAACACCGCGGGGCCAGCAAAGCTCGAAAGAAGGCGCGACAGAAGCTTTTAAGCGCTTTGAGAAGCTATATAATTCAAAAATTGGTATATATCCGCAACTCGGTCCGCAATATCAGTCGATCCATGCTCGCTTCAAAATCGATCCTGATTATGTGGTGCATGACTTCTTCCAATCGGCAACAACTCTCAGTTTCGAGGATTTTTCCGACATGGCGGAAGAAAATGATCTCGAATTCGCGGCCTCGGCAAATCTTGCTCAAATGCTTCCAGAAGGCTTCGTATCGGAAGCAGTCATGACGCAATTTGATTTCAGCAGCGACTGGATAGGATCGCAGCCACTCATTCAAACGCTCACCAAGGAGCCCGTCCGTATAGATATATTCGCCCGCAGCGGCGTAGCCCGTGAACCTGAGGAAGTGTTTGCGGATGGTGGTGTTTCGAATCTCTACGTAAGCTCGCTTACTGACAATTTGAGCACCGCATTGCAGGTGAAAAATAGCGGATCTCCAATTGACCTTACAGGCGAAGCCTATTCACAGCTCGCTTCGCTGATAGGCACCGGACCCCACCGGATTAGAGACATTATCAAGCAAGCGACGGATATGCTTGGATCCAGGACCGAGGTAATCAGGAAGCTTGGTCACCTCATAGCGTATGGACTGGTGTCGGCATCCGTTCACGATTGCGCCGCGGATGATGGACAAGATGATGTGAGCCTGAAGGCGTTTAGCTATGCGGACGATCTTTGGAGATACCTTGCATTAAACCGACCTCTTCCGATACCAAGTGAGACGCTAGGCGGATGCTTCGTATTCAACAATGACGCCAAGATCAAACTATATCTGGCGCTCGGCGGAGATCCGAACACGCTCTTCAATCGTGTGAAACGAACGCCCGGTTTTTCCGACATGCGCACACAAAAAGGCATTGTAAAATCAGGTCAGGATCTGATGACCACAGTGGCACCTGTGTTGCCCGGTTTCAAAACTGCCTGGCAAGCGATATTCAAACGGTTCAACATTATCTGATCGCCTGGCCTACAGCCTATGGAAACCGGGCTAGTCTCGACTCGCACTTTGCCAAATACGCTCAAGCTCTTCATCGAAGATCTCGGCGGCAAGGACAACTGTCTTTACAGAGCCCCGAAAAAAATCTTCCGGTATCGTCTGATAATCATCGGTCGGTCTATGATACTCAGCGTGGTCTTCCACTCCAAAATATATGAATGGAATACCAGCACGATGGAAAGGTCCGTGATCTGACTGAAAAGTCCAGTCATCACCCCCCATCTCTGGGCGGTCGTGCCCGATCATGACTATGATAGGGGCCGCGGCAGCAACGCGGTCGATCAGCGGCACCAAGGCTGGTGTGTGATAGGTGCCCGCAGCATAAATCTCATCTCTGTTATTCTTCGAGATCATATCGAGATTTAGGTTGAGGCCAATTTGCTCTGGATCAATAACCTTATCCCCAAGAAAAGCCCTCGCACCCCACAACCCTTTCTCCTCGGCATCCAGAAAGGCGATGATCACATCATGGGTAGGCGGATTGTCAAAAAAATGGTCGGCAATAGCGAGCGCGCCAGCCACACCGGAGGCATTGTCATCCGCTCCATTGTAGATCTCTTTGCTCTTGATGCCGACATGATCGTAATGTGCCGTCACAACCATGACGGGGCCAGACTTAGCACCTGTGCCCCTTATAAGGCCGACCAGATTGATACCCTCCAGATCTTCCCCGTTCTTCAGCGGGAACTCAAAACTTTGCCGATAGTCTCCATCCAGCGTTTCGAATGACCGCGCTTGCATTTGTTCAAGCAGCCACTCCCGAGCTTTCAGTCCCCCTGCTGTTCCGGTTTCTCGCCCTTCCATATCGTCGGCGGCAAGTATCCGCGTGATCTCCATAGGATCGGTGACAAGACCTGCCTTGTCTTTATTGGGACGCTCCGTTTCAGTGCTAGCGCAAGAACAGAGAAGGAGTGCGATAATAAAATTGCGCATGGCATATTACTTTTGCAGTTGCAGTGTCATCGTGGGTGTTCCACGGGATCAAGACAAATAGCAACACCCTGACCGTCTTGATTTGCGATCCTAACAAAGCCTATTGGGCCATCAGATAAGAGGAGAGAAGCAATGGCCATGAGTCGCGAGACGCTTGAGAGTTTTTTGACAGAGGCATTCCCGGAAGCCGAGATCCAACTCACCGACCTCGCGGGCGATGACAATCACTGGCAAGCGGAGATTGTCAGTTCCCAGTTCGCAGGGCTGTCACGGGTCGCTCAGCACCAGCTTGTTTACAAGGCGCTCAGGGGAAAGATGGGCGGCGAGCTTCACGCCCTTGCACTTAAAACACGGGCACCGGGGTGACATCGGCAGATGGTTCACCTGCTCCGCTCACTCAGCCGCACCGCCATCCGGTTGCCCTTTCGGCCCACATCCCCCTCTGCCACAACCGGCCCGGAACGCGATCCGGACAATAGTTCGACTTTCTGATTGGTCGGAAGTCCGAGAAGCAGCGTTGAGCCTGCCTTAAGATTAGCCAGGCGGCTCACAGGAACCTCAAGACTGGCAATTCGTGCAATCAGCACTGTCTGCATTTTATCAAAAGATCCGTTGGCCATTGCAGCCCTCGGCTCCTCTTCCACATCGTGTGCTTTGGCAAACAGCGCGCGACCCGTTTGCATTCCGACATTACAAGTCAGATCCGCCATCATGGCATCTCCCGGCGCGACTAGAGCCGATGCGGCTTCCGAATCCGTCTCGATGAACCCAATTTTCAGTTCGGGGTCGAGGTATCTAGTAATCGGGTCCAGCACATCCTGGAGGATGCGTTTGTCTAATGCCGAAAAATCTCGAGGTCGGTCTTTCGCAGATAAACCCTCAGCAACATTGCCTCCGTAAAGTTTGTCGATCAACGCAGCCGCAAGCGCTTTGTCGAGACCGAGAACGGCGCTTATGATGCCATCATTCCGTTGCATCATAAGAAACAACATCTCTCGGTTAGCCGAGACGATCGTCCGGTTGAAATCGCAGGAGTGAACGCGGCTCGGAGCAAATATCACTTCAATGTTGCAGTTTTTGCGGGCCGCAAGGGTCAGCTTAGCTGCCAGCTGGATGGCCTGCTCCTGAAGCACATCAACTTCTGCAGTTTCGAATTGATCGATGGCCCGCTCGGAAACATCAGCGGGTTCGGACTCAATTTCGTCTGGAAGATCGGGGCGCAAGAGCATCTCGATCTCGGCCGCTGTCAAGACACCTCGAGAGCTCGGCAATTTCAGTTCACCTGCCTCTTTTGAGGAGGCATCAAGCTCGTCAGCGATCAGTTTCGGTTTTGCCGACATACCGGCATCCTTAAATTCAAACTGAGCAAGCTTTGCCGGCACGCGGTTAACGAATGGTTAGGAATTTCCCACACGCAGGTAAATAGTTAACAAAAGCCGCATTGCTCTTAACGCTCAAATTGCTTCGGAAAGACTTCAGAAAGGCCTCGGTAAAGTGCTGTTTAGCAAACACGCTTATAGTTACCCAAATGCACCGGTGAGAAAACGCCGGGCGTTGGATGATGGTGGGTAGCGGTTCTGAACAAACCGCTACTACTTCCCCGAAAAAGCTAGTCGTCGCGGAGCGTGCGCTCACGCCGCTCGTGCCGCTCCTGCGCTTCCAAGCTTAAAGTGGCTGTAGGTCGCGCTTCGAGCCGTTTCAGTGATATTGGCTCGCCCGTCTCATCGCAGTATCCATAGGTGCCTTCATCAATGCGCCGAAGCGCCGCATCAATTTTGGATATCAGTTTCCGTTGGCGATCCCGAGTGCGTAACTCAAGGGCCTTATCACTCTCAGCAGATGCCCGATCGACAATATCTGGAAGGGAAGCACTATCTTCTTGAAGGTTGTTTAAAGTCGATTTGGACCCAACAAGGATATCATCTTTCCAAGCTTCCAGCTTCATTCGGAAATATTCAAGCTGCCGAGAATTCATGAACTCTTCGTTAGCTGATGGCGCGCAGCGTTCGTCAAAGTGATCAGTCATGTTCTGTACACCTCTCAGTCACGTCAGCTCTATATCTCGTAGCGTGCGCCGCCACAATGATGGAAATGGGTCGAAAACTGCTTTTGTCACTGTAATTTACCCCCAGTTCTTCGAGAGTTATGCAAGTTTTGGCAGATCAACTGCTTTTTTTGCAATTTCAATTCCTTGAACGTGAATTGTTCACTTGATTTTCGAAGGCCGTTCTAGACTTTAGGGATACGTAGAGTCGTTGTCCCACAATTGGTAAATTTAATGAGTCTAGTTCGGAACCAGCCCGGTTATCATACCGGTTCGCTTCCCGCCGTGGTTTTCAACGTCCTATTATTTCTAATTCCCATCTTCTCCGTGCAGGTGCTTTCCGGGGTGTTGAATGACAGTGGTGAGCATGGTGCACCTACCGCAGAGCTGATTGACGATACACGAAGGGCGATAGACAAGACGTTTGTGACACTCGCCCCCGCCAGCAACAGCGCTCGCGCAAATTGGGCGGCTCTGGTGGATGTCCAACTGGCCGCGAAGAATACTCCGGCAGCCAGAGGGTTCTTGTTAGCTGCCCCACAACTTCTGAACAGAGATGATGCAAGGGCTATTCGCGCAGCAGCAAGCGATGAGCCGGCTGGATCTGCAGACCAGCGTCTCCTGCGGGCAGCATTGCTTTTCCTGCCGAACGAAGTGCGCAATGGATACCTGAAATCCGCACGCCCAAAAGGTATCGAGTTGATAACTGCAAGCGCGGAAACCGTTAGTGCCGAATTGCCAAGTACGCAGGCGAGCAACATGAACTTTCCAGGCCTTATAGAACCGGTCGCGCTAACGCCAATTGAGCACATGACACGCTCAACCGACTTCAATGTTCTTGGAACCCCACAGGACCTGGCAAACAATTCAAGAGCATGGCTGCGCGGCGATCGCCGACACACAACGCAGCTTAAGCTGACAGGTCTTGCTATGGCCGCTGATCCGGAAGCGATTGGCGTATCACAAACTCGCCTCCAGCAGGCAGCTTCAGTTCTCAAAACATCTCTCAAAGCCCGCCGTTTGGATCAGGGGTATGCGAGCAACCTTGAAAACAAAATAGATGCCGTATTCAAAAACGACGTACTCGAATTTGAACTCGACAATGCATTTGCGGAAATTTCGACACCGAATGTTCAGGCCATGCGGGTGAGAGAAGCATTTTCGAACAGTATAGATGCCAGTGCCGCGTCGCGGCTCACAATGGAGCTCAATCAGATTGGTCGGCTGGTGGACGTAACCGGCCCTCTGGGTGCCCTCTCACTGCTGGAACACGCAAAGTCAGCTCGTGATGTCAGCAAGGCGAGGCTTATTGCAGAGGCTGGAGGAGATCGCTCTGTTGCTCTGACAACAGTCATCGGTGCCAAAACGCTTTCCCTTGGAGGGGTGAGTTTCCGCTGGTCTCAAAGAACAATTCTGCTTTTCATGGCGCTTGCTGCCGCCAGCGTTGCTCTTATCCTCGTGGTTATGTCTTCAACGCTCAGAATGATGTTTGGACGGTCAGTAACGGCAATCCTATAGGCTGGGGTTCTTACGCCAGGCCAAATGCTCCTTTAATACCATCTATCAGGAGCTGAACGGACAAGGCTGCCAGTATAACGCCCAAAATCCTTGTCAGCGCAGCCACGAAACTATCACCAAGCAGCCGGACAAATGGCCCCGCCGCCAGAAAAATAAACATACAAAGCAACAAGTTCGCGGCCAGCGCGGCGAGTACAACACCTTTCTCTACCAGGCTCGCAGAATTTGACATGTACAGCATGGCCGTGGCGATCGTTCCCGGACCCGCAATCATTGGAATCCCGATTGGGAAAACCGACACGTCATCTTCTGGGCCATCTTCGTCAGCAAGCACCTCTTCGGCCCGGTTCTCCCGTCTTTCCGTCCGCTTTTCGAACACCATGTCGAGGGCAATGAGAAACAGGAGAACACCCCCTGCTGCGCGGAAAGCATCGATGGAGATATGCATCGCGTTAAGCAGCCATGCACCTCCAAAGGCAAAGGCATAAATGATCGTCGCCGCCACAATGGTTGCGCGAACCGCCATGCGACGGCGATAGGCAGCGCTGCCTTGCGCTGTCAGTGAAGCAAAAATAGGTGCGACACCTGGAGCGTCTATCAACACGAAAAATGTCACAAAACTCGCTGCGAACAACGACAAGATTGTCCCGTCCATCGGATTTGTCCCTAAATTGATTGGAAATTGCCGAGGCAATAATCGCCAGTTAGCGCAAAGGTCTCGCCAAGTCGAGCAGTTCACGCGCTTGCGGCGTCACATCAGCTATGCGTTTTGGCAATGCCACCAGGCCATTCGGCGTATCCGCAGCGAATGCTGCAATCAAGCGGTGTCCAACGAGGCGTTGCAGGAGACCAGCCTGTCCCATGGGGCCATCTGCCATTGCCTTATGGCCGTGACCCAATTCAACGATGAGGCCAGTTCTCTGGCCGCCACTTTCCAGGCGAGCAATGCCAGCCGCTAGGGAGACAGGTTCGGCGCACTCAGGAGCTGTGAGACGCCGGACAGCCATCAGCTTGCTTCCCTGTCCACGGAGGTTGCATCCTCTCGCTGCACGAGTTTTCGACACTTGGCGAGGCCTTTATAAAGCTCGCCTGCCGAGACAGCTGCGGAGATCTCGCTTATGATGTCGCGTACTTCCGAGGACGGCGTAACGGCCAATAAATCAGCAAGGGCGCGTACGGTCCGGTCATAGGCCGGCCCCTCGCTTTCACCGACAAGATACATTTGCATGATGGAAAAATAGGCCCTTCGCGTCGGCGTTGTTGCCTCTTCTGGCTGCATGATGTCTTTCTCGCGTAGAATGCGCGCCTGATTTTCAAGAAGCAAAGTGACCCGCCGATCGCCATTGCGCACAACCGCCCCATTCAGAATGAAAGTCTCTCCGGGCTTCAGGGTCAATTTTAAAGGCATAGCGGCAATCCATCAGCTTGTGAGGCAATGATGGCGCAAATCAGTTAACGGTTGATTGCAACTTATTAAGGTGGCCGCATCCAAGCGGTAGCCATTTCAAGGGGTTCACAAATCACCTGAAAACACCGACAATCAATCTATGGCAGAGTCAGACGCCCATACGCATGCCGAGGTATACCGTCCTTGCACACCTGAAGAAGCCGAAAGCGCCCTTGCCGAAGCTGAAAAGCTCGCGAACAAACGCGGTCAGAAGATGACGCGCATTCGGAAAAAGGTGCTGCGCCTGCTTCTGGAATCGCCAGAGCCCGCCAAAGCCTACGATCTCCTCGATCGCCTGGATGGCGAAGGATCGGCAAAGCCGCCGACAATCTACCGTGCGCTCGACTTTCTTCAGGAAGCGGGACTTGCTCACAAGATAGAAAGCTTGAATGCCTATGTCGCTTGCGGCCATGCAAGTCACAATCATTCAGCCATTTTTCTCATATGCGATGCCTGCGGCGTTGCAGAAGAGCTGCATGGGGTGTCGACAGAAAAAGCGCTCAAGGCCGAGACCAAGGCGGCCGGCTTTAAATTGGGCCGTGCAATCGTCGAGGCCACCGGCACATGTAGAAAATGCGTGGTGGCCTGAAGTCGCTAAAATCACATCAATAATGGGGAGGAGCCGGCCGTGATCACCGTCTGGCAGGGATCTGCGAATACCTGGGATTGCGATGAGATGGGGCACATGAATGTGCGGCTCTATGTACAGAAGGCCATGGAGGGCATCGGCGTGCTGGCCCACCATATAGAGATGCCCCATGCCTTTCGGGACAACACCCCTTCCACGCTCTTGCCGGTCGACCAGCATATTCGGTTCATGCGCGAGGTGAGACCAGGCAGACCGCTCAGAATGGACGCTTGTATTGTCGACATCGAAGATGATAGCGCGACCGTTTTCCAAGGACTCTATCACGGGGACGGCACACCCTCAGCAGCCGTGCGGACCCGTATTGCCCATGTCGAAGCCAAATCCGGCAAACCGTTCCCATGGAGCGCGAGAAGTCGCCAGGCGCTTGAAGGTCTGGCAGATACGCCACCTGAAAAAATGGCACCGCGCTCGATCGATCCCAAAGGAGAGATCATCTCTGCAAAAGACGCCTCAATTGATTTTGCAAAGTCAAAGGGCGTTCCCTGCGTTGGGACCGGCTCCGTCCCTTATAACCATTGTGATGTCCATGGCCGCATGTCGACTGAATGGTTTATGGGCCGCATCTCAGACAGCGTACCGAACCTCCTTTATGACTGGCGGGAAAATGTGGCCGCCTCTTCCGAGGGGGCGAGGATGGGTGCGGCGGTGCTGGAGTACCGCCTCGTTTATCGCAGATGGCCACGGGCAGGCGACACATTTGAGATCTACTCATCTTTTGCCGACGCCAATGAGAAAACCCACAAACTCGTTCACTGGATTATGGACCCTGCCACAGGCGCGGCATTGATGACGACGGAGGCGACCACGGTTACCTTCGATCTGAATACTCGCAAGGTGATACCAGCCCCGCCTGAACGGTTGGCTGAATTGGAAGGGATCGCCCCAAAGGGATTAAAGGTTTGAGTAAGAATGCCTTCGGACGGTCCTAAGCCTAAGCGTCTACTTCGGCCTCCAGGGCGTTCTCCTGAATAAAGTCCCGGCGCGGCTCAACAATGTCGCCCATCAGACGCGAGAACATATCGTCCGCCTCATCGGCATGATCGACCTTAACCTGCAAAAGCGTACGAGCATTGGCGTCCAGCGTGGTCTCCCATAGCTGATCGGCATTCATTTCGCCCAACCCCTTATAACGCTGTATTTTGAGGCCTTTTCGACCAGATTCAAGCACAGCATCGAACAAGCTCGTCGGCCCCATCACATCTACCTCACCATCTTTCTCATGGCGCAAGGATGAAGGCTTCTGATAAAGGTCAGCAATCCCCGCAGCGCGTTCTGCAAGGCGCACCGCATCCTGACTGGCGAGCAGCGCCGCGTCGAGAACGACCCGCTCGTCAACACCGCGAACTTTCCGTTCAAGGATCAAAACACCCTCTTCAAAACGGCCTGTCCATGTGTCTTCGCTTTCCTCAGCGATCCTGTTCAGCCTCTCGGCGGTAGCTTCGGCTTCAGCATCGCCGGCACCGGCCTTCAGGGCACCCGCGATCGCCGCATGTTCTATAAGAAACACCGGTGCCCGCAAGGTCAGCCGCCACATGGCCTGTTTGAACAAGGCCGCTTCGCGCACCCTATCCCGTAGATCCTCTCCCCCGATCTGCGTGCCGTCTTCCAGAACCAGGACTTCGCCGCTGGTGCCTTCCTCAATCAGATAGGCATCCATTTCCGGATCATCCTTGAGATAGCGTTCGGACTTTCCACGCGAGACCTTATAAAGAGGCGGCTGCGCAATGTAGAGATAGCCCTTCTCGACAACCTCCGGCATCTGACGATAAAAGAAGGTCAATAGCAGCGTCCGGATGTGTGCGCCGTCCACGTCCGCATCCGTCATGATAATGATCTTGTGGTAGCGCAGCTTCTCGATATCAAAATCGTCCCGCCCAATGCCTGCGCCAAGTGCAGTAATCAGTGTACCAACCTGATCGGAGGACAACATCTTGTCGAAACGGGCCCGCTCAACGTTCAGGATTTTTCCGCGCAGTGGCAGAATGGCCTGATTGGTCCGGTCCCGCCCCTGCTTGGCAGACCCGCCCGCAGAATCACCCTCCACTATGAAGAGTTCGGATTTGGCAGGATCCTTCTCTTGGCAATCCGCCAACTTGCCGGGCAGTGACGTAATATCGAGCGCTGTCTTTCTGCGTGTTAGCTCGCGAGCCTTCCGCGCCGCTTCCCGCGCCGCAGCCGCCTCAACAATCTTCGTCATGATATTTTGAGCGTCTTTCGGGTTCTCTTCAAACCACTCACCGAGCTTCTCACTCATCAGGCTTTCCACAACCGGACGCACTTCAGAGGAGACGAGCTTGTCTTTCGTCTGAGAACTGAATTTCGGATCGGGCACTTTCACCGAAAGTACACAGGTGAGCCCCTCACGGGCATCGTCGCCGGTGATGGAGACCTTCTCTCTCTTCGCAGCACCAGACTCAGACGCATATTTGTTGACGATCCTCGTTAGTGCGCCGCGAAAACCGGCAAGGTGCGTACCACCGTCGCGCTGGGGAATATTGTTTGTAAAGCAGAGCACATTCTCATGGTAGCTATCATTCCATTGGAGGGATGCTTCCACCGTGATGCCGTCCTTTTCGGCCATAGCGTAAATCGGCTCTGAAATCAGGGCGTTTTTCTGACGGTCAATGTGTTCGACAAATGCCTTTACACCCCCGGCATATTCAAACTCGGTTTCCCATGCGTCCGCTTCCCGTTCATCACGGAAGATGATTTTCACCCCTGAATTCAGGAATGCGAGCTCCCGCAGACGGTGTTCCAACGTTTTCCGGTCATAAACCGTCATCGTGAAAGTCTGGCTGGACGCCAGAAAGCGCACAGTGGTCCCTGTATAGGGCCCGGAACCGTCGGGCCGCATGGGACTATCGCCAACCTCCTTCAGCGGGGCTTCCGTGCGTCCACCCTCTACAAAGCGGCAACGATGCTCCTTGCCATCGCGGTGGATGGTGAGATCCAGCCAATCAGAGAGCGCATTCACAACTGAGACACCCACCCCGTGCAGGCCGCCGGACACCTTATAGGAATTCTGGTCGAACTTCCCGCCAGCGTGGAGTTCAGTCATGATCACTTCAGCCGCAGACCGCCCCTCAGTGGGGTGCATGCCGACCGGTATACCCCGACCATTATCGGAGATTTCAGCCGACCCATCCGCATATAGAGTGACGCGAACTTCATCGGCATGGCCAGCAAGTGCCTCATCGATCGCATTGTCGACGACCTCATAAACCATGTGGTGAAGACCCGATCCATCATCGGTATCACCGATATACATTCCGGGGCGTTTACGAACGGCTTCCAGCCCCTTCAGGACCTTAATGGAATCGGCTTTGTAATCGCCATTCTCAGGCTGCGCGTTCTCGTCTGACATGGGGGACGTCCAATCTGTATTATCTACCTGATTTATAGGCGATTTTGCCCCTCTTTGCCAATGATTCGGGGCAGATTTTTATCACCCCTAATACATTGAAAAATATGAACTTATATGGGCTGATTTGGAGCTGCCAGAAATCCTGTCATCCGCCCCCCATTTTTAGGGGAAAATTATGGCAAAACAGGCGTAAATCGGCCCCTGAATCGACGTCCAAATCTCTATTCAATCAAGGCGGCTGAGCCCTCGTTTACTTCTACCAACACGGCCCGGTCGCCAAATGCCTCAAACAGGAAAGCTTCGGTTCCGGTCAACCATGCCTGACCGCCCAGATCGGACAATTCATCGAAGAGCGCGGCCCGTCGGTCCGCGTCGAGATGGGCAGCCGCCTCGTCCAGAAGAATTAAAGGTTTCGGCCCATCAGTGCGTTCCGACAAGGCTCTTGCGGATGCGAGGATCAAACCTATCAGCAAAGCCTTCTGCTGGCCGGTAGAGGCCTGTCCTGCCGGTGCGCCGGTAGGCCGGTGGATAACCGCAAGATCAGCTCTGTGAGGCCCTGAGAGCGTACGTCCCGCCCCTTTGTCGCGCCAGCGCCCTTCGCTTAGGGCAGAGGCAAGCCGGTCTGAGAGTTCACCAGGCATGGCACCTACCGAGGCAACCATTGTATCGTCTCCCTCCAATGCCAGATCGGCTTTCGGGAAGTGTCCCTCCGGCCTGCTGTCGACGGCGTCCTGAAGCCGAGCCAGCACTTCGGCCCGGTTGATCATGATCTCCGCCCCATGTTCAGCCATGCGAGCCTCCACAGCATCGGCCCAGGCAGGGTCGACGCGGCCCTGCTCGAGGAGAGCATTGCGATCGCGCATCGCTTTTTCGTATGCCGCCGATGCGCGGCCATGGGCCGGCCGATGGGCCATAACCTGACGATCAAAGAACCGCCGCCGCTCCGACGCCCCTCCGCGGAAAACACTGTCCATCGCTGGAACGAGCCAAACGATACGCATCAGATCTGCAAGATCTCCTGCACTTGCCGGTGCGCCATCGATGCGAACAACACGTTTGTTTCCACCACCTCCTTGATCGAGGCCAACACCAATCCGGCGGCCATCATCAAGCTCAGCCGAGAGCGTCCAGACTGGTGGTCCGTCCTGGCGAGCTATCTCCGGCAAGGGAACGCTCCTCAAGCTGCGTCCCGGCCCAAACTGGGAAACAGCTTCCAGCAAGTTCGTTTTCCCCGCACCGTTGGCCCCAAAAAGACAGACGTGCCGCCCATCCAAAGCAAGGTCGAGCGCTTCGTAGTTCCGATAATTGGTGAGCCGCAGCCGGATCAGTGCGGTCATTCGCGAGCTTAGACCCTAAGCGGCATCAGAACATAGCGCGCGGCTGGATCGCCCGGATCAAGTACGAGCGCCGGGGATGCCGGGTCATTGAACAGGAACTCGGCCTCGTCGGCTTCAACCTGTCCTGCAATATCGAGCAGGTATTTGGCATTGAAGCCGACTTCCATGGCTTCCGAACCGTAGGACGCTTCCAGCTCCTCATTGCCCTGCCCTGTCTCGGCATGGTTGACGGCAAGCGTCAGCTTGTCATCGTCAAGGCTCATTTTCACCGAACGCGAGCGTTCCGCCGAAACGGTGGCGACCCGGTCTACAGCCGCCTCAAACGCCTTGTTGTTGATCGTCAGCTTCTTGTCATTGCCCTGGGGTATCACTCGCGCATAGTCCGGGAACGAACCATCTATCAGTTTCGATGTGAGAACAGCCCGGCCCGCGCGGAACACGATCTTCGCATCCGACACTTCAATGCCGATATCAGCATCAAGACCATCGATCAGTCTGCGGACTTCCCCAATGGCTTTGCGAGGTATGATAACACCTGAAAGGGCTTCCGCTCCAGCCGGAGCTGATGCCTCAGCAAGGGCAAGTCGGTGGCCGTCCGTAGCCACAGCACGGAGTACTTTTCCGTCATCCCCATCGGTGCTGTGGAGATACACACCGTTTAAATAATAGCGCGTTTCCTCGGTCGAAATTGCAAATCGTGTCTTATCGATCAGGCGGCGAAGCGCCTCGGCGTCAATCGCGAACTTGGTGCCGTCGACGTCATCCTGCATCGTCTGAAAATCAGATGCCGGCAGAGTTGGCAATGCAAAGTCCGTGCGGCCCGACTTGATGGCAAGGCGCTGGTTTTCGGCCATGAATTCCAGGGAGACCTCAGCTCCTGAAGGCAGCTTCCTGACAAGATCGAATAATGTGTGTGCGGGAGCCGTCACGGAGCCGGGGTCCGACACGCTTGCCTCTGCGGTATCCACAGCTTCAATATCAAGGTCCGTCGCTGTGAGCTTTAAGCCGTCTCCATCCGCCGTCAGCAAAACATTCGATAGAATAGGAATAGTATTCCGTCGCTCGACGACGTTTTGAACGTGCGAAAGTGCATCAAGTAAGTTGGAACGCTCGAGGGTCAGCTTCATTGTCTCGGCCCTTCAGACTAGCTGGATTCTGCCCTGGAACCAGCAATCAGAGTGGTTATGGATAAATCTGTTCAGCACAAAGCGCTGACAGAATCGGCCCACTAGTCGCGCCAGCGGGCCGTTAGACTTGGCAAAACTGGAGAAAAAGCAAGTCCTAATTCGCCGAAGTTGCAGATAAACGTTGTGCAGCCTGTTTCACGCGCTCCACATCAGCAGCGAGTTCAAGATCGCTTCCGATCAACCGCGTCACCTTCTCCACATTATGCAACACCGTAGTGTGGTGGCGTTTGCCATAGGCGATGCCGATTTGCGGGTAGGACTTAGATGTCATCTTCCTGCTGAGATACATGCCGATGCTTCGCGCCCGAGCGGTGAACTTATGGCGGCCCGGACCAATCAGATCCTTACGGGGGATATCGAGTTCCTGCTCAACCGCGAGTTTGATCTGATTCAGTGATACAGGTTTCGGTTTACCCTGCTGGCGCTCGATTGCAGCATCAAGCATCGCAAGTGTAGGAGCCAGCTTTCCGAACTTCGTATCGGCATAAAGTGTGAGCAGCGCCCCGCACAAATCGCGGCCCGGCCCATAGACGCGCTGAACGATGGCATCGCAAAACGCATCATCGAGAACGAACGTCTCACACATCCGGTTCAGCATATCTGCGCGCTGACGAACGATAGACCAGCGCATCACTTCATCGGGCATCTCAACTTCAATGCTTGCTGCACCGCGTAGCACCGTGCGCACCTGCTGGGAAAGTCCGTCGAGATCTGACGGCGGGACGTCCGACGTTACAACCACTAGTCCCCCTCGCTCGGTCACTTCACGAAGCGTCGCAGCGAGCTCGCTGTTCGTGCCTTTCATGCCAGCGATGTTCTGCAGGTCATCGAACAGAACAATGTCTGCCGCCCGAACCCGGCTCTTTAGAGCCCGCGTATCGCGGTTCTTTGCTCCGTCGACATAAGCCACCAGAAATTCACCAGCGGTGATATAGGCAACCTTACGGTTACCGACCTCAGACAGTTTCTTCTCGATTGACTTCAGGATGTGTGTTTTGCCGACACCCTGGGTTCCATTAATAGCGATAATTGATGCAGGCTGGGAGTCGCCTTCGATAATCTGCTCCGCTGTCGTTGCCGCAACACTATTGGAGTCCCCAACGATCAGCGTATCCAGCCGCATAACGCTCGGCCCCATCAAACTTGTTTCGGCTTTTGCCGCAGCGCCAGTTTTGGGAGGAAGTTTCGCGCCGGCCGAGAGATCTTCAGCCCACGGATTAGATATTAGAGCCTTGATATCCCGGTCGAGGGTTTGCCAGCAGACCACATCCGTCGAGCGCTTGCGTGCGTCGTGTCTCAGCCAAGATCCGTTAATGAGTTTCTTATCTTCAGGCGTGACCCTGGAACGCCCAAAAGTCGTTCTGGCGGCGATCAGCACGCGACCTTCATGTTCAGCCACAAATCTCAGCGGCGCAATCCAACGGTCATAATAGTCAGCCCGAGCCGACATTTCCTCAGACAGCGTTTGCTGAACCAAGGCCCATATATCTTGCCCACCTCTTTCGCCATCTTCGACCCTGTCTACCGGATCTTCGTATTCAATCTGCTCTTGCTTCTCTTGGCTATCTTGTAGATCCATCTTTTCGCCCCTTATTTTTTTCTCGAAGCTATATCAGTTGTCTCAACACTTCTGCACAAACACACCATACCGGTTCGAGCCTTCTTTTTCAGGGCTCGTTTCCACTCTCCAAAGCGGACAATAAATTTACTAGGGTGTACTCAACAGAACGATCATAAAACTAGCCAAAGAGGCGATCATGTCCACCAGGATTTCGCTGCAAAAAAGCGTGTTTTTGGGGTTGACCATATTCTTAAAAAAAATCGCCAGACCATCGCATTGTTACCATTCAAAATATTTGACCGATCACAAAAATCACCATTAATGACAGTACATTTCACCAATCGGGCAACTTCACACTTACGTGAAACTTCCTCCGCTCACGAACAGCGGTAAATACATGGAAAACCGCCGGAACGGATGGCCAATACGCGAATATGTAAAATGTGATTTATATGACAGCCGGGCCGCGGCTAGGATGGATATCAGCCCATCGCCTTCACACGTTTGGAAAGCCTCGAAACTTTCCGGGCGGACGTATTCTTGTGGATGATACCCTTGCCAGCGGCACGCATGATCTCAGGCTGAGCCACGCGCAGTGCTTCTTTCGCCGCTGCCTGATCACCCGCTTCAATGGCTTCTTCAACCTTACGCACGTAGGTACGCATGCGTGACCGACGGGTCTTGTTCACCTCAGTGCGGCGTTCGATTTTCCGAACCATTTTCTTGGCAGATTTTGTGTTCGCCATAGGGATCTCCGAAGCTCATATTTGAGCGCAAGCGGCGGGGATACATAAAGGCATCGCTTGCGTCAACAATAAGATATGGACCAACTGAGAATTTTCAGAATCTGAGCTTCTCGCCGCGCTTCAACCCTCACTTCATGCGCAAAAACTAGTCAGAGGAGACAACGACCAGAGCAGGCAAAATGGTTTTTCCATTTTGGTCAACAAACCGTGGCCTTACCACGCGCAGGATACAGCCCGGTGGTTTCAAGCTCTGCTCTTTACCAACGATCTCGTGGAGCCCAGCTTCTACGTGTTCGTCGGCAACGCCGGCCTGAAGATAACCATATCTCTTCAGTTGCCGCAGGACATCGTCGAGATGCATTTGAAGCTTCGACTTTTCGGTGGCACTTCGGCTGGTCCGCATGGCACGCATGAGCTCCTCAACATGACGCAGCATGTCTGACAGCGCTTCTTCGTCACTTAACTGGCTCTCAGGCTCGTAGGTTCGTGACAGAGCCTTGGATGGCTCGATCTCGTCGAATTCGGCATCCCTCACATTATCATCGTATTCGTGAGTGTTGTCAGCGATGCTGTCTTTGAGTCTTTGTCTTACAGAAGTCTTGCGTGATTGATCTTGAATAGCTTTCTGCTGCTGTTGCGGCAGCCGCTCCGGCGTCTCGATCCCGACGTGTTCAGGGAGTATCGCCCGATCTGCTTCAGCGTTAGGCTGTCCGAAATCTCGCCCCCGCAGAAGCGCAAACACAAGCAAGGCGAAATCGACACCTATTGTTGCAACGAGAGCAATCAGGCTGCGTCCATTCGGTGGTCCGTTATGGGCACCGGCGACGTCAATGCCGACAGGCGCGAGTACAAATCCCCAGAGATCTTCAACGGCCCGGGCAACGCCCTCAGGCCCCTCGCTGAACCGAAAATCGGGAACGACCACCTCAAATGGCTGGTCAATCTCGTCAGCGGCAGCAGTAAGGCTCGCTGCGAGGTCAGGATCATAGCAGTATCTTACACGGCCATTTTCAGGCGGTCCGGAAAGTTGACTTGCTTTGGCCCTCAGCTGTGTCGCGAGGCTACGCCCGCGTGCCGCGGCGTCGGTGGAAATCTCCCGAGCAGACAGGCGAGCTGACGTGTAGACCCGATCAAAAGCCGCCTTGCGCGCCGCAAGATCGCCATCCCGAGGCGCGCCGCGAACACTTTCAAGGTCAGCGTCAAGCGTATCAAGACGGGCTGTGATCGACGGAAGCCAATCTCCCTGAACGATCGCGGAAATAGCAGCAATCTGGCTTTGGGTTTCCCCGCGCGCCCGGGCCAAGGGACCATCGCCCGGTGGTGAGGCGACGCCACATGTTCCCCCGCGTTCTGCTTCGTTTCTAGCCTTTTGATCAGACAGGGCTTCGGCGGATGCCATCACAGAACCAGCAGCTGCGATGCGGGAGCGAATGTCGCTCGTCTGTTCTCGAAGAGACGTGACCGACCGCGTCAGTTCTGTATCCGTGACCCCCTGCCCGGCGATAATGCTCCACCAGAAGCCATAGCCAAAGCCAATCGACCAGACAGCCAGCAAGACATATAGAGGCAGAGCAACGGCTCTCTTCCAAATGGCTGGCCAAATGCCATTCACGTAATACGGCGCGATCATTTCCCGGAGCGTGACATACATCGCCAGGGTCAGGGCAAGCACAATAGCAACGACCAGTCCCTGAGACGCGAGGCCCGATGCGAGATCATTTCCAATAATGAAATCCCGCATGCCGCGCCAGGTGGCAAAAAAGGATGCCCCAAGCAGTAATGAGGTGACGAACCCTAGCGCGCTCGCATCAAACAGCTCACCGAGATGACTGAACGGCCCCCGCCTTCTGCTGTTCCTTCTTCGCGCCACACGCAGTCCGTCCCTTGTTAAATATCTGACGGAGAATGTGCGAACATCCAGGAAAAATCACAAGAGGTTCAGACAGAAACGGTGCCGCTGTCGGCGCGCTGCAAAGACTTTCAAACCATGGTGGAGCGTATAAGCTCGTAAGGTCATGTCACAGAAGTATACAAGGAAACACCATGCCACGTCTGAAACAAGTCGGCCGCGAGGCCGGGAACCCCTATGCCGATCGAATTTTCGACCTTCTTTTTGGAGACCGTGATCCGATCAAAGAGCCAGGCACCGCCACGGGCACCCCCGGCAATTGGTGGACGGTCTTCAACATCGTACCTGATGCCTTCCAGCACACAACGGAAGGCTTTCGCTTCTATCGGAGCCCCGATCGAAAACTCGATGCCAAGCTTAGAGAACTCGGGCAAACCCGGGCAGGATTTGCTGTCGGCTCGCAATTCGTATTCTCCCAGCATTGCAAAGCGAGCCGGGATGCCGGGCTGACGGAAGAACAGATCGGAGCCATTCCAAACTGGCAGATTGCCGACTGCTTCACTCCTGTCGAACGCGCGGTCCTTGCCTATACGGATGCACTTGTCCTGCAGCGGGGCCGCGTACCGGAACCCATATTCGATGCCCTGAAATCCGAATTGAGCGACGAAGAAATCCTGGAACTGACCTACATCACCTGCACGTATATGATGCATGCCATCATGAGCCGCGCCCTACGATTGGAGTATGACGACGTGGCTGAGCGGGTGGTGGAAATCCCCGCCCCCGAAACCGAAACCATGGATGTCATGTCCATGGTCGACGATGAGGGTGATTAAGGTTCCACCACATTGAACCAGAATGGTGGTGTCTCTAGTGCACCGAAGAACGACAGCAGCGCGAGTTGCTCACCCTCTATCGTCATGCGTCCGCCGGCGATCAGGGCCGGTGCCCCTATTTCCTGTAAGATAAGGCTATCAAAATCATCCCGGGTGATGGTGATGATCGCCGCTGGCGCAGTCGCTGGAGCTTCGCGCGGAACGAGAACACTGTCTTCGACGAGAAGGGAGATCGTTTCACCCCTGTCTGTAAATCGGAACTCCAGCGCGAACGGATCCCGGTTCAGCATACCGGGGCGATAGCGGGTGGCGATAGAGTCGAAGAGATCTAGGCTGCTAACCGCTTTCAGAAAATCCTTCCTGCCGAGAGTTGGGGCAGGTACATTGGGGACGCCTCGGCGCAGCTCCGCAGCACCACTCAGAAAATAGCCGCGCCAGACACCGCTTTCGGCCTGAAATCCGAGCTGTTCATAGGACGCCGCAAGCCAGGCTCGGCCCGCCTCATTTGCCGGTTCAGCAAACACAAGGTGGTTCAATAGCTCCGCCGACCAGCGATAGTCCCCTTCATCAAATGCTTCCTGCCCAAGCCTCAGCAAAGCGTCGGCACCGCCCATGGCAGCCACATAACGGGCCGCGGTTTCCACTCGCGGGCGCTTGTAGTAATCGGCGGGAACACCGCTCCACCAGCCAAAATAGTACTGATAAACCGCCTTCGAATTATGGTTCAGCGTGCCGTAATAGCCGCGTGTATTGAATGCATCTGCATCGCCTTGAAAGGCCGGTTCCTCGATTGCCTCGGCAGCCTCGATCTGGCTGGCACCGCTATTTGCCTGCCGCAAGGTCTGGTCATGGACGTAACGATAGATATCTCGCTGCCCTTGCAGAAAGCGTTTGACGTTTTCCTTCCCCCAGGTCGGCCAGTGATGGCTGGCGAAAACGACGTCAGAGCGCTCACCATATTCAGAGAGCACATAATCAATGGCTCTGCTCCAGCCCCGAGCGTCCCGGGCCTGCGCGCCTCTCGGCGTCAAAACATTATGGAATGTCCCGGTGGCAACCTCCGCCGTACAGAGCGCCCGCTTTTCCGGAAGATAGAACATGAACTCTGCCGGAGCTTCGGTGCCGGCGGCATCAATAAACTCAAACAAGACCCCATCAATTGTGCGCTGCGTGCCCCGGCCCTCAACCTCATCCGTTGGCAGAACGAGTCCAACCGTACCCTGAGCGAGCCCCTGTCCGAGACCAGCCCCAACGTGACCCCGGGTATCAGTGGGCAGTGTACCGCCGAACATGAGGGTTGAGCGGCGCGTCATATGATTACCAGCCAACAGGTTTTCAGATACCGCATGCTCCACAAAGCCGGTGGGTGCCAATACCGGCACACCCCGCTCCAAAATCTCGGCCTCATCGATAACGCCGCGCGCGCCGCCGAAATGATCCGCATGGGAATGGGTGTATAGCACCGCCGTGACAGGCCGCTCGCCTAGGGTTTCGTTCAAGAGGGCCAGCGATGCGCTGGCGGACTCTGCGGTCGTGAGAGGATCTACAATGATCCATCCAGTCTCGCCTTCAATCACCGTCATAACGGCAAGGTCGTACCCACGGACCTGATAGACACCCGCTGTAACCTCAAAAAGGCCGTGCTTTGCAAGCAGCTGTGATTGCCGCCAAAGGGACGGATTAACCGTATCCGGAGCATCACCCTCGAGAAAATCATATTGCGGGATCGCCCAGACGACATTTCCATTGGCGTCCCGAATTGCGTCACTCTCGATCGCAGCAAGGAAACCGCGCGACGCATCCTCAAAATCCGACATTTCGGCCAGCGGTAGGCGCTCTGCTATTGCCGCATTGGCGTCCCGCGTCACCGCCGTCGCCTCGCCAACCGGTGGAGGATCTATCATCGGCGTATTGGTTTCGACGCCTCCCTGCCCGCAAGCTGCAAACAGCACTGCTGCAGATAACACCACGCCACATCTTTTGTGGATCTGCATGATAGCTCCTCCCAAAGCCTATGTTTTGGCGCATAGTGGCGCGTTTTCGGTTTCGGCGTCCAGCACCATATTACCGGAAGTTCATTGAGTATCCGGCATTCTTGAGGTCGCGATGTCGAGCAATTGCCAGCCTCATCCAGCCAAAAACGGTCATCATTTCGTTTGTATCTTTACAATTTTCTGAAGGATTTTCCGCCATAAGCGGACATTCAGCAGTTGTTATTGATGCAAGATCTCATCCGGACGTGTATCCCCCCAGATCAGCCTAGGCGATCGGCACCAAACATGCAGCTGATGGCAACTGAACTATGTTTGTGTGCCGAACGGTGCACATGCCTTTGCAGAAACGCTAAACACGCACCCCAAGGAGCTGTTCGACGGTGACACTAGCACAGCAAGTTGCACGCGGTGCGGTTTGGATGACCGTGGCAAGGATCGGTGGACAGGTTTTTGGCCTGGCCAGCACGATTGTGGTCGCAAGATTCATCACACCTGATGATTATGGCGTTTTCGCCGCAGCCATGGGTTTGATGACCATGGTCTCCATCTTTGCTGAACTGCCGGTCAGTCAGGCCATTATTCATCTGCGCGACGTCGACGACGAAGACTACGATACGGCTTTTACCATAGGCGTGCTTCGCGGTGTGGTCCTTGCCATTTTGATGGTGGCGCTCGCTATACCCCTCGCAGCTTTCATGAAGGATGACCGCATCGCGCCGGTTATGGCCTGGCTCGGCGTTTATGTGCTTCTGCTTGGGCTCAGAAATGCGCGCATGGACATTTACATTCGCAATATGGACTTCAGTCGAGATGCCTGGCTGGAACTCGGATCGAAATTCATTTCCTTTCTGTTTGCGGCTGTATTCGCGGTAGTACTCAAATCGTACTGGGCGATGGTAATCAGCCTTTGCGCCGCCGCAGCAGTCCAGGTCATTCTTTCTCACTGGTTCAAACCGAAAATGCCGCGGCTCACATTGAAGTCCTTCAAACGCATTTTCAGTTATTCAATCTGGGTAGGCGGGGGCACTATCCTCGGGCAGGTTTACCGTTTTATTGACACGCTAACCCTGGGACGCCTCGCGGGAACTACCACTTTGGGCGTCTTTTCCATTGGGCAGCTGCTGAGCACTCGGATCGGCCAAGCGGTCACGGGCCCGGCCACACGCCCCCTGTTTGCAGCATTTGCGCAAATTCAAACCGAGCCAGCGCGAACACGCAACGTATTTCTTCAATCCGTATCGCTGATGGCATTTCTTATCGTGCCAATCACCGTCACGCTGATCTTGCTTGCCGACCCCATCGTCATGATCCTGCTCGGCCCAAAATGGGCGAACGCAGTAATCGTGGTTCAGGTTATCTCTGGCGGCCTACTGTCCCAGATCCTTCTGGTCCCACTTCAGACGATGTTGATGGGGCTTGGCCACCCGCGCACACTTTTCTTTCGCGGCCTGGCGCTTACCGCACTTTATCTGCCATTGGCCATTTGGGCGGTCACCTATCACGATCTTATCGGGCTCCTCGTGGTCAAGCTTCTCCTGATTACGACATGGCTTTTCATCGACGCGCTCATAATCAAACGAACGCTTGATCTCCCTCTGCTGGAGCAGGCAAAATCCGTACACCGCTCATTTATCGCCGGCACGGCCATGGTGACGGTCTATTTTCTGTGCAGAGGATGGATTCCTAAGGGTCATGAATTCTTCGCCGTCAGCATTCCCCTGGCCTTTGTCGGCATTCTAGGCGGGATCGCCTATGTCAGCGCCTATGTGGCGCTCTGGCTGGCAGCGGGCCGGCCTGATGGCATTGAGCGCAAGGGCGTCATGCTGATTGAAAAGATGCGGCCGTCTAATAGACGGTCAAACTCAGAGCAGATTAGCTCCTGAATAGCGCGTTCATATCTTCGAAATACTTGAATTCGAGGGCGTTGCCGGCAGGATCGAGCAGATAGAAAGTTCCCTGCTCACCGGGCTGCCCCTCAAACCTTATACCCGGTTCAATAATGAAATCGGTGTCCGCCGCTTCCAGCCTGGCGGCGAGGCTCCGCCACTGCTCCGGGGTCAAAACGACACCGAAGTGCTTTACCGGCACCTGCTTTCCATCAACAGTATTGGTCGCCGCCTCACCGCAGGCTTCAGGCGACAGGTGCGTTACCAATTGATGCCCATAAAAATTGAAATCAATCCATTCATCGGACCGCCGGCCGGTTGGACAGCCCATTACATCGCCATAGAACGCTTCGGCAGTTTTCAGGTCATCCACCGGAATGGCGAGGTGAAAGGGCTGAAGGCTCATCTGTAACCGGTCCCGGAACTACTCAGCGGCAACGCGCTCCATGCCATTGCCGTCTTCATAAACAAGAATATCACCGGGCTGGCATTCCAGAACGCGGCAAAGCGCTTCCAGCGTTGAAAAACGGACGGCCTTTGCCTTTCCCGTTTTCAGAATTGAGAGGTTCGCGAGGGTGACACCGACCTCTTCGGAGAGCTCGGTCAAAGACATGCGGCGGTCCAGCAGAACCCGGTCAAGTGTCACACGAATGCCCATACCTTCTCCTAGATGGTCATCTTTTCTTCTTCGCGCAAGCGACTTCCTTCGCGGAAAACTTGCGAAAAAACAAGCATAGCGGCCGCTGAAACCCATGCAACAAGACTAATTGAGAGCCTTGGCCCGGACAGCCCATCTCCGAAATCCACAAACGTCCTCAGACCCCATATGGCAACATAGCGAGCGAGTTCCATGATGGCGATGGCCGAAGCGATTCGCAGCAGACGAGGTGCATTTTCCGGAACAAACGGGTCTCCTGCGGCCAAAGTCGTCAGAATTCGCCGAAGCTGCAGACAGATATAGATCACACCGGGCAGGACGACGACCAGAGCCGCCAAAGCGGCGATAAAGGCTCCGGGATTCACCCCTTTGGCGAGCGCCTCCCCCATACCAAGGCTCACCTCACCGCCGTTCAAACTGGCAGCAAGGCCGATGGCAAAGAACACAAATACCAACAAACCGACAACGACGGACACCCACATGACAATCTGGACGACCACGTTCATTATCGCGGCCACTGAGTTTTGCTGACGGGCGACCATTACAACTCTTCTACTTTCACTTTCGCTCGGCTAAGCTGGTGCTTCTAACATATGAACAGCCTTACCGACAAACGATAATAATCTACTGACATAGGCTAATTCGGAAGCGTTTTCCATGTCTCATCGCAAAATACAGGCCGGACGGCTGATCGCGGCGACCCACAATGCAGGAAAAGTCAAAGAATTAAAGGACTTGTTCGAACCGTTGGGCTTTGATGTGGTATCCGCAGGCGATCTTGATTTGCCGGAGCCGGAAGAAACTGAAACCACTTTCACCGGCAATGCCATTCTGAAAGCCAAGGCTGCTGCGCTTGCAACGGGCGCGCCCGCGCTATCTGACGATTCCGGCCTCGCCGTAGAGGCCCTGAGCGGCGATCCGGGCATTTACTCTGCGCGATGGGCCGGAGAGCCGAGGGACTTTTACAAGGCTATGGAGAAAGTCGAGGAAGAACTTGAAAAGTCCGGCAGCAATAGCCGAAAAGCGAAATTTGTCTGCGCCCTCGCCATGGTCTGGCCAGACGGCCATTCAGAAGTGTTCGAAGGCGAGGTTCATGGCGAACTCGTCTGGCCTCCGCGTGGCAAACAAGGCTTCGGATATGATCCCGTTTTCATCGCTGTTGGAGAAACGGAAACCTTTGGCGAGATGGATCCCGCCAAAAAGCATGCCATGAGCCATCGCGCCGACGCCTTCAAGCAGCTAACAGCTGCCCTTATTGATGACTGAACCCATCGTTCCTTTTGGCCCGGATTATGGCTTCGGAGCTTATATCCACTGGCCATACTGCGCGCGCATCTGTCCCTATTGCGACTTTAACGTCTACGCCGCCAGGCAACGAGACAACGCTCCGCTCCTGTACGCCATTGCCACGGACATTGCAGCCCATGGCCATTGGCTGAGCACCCACCCGCCGCTGACCTCCATCTACTTTGGAGGCGGTACACCGTCTCTACTCGACGGTTCCGAGATCGCATCACTGATAGATGCCTGCGAGGCAGCCTTCGGCATATCCCCTGATGCGGAAGTCACGATTGAAGCCAATCCACAAATGGTGACAGCAGACCTCGCCCGGGACTGGCGTGCCGCAGGCGTCAATCGACTGTCTCTGGGCGTCCAATCCCTTGCTGATGACGCCCTCACCTTCCTTGGCCGCGACCATTCCGCCGATCAGGGCCGCCGCGCCGCTGAAATCGCCCTGTCAAGTTTCGACAGTGTGTCCCTCGATTTGATCTATGCGAGGCCGAATCAGAAAACCGAGGATTGGGAAGCGGAATTAAATGCAGCAATCGCCATCGGCGCACAGCACATCTCGCTTTACGAACTTACCATTAAATCCGGCACAGCTTTCGGCAAGGCGGAAAGCCGGGGCAGCCTTATTCCTATGCCGGATGATACCCAGGCGGATCTTTTCGAACTGACCCACGAAATCATGACCGGCGCTGGCTATCCTGCCTATGAAATATCGAACTTTGCCATTTCACCCGAGTTCCGTTCACGGCACAATCTGACCTATTGGCGCTCAGGTGACTGGATCGGCGTTGGCCCCGGTGCCCATGGCCGGGTCACTATCGGTGCAAACCGGTATGCAACGGAAGCTGCCCGGAAACCGCCGTCCTATATTGAGACAGTTAAAGAACATGGCCGAAGTGCATCCTCTACGGACACTCTGTCAGCAGACGATATCGCTCAGGAGATGCTCTCAATGGGTCTGCGTACCACGGAAGGGATCGCGCCTGACCGACTTGAAACGGCTCGCTCCGGACTCGTCGATCATGACAAGCTAAGTGAGTTACAAAGCGATGGCTGGCTCGCTCAGCGCCATGACAGGCTTGTGCTGAACCCGGCGGGCCACTTGCTCGCTGATCGGATTGTCGCAGAACTCGTCGCCTAATCTCGCTTGAGTTCTTCCTGCAAGAGAGCCAACAATTCCGACTTACCCATCCGGAAGTCACTTTTGATCCAGACGGTCTCCAACTCTTCGAGCAGCTGGCCAACCATAGGCCCAGGCTTCAAACCCGCATTGATGAGATCCTGACCCGCCAAAGGAAACCTCACAGGCTGCCATCCTCTCGCCTCGGCAAGGCCGGCAAGTGCCACTTCAATGTCTGGTCCTCCCGCGCCAGCAGCTGTCAGCAGCACAGCATCGATAACGGTTTCTTCGCCCAGATGATAAAGCGCTGACCTAAGGCCAGGTCCGCCCAAATCTGATACGAATGCCGTATCTGCAGCCGCCCAGTTCCTGAGCCTTTCTTTTTCCAAATTGGAGAGTTTCAAACCGGCCGCAATGGACGCAACGATATCAACATTTTTTGGTAGGAACGCCATCAGTCTACGGAGCGGATCGGAGTCCAGACGAGCCTCGCGCTCCATGTAGAGAAGAGGGCTCAAGACAGATACGCCGTCTACGGCACGGAAAACATCTTCCATAAGACCTATGCGAACCATGGCTGTCAAAACACCGCGTGGATCAGGAGCGGCTAGGATTTTCTTCAACTCTTTCCAGATGCGCTCGACTGCTATCCGAGAAAGCCCGACCTTTTGTCGATCGCAGGCCGACAAACCGTCCGCATCGATACCCGCACCATACCAGGCGTTAAAGCGAAAGAAGCGCAAAATGCGCAAATAGTCTTCGCGAAGCCGCGTATCAGCGTCACCAATGAAGATGACTTTTCCAGCCTCTGCATCCTCAATTCCCCCGCCCGTGGGATCGTGCAGCGTGCCATCCGGTTCGGCATAAAGCGCATTCAGCCGAAAGTCCCGGCGCATCGCGTCTTCGGACCAATCCTCGGTGAAGGCGACCACAGCGCGCCGGCCATAGGTCTCCACATCCCTCCGCAGACTTGTGATTTCGAAGGGTGCATGATCGACGACAGCAGTTACAGTGCCATGCTCAATCCCGGTCGGAATGGTGCGGATCCCTGCCGCCTCCAATGCGGCGATAACCTGATCGGGCTCAAGCTGCGTGGCAAGATCAATATCGTCGACATCCCTGCCCATCAGCGTATTGCGCACACACCCGCCCACGAACCGGCTACCGTGCGGCTTCGCTGCCTCAAGCGCCGCGATCACCTTTTGCGTGGTCGCGGCGGTCAACCAGTCCGCGTCCGGAAGCTTGTCTGTCATTGGGATGTGCCGGGCACCGTACCATCGTCAGTGTCTTCTACGTCGGTCTCGTTCAAGCGACGCCGTTCGCCGATTGATTCAATATCGGCATCACATTCGTATTCGCGCCCGGGGATCAGCTGCTGTGTTTCGGAATCGAAGCGTGACGGCTCCCGGCAGATATTCCGATCACGATCTTCGCGCAATATCAAGAAGAGCCAGGCAAGAACTGCAAGCGCCAGCCCGGTGCCGAACAGAGCCCTGATCGGCCAGGCTTTTCGCCCCTCCGCTGCGGCGTCCCGAAGCGCCATCTGATAAAGCCAGTACGCGGCAAACGGCGAGAGGAATATCGCGAGTTCAATGGCCAGTATTCTAGGCATTATCTATTCCGATTCCTCAATATAAAGCCGCTCATAAAGCTGCCGAATGATGCCTGCGGTAACACCCCAGATCCGAAAGCCGTTGTGTGGCATTTCATAATAGTGCCTAGTTTGCCCTCGCCAGGTGCCAAATTTCTTAAGATGATTGTCCGGGTTCATCAGAAAGCTCAAGGGCGTTTCAAAAACGGCGTCGACCTCGGTTGGGTCCGGGCGGGCTTCAAAGCTCGCCGGAAGCAGCGCAAGAACAGGCACAATCCGAAAGCCCGTCGCCGTCACATAAGGTCCTGAACGCGCTAGAATCTCTGTATGCTGAGGCGGCACGCCAACCTCCTCATCTGCCTCCCGCAATGCGGCGGCGACTTCATCAGTGTCGGCGTCCTCCATCTTGCCGCCAGGAAAAGCGACCTGACCGGCATGGGTGGACATGGTTTGCGGCCGCTGCGTTAAAACGAAGGTAGGTTCGTCAGCGCGCGGCACAATTCCCATCAGAACGCCGGCAGGGCGGACATTCAGACGAAGCTCATCCGTCATGAAGTCACCATCCCCGCCCTCGGGAATCATCTGCGCGCCCGACGGCGAGTCGAGGCCGTAATTGGCCCGTTCCAGGAAATCGTCGAGACCGGCCCAGCTCATGCGTCTTCAGCAGGGCCTATTTTGAAGAACTGGCCCTGACTCCAGACCCCCATAGTGGCCCCATCGTCTTCAGGATTGTCCACCGCCATGTCTGCCAGCTCATAAAATACGGGGCGCGTGAGCTTTGCCTCCAGCCGGCCCCGCACGAGCACATAGGGGGCCGGTTCGCCGGTCTTGCCATCCACCTCAACCCGCAAGGGAGCTTCGCCCCCCGCTACGGTGATGTCGCCCAGATTGGTCAAGAAGGTCAGCACCTGATCAGGGCCGGGATTGCCTGTCTGATCCACCCGAACGGCAAGAAATGGGGCGTCCTCAACGTGGACAATTACCTTCTCATACGGCGTAACGAGGTAGGTTTCCTCATCATCATCCTTGCGCAAAATGGTTGAAAACAGCCGCACCAGCTTCTCCCGCCCAATGCGCGTACCCTCATGCCACCAGCTGCCATCGGCGCGGATTTCCATGCCGATATCACCGCAGTTTTCAGGGTTCCACAGATGCACCGGCGGCAGTTTCCTGCCGCTATCGGTGGACGCTGCGATAGCGCGAAGCGTGTCTTCCACACCTCCCAAACTGCTTTGAGATATAGTTTCTGTTGATTTCACATCGCGCTCCGCCATGATCTCGCCTAAAGCTAGCTTTCCTATACTTATATAAGTGTTTTCAAATCAGGTGCATGTATGAGTGACACAGATCAGGCAATTGTTGCCGACGCCGAAGCCGCCGTCGAAACGCTGGACACCGTTAAAACCGAGATTGCAAAGTCGATTTTTGGCCAGGACACCGTGATCGAGCTTGCGCTTGCAGCCGTTCTGGCTGGCGGTCACGCCCTGCTGATCGGGCCGCCGGGGCTCGCCAAAACCCGCCTTGTCGAAGCCATGGGCACAGCCCTCGGCCTCACCAACAACCGCATCCAGTTTACCCCAGACCTGATGCCGTCGGACATTCTCGGCTCCGAAGTGCTCGACGAATCGGCTGATGGCACCCGCGCGTTCCGCTTCATCAAGGGCCCTGTGTTCACCCAGCTCCTGATGGCGGACGAGATTAACCGTGCCTCCCCGCGTACTCAGTCCGCCCTTCTGCAGGCGATGCAGGAAAGGGAGGTCTCCATAGCGGGCGAGCGGCACATACTGCCCCAGCCTTTCCACGTCCTCGCTACCCAGAACCCGATTGAACAGGAAGGCACATATCCCCTACCGGAAGCTCAACTCGACCGTTTTCTTTTGAAAATCGATGTCAGCTATCCGGATCTTGAGACCGAACGGAAGATCCTTATCGAAACCACAGGCTCCGAGGAAACATCGGTCACCTCCGCGCTAACGGCTGAAGGGCTCATCGGCCTTCAGGCCCTCGTGCGCAAAATGCCCGTGGGCGAGAAGGTGCTCGCGGCCATCATCGACCTGGTAAGACAGGCCCGGCCTGAACAGTCCGACGACGACCGCGTGAAGTCCCTCGTCGATTGGGGGCCGAGCCCCCGCGCCGGTCAGTCCTTAATGCTCGCAACCCGCGCTCGGGCACTCCTGCGCGGCCGCTTCGCTCCCAGCCGGGAAGATGTTGAAGCCCTGGCGGAACCCGCCCTCGGCCACCGCATGGCCATGCGCTATGATCCGTCAGGCGACGCGCCAGCGCTCAATGAGTTGATCAATGATCTTGTGAGGAAGGCGGCGTAGACAGCCCTCGTGACCGATCTCCCCGACCTCCGACTTGAAGCCGAAGCCCTTGCTAGGGCGCTGCCGCGCCTGTTCGTTCGAACCAAGGCATCGGAAGCCGTACACCTCGGCTCGGCAGGACGTCGCCGCGCTGGTACGGGTGAGGATTTCTGGCAGTATCGCCGCTATGCTCAGGAGGATGACGCGTCTCGCATCGACTGGCGCCGCTCAGCCAAGGGCGATGCGCTCTTCGTCCGCGAGACAGAGCTTGAAACGGCGCGCTCGGTACATTTCTGGCTCGATCCCCATGGTGGTTTCGACTGGACGAGCGATCCCGCCCGACACACCAAGGCTAACCGTGCCCGCATCCATATGATGGCCATGGCCAATCTTCTCTCCCGGGAGGGGGAACGTGTCGGCGTCCTTGGCGGTGCGCCAGCTGGCTTCGGCAAACGCGCCCTGGAGCGTCTCTACAGCCAGCTCAGCGAGCCTCTAAGTGAGACGCCGCAACCACCCCGGCGGGCCGGTACCATAATACTCGCCAGCGACTTCTATGATCCCATGGAGGTATGGCGACCGCGCCTCGCACCGCTCGCGGCAAAGGCCAGATATGGCGTTCTTATCGCCATCTCCGACCCCGTCGAAAGAAACTTCCCGTTTCAAGGCCGGGTGAAACTCTCCCGCCCTGGCACCCTGCTGAAGCGCATTCTGGGCCGCGCCGAAACCGTGCGCGAGACCTATTTCGAGCGGCTAGAGCAGAACCGCGAAGAGCTTCGCGTGCTCGCAGGCCATCTTGGCTGGCGGCTGATCGAGCACGATACCAGTGAGGAACCGATCAAAGGCGCAGCCGCCCTCCATGTGGTCCTGTCTGAAATGGGGGGCCCGCTATGACGCTAGGCCCCTTCCTGATTGGTGCGCCCATCGCGCTCCTCGCCCTGGCCGCCCTGCCTGTGATCTGGTGGGTCTTGCGGGCGACGCCGCCCATGCCGAAAGAGGCAGACTTGCCGTCTCTCCGTCTGCTTGACGGCATTGATCCGCGCGAGGAAACGCCGGCTCGCACACCGTGGTGGATTCTCCTGCTCCGCCTCACTGCCGCGGCGCTCGCCATTATAGGCCTCTCGCAGCCAATCTACGCCCCCGGAGCTGAAACCGGCGGCGATACCGAAAGCCCGCTTCTGATTGTCGTTGACGATGGTTGGCCATCGGCGGGCCGCTGGAGCGAGTTGATTGATGCCGCCACCGCTGGCCTCGATACCGCCTCCCGCGACACTGGCATCCATCTCCTGACAACCGCACCGGCCGAGCTGCCAATCGATCCGGCGGACCGCTTGAACCGGCAAGATATGGCCCAACGCATCGCGTCCCTGGAGCCGCGCCCATGGCTGCCTGATCGGATCGCGGCTCTTGAGCGGCTGGAAGAAACGGACCTTGATCCAGCTCGCATCCTCTGGGTCAGCGACGGGATGGACGATGCCTCCGGGCAAGATTTCGCCGAAGCACTTGCGGCCAAAGGCCCGCTCACTGTGTTCGCCGCAACGCCGCGCAATGCCATGGCGATTACCGGCTTTACGGCCGATGCCACCGGCGGGCTCGCCACCCTTGCCCGCGCAAGCGACATAGGTGCTGCTCAAGTCTTTATCTCCGCCCTCTCCCGAGACGGCACCGCCATTGCCACCGCAGAAGCGAATTTCGATCCCGGGGAACGCATCACCGGAGCCCGCTTCGAAATCCCGCCGACCGCGCTGTCCCGCGCTGACAGATTCCGCATCACGGGCGGGCAGGGCGCAGGCACCGTCTGGCTCTGGGACTCAGCCGCACGCCGCCAGCGCGTCAGTCTCGTATCGGATGGCGAAGCCGCCCAACCCCTCCTGTCGGACCTCCACTATATTCGCCGGGCGCTGGAGCCCTTCTCTCTGATCGACGAAGGCAACTTACAGGACCTTCTGCTGGCAGAACCCGACGCCATCATCCTGACGGATGTCGGTGAGATTTCTGATGCAGACCTGGAGCCCCTAAGCCGATGGGTTGAATCCGGCGGTGCGCTTATCCGCTTTGCCGGGCCTCGCCTTGCCGCACAGGGCGATACACTGCTGCCTACCCCGCTCCGCCGCTCTTCGCGCGCCCTTGGCGGAGCACTCGCATGGGACGAACCTCAGGAGCTCGCAGACTTTCCATCCAGATCGCCTTTCTATGGCTTACCAACACCGCAAAACGTAAAAGTGACCCAACAGGTGCTCGCCCGGCCTGCGCCAGATCTCGACGGTAAAATCTGGGCTCGCCTGGACGACGGTTCTCCCCTTGTGACCGCGTCGCCGCTTGGTGCCGGCAGCGTCATCCTCTTCCACGTCACAGCCGGACCGGACTGGTCAGACCTTCCCTATTCCGGCGTGTTCGTGGAGATGCTTCGCCGTTCCATCGCCGCTGGACAGGGCCGCGTCGCAACCGATGGTGAAGGGCTCTACGCCCCGCAACTTGTCCTGAACGGTTTCGGTCGCCTTGAAGCGCCGTCCGACGTTGCCGCGCCCCTAGCCGCAACGGATTTCGCTACCGTCATCCTGTCGGAAGTTCATCCGCCCGGCCTCTATCTCGGTCCGGCCGGCACTCGCGCCATCAATGCCGGGGCGGGTTATGTTCCAATGCCCATTTCCAATTGGCCCACCTCAGCGACACTGCTCGGCGATGCGGAGGCCCGCAGCTTTCCCTTGGCAGGCACGCTCCTTGCCATCGCCCTTGCCCTGATCGCCATCGATTTGATTGTCGCCCTTGCAACGGCTGGCCGCCTGCCATCCTTGCAAAGAAGCGCGGCAGCCCTCCTGATCGTGGGGACGCTTGGATTGGTGACACCAAAGACAGGCCATGCCCAGGAAGACGATCCCGCGAATGCTGCGCTCTCCCTTCGTTTCGGGTATGTTGAAACAGGTATTGGTGATGTTGACACCCGTGTGCGCGAGGGATTGGAAGGGCTTTCACAGGTTTTGAACTTGCGGACATCGGTTACACCAACCTCACCCGACGCGCTGGATCTGGAGACTGCTCCGCTGGAGCTTTACCCGCTGATATACTTCGCCGTGCCGGAGGGTGCCGACCCGCTCAGCGACACGGCTATATCGCGCCTCAACACCTATATGCGCACGGGCGGCGCACTGATCATCGATACCCGCAATGGGTCCAGCCTTGGCGGCGAAGCGGATTTTTCCGCCCTCGACACATTGCTGGAAGGGCTCGACACACCGGCCCTCGCACCCGTGCCGAACGACCATGTCCTGACACGGTCCTATTATCTGATTGATGGATTTCACGGTCGCTATGCAGATCGACGCTTATGGATTGAAGCCCCCGCTGCCGGAGCCAGAGAAGAGCGACGCGGCGATGGCGTATCGCGAATTTTTGTTGGCGATGCCGATTGGGTCACAGCCTGGGCCGCCGATGAGCGCGGCCGCGCCAAATACTCTGTTGACGGAGGACGTCAGGCCCGCGAGCTCGCTCTCCGTTTCGGCGTGAATCTCACCATGTACGTCCTTACCGGGAACTACAAGGAAGACCAGGTTCACCTGCCAGCGCTCTTGGAGCGTTTGGGTGAAGACGCACCCGATGCACCGCCCGGACGGGAGAACGAGATTTTCCGCGAGCTATTCGAGGACCAGTAATGGCAGACGTTACACGCCTCGGATTTGATCCCCTCATCGCCATGCCATGGTTGATTGCCCTAGGCGCACTCGCGCTTATGGCATGGGCTGCATATCTCGTTTTTCGAGGCCGCGCCTGGCTGACGCGTGGTGTCGCCCTGACATTGCTGGGTTTAGCCCTGCTTAACCCAGCCATCGTGCAAGAGCAGCGCGATCCCCTGCCCTCGGTCGCAGCCCTCGTCCTCGATCGATCGGAGAGCATGAGCTTTGGCGCACGCACCGACGCCGCAGAGGCCGCCTTCGCCGCCCTGCGAGACCAACTAGGTTTCGATCAAAGCCTTGAAATACGCGTGATCCAGTCCGATCCGGAAGCAGACGGCACAGAGCTCTTCGCCGCTCTGGAAGGTCTCATGGCCGATGTGCCCCGCGACCGCATTGCAGGAACTATTTTCGTCACCGACGGACAGGTCCACGACGTTCCTGCGGACACATCTCGCATTCGCGACCTCGGCCCGATTCACTCTCTTGTGGTGGGCGATCCAAACCGAGGTGATCGCCGGGTAGAAATCGTCAGTGGTCCAAGCTTCGGCATTGTCGGCGAAGCGGCAGAATTCACCCTACGCGTCGATGATCCAGCAGGCGGGACCGTGCGCGCCCGTATCTCGCTCAATGGAAGTCCCTTGCGCACCATCACCCTGCAGGCTGGCGTTGAAACGCCCCTCTCCATCGATATCGAACGGCGGGGAGACAATGTGCTTGTTGTCGAAGCTCCGCCCGGACCAGAAGAGCTTACTCTTGCCAACAATCGCACAGCGGCGACCATTGCCGGTGTCCGCGACCGCCTTCGAGTGCTTTTGATCACCGGCAAGCCTAATGCCGCAGGCCGGGTCTGGCGCGATCTTCTGAAGTCAGACCCTCAAGTTGATCTCGTCCACTTCACCATTCTCCGGCCGCCCTATTCGGTGGAGTTTGCACCAATCGAGGAACTTGCGCTTATTCCCTTCCCCACCGAAGAATTGTTCGAAGACAAGCTGAAGGATTTCGACCTCATCATCTTCGATCAGTACGAGCGCCGCGGGGTCGTCACTTGGGCCTACCTCGACAATATGGCGCGCTATGTCGACGAAGGCGGTGCCCTCCTCATCGCAGCCGGTGAGCCATTTGCCGGGCCAGCAAGCCTTGCCCGTACGCCCCTCGCAGCTGTTCTGCCCGCGACACCGACCGGCGAGATCATGACCGGGCCCTTCAAGGCTGACATTACCGATGAGGGCATGCGCCATACGATCACCGCGCCTCTGGACGGCCGCGACTGGGGTGGATGGCTCCGCTACATCGAAGCTGAGCCCCGTGCTGGCGATGTGCTCATGTCCGCACCCGGCGGGTCGCCTCTGCTGATCGTTGATCGCGTTGGGGATGGCCGAGTCGGTCAGCTCCTTTCAGATCAGGTCTGGCTCTGGGCGCGGGGATATGATGGCGGCGGGCCTTTCTCTGAACTTATCCGGCGGCTCGTTCACTGGATGATGAAAGAGCCGGAGCTTGAAGAGCGCCAGCTTGCCCTCACCACCAATGGAGACACCGCCCGCGCCACACTGCGCACCCTGTCTGACACCGCACCGTCGCTCACCTTGGAAACACCGGAAGGCGACAGCATCGATGCCGAATGGGTGGAGGACCGCCCTGGCCAATATGTCTCCGAGGTACCCATCGATGGGCTCGGCCTCTACCGCGCCTACGCCGGAGAGCTTGAGGCTGTCGCCCTGAACGGCCCGGCAAACCCCCGGGAATATGTTGATCTTCGCTCCGTCACCGATATCCTTGAGCCGGTCGCCCAATCCACCGGTGGCGGTGTGTACCGACTGAATGAGGCAGGCTCCAACCTGCCGGACATTCGCCGGGTCAGCCGCAGGGCACAGGCAACAGGCTCGAACTGGCTTGGCCTGCGTGAACGCGATGCCTATGCCGTGCGCGACAGCAGGTCGATGCCGCTCCTGCCGGGAATTATAGGTGCCCTGCTAGCGATTGGTTTCATGCTCTTCGCCTGGCGACGTGAGGGACGCTGAGGGGCCACCGCGACATCACGCTCCTGCCTCCTTCTTTGTCATCCCGGAAGGCACCCAGCACTTATCCGGGATGACAAGGATGGGTGCGGATACCCCTGAGGCTCTCATCCTGAGCGCGTCGAAGGAGAGAGCCTAGCTATTGAGCATCATCCTTCGACAGGCTCGGGATAAGTCAGCACTTGTATGTTAGCAGCCTTGAGCGCGTCTCATGTGAGCGGAGTAGCCGCGATACGGAGACAAAAATGAAGCAGAGACTGGCATGCGACCCAAGGCAAAACTCGTTAGGGCTGCTTCCTTCCGGACCTGACCCGGTTGGCGAGGACCATGTCCGCCGCCAGCCTCCACTTTGCTATATCGCGCCCGTAACCCGCGATTGCAACCCGCCACATCACAGCAGCTTGCACACAGGCTGAGTTGCGCTCGCCCGCGAAGCCGATAATGTCCCGCGAGCTTCAAGAGAAATCCCCTCCATGATCCTTCGCACCCTGGCATCCAGTCTGCTTCCACTCGCCATTCTTACAGCTACGGGCTGCGGCGCGCCGTCCGCCGATGAGCCGTCCTCATTGCCGCCTGCAGAAAGCACGTCACCTTCCATCTGGCCCCATGACACCAGCGATTTACCTCCCGAACCCGCAGTCGTCTACGGGCGGCTGGAAAACGGCATGCGCTATGTCATCCTGGAAAACGATACCCCGTCGGGCACCGCCGCTCTCCGAATGCGCATTGATTCCGGATCTTTCAATGAGCGGGAAGACCAGGCTGGCCTCTCCCATTTCCTTGAGCATATGGCCTTCAATGGCTCAACCAATGTGCCGGAAGGCGAAATGGTCAAAATCCTTGAGCGCCTTGGCCTTGCTTTCGGAGCCGATACCAATGCGTTTACGAGCTTCGACCAGATCCAATATCAGCTGGATTTGCCTTCGGTTAGAGATGAATTGATCGATACCGGCCTCTTTCTCATGCGCGAAGTCGCGAGCAATCTTACCCTAGATCCGGAAGCCATCGAAAAGGAACGCGGCGTGATCACCGCCGAGGAACGTCTGCGCAATTCCTTCAGCCTGCGCCGGTTCAAACATCTAACGGATTTTCTCACGCCGGATGCTGCGATCGTCGAGCACCTTCCCATTGGCACACTGGATGTCATCGAAAATGCCCCAGCAGAGCTTTTTCGCGAACTCTACGAAGCTTATTATCGCCCCGAAACGACGACGCTTGTCTTCGTAGGTGATTTCGATGCGGATGATATGGAAGACCGTATCATAGAAACCTTCGCAGACTGGCAGGCGACAGGGGATCGGGGTCCTGACGCAAACATCGGCACACTGAGCGCTGATCGTCCCCTTGAAGTTGCATTCTTTCAGGACCCGGATGTTCCGACCTTGATCTCCATTGCCACCACGCACCCAGGAACACCGAAACCTGATACTGCGGAAAACCGCCGCAAGAATCTCATGCGGACCATTGGCAATTCCATCCTTAGCCGCCGTTTCGCCACCCTTTCGCGCAAACAAGACGCTGCCTTTCTCAGCGCCGGGGCAGGTTTCTCAGAATATTTCGACATCGGAGAGATCGCCACGGTAGACGTGACGACCACTCCTGAGAACTGGCAACCCGCCCTTGCGGTCGCAGAGCAGGAACTTCGGCGTGCCATCGAATTCGGCTTCACAGAAGCGGAGTTGACAGAACAGGTCGCCAATATCCGCACCGGTCTGGAGAACGCCGCAGACCGCGCCGCCACGCGCCAGAGCGGAACCCTGGCCGCCGGCCTCGCCAGCGCAATTCACAGCAATGACGTCTTCACCACACCCGCTTCATCTCTGGAACGGTTCGAAGGCTTCGCAGACGATATTTCTACGGAAGATGTGCACGCAGCCTTCCGCGCGCAGTGGGAAGGCGGATCAGGCCCCCTCATCCATCTCTCCAACACAGAAACAATAGACAATATCGAGCAGGAGATCCTGACGACATGGACAAAGAGCACGACCGTGGCTGTCACCCCGCCAGAGGAAATCGTCTCGGAGGTCTTCGCCTATACCGACTTCGGTGAACCAGGTGACATCGTCTCCGATACAAGCATCGAAGACCTCGATATCCGTACACTCATATTCGACAACAATGTCCGTCTGAACCTCAAGAAAACCGACTTCGAAGACGCTATTATCCGTATCAGTCTGCGCATTGGCAGCGGTCAGCTCGAATTCCCCAAAGACAAGGACGGCCTTGGTTTCTTCATGGCAGCGGCGTTCTCACAGGCCGGGTTGGAGGCCCACAGTGTGGACGAACTGCAGCGTATCCTTGCAGGTAGAAGTGTGAGTTTCGGGCTTAGCGCCAGCGGGGACAGCTTCGGCGCAAGCACAGCGACCACGCCTGACGATTTCCTCCTGCAGATGCAGGTTCTCGCTGCAACCGTGACAGCTCCCGGCTATCGTCCCGAGGCAGAAGCCCAATACAAACAATTGATTGGTGTTTTCTACCCAACCCTAGACGCAGAGCCGGGCGGTATTCTTCAACGCGATGTGGACCGCATCCTTCGCGGCGGCGATATCCGCTACGGCATCGCATCCGAGATGGACTTGCTGGCGCGATCCTTCGAGGAGTTGAGGCCTGTGGTTGATCGCGCGCTTACGGAAGGAGCCATCGAAATCGGCATCGTCGGGGATTTCGATGAAGACGCCATCATTTCGGCAGTGGCTGAAACCTTCGGTGCCCTGCGCGATCGACGGGCACATGCTCTGCCATTCGATGACGCGAAAGTTCTTTCCTTCCCGAACGACCGGACGCCACTCACCCTCAATCATGCTGGACCGGCAAACAAAGCCCTCGCTCTGGTCTATTGGCCGACGACCGATGGCTCCGACCAGAAAGGGACCTACACCCGCAATATCCTCCGCGCCGTCCTCCGCCTGAAACTGACGGAGACCCTGCGCGAAGACCTTGGAGCCACCTACTCCCCCGGAGCGGGATCGACCTCGTCAAACCTCTATCCGGGCTATGGATATATCTCGGCTACCAGCGAGGTGGACCCCGGTAACATCGACCAGGTGTTCGAGGCCATTGACGGGATCGTGTCCGCCATGTCGGCAGGCGACATCAGCGAAGATGAGCTTCAGCGCGCCCGCCAGCCCATTCTGGAAAATCTTGAAGAGGCCCGTGAAAGAAACGGAGCATGGCTCGCGATTGTCGATGAAGCCCAGACAGACCCCGAGCGACTCGAACGATGGCGCACCGCGCCCGAGGTCTACGCCTCCATCACCACAGCCGACCTCGTGGATGCCGCTGCAACATGGCTGCAGCCGGAAAACGCCTTGAAGATACGTATCGTCGCGAGCGCGTCCGAATGAGCTCTATCCCACTCGCCCAAAACCCGGTCGATCGCGCAGCCCACCACCGGACCGACCCAGACTGGCTTGACGCCGCCTTCAAGCGGCAAGACGTCCTTGTCATGATTTTTCGAAGCGGCAACCCGCTGATGACCGACAAGGCTGGCCCCGTCTGGCTTGGTGCCCAGGCCGCAGCCCTGCCGAATATCTCCATGCGGATATTTCTCGGTGTGGACACCGCAGGCACGCCCATATTTGCTTTGAATATGGAGGATGTGTTCAACATTGACGCATCGCCCGTTGCAGGTCTCGGTGAGTTTGAAGACCCACGAGGCGCATTCATCCGCATGTCGGCGCTTGAAGCAAATCTTGCCTCGACAGCGCGCTCGATATTTGAGTGGAACCGCACCCACGGCTTCTGCGCGAAATGCGGCGAACCATCGGTGGTCACCGAAGCCGGATGGAAGCGCATTTGCTCCGTATGCGACACAGAGCATTTTCCGCGTACGGACCCTGTCGCCATCATGCTGGCCATAAGCGATGGGAAATGCCTGCTCGGCCGCCAGGCCAACTGGCCGGCGGGTTTCTATTCCTGCCTGGCAGGCTTCGTCGAGCCCGGCGAAACGCCGGAACAGGCGGCCTCTCGGGAGCTTTTCGAAGAAGCAGGCATCCGCTCCGATCCTACTACCGCTGAATATCTTTTCTGCCAGCCATGGCCATTCCCATCCTCGCTGATGGTTGGTCTGATTTTACAGGCTGAGAATGAGGACATTACCCTCGACCAAAAGGAAGTCGAGGATGCAAAATGGTTCACCCGCGATGAAGCCCGCCTCATTATTTCCGGAGAACACCCAGAGCATTACGCTCCTCCGGAACTCGCCGTCGCCCACCACATATTAAAAACCTGGGCAGATCGGAATTAGTTAGCCATTTACCTGCCGCCTTGCGCCGGCAGGAAATACGCCGATAATCTTCAGCTGGGTCGAGAAGAAGCCGATTTCTTCCAGGGCGAGTTGTACGGACCGCTCATCAGGGTGCCCATCAATCTCGGCATAGAACTGCGTTGCCGTGAACGAACCACCGAGTTGGTAACTTTCCAGCTTTGTTATATTCACGCCATTCGTCGCGAAGCCGCCCATGGCCTTATAGAGCGCAGCCGGAATGTTCCGCACCTGGAAGATAAAGGCTGTCACGACGGGACCGTTCCCTTTCTCCAGATCACCCGGATCGCGGGACATAATGACAAAGCGGGTTGTATTGTGCTCTGCATCCTCAATATTCTCCGCGATAATATTCAGTCCGTACACCTCCGCAGCAAGGCGCGGCGCGATCGCGGCCACAGTAGGATCGCCAGACTCCTTGACCTCCCGCGCGGCCCCCGCCGTATCAGCCGCCGTCACAGGCTCGATAATATGCTCGCGCAGAAAGTTCCTGCACTGACCAAGCCCCATAACGTGGGATCGCGCAGATTTCACATCGGCAAGCCGCGTGCCTGGCAGCGCCATCAGCTGAAACCGGATCGGCAGAAAATACTCGGCAATTATGCTGAGGCTCGTCTGCGGAAGGATGTGGTGAATGTCAGCGACGCGTCCCGCAATCGTGTTGTCCACCGGGATCATGGCGAGATCCGCTTCGCCCCGTTCAACAGCCGCGAACACGTCCTCGAAGGTGCGGCAAGCCATCGGCTCCATATCTGGATAGGTCTCGGCACAGGCAATGTGGGAGTTTGCGCCTGGTTCTCCCTGATAGGCGATACGATTGGTCATCGCGCCCTTGTATAGAAGCGCCGTGCCGCTTCAAGGTCTTCCGGCGTATCGACCCCGTTTGGCGGATCCCCCTCCAGAATCGCGCAACCGATCCGCATGCCAAGCTCCAACGCCCGCAACTGCTCCAGCCTTTCCCGCTTTTCCAGCCCCGACGGCGGAGCCGCAACGAAATCATCCAGCGCCGCCCGCCGCCACGCATAGACCCCGACATGGTGCCAGAGCGGCCCCTCACCGGTTGGCACCGTCGCCCGGGAAAAATAGTAAGCGCGCGAAATTCCGCCCCGCGCGTCACCAAGTACGGCCTTCACCACATTTGGATCGGCCACCTCGGTCTCTTCACGAATCACTGCTGCAAGCGTCGCTACATCACAGGCATCATCCTCAAGAGGCTTCAAAACTGCGCGAAGGGCTCCCGGTTCCAGCGTCGGCATATCTCCCTGCAAATTGATGACAGCATCATAAGTGCCTTCAGAATCGATTTCAGCGAGCGCCGCATGCACCCTATCAGACCCGGACGGTAGTTCAGGATCGGTCAATACAGCCGAAAACCCGGCCCGCTCCACAGCATCTGCGATCTCGGTCTCCGCCGCAGCCACCCAGACCGGTCCGATATTGGCCGCGCTCGCCTGCTGGCAAACCCGAACCACCATGGGAAGACCATCAATATCGGCAAGCGGCTTTCCCGGCAGGCGCGCAGACGACATGCGCGCCGGGATGACAATCAGGCTTCTCATATCGGCGTTTTTTCTCCCCGTGCGGCGGATCGCCGCGAAGTTCCGTAAGCTCTTGGCCATCGTTTTCATCTATGGTGACAAGGCGAAGGCCGGAATGCGAATGCATGCAGGCCATGGGTTGAAAGGGAAGTCAAACCACTATGGGCGAGCTTTTTGCCAATAAAGTCATAGGCGCATGCCTTGCTACCGTATTGTTCATTTTCGGTGTGAATGAGCTGAGTCTAGCTGTGTTCGGCGGCGGTCACCATGGCCACCACGAATATGCCAGCCTTAATAACTGGGCGGAAGAATCGTTTCCGGGATATCATATCCCAATCGCTGATTCCGCTGGCGGAGCCGCCGAGGAAGAAGAAGGCGAGCCCTTTGATCTTGGTCTTATGCTCGCCAATGCAGATGTTTCAGCAGGTGAAGCCTCCATGCGCCAATGCGCTGCGTGCCACAATTGGAACGCCGGCGGAGCCCATGGCACCGGGCCCAATCTCCACAGTATTATGGGCGAAGATATCGCTGGCAAAGCCGGATATACCTATTCATCTGCCCTTGCAGGCATAGATGGCGCTTGGACCTACGAAGCCATGAATGAATGGCTCATCAATCCCGGCGGTTTTGCCCGAGGCAACAAGATGTCGTTTGCCGGGCTGCGCAGTCCCCGCAAAGACGAGGAGCGGGTCAACATCATCGCCTATCTCGCCAGTCAGACCCCCGGCGCACCCGCCTTTCCGGAGCCTCTCGCAGCAGCATCTGAAGAGGGCTAAAGACCCCAACAAGCGGGCCTGACCGACGGTCTGGAGGACCTGTCAGGCACGCTGCAAAGCCTTTGCGTCATTCTAGATCCGTCTGACCGCGTGTCTGGGTTGAACGGTTAAGGGTATCCGGAACAGAATCACCCAGCTCATAAGGTGAGCCCCTACTTGTTGGAACCTTGGGAATTGCTGCAATCCGAATACAATCAGGAACTTCGCAGAATTTAGGCTGAAAGGGCTTCCACTTCGGAGATGCTGCCACTTTCCGTCATCGTATGATTGCGGCCCGCTGCCTTGGCCGCATAAAGCGCCTCGTCCGCGCGAGCGATAAGCATGTTCAAGTCATCGCCGCTGCGAAGAAGAGAAATGCCAACGCTGACAGTACATCTAACCGCTTCTGTTTCCGTTACATCGGTCCTCGAAGCCTCAAAGGCACGCCGGCATTTTTCTGCCACGGCAACAGCCTCATCCAGATTGGACGCAGGCAACAGCGCGATAAACTCCTCGCCGCCATAGCGCCCGAAGATATCGTAGTCGCGAAGGTTCTCCATACAGGTATCGGCCAACTTCGATATGACCAGATCCCCGGCAGGATGTCCGTATGTGTCATTCACGGACTTAAATTTATCAATGTCGAGTATAACAAGAGACAAGGGACGCGCTTCCCTCAGCGACCGCTTCAGTTCCGCCTCGGATTTCGCGATCCAGGCTTGCCGTCTTAAGGCTCCGGTTGCCTGGTCATGGGTTGCTACTTCGAGAAGTTCGATTTCATTGATCACCATTTTGGCGAAGCTACTCAAAATCTCGATTTCATGGGGCTTAAACTCGCGAGGCTTCGTGTCCATCGCGCACAACGCACCGATATTATAACCATCAAGCGTTTTCAGCGGAATTCCGGCATAACTGGCTATGCGATTACCAGAAACAACAAGAGGGCTGCTTGCAAACCTGGGATCTGCCTTTGCATCCGGAACGATAAAGGCGTCGGTCTGCTCAATCGTATATGTGCAGAATGAGATATCACGAGCGGTCTGCGTTTCAGTCAGGCCCCGCTTGGCTTTGAACCATTGGCGGTTCCGGTCAACCAGAGACACGGCACATAATGGAACAGATAGAACCTGCTCAACCAGCGTCACGATGGCTTCGAACGGGCGCTCTTTTCCCGTATCCAATATCTCAAGACGCTCCAGGGCCCGTAGACGCCCTTCCTCATCATTGAGCTTTAACTCACCGAGCGTCATTTGATCTCTCCACTTTCTTTCAGGGTCCGGAGTGTGTTCGACAACTCGTTTTCAAATGACGCGAATGAGGTCGCCAAAACCGTCTTGATATAGGTCTCTTTATTCCCCGCAGCATGAAGCGCGGCCGCGAGCGTCATCAGATTCTGTTTATGGCTTTCAATCGTCTCAACGATGGATTCCGGCATCTCACCGCTCGGAAGAGAGGCGGTGACGTCTGCTACAATTTGGAGCGCCGTGTTTGACATTCTCGAGCAACAACCTCGTTTGGCTTATCCCCTTATGGGCGAAAATCATTAAAAAATGACAACTGATCCGTGTATGAGATGTTAGCGGGATCGTGCTACACAATACTGCGATCAAGGAACACTAGGCTGGCGTAGGGCCTGCGAGTGCGCATGAAGCCAGAAGGTCCAAACATGCGGTCGTTCGCCAATCCTGCTCTTCAACACCACTGCGTTTATCTTGGAACGCCCTAGGCGCAAGGTTCGTTTCGCGTTTGCAAAGGACTCAACTATCCAAATTGGCAAGCTTCGGTGAAGTGGGTTATGCGGCCAGGTAGATCGTATCATTTCCGGCCACGCCATGCATCGCCCTACCCTATTACACCAAAACCGCTATATGCTTCCCAGTCAGATCGCGGTCTTGACTGTTGAGGTTTTTGAACGTCTCGGCGGGCGGAAGGATGCGCTCTTCGATCGGCTGAGTTTTAACGAAGACAGGCTGTTTGCCGCTGAAGGTCATTTGTCTTTCGACGACATGCATCAGCTTATCCTTGCAGTATTGAAACTCACCGACGCGCCGTGGATTGGGCTTGCGGTCGGCAAAGCGCAAACCATCAGCAGCTGGGGCATTCTAGGCTACGCCATCATTAGCTGCGCTACTGAATGAACGCACGAACGAACCGGGAATATTATCGCTGGCGTCCATGCAAGTCAGGAAAAAGCCGTGCGAAAAGCCTATGACAGCGCGAAGCGTCTGGGCGGACATGTTCGTTACCTCGATGAGAACGATATGCGCCAGCGTGGAATGCCAAAGACCTTTTTGTTTGGCATCCACGAGGAAGCGGGCGGCATCTTGAATCCTGGGCTATATGTTTCAGCCCTGCGCGCTGAAGCCATCAAATCTGGTGTAAGACTATTTGAAGACACACCCGTTACCCGTGTGAAAAGCGGGAAAACAGTTACGCTCAAAACACCCCGCGGCAGTGTCAGAGCGCCGAAAGCCGTATTGACAACAAATGCCTACACACGATCAACGGGTGTGATGAAAGGTGCGGTTACACCGCTTCGCATCACGCTGTTTGAGACAGCTCCGCTCACAGAAGATCAGATGAAGGCCGTTGGCTGGATTCGCCGTGAGGGGATTTACACCGCCCACGAAATTCTGGAAAATTATCGCTTCGCAGCGCGCAACACGATCCTCGGCGGCTCCAAGACATTCCGATCGGGCTTTGGGGGCAGCAGGCCCGGCAGTCGCCATCCACCCACGTTCGATCTACTGGAGACGGCTTTCCGCGAGCGGTTCCCGATGCTGGAAGATCTCACGATTGAAAAGTTCTGGGGCGGATGGATTGGTGTCACACCGGATTTTCTTCCGAGACTTGGGCCACGTGGGAAGCACAAGAACATCTATTACGGCATCGGCTTTAACGGGCACGGTATACCGCAGGCGACAATGGTCGGTGAAATCCTGGCGCACAAAATCGAAGACAAAGCTCACAAATGGGAACATGCGCTCGACCCGCGCGCCTTCCCCTGGCCACCCGAGCCTTTCCTGAGCCTTGGAAGCAAAACACTATCCTGGCTCTTGCATTCTGCTGACCGCAAGACCGATAAACGCATAAGGCAGACGACCGCAGTATGAATATAGAGGACCGGTATGGCTGAATGGATTGAGCTCGGTGGCAGCGATGCGGAGATCGGATCGCAATACGGTCGACAGGCAGGCGATTTAATCCGCCAATCTATTGCCGTCTACCAGGAGTTTCTTGGGTCCGCCCCCGAAGATGTGATGCCGCTTATTCAAAGCAAAGCGGCACAGTTCGAATCCGAAATACGCCATTTGACGCCGCATCTTGCGACACAGATTGACGCCATTGCCGATGCAGCAGATGTCAATCGCGAGTGGCTTTACATCGTCAATGCGCGGAGTGAGATATTCTCAAGCCTGGTGCCCGAATGTACAGCCATATATTCGCCTGAGAGCGCATACCTTGCGCAAAACTGGGACTATATGCCCGAACTGCAGGACCTAACTGTTCTGCTCCGCATCGAGCTCGAAAATGGTCGGAAGCTAATCACCCTCACCGAGGCGGGAATGGTGGGCAAAATCGGTCTCAACGATGCCGGCATCGGCGTCTGCCTTAATATGCTGATCGCCCGTTCAGACGACGTGGGTTTACCGATCCACCTGCTGCTGCGGTGGTTGTTGGAAGCGGGCAATAAGGCCGAGCTTGAGGAACGTATCGATGCGGCGGGAACGAAGCGCATCGGCAATATCCTCATCGGCACACCAGATGGGTCGGGCATAAATCTGGAGTACTCCAACGCAGGTTTGCGCCGCGATGACCTGACCGACAGGAATTTTGCGCACACCAATCATGAGCTGGTTGTTGAGACCGGCGATGCTGAGTTCGTGCAGAACTCACTGACAAGACTAGCCCAGGCCAATGAGATCGCGAACAGCCATGCCAGCCTCGATGCCGATACAATCGACTATATGCTCTCCAACCGATCGAACCCGGAGCATCCCATTCATGTGCCCCACCGCACCATGAACGGGATGACCTTCGGCACACTCTATTCCGTGATCATGGACCTCAAGAAGCGCGAGATAAGAGTGCGCAAAGGGCAGGATCCGGCAGCGGCATACCAGTCATTCTCCCTGCAAGAACCATTATGACCAATCTAGAAACCTCATCCGCGCCCTCTCGGCACATTCTGATCGAAGCACAGGACTTCGATGAGTATGGCGGCTGGGTCATGGACTCTCAGTTTGAAACGGTGATGGGATCGCCCTTTCTAATGGCACATGGTCTGGGCAAGGCTGTCGAAGACGCAAGCACAAGGATCGCGATCACTGAGCCCGGCGACTATACTGTATGGGTCAGGGCAAAGGACTGGGTGCCCGGACACCATCCAGGACGCTTTCTGATCTCCTTCAACGGGCAGAAGCTGAACACTGAATTCGGGGCCAATGACCAGGACTGGTCATGGCAATCGGCCGGCAAGGTCACATTGTCTGAAGGCGAGACCACCATCGCCCTTCACGATCTCACAGGATTTAACGCGCGCTGCGACGCCATCTATTTGAGCCTCGATGACGATACGCCGCCAAATGAGGTGAACGAAGACAGTCGAACCTGGCGCAAGACCCTTCGTGGCTTGCCTGCAGAACCGCGCGATAGTGGGCACTATGATGTTGTCGTCGTTGGCGGTGGCGTGTCCGGATGTTCGGCCGCCCTCGCCGCCGCTCGCCTTGGTCTCACCGTTGCTCTGATCCACGATAGACCGGTGCTTGGCGGCAATGCCAGCAAGGAAATCGGGCTCATGCCGAGAGGGGCGCAAGGCGCTCTGCTGCAGGAACTTTCGGCCCGCACTGAAGATGGGGATCTTCAGGCACAGACGCTTCTGGAAGCCGAACCAAACGCCTCGGTTTTTCTAGAGCATCGGGTCATCAGCGCTACCAAAAATGGCGATAGTATTGTTTCTGTCGATGCGGTCGAGGCGCGCGGCGGCATGGAGCATCGCTTCCATGGTGAAACTTTTATCGACACGAGCGGCGTTGCGAGGCTTGGCTTGCTCGTGGGAGCCGAAACTATGTTCGGGCGTGAAGCGCGCTCTGAATATAATGAGTCCTACGCACCGGATGAAGCCGATGATATGCACCATGGCAATACCCTTTTCTTCCGAACACAGATGGCCGATGAACCTGTTCCGTTTCCTGACGTTCCCTGGGCGATAGAAATCTCCAAGGATTACGCCAATCTCAGCGGACAGCTGATTGAACCAGGGCTGGAAAATGGCCCTGGACCCAAAGCGGGCGACAACCCCAGTACGCCAGAGTTCCAGTTCCGGCCAACAGACGATACATTCCCTGCAACCCACTTCTGAGAGTACGGCCAGTGGCACGATCCCTATACAGAGGGTGAGCATATCCGCGACTATCTTATGCGCGCCCTCTTCGGCACTTTTTCAAATGTAAAGAAAATGGAGCCGGAGGCATATGCCAACCTTGAGTTTGAGTGGATGGCATTTGTCCCTGCGCAGGGTGAGTTTCATCGCTATCGGGGAGATTATGTTCTCAACGAAAATGATGTGCGCGATCACACCCTATTCGAGGACGCGATAATTGCCAATGACGGATCATTCTGTATCCACTGCGCCTGGGGTCCGGACGAGGGAAAGTACGCATTTCGCCTGAAAGACTGGATTTTTGATGGCCGCGACCAAACCCCCTACGGCATACCATTTCGATGTCTGTATTCAGCCAGCATCGACAACCTGATGATGGCCGGCAAGCATCTCAGCGCCAGCTATGTAGCGAGCACATCGACGAAGTTTATGGGCAACGGTGCCCAGCACGGCGTCGCCGTTGCCGCCGCCGCATCGCTCTGCAAGAGGCATAAAACCTCGCCGCGCGGTTTATACGAAAATCATCTGGATGAGCTGAAGGCCCTCGTGACGCAGCTTACCCATTGCGACCATGATATGACCCATAGTCCCCCTATTCGGAAATTCACGTCGGTGCCAACTTAAGTTATCTCGATCCTTACGGATCGATCACTGAGGTGCGTTCCCCGCAAAGGTGATGATCATGCTGTCACCGATTTCCTCGGACAGCGAAGGCACAATCTGAATGGCATGCAGGAGGTGTCTGGCGAACCGTCTCACCTCAAATTCAGCATCGATTGCCGACAGATTTGTATCAATGTCCATGCCGTGACCGAAAAACTCAACCGCTTCCGGGGAGGAGGCAAACTTGGAATGATTGATGCTCATTCCGTCTTCCAGTCTTGAAAGGTCCAGCACATTCACGCCGAGGCTCGCGATTTTCTCCGGGTCGGTCGATCCAAGGCGCGGCACGCCGCCGGCAAGCCATTGCGAGAGCGACAGGGCATCATCATCTTTCGAGATCAGAACATAAACACGTTCTCTATCTTCACCCAGAACAGCCATCTGTGATCTGAACACATCGAAATCGATATCCGGCGAGGCAAGGATCACACGTCTCAATCTTGTCTCGGATGCGACCGCTTCCTGTGTTTGAAGCGCGTTCAAAGCTTCGATGGCGAGAAAAGACCCCATCGAGTGGGCAAGAACATCAAAATTGTTTGCTTCGACCTCGCCCAGCGCGACTGCAAAGTCGGTAAACAAGGGACGAGCGTGCAAAGCGCTATTCACATCATAGGCATAGTCGAGGGTCTTACCGAGTGATGCCCAGCTGAAGAGAATTGGAACACCTTCAAACCCGGTATCGTGGACGAATTGTGTAACGCGCAGAATGGCGGCGCTGAATGACGTATTGTAGCCATGGATAAACAGCAGAACGTCTCTGTTGTCGGCGCTGCGCTTATCCAGCTCCTCGTTTACGGCATCGATAAAGCGCGCCCTGTCCTCATATTCCAACGGCTTACCAACCGCGATATGGCGCATCGGATCGACGCGGCTGTTGCCCGATCTCTTAATCGAGCCGACCTCGTGGACCGGGGGTACGGAGACTTCGATTTTGTTCAGATGCAGAATATGCGACCTGTCCCCAGAAAAATACTCCCTCGGATCATCCGATTTGGCCCGGCTGGAGGCCACGAGAAGCGTGTGAGGTGTCGCTCCAATTTCTATCACGTCACTTGGGCTCAGCTCGGAGAGGCCGATCACCTTGGTGGTGCTGCAGGCCGTCAGCGCAACCACCCCCATCAGCGTCATCATGCAGACAAGTGCTTTGAGAATAACGAAAGTCGCGGTCTCGCCTCGCCGGTTCATCCAGGCAATCTCGATGCCCATGGTATCTTTCATCATCTTCTTATTCCTTCAGACAGGAGCTGAGTCGGGATAGGGACGTAGTACACTTTATTGTACGCCGTTACATAGGACGCTTCTGGTCCGAGGCACATTCGGCTACCGATTCGTGCACCTCTCCTGAAACGCCTTGGGTGTCAGACCCGTTTCACGTTTGAACGCCTTATAAAAGGTGGAGCGGGAGTTGAAACCTACCTCCAGGGCAATGGTGAGAATCGATGCTTCGCCTGCCTCAATCAAAGGTTTTGCCGCTTGAATACGCCAGTGGGCAACATAGTCAAAAAATGTCGTGCGGAGCTTTTCGTTCAATGTCTGCGAGACGTCATTTTGTGGTGCCCTCACATGTTGAGACAGCTTCTGCAGAGACAGATTGGCATCGAGGTAAAGCTGATCCTTATGCATCGCCGCATGGATGCGCTCTGCAATTTGCTCAGCTCGGTCCGCTGTTAAAGCCGAACGCGCATACTTGTCCTTCAGCTCGGGCTCAGCATCGCCGTCCATCGCTGGAAGGCTCTCACCCTCTATCGGCTCCGGAGCCAGAGCAAAGGCAATAAGGAAGAGCAGGACAGCTGCCGCCAGCACGAAAACAGTTTCACCCGGCAAAACAATACCGGGACCCAAATTGTCGCTGATGATAGACAGGGCAGATGCAGCCCACAGTGCGACTAGCAGCACCAGCAGTCCGTCGATCCAGCGCAACTCATAGCCTTCCATATTGGAATGGATCGCCTTGAGCCGTTCCCGATAGACCCTCAGCACTTTGATGGTTGCGATCAGATACGCGCAGGAGGCAAGGCACCATAAGAGGATCACACCGAATGTCAGCAGAACGAGGGCAGCCGGAAAACTCCCCGCGGGCAATTCTCCATTCACAAATAGCTGTGCTTTCGCGGCCGCTGGCAAACTCCAGTATCCGAAGGTGATGAGAGCGCCGACCAGCGGCAATAGCCCATCGCGCACCCGCACCAACCCTGTTCCCTCGTCACCCGTCCGCGCCTTCGCATAGAGGTGGATCAAAGCTGGCAGTACGCATACCATCGGCAGCATTGCGGGCAGCCAGAAAACGTAAAGCGGCCGAGCAAAAGCCACCACGAGTGGAAGGCTCACAATCACAGCAAACAGGGCGAATATGGCCATCAGATAGAGCTGGGCGCGCTGACCTCCCGCGCTGCGCAGGGAGGCTGTAGCGCCCGCAATCGCAATACCGGCCACCAGGGCCGAAAGCGCTATCATTGCCTCAGTATGCATCGGAAAAGGTTTAGGTTTCGGGCTTCTGTCGATCAATCCAATGCATGGAAAAACGATGAACATGCCTGTCCGCGCCTATCGGCGGATACACATGGACGACGACTAACCCTTAAATGGAAAGCAACCGGCCGCGTCGCGCGGCATTGTTCAGGATACACTTATGATATTTCAGCGTATAAGCGGCGCATCAGCCATCGTCGCAGGCTTGACTTACATTATTGGCTTCTGGGTCTATTTTTCGATACTAGGGCCCGCGCAGTATGGCAGCCCGGAAATCCCGGCAACACAACATGTTGAGTTTCTCGCCGAAAATCAGGATCTGATGAGCAGCTGGAATCTGGTCATCTATATTCTGAATGCTGTCCTGATGGTGTTTATCGTCATTGGCCTGTACCACCGCATCAAGACCGCCAATGAGACGCTGGCCCAAGCAGCTTCGGTGTTCGGCATCATCTGGGCCGGTCTGATCCTCGCCGCCGGAATGGTGGAGAATCTCAGCCTCACCCAGATCGTCAGACTATCCGAGCAAGACATGGAAGCGGCCGCCACGCTCTGGCGATCGACTGTTACTATCGGCGCGGGCCTCGGCGGCGGCAACGAGATCACCGGCGGCATGTGGATCTTTCTGTTAAGCCTCGCCGGCTTTCAGGTGAAATCCATCCCTACCCCGGTAAACATTATCGGAATCGTTGTCGGTGGGGCGGGCATCCTGTCGACCTTTCCGCCCCTGGCAGACGCAACCATGATTTTCGGCCTCGGTTTCATTCTATGGTTTTTCGCGATTGGCATTGTCATGATTGTCTCCAAAGACACAGGTCGTCCATCGACACCCCCAGCCTAGCGAACGGCCATAGCAGAGGCATTTATTTTCCACGATCGCAGACCCTATCCATTGGTCTTCTCAATAACACCCGCACGCCGCTTGATCTCGGCAATCAGCTCCTCATCGGTCATCGCCTCGATACGGAGACGATCGAGCTCCGCCTCTGTCGGCTCCGATGGCACATGTGCCATGAGACGGCGATGTAGACGGGTGAGCCGGTCAACTTCTTTCAGCTGTGCTTCTGCTTTTGCCCGGTGACCCGACTGGAAATATTTCAGCGCCTGCAGGCCATGGTGCTCAGCCGTCGTTTGGAGTGCTGCCAGATCATCAAGCAGGGCTTTATCGGCATCAGGTAGCACCGACACATCCTGATTTCCCGCTTGTGTTGTTTCGGATGTGCCGCCCTGCTCCAACCCCGCAGGATTACCTTGCCGCGCCGGCGGATGTTTTCGGTAGTTTCGGCGGGCATAGGCCGGCGAAGGCAACGGCGGCAACCCCTCTTCCTCACGCATCTGGTCCTTCCGCCTCCAGCCGCCAAGCGCAGCCCAGCGATGCAAGGTGGATAAAGGGACCAGAAGACCGAGGCTGACCTGCTTGAAGGTCTCACCGCTCCTTATACGGCGCTCTGCCTCTTCCGGCAGAGATCGCCCGGACTGAGTTCGCGGTATTTCATGGTCAATCTGATCCATGACGGACTATAGGCTGCGCTCTTAGAGTGTAGGATAGACTTCAATCTATCCCCATAAACCTCTCAGGCACTCTCAGCGCGCCAAATCTGAGAGTCTCAACAGCCTACTTATCCCCGGCCAATGCCCGTAATTTTTCGGCATTGCCAGCGAAGACATTGAGGTCAACGGACCCGGAGATACCCCGCCGCCGGCCCTTGTCGGTATACTGCCAGAAGAGCCAGCTTCCCGGACCATAATCCGGTTCCCCGTTCAGCGAGCGAAGCCAGTATGCTTCATGGGCCAGTGAACCGCTGAAGTGCTCATTGTAAAAGCGTTTATTGGTATAGATAACAGGTCGGACGCCGCGTTCGGCTTCCACCGCGTCGAGAAATTCTGTGACAGCATCAGTCATCGGAAGATCTGTATCAGCATAATCTGTACAAGGCTTATTCTGCTCCACATCGAGTACAGGGGGAAGCACGCCGTCGCTGTCCGGAACCACAGCAAGAAAATGCTGCGCCTGATCCCTGCCGGTCTGACACGAGGTGAAGAAATGATAGGCTCCGCGCAGCAGCCCTACCCGCCGTGCGCCCGCCCAATTGTCTTCGAACCGTGGATCAATCAGCGACACACCTTCCGTCGCCTTGATATAGGCAAAAGCTGTATCGTCTCCGGCAAGTTCAGCCCAATCGATATGCCCCTGATAATGTGCTACGTCGACGCCTTGAAGATAGGACCGCTCCGGCGCGACGGCTTCATTCGGAGATCTACCACACGCGACCGGCAGGATGATCGCTATCAGCATAATAATCCAAATGGAAACAGACCTGTACACTAGCTCTTCCTGAACGAAAAAGCCGGCCCTTTCATGGCCGGCTTGTGTCAGATTTGTCCGTGTGCCGAAAGCTTTCTCAAACGAGATCATAGCCCCGGGCATTGATATAGCGGCGGAGCTCATCGGCCCGGCGGTTCGGATCCGGATGGGTCGACATAAACTCAGGCGGGCGATTGCCCTGGCTCTGAGCAGCCATCAGCTCCCATAAGCGCGGTGCCTGCCCAACATCGTAGCCTGCACGGTGCATATAATCGACGCCGAGCTTGTCGGCTTCCAATTCGTGCTGGCGGCTATAGGGCAGAAGCACGCCAAACTGCACAGCTGCGCCACCCAGCGCCGCAAGGGAGGGGCCGAACTGCCGCATTGTGTCCGAATTGGCTACTGCTACCTGACCCGCCACCAGGGCCACCTGCGAAGCAACATTTGCAGAAGCCCGGGCAGCGGAGTGACGCCCGTCGATATGCCCCGCCTCATGGCCAAGAACGGAGGCAAGCTGATCGTCGTTTTCGGTCAGCTCCGTAATGCCGCGATAGACGCCCACCTGCTGGCCCGGCATTACAAACGCATTGACATCATCAGTGTCGAACACCGCCACTTCCCAGTCATTCGGATTATAGGGCACATTCTGGCCGTAAACGTCCCTCAGCGCCTCGGTCCGCCCGTTGGCCGTTCGTGTCCAAATTTCATTCACTCGCCCCACCAATCGTCGGTCGCTCGATTGCGGGGTCTGCTGCTTCATCTCGCTCCAAGCCGATGTGGACATCGCCGCAAGCGTCGCATTGTCAAATCCGGGAAGGATCAGCTGATTGGCTCCGGTAATCGGATTGGTGGTGCAGGCCTGAATAAATGGAAACACCGTACCCGCAGCCAGCCCCTGCAAAATGCCCCGGCGCGACAGGCTTATCTGGGGTGCCTCTTCCATCATTCCTTCGGGAATATCTATACGCTGTTCCATAGCGCGTCCCTTCAATATCTTATAGCCCAACCATATTAACCATGTTCGCGGGCGATTCAAATATACATTTTAATCAACAGCTTAGGAGTATCGCACAGGCAAGCTGAAGCGCGGCTGAACGGGTTACAAGTCAGGCCCGGCCACCCCCTTTGGCAAGCACGTCGGCTTGCTCAATCCATTCCTGATGATTTGCCATCGCCTCATCGGAAAGGTTCTCTGCAACCCATGCGAGATTCTCCCGCGACCAGGACGCGATCTGGGTAAACCGCCAGACACCGATCTCATTCAACGCAGACTTCATATCCTCAGAAAGCCCTCGGATTTGCGTCAGATCATCTCCATCATCTTCCGGCCGTTCCAGCATGGGCGGCTTACCCGTCGATGCCGGTGCCATCGGCGCGTCAGCGATCGCCGCCTGACCACTCCCGGAAGAGATTGCTCGAGGTAACGCAGCCCCGGTTGATGTGTCCGCCTTGGCGGTCGCTTCGCTACGCTCCACATCGCCTTCTATGTAGGCGAGGCGGCCTTCCAGATACCGGTTACGCCACCGAAGACGCGCCAGTTCCTGCTCAACCTCCCCAGCGGCACGGGTGCTTGCTGATACATCTTCAGCAGCGGCCGCAGAAGGTTCGTCCTCATCCTCAGCCAAGTCAGGCTCTTCCAAGGGCTCAGGCTCGATTTCCTCAGCATATAGCGCGGCCCTGTCCGCCACCGGATGCGCCGCCAGATATGATGCCCGGCTGCGCAGATACTGGTTCATCCAGGCGAGCTTCTCTGCCTCTATGGCTGCCTTCTCATCAGGCAATGCCTCGGAAACATCGACCACATTGCTTGCCGGCACGGGTGTGACGTCCGGAGCTTCCGGTGCATCTTCAGCAGGCTTGGCAGTTTCCTCCGACTTGGCTGCCTGCGCCTCCACCAAGCTGCTCATCCCGCTTTCCAAGGTACGCACGCGGCTCTCAAGATAACGGTTTCGCCACTCAAGTTCGGCGCTAGGTTGATGGATCGGCGCATCAAAACGATCCTCAGCCATATTGACGGGCTCGGCCTCGGCAGCAGCCTGCTCTTTCTTTATCGCTTCGGCAGCCGCCGCGAGATCGCTGGCGCTCCGTTCTTTCAGCTTAACGAGTTCCTGCTGCGAGGTGGCGAGCGCCGATGTCAGCGATTGTACCTTTTCTTCGCGCGCTTCCAATTCCTCTTTGAGTGTCGCATCACCAGCTTCTTCGGCGGCCACGACGCCGGTTTTCTGCGCTGCATAAAGCCCGTCAAGCTCAGCACGGGCTTGATCAAGCTCGGTCAAGGCGATGTCTCGCTCGACAATGGACCGGCGGGCACGCCCTTTTAGCAGAAGGCCGCGTATTCCCCACCCGACGAATGTTCCGAACAGTGCAGCGAATCCCAGAAGGGAACTCATCTGCACGATAAGCCACAGCATTGTCTAACCTCTCTCCAACACTCGGAATTCTATCCGTCGATTGGCCGATCTACCATCGGCAGTGTCATTTGACGCAACAGGCTGATCCGGGCCGAAGCCAACGGGATCCAGCAGGTCCCGCGATACGCCGCGCGCTGTCAGGTAATCGACCACAGCTGCTGCCCTTTCCTCGCTCAGACGAATATTCCCGGCACGGTTACCATAGGAATCCGTATGTCCCTGTACTTGAATCTCGATACCCTTGCAGCGTTTTGTAACGACCAGCAGCTTATCAAGGGTGGGCCCACTATCGCGCAGAAAATCCGCCGACCCAGCCTCAAAGACAAGGCTATTGTTCTGAAGAACGGTCTGGAAGGCACTTTCGCAGGCCACTGATCGGTCCGGTCCAGCAAAATCAATCGCGCTAAGCTCGGCAAGATCAACTGGCACCTCTTCGACATTCAGAATAAGATCCCACGGCGTGTCCAGAGCATCAATATCCTGCTTCAAATAGGTGATCACACTATTTGAAGCCTGCCCTTCAAGCTGAAAGCCGCCTTCGTGGGGTGCAAAACTTAGTTCACCAGACTGAAAGCCTGCAAAATGTGGTAGCGAAGCACGCACAGGTGCGAGCCAATCACCCACAGCAGACGCCTCTATCGTCATTGTATCCTGAACGCGGCCAAGGAAGTATTCATTCGCTAACGCGTTGATTTCATTGCGCTCAGACTGACTGGACACGGTGCCAGAGAGTAACAGTCCACTTGTTGAATGGCGCGCGCGCCACAAACCAGCGCTGCGGATTACTGCTTTACCCGTATAGGGATCCTCGAGTCCGGTGATTTCCGTGGTCAGAGCGTCGCGTGCGTCTTTATTGGGTGCCACACCGGTTACGGTGAGCGTCGCATCGACAAGTTCTACTTCTCCGCGCTCAAGCTGATCGAGATATACAAGGCTGCGCCTCGCCAGTCCTGCCCAGTCACCATAGGGTTCACCTGTGCCGAGCTGTAATTCATTGCGGACTTCGCCCGGCGCAATGACATCGGCATCGGCGATGAGTTCATTCATGATCTCGCGCGACGGTACATAGCCTGAAAGTAACAGCTCGCCCTCCGGCATGCGTGTGGCGGACCAGACATAAGGGGAGATCGGTCTTGCAGCCTGAACACTCTCAGTGACCCGGGTGATGCCGCCGAGAATCAGTCCACCGTGGCCAACAGCCGCCAACACATCAGCCATGGCAACATCAGCGGAGTCGTAGGACGGAGACTGTCCGGTAATAATAGCTGACTGGCCATCTAGCCGCACGTTTGCCCAGCTATGGCCAGCCGTTTCGAGGGCAAGCTCGGCCTCGCTCTGCAACTTTTCCTGGAGATTCGCGGCACTTTTAGGGCCACCATAGAGTGACCACCAGGTCACGCCAATGAGGCCCACCAGCCCAAAAATCAGAAAAATCCAATCTACTAATCGTCCGCTCATGCCTTTTCCTTAAGGCAAACCTTGTTTAGCCATGCATTAACTCACAACGCCGCGCAAGGCAGCCACGCAGGTCCCAACAGCGATAGTGTCACAATCGTTCATCAAAATCACAAGTAGCTCGAATCCGGCGATCAAAACGCTGAAAGGTCTGCATCGGAAGAAGGTCCGCGCCGAGACAGGCCTTTTCATGGCCGAAGGTGGGCGATTGGTGCACCAGGGTCTCGATTGCGGCTGGAAGCCCGGCTACCTCGCCATCACAGAAGAGGGGCTGAGCCGCCCTCACCTTAACAACCTCGCTGCGAGGGCCGCCTCCATGGGAGCAAGGGTGATGGAGGTGCCCGAGGCCCTCCTGTCGCAGATATCCGGCAAGGACAATCCCGGCGCGGTCGTTGCCGCTTTTCAGCAGCAAAATCGGGATCTTTCATCCCTGACACCGGCCATCACCAGTCTGTGGATCGGCCTCTACCAGATCCGGGACCCCGGCAATCTCGGCACCATTCTGCGCACAGCGGACTGCATTGGGGCCGCCGGTGTCATATTGATCGGAACCTGCTGCGATCCTTACAGCGTCGAAGCAGTCCGGGCTTCGATGGGCGCAGTGTTCGACATTCCGTTTGCGACGGCTGATTTCCAAACATTTGATTCGTGGCGGCAATCGACCGGAGCAACACTGGTCGCCGCAAGTGTGAACGGCACAAAGCGTCACGATGCCCTCGCCTTCGGCGGTCGTACCGTCATCCTGATCGGCAATGAACAGGCCGGGCTGCCAGAAGAGATTGAGAGGGTCTGCGATCACCTCGCTCTAATTCCCATGCGGGCTGGCGCCGACAGCCTCAACCTCGCCCAGGCCACGGCCATCATGGCGTATGAAGCATGGCGCGCACACGGATATCCCGGTGCAGCGGAGCCGGCATGACAATGGAAACCCGAACGGAACTCCTCATCGCCGACGACTGGACCGATTATGCCCTGATGGATTCAGGCCACGGGCAGAAACTCGAGCGATTTGGCAACCAGATAGTTATTCGCCCTGACCCTCAGGCATTCTGGCAGCCGACAACCGCGATTGAGACCTGGACCGCCGACGCCCGCTTCGATGCAAAATCAGGCGATGAAGAGCGCGGTAACTGGAAGATACTCACCCCGAAGCCCCCCGAGGTCTGGCAGATGAGGTGGGGGCCGCTCACCTTCGAAGCCCGTCGCACGCCCTTCCGCCATCTCGGCGTTTTTCAGGAACATTCGGTACATTGGCAATTCGCCATGGACCGAATTCAGGCAGCCGGAAAACGGCCAGTCAAGATTCTCAACCTGTTCGGATACACAGGGCTCATGTCGCTGGCCTGCGCGGCGGCCGGAGCAGAGGTCGTGCACCTTGATGCCAGCCCAAAATCCAATGGCTATGGCAAGGCCAACCAACAACTTTCCGGCCTTGAGGACCGGGCAATTCGCTGGATCGCCGACGATGCCATGAAGTTCGTTGCCCGCGAGCAGCGCCGCGGCAACACCTATGACGGCATCATCCTCGATCCGCCGAAATTTGGCCGCGGCCCGAAAAACGAAACATGGCGGTTCGAACAGGATCTGCCGGAACTTCTGGATGGGGTCAGCGCGCTTCTGTCGCCCAGTCCCCTGTTCGTGATCCTCACAAGTTATGCCGTCCGCCTCTCCCATATTGCCCTGTCGCAGACGCTTCAGGACAGGCTCACCCCTCTTGGCGGCATCATGGAAACGGGCGAAATGGCGCTTCGCCAACAGGATGGAAGCAGGCTTCTGCCCACCTCGAACTATGCCAGATGGTCCGCTTGACACACGAGCCAGCGCGTTCCAGCAAACCATGATGTTCGACGCAGACAATGACCTTATCGTCCGCCGCGCTTCTGAAGAGGACGCAGAGGCTCTCGCCCATATCGGCGTGGCAACTTTCATTGAGAGCTATACAGAGGATATTGAAGGGCCAGCCATGGTCGCCCATTGCACAAACCAGCATTCCCGCGAGGTATACGAACAATATCTCGCAGATCCGCGCGGCGCATGCTGGATCGCCGAATACCAGCCCACTGGTGCCCCAATCGGTTATGCCGTCAATTGCAAACCCGACCTGCCAATTGAACTCGATGCCTCCGATCTTGAGTTGAAACGTATCTACGCCCTCTCCCGCACCCACGGCACCGGCATCGGCCAGGCGCTAATGCAAGCGGCAATCAATCAGGCAAGACATGTGGGGGCCAGACGACTTCTGCTCGGCACCTATGAAGAAAACTACCGTGCCATGACGTTTTACCGAAAACATGGCTTTGAGAAGGTCGGTGAGCGCGCATTCAATGTCGGCGGCAAGATCTACGACGACATCATCATGGCGTTGACATTAACTTGATACGTAAAGGCTTTGGCCTTGACCGGGGCGGTTGCAAAGCCAGTTTATACGTCCATGGGAAGGGTGTGCATTATAGGTGACGTTCACGGCATGACGACCATGCTGGCTGAACTGCTCGACACGCTGGAGCTGAAGGAGGGTGACACGCTCATCTCCCTTGGCGATCTTGTCGATAAAGGGCCGGATCCCGTCGGATCTGTACAGCTCCTGCGGAATTTACGCGAAACAGCTCCCTTCCCCGTTATCCTGATTGAGGCCAATCACGAAGACCGCCATCTCCGCTATCACCGCAACCTCACCGAACGGCCGGGCGTTGCGCAGCAAATGGCAAAGACGGCACCAATGCTGGCATACCTCGATGACGCCCTCGGCGAGAAAGACCGAGCCTTTCTCGCGAGCGCCGTGCCATTCTGGCAATTGCCGGATATCGGAATTTTGTGTGTCCACGGAGGTATACCGGGCAATCTCAAAGAGTTTCCTGAAAGTGTGGAAGCGGCGAAATCCCTATCCGGCAAAGACGGGCGACAGTTACGGCAAATACTCCGCACCCGATATATTTGCCAGAAAAGCGGGGCATTCTTGAGTTATGGCAAAGAGAAGCCCGGCGACCCCTTTTGGGCCGAAGTGTACGATGGACGCTTTGGCCATGTCGTATTCGGTCACCAACCGTTTTTTGAAGGACCTGCAGAGTTTCCCCATGCAACGGGGATCGATACCGGAGCCGTAGATGGCGGCGCGCTGACAGCACTTGTTGTCCATGAAGGCGGTCGTCGAAACTATGTATCGGTTCGGCGCAAATAGGTCCGTTTGGCAAAGAACCTGTCAGCCTGCGATATGAGACCGGACAGCATCCAGCGCGGCTTCGGCTTTTGCCCCATCGGGACCACCGGCCTGGGCCATATCCGGGCGTCCACCCCCGCCCTTCCCGCCGACTTCGGCGCTTGCCACGCGGACGAGATCCACCGCTGAAAACCGGTCTATCAGGTCTTTTGTAACGCCAACACAAACCGCTGCTTTGCCATCGGACACACCGACAAACACAGCAATTCCCGATCCAAGATCAGCTTTGGCATCGTCTACGAGACTGCGCAGATCCTTCCCGCCGACCCCTTCGGCGATACGGGCGACAAGTTTCACACCAGCAATTTCTTCCGGCCCGGAAGGAGCCGACCCGCCGCCACCCATAGCCAGCTTTTTCTTGGCATCGGCGAGCTCATTTTCAAGCGATTTACGTTCCTCCTGGAGAACGCTTACACGCCGCGCAACATCCTTCAAGGGCACACGCAACTGCTGGGCAATGTCGAGGCCGACCTGGGCCTGGCCTTTCAGAAACGTCAGGGCTTCCGAACCCGTTACAGCTTCGATCCTGCGAATGCCGGCGGACACGCCGCCTTCGCTGGTGACCATGAAAACCGCGACATCGCCGGCCCGCTTCACATGGGTTCCGCCACAAAGCTCTAGAGAATACGGCCGTTCTCCCGGTGCATCCTCGCCGCCGATAGAAATTACCCGAACCTCATCGCCGTATTTCTCGCCAAACATGGCCAGAGCCCCGGATGCGATGGCATCGTCAATCGCCATATGGCGAACTTCCGTTGGCGCATTGCGACGGATAATTTCATTTACCTCATCTTCTACGGCTTCGATCTCCGCAGGCGTCACCGGAGTGCCATGGGAAAAGTCAAACCGGAACCGATCCTGCTCAACGAGCGACCCCTTTTGCGCCACATGCTCCCCAAGAATATTGCGCAATGCGGCGTGCATTAAATGCGTTGCAGAATGGTTGGAGGAAATCCGCTGACGTCGATCCAGATTGATCTGCAAGGCCGCAGATGCGCCCACCTGCACATCGCCGGCAATCAGCTCGCCGACATGGGAGAAAAGCCCCCCCGCGCGCTTCTGCACATCGCGCACAATAAAATGAGCACCATTGCTAAAGCGAATATCGCCATGGTCTCCAGCCTGGCCGCCGCTTTCAGCATAGAAGGGAGTCTCATCAAAGACGAGTTCCGCTTCGCCAGAGCCAAATTCGGAAACGGCCTCATCGCCGATGACTATCGCCTTGAGGGTCGCGCTTCCTTGAGTCTCGGTGTAACCGACAAACCGGGTTTTGCCGAGCTTTTCGATAAGGTCAAACCAGACCTTGCCAGCACCCTCCGAGCCGAAGGCCGTCTGGCCCTCGCGGGATCCTTCCTTCTGCCGATCCATGGCAGCGTTAAACCCGTCCTCGTCCACGGTCAGCCCGCGCCCACGCAAAATATCCTGGGTCAGATCCAATGGAAAACCATAAGTATCATAGAGTTTGAAAGCGGTTTCCCCCGGCAGCGCCTTATCATTGCCCAGGCCATCAAGCGCCTCTTCCAGCAGCGACAGGCCACGGCCGAGGGTTCGCTGAAACCTCGCCTCTTCCTGTTCCAGGGATGCTTCTATCGATGCCCGTGCACGAACAAGTTCGGGATAGGCCGCGCCCATTTCATTTATCAAGGCACCTGTCATGAGGTGCATGGACGGCTCACGCGCGCCCAGCATGTGCCCATGGCGCATGCCGCGACGCATTATTCGTCTAAGGACATAACCTCGTCCCTCATTGGACGGAAGAACACCATCGGCAATCAGAAATGAGGCAGCCCTCAAATGGTCGGCGATGACGCGAAAGGAAGCAAGCTTATCGCCTGTCGCTTTTGTCCTGTATATATCTTCGCCGGCACCTATCAGCGCTTTGAAAAGATCCGTATCATAATTATTGTGCACCCCCTGCAGCACTGCGGCGACGCGCTCCAACCCCATCCCCGTATCGATGCTGGGTTTTGGTAATTCCGTTCGCGAACCATCCGCCGCCTGATCGAACTGCATGAAAACGAGGTTCCAGATTTCGATAAACCTGTCGCCATCTTCGTCCGGGCTTCCGGGCGGACCGCCAGGCACATTTGCACCATGGTCGTAGAAAATTTCCGAACAGGGACCGCAGGGCCCGGTATCGCCCATGGACCAGAAGTTGTCAGATGTCGCGATCCTTATAATCCGATCGTCGGACAGGCCGGAAATTTTCGACCATAGGCCCGCAGCGTCATCATCGTCAGCATAGATGGTCACGAGCAGTTTGTCGGCAGATAGTCCGAGTTCGCGAGTGACAAAATCCCAGCCGAACTTGATAGCATCCTCCTTGAAGTAATCGCCGAAGGAGAAATTGCCGAGCATTTCGAAGAATGTGTGATGGCGAGCCGTATATCCCACATTATCGAGATCATTGTGCTTTCCGCCAGCGCGGACGCATTTCTGGGAAGTGACGGCGCGCGGTGCGAATGGCGTTTCGACCCCGGTAAAGATATTCTTGAACGGTACCATGCCGGCATTGACGAACATCAGGGTCGGATCGTCTTCCGGCACAAGGGGCGCGGAGGCCCGGCGCGTATGGTCCTGTCCTTCAAAATAGGAAAGAAAGGCTTCGCGAAGATCGTTTACGCCGGTCATATCAGGTCCTGTGAGTTCAATTCGAACCCGACCCTATATAGGGGCGACCGGGCCGCGCCAAGATGGCAGTGCGGCCCGATATGTCTAAAATTTAACCGATCACCGGATGCTTAATGAAGCGCTGACCTTTATTACGCGTTAGCTTGCGGCAGCTTCGTCATCATCATTCTCAACGGTCTCACCTGCGGTGAGCATATCCTCGGACAGAAGACCGGCCTTTCGGCGCACAGCCTCCTCAATCTGATCGGCGATTTCAGGATTATCCTTCAGGAACTGACGCGTCTTTTCCCGGCCCTGACCAATACGGTCACCATTATAGGAGTACCAGGACCCTGACTTATCCACGACCTCGCTCTTGACCCCGAGATCGATCAGCTCGCCTGTCTTGGAAATGCCCTCACCATAAATGATGTCAAACTCGATCACGCGGAATGGCGGGGCCACCTTGTTCTTCACGACCTTGACGCGTGTCTGGTTGCCGATGACCTCATCGCGATCCTTGATCGCGCCAATGCGGCGGATGTCGAGGCGAACTGAAGAATAGAACTTCAGGGCATTGCCCCCGGTGGTCGTTTCCGGCGATCCGAACATCACACCGATTTTCATGCGGATTTGGTTGATGAAAATAACCATACAGTTCGATTTGGAAATCGATCCGGTGAGTTTGCGCAGGGCCTGGCTCATCAAACGTGCCTGCAGCCCCGGTAGACTGTCGCCCATCTCGCCCTCAAGCTCGGCCCGCGGGGTCAGCGCCGCCACAGAATCCACCACCAGCACGTCCACCGCGCCTGATCTTACAAGCGTATCCGCGATTTCCAGCGCCTGCTCGCCTGTATCCGGCTGTGAAATCAGGAGATCGTCGAGATCAACACCCAGCTTCGCAGCATAAGCTGGATCAAGGGCATGTTCGGCATCTACAAACGCACAGACACCGCCACTCTTCTGGGCTTCGGCCACCACATGCAGGGAAAGCGTCGTCTTGCCCGAACTCTCCGGCCCGTAAATCTCGATCACCCGGCCCTTCGGCAAACCGCCAATCCCAAGGGCAATATCGAGGCCCAACGATCCCGTCGACACAGCCTCAATATCCAGCGCCTGCTGGTCGCCAAGGCGCATGATCGATCCCTTGCCAAAGGATCGTTCTATATTGCCAAGTGCTGTCTCTAGAGCTTTCTGCTTATCCACGCCGCTTACCTCATCCACAAGCTGAAGAACTGGTTTGGCCATGAGTCGTATCCTTTTTCTACTGTGCGGCAGCGCTTGGCAAGCACACGCTGATCAATTTCAGATTTAGTTTGTACCATATTTGTTCTCTAGAACAAAGAGTGAATATCGAAAATACCTCAAAAATATCCTGTGAGTGCCACACGCGTCCCCTAGCCTGCGAGCGCCCCCTTTCGCAGACGGACAAAAATCGGCATATTGCCGGAATGTTGAAAACACCCAGCCGCCAGCCCGGCGAAGCCCGTGTGCGCTATCTTGACGCCGATCTGCAGGTCCTCTCCCCGGGCGACTATGTAATCTGTGCTGTCACGGACCGGAAAATCCCGCTTCAGGCCCTCCGATACTGGAGCGTCGAGCATCAGGAAGCCTATATTGATGCCGCTGCCGCCCTATCGCGCATGAAATACGGCACTGCGAAAGCGTAAGCCGCCATGCTGAGATCCGCGCTGATCGTCGCCGCCCTCGCCTGTTTTCCGCTCGTTGCTTGCGCGGAGACAGGCCACCCGCAACTCGACGCCATGGATCATTATCCGGAAACCTGCTCCGGCGCGCTCACCCAGGGCGGTCTGATCATTTGCAAGGGCAGCCCGGGCACGCGCTTTACCCTAGGCGACACAACGCTGATCGCCGATGAAACCGGAGCCGTCGCCTTCGGGCTTGGCCGAAAAGCTCCCGCCTCGGTTACCATTGCCGCTTCCGGCCCGGCCAGCAGCGCCACAACATTTGAACTGCCAATTGCCCCGCGGCGGGACGAAACCAGCACCTTAAAGGGCATAAATTGCGACAAGATCGACGCCCGCACTGAAGAACAGAAAGCTCAGGCCTCCCGCTCCTGGGCGAAGAAACAGGATGGCTGGAAGTCTTTCCATCCGGGCCGCGGCGGCCTCGATGGCTTTATCCGCCCGGCAGCCGGGCCTACATCCTCGCCTTTCGGCTTTGTCCGGAAATACGTCACTGAAGGCTGTCCGACAAAGGAACGCCCCCATTTCGGTTACGACATCGCAGCGCCCACCGGCGCACCCATCGTCGCACCAGCTGCCGGCACGGTGACACTTGCCGATGACGATCTATATTATGAAGGCGGCACGGTGTTCCTCGACCATGGCCACGGCCTTGTCTCAATCTTCTTGCATATGTCTGAAGTTGAGGCCGAAGTTGGCGACGTCCTCGCCGCAGGCGACCCCATTGGAAAAATCGGCGCAACGGGCCGCGTCACCGGAGCGCATCTCCACTGGGGCGTGAAGTGGCGCAACCCGATGAGCGAGGATCGCAGCGGCGATTTCTATATCGATCCGGCGCTGCTTCTGGATATGCCTGCAGAGGGCTGAACAACTTGTTTGAAGTCTTTGCAGCGAATGTCCGCAGAGCTCATCTTTCGAATGTCCAGATTAAATGGAACGAGAAGATCTCATAAGGGTCTCAGACTCTCAGCGCACGGAAAGTGAGAGTCTCATATTGGTTTGTCTCCGTATCGCGCCTTCGGCGCTCACATGAGACGCGCTCAGGGCTGCTCTTTGATTGACCCCCGCGTCGGCCTGCAGCCTCGCGATGGGTCGCGCTCAGGGCTGCAGGTTTTGCTCTTATTAGACTTGTCATCCCGG
>JBCCUK010000001.1:0-199865 GCA_039196965.1 Pseudomonadota bacterium | reverse complement strand
GACTTCGTGCACGACAAGCTCAGCTCTGGCCGGCCCTACAAGATGCTGACTGTGCTGGATGAGTACACGCGTGAAGCTCTGTGCGTGCATGTCCGGGCAAAGATGGGATCGGCCGACGTGCTGGATGCTCTATACCCAGTCCTGCTCAAACACGGAAAGCCAGAACATATACGATCGGACAATGGGCCTGAGTTTATCGCAGCAGGGTTGCAAGACTGGCTGACCAGGGTCGGCATCAAGCCATTACGTATCTATCCAGGATCGCCCTGGGAGAATGGATATAATGAACGCTTCAACGGAACACTCCGCTGGGAAGTCTTGAATGCTGAATGGTTCACTTCAATCGATCAGGCCCAGACCGTCATCAACACATGGCTCAAACAATATAATCGCATCCGGCCACACCAGGCATTGAAAATGCGCCCGCCTGTGCCAGAAACACTATTAGAGAAAACCCAAATCAGTGGCCTATACGATCGGGGCTAGACACACTGATGAGAGGGCTTCAATCAGACCTCTCAGCTCAAACTAACTACTTCGAATCAGCAGATTGCTTTTCGGGATCGTAACTTGCGTTCTGTTTGAACTTGCCGACTAGCTTGCCATCGGCATCCACTTTCCATGTACCAAGAGTGGTTTCCGGCAGCGTGTCACGCTAGGGATCTTGCCCCCGCCAATCTAATGGATCCAGCTTCTTGGATTGCGAGTTGCTTCTGCAGCAACAGTGCTATCTGGCGTCCTTTCAAACACCCAACCTCATTATGGCTGGACTGACGAATTGCAGAATTCTTCCTTATGACCAAAGAGGGCGTCAACCAAGTGTTGTTGCTCCGGGCTACCGCACCTACGCGCCTAAATTAATCGGTAAACATCGCCCGTCATCTCATTTCGGATAATATCGATCCGCTCGCCATCGAAGTGATAGGCGAAGGCGTCGGCCTGAACGGGTACATCGGCAACGTCTGGATAGAATGCCGCGATACACTCGCCCGTTTGGTCTCTAACGCTTGGATAGACGATGCCATTCGATCCGATGCCCCGAAGCTCAGTCGATAGAGCTTGTGATGTGCCGTAATTGTCCGGATCCAGGCATTCCGCATACTCTTCTGCGCCTCGAAGGTCATGTAAGCGCGCATCGAGCTTGCCGACCAATTGACGATACTGACTAAACCAGCCTGGCGGCTCTTTGGTTGCTTTATAGATTTTTGCGCGATGATGGGTCGTTTCAGCAATAGCAGTTTCGAGCCGGTTCGCTGCGTAATATGCTCCTGCGTGCCCAGAATGAAACCGGCCGCCCCAAGCTGGATTCACATGGGTGAAGGGTGCCATGACATAGGAGCTCCCAGGTCCGCCGACGCGTCTGTCTTCTGGAACCAGAGACAACTCGCCGATGTTCTCAAGCACACGGGCATTGCTCATGGACTCGCCCTCCATGATCGCTTGCCAATCGGCCGGGTCTGCAATGTCCTCGAACAAGTCGATCGGCGGATGAACCGTGGAAATGATCCGATGGGCTTTCGACCACCGCACGCGGCTAACCGGTAGATCTGTCATTAGCCGCGTACGGCATCCAAATAAGTGCGAATATCAAAGAGGTCAGTGATCCGTCCTTGCATCATAACCTGAAGGGCACTGCGTCCACCAAAGTGCGCATTCTCTTTCTTCACCCAGGCATAGACCCGGGCAAGATCGGCAAATAGGTAACGCAGGCCTTTGTGGATCCCCATTAGAAGAGACAGGCGCATCTTTAGATCGGGACCCAAGCGGCCGGTCTTGCCCAGCTTCCAACGGTTGTAGGTGGCGACAGAGATACCGCCGAGCAGTGTGCAGGCTTCTGAGTCGCTCAGCTCCCATCTGCGAAAGAGATTGACCACCGCACGCGCCATAGCTGCGCCCTGCTCGTCCGTAATCATATGGACAGCATCGGCCGCGACATCGCTCTCGCGCTGATAGTTGATCTTTTCCAAACGCATATCGTGCGAACTCCTTATCTGTTCTAGATATAAGATAGAAACGCTCATTTGACAAGATTATTTGATTTTTGCTCAATTGATCACCAGACACATGCACTGCTTACTGAAACAAATCAGCAGGGAATGGGTGCGCAATCTTTGAGAGCTTGGCCTGCTTCCCGGAAAGTGGCGCGTTGTTTGAGTTAGTTCCGGCACGCAAATCGGCTATTTGGAGACTATGCTAACGCTTAATGTCCCGCCCCGAACACCCCAGTTCGCACATCATAATCGACAGCGACTCCGTAATCTGGATCATCCTCGCTCTCCACTAACAGCTGACCGGCACGATGAAGCAGCTTGTGGCAGTCGCGCGTTAGGTGGCGCAACCGTAAGGTCTTCCCAAGGGCTTGGTACTTAGCGGCGAGATCTTCGATGGCCTGCAGCGCCGATTGATCGACAACACGCGAGCTCATGAAGTCGACAATCACCACATCTGGATCATCTTCTGGGATGAACAGTTCGCCAAATCCTGTCGCCGAACCAAAGAAAAGTGGGCCGTCGATTTCATAGACCTTAGCGCCAGGTTCACGAACGCTATCACGCTCGATAATACGGATACGGGTGGCATTGTTCCAGGCATAGGCAAGCGCCGAAACGATGACACCAACCACAACGGCAATCGCGAGGTCTTGCCAGACCGTCACTGCTGTTACGAGCACGATGACCACCGCATCAGTGCGCGGGATCTTCCGCATTATACGTAAGGAATTCCAAGCAAAAGTGCCGATCACAACCATGAACATGACACCAACCAGCGCAGCGAGCGGAATACGCTCTATCAGGCTGGAGCCAAAAAGAATGAAGGCCAGAAGGAATAATGAAGCTGAAATCGCGGCTAGTCGTGTGCGTCCACCAGATTTCACATTGATCATGGACTGCCCGATCATCGCGCAGCCACCCATGCCACCAAAAAAGCCGGTAACAATGTTCGCTCCGCCCTGCGCGATGCATTCCTGCGAAGCGCCGCCACGCTTACCCGTTATCTCGCCGACGAGATTCAGCGTAAGCAAGCTCTCAATAAGGCCGATTGCAGCGAGGATTAGCGCATAGGGAAAGACAATTGTCAGTGTTTCGAGCGTAAGTGGCACCTGCGGAACGAAAAAAGACGGCAGCCCACCCTTGATGCTGGCGAGGTCCCCGACCACTGGTGTTTCGAGCCCTGTTCCAATGACGAGTAGCGCGACTATACCAATGCCCGCGAGCGGTGCCGGAATGACTTTGGTCAGTTTCGGTAGTCCCCAGATGATCAACATGGTCAGCCCTACCAAAGCGAGCATAAGCGTCAGCTCCCCTGCTGGAAGCCATGGTCCCGCCCAATTGAAACCATGCCCTCCGCTTGTCTCTGCGCCATGCGTGCCGACCACCTGAAACTGTGAGAGTTGAGCGAGGCCAATGACAATGGCAAGTCCGTTGACAAAGCCCAGCATAACTGGATGTGGCACAAGCCGGATGAACTTGCCCAACCGGAAGAGCCCCGCGGCGACCTGCAGGAGCCCCATCAACACGACTGTCGCAAAGAGATATTGAACGCCATGGGTTTGTACGAGTGCCACCATGACGACAGCCAGCGCGCCTGTTGCACCGGAAATCATACCAGGTCGGCCACCGAAGAGCGCCGTCACCAAACCGACAATAAACGCCGCATATAGGCCCACCAAAGGCTCGACCCCGGCAACAAATGCAAAGGCTACAGCCTCGGGCACGAGGGCCAGCGCTACGGTTAACCCGGCGAGCAACTCCGTTCTAATGCGAGTTGGTGTGAATGCGTTGAGGGTATCGGCACCGGTTACATCGGCAATGGAAACGCGCTCTGCAAAAGCAGACAAGGGAGACTGTGGCATTGGAGATCCTGAAAACCGACGCGACAACCCCGTCGTTAAGTTGCCTCATACGACAGGTTATACAGCGCACAAGAGGAGAATTCTTACAAAGCAGTTGCTCGGCAAAAGGTGGCTACAATATCAATGCTTACATCTCAAGACGCAAGATCCAGATAACCAAGGCAATAAATTCTCTCCCCGATGGTCGGCGCGGAGAGGCAAATCACGCTCATTTCCTGGTTATTTTGGACCTATAAACTAATGTCTCTTTATGCGCCCACAGCACGCTAAGTCAGATTTGTGGATGTCCCTGCCACGAGGCGGTAAAGTAATTCAGACAGTAGATCTAGTTCTTCGGCTTCCCACCGGTCGGCGAAAACGAAGCCGGCGTGCTTTTCGAATGTGGCCTGCGCTTCACCAAGCTTCGTTGTCCCTGCTTTCGTTAGAACAACGAATGCTAGTCTCGCGTCTCGGGCTCCAACTTCACGACTTACGAGACCAACTTTCTCCATCGGCGCAACCATTCGAGTCACAGTAGATGCGCTGACATGCATTCGCTTAGCAAGCTCAACACGAGGCAACCTGTTTTGGGGCGCTCGATCCAAGTGCATCAGCAAGAAAAATTCATTGACGGACAGTCCATGCACGGCAGCAAAAGCTCCGGCCAGCCTGTCTCTTAGCTCGTCGGCGCTTTGCAGAAGCCTTAGCGCGTTGATCGTGCGTATGTCATCCATGACAGCCATCTATTGCAAAACAATTTCACATGCAAGCATTATGCAATAGATGGCTGTTATTTATGGATTCTCGAACAGGAGAGCTAGATGGATCTGGAACTCATTTTCTCCGCAGCTGGGCTGCTATCAATGGTCGGCTGGGCAACACTTCTTGTTTCACCGCTCATTACCAAGTGGTCAGATCGCATTGCGGGGCTGATCGTGCCCATCATAATCTCGATTGGATATGTCGGTTTGGCCTTTCTTCCGAATGAAAACGGCGGTGGCTTTGGAAACTTCGACGAAGTTACACAGCTGTTTTCCAACCCAACGGCTATAATGGCTGGTTGGGTCCATTTTCTTGCATTTGATCTTTTGATCGGCGCTTGGATCTGCCGAACGGGTCGTCGCGAGAACATCACGTTCTGGATAGTCTTACCTACCCTGCCGCTAACGTTCATGTTCGGGCCAGCCGGGTTCCTAGCCTTTTCACTGATTAGGGGAGCCAACAACGTGAAGAAGCAAAGCAAGGCTCTGCCTTAAGGGCAAAACAACTCTGACCTAGGCAACGGCTCTGCGACGTATCTGCGTTGGCTCTAGGTGAGGTTTGTCTTCTTTTTGCTGCGCTTTTTCTCGCCGTTCGGGCCGCGAGGTTTTTTGGGGCCTAAACGCCTTTTCTGCGGAGAGCCGCCCCCAGTTTTCTTGGGAGTCGGCCGTCGCACTTTTTTCGAGCGTTTCCGTTTGGAGTCTTCCGTCTTTCTCGGTCTCGGCGCAGGTGTGTCGGGTGCCTCAGCTGGCTCGACCCATATGCTCTTGTCTATTATTTGACGATCACCAGCTGCCTCCATGAGCCTCGCTGCGGCATCTGGTCCTAGTTCAACATGTGTGGCGTCTGAATCAATCCGAATGGCACCGATGCTGTTGCGAGAAAATCCACCAGCTTTGCAAAGCATTGGGATGAGCCATTTCGGATCGGCTTTTGTCTTACGACCCACACCGAGTTTGATCCATTGGCCGTCCGGAAAGTCCGCCTCACGGCGTCCACCACGCTTGCGCCGGTTTTCCCCTGAGACGTCTCGATCAGGATCGTAGCTGTCTTTCCGTGACCGGTTTTGCTTCTGAGCACCAGGATCTTGGAGAACTTCCGGCGCGGAATCATTCGCGCGGGTAAGTCGAATGATCGCGGCAGCGAGATGCTCCGCGGGATACCTTTCTAGAAGCGCGTCTGCGAGCGGTGCCTCGGATGCCTCCGGTGGTGACTGAAGCACCTCATTGACCAGCAGCTTCGTGTTCAACGCCTCTTCGATCTCCATGGCTGATGGTGGCAGTTTCCACTCCGCTTCGATTTTTGCATCTTGAAGAAGCCGTTCGGTTCGACGCCGAGCGCGGACCGGAACGATCAGCGCACAGATTCCACGTCGCCCTGCGCGGCCAGTGCGGCCAGAGCGATGGAGAAGGCCCTCCTTGTTGCGGGGTAAGTCCGCATGGATCACCAGATCCAATCCAGGTAAATCAAGCCCGCGCGCTGCCACGTCGGTGGCAACACAAACCCGCGCCCTGCCATCGCGCATCGCCAGAACCGAGTTGCTGCGCTCCTTCTGACTGAACTCTCCAGAAAGAGCGGCGACGGAAAACCCGCGATTGGTTAGTCGGGCAGTGAGCTTGTTGACCGCATCTCGGCGAGAGCAAAAGACAATCGCATTGGGTGCATCGTGGAACAAAAGTAGGTTGATAACTGCCTTCTCGACATCTGCTGGAGCTACAGTCATCGCCTGATAGGTGATATCGCTGTGCGCTGATTGCGCAGAGATGGTGTTCAATCGTACGGCATCGTTTTGATATGCTTCAGCAAGCTTGGCGATGGGTTTGGAAACAGTAGCAGAGAACATGAGCGTGCGGCGGTCTTCAGGGGCCGCATCCAAAATGTGTTCTAGCTCCTCTCGAAAGCCCATATCCATCATCTCGTCAGCTTCATCGAGGACAACACATTCGAGCTCATCTAGATCAAGTGATCCACGCCGAATATGATCCACGAGCCGCCCAGGTGTCCCAACAACAAAGTGCGCGCCTCTCTCAAGCGCCCGTATTTCATCGCGAATATCAACACCGCCAATACAAGAGACAACGCGCCCTTTGGCAGGCGCGAAAAGCCATTGCAGCTCTTTCGTAACTTGCAGTGCAAGCTCTCGTGTTGGCGCAACGATGAGCCCAGACGGGGTTTTGGCATCCAGTAACTCTGCTGCGTCCCGCAAAATCGATGTCGCAAGTGCGAGCCCGAAAGCCACTGTCTTGCCGGACCCGGTTTGAGCTGAGACGAGTAAGTCTCGACCGAATAAAGCAGGGTCCAGGACAGCCTCTTGGACCGGGGTCAGTGTTTCATACCCTTTGTCTGCAAGCGCTTTGGCGATTGGCGCAGCAATCTTAAACTCGGTGGTCATTTTGGGCTTTCAAGTACATTTGAAGCATCCCGCTCATTCCAGGGTAGATGGCGAGGTTCAGTTTGTTGGCAGTTACTTGGTAAATCCACTTCTGCATATTGATATGTGCAGATGCCCGCGAGTCCAATTTCCGCTTCTGCGTTCAGTCCTGACGAGTGCCTCAGAGTTTAGACGTGCTCCACCAGGGATGCTGCTGAGATGGAGGTTTGTGTTTCACGATCGTCGCATTTGGCAGGGCTTCGTCTGTTTCTCGAGTGCCATGAGTTTGGGCAGCCCAATAAACGCCACCAAGGGCAAAGATCAAAACTGGACCGGGGTTCAAGAGTGCTTTGTTGATGACTCCAAGCGCCCTGTCTAGGAACTCATCATAGGTCTCTGCCCCTGCTGGCAGCTCGAGCCCCCTCTTCCATTTTTCGAACCAAACGCCTTTCACTTCTCCTTCTCTCTCACCCCAGCTACACTCAGCAAGCTCTGGAATGATCTGCATGCTTGTGTTGGTCGCTCTTCCGATGATTTCGGCTGATTCGAGAGCTTTGGATAAGGGACTCGAGCAAATGGTGCCGAAGTTTACTGTCGACGCTGCCTGCGCCGCCCTCTACGCTTCTTGTCGCCCTGTCACATTTAAAGGGACGTCGGTTTGTCCTTGTGCTCTTCGAGAGAGGTTCCAGTCCGTTTGAACATTCCGGACAAAGTAGAACTCTTTGTTGGCTAGCATGACGCACACTTCCTTGAATGAGTAATGCTTACAGAAGAAGGTGCGCTAGCTACTATCATATTGTGCAGAACTTATGACCGCTGACCTGAGCCCCAAATGGTCCCGCATTTGAATTGAGAGTCTGTCGTAACGGAGACAGACAATGCGCAAGAGCAAATTCAGTGAAGAACAAGATCCACATCTGGTATCTGGCCTGCCAAGAGTTCGACAAACCCGTCTGTGAAAAGAGCGTCTTAAAGATTGTGGGCCTTTTATCAAGACTGGTTTATGCCGCCTTCTACTAACAACACCAACAGTGATATTCGCCGAATGGCTTAAATCACGGAGTTACATCGACTGGGCTAATTGAGGTATGCACAAACTATGGAAGCAGCAGCCTTTTCAAGAATTCGCATTCTCGGTAACCGCTTATCGTCAAGCAACATTTCAACTATGCTATAGCCTATTTCGATAGCGACTCGTGTCCGCTCATACGCCTCATTTCTCGAGAGTTCAGGCCTGATTAGCATCAGCTGTTCCGTTGTCACATTCGCCATCTCGCGATTACCTTTGAGTCGCATCGCTGATAGGCTCGGTATCGCTCTTAAGGCCGCCAGAAGCACTTTGGCGCCTACAAATTTTCGATGAAGGTCATAGGTTTGCTTAAGTGTTTCGAGGACGTATACTTCAATATTGTCGACAGAATTCTCATTCTCGTTGTATTGATTTGCGATATCAAGATAAATGTCATTTTGCGCTTCAATCAATCGATCACCAAGTACCGCCAGCAAAACATGCTTATTCTTGAAGTACCTATAGAAGACGGGGGCCGTTACCCCTGCGCGCTCAACGACGGCGTTGGAGTTGAGGGCTTCAATCCCGCATTCCTCAAGGATCTCCTGTGCAGATAAAAGTATTTTCTCGTAGGTCTTCTTTGCGCGTTCCTGCCTCGGGACGAACACTCCATCGATATCAAGAACCATATCACCCATAGTCAACACTCTTCCATACGAGCGGTTCAGTGTCTCCGCTGCCGTCAGCTCGCTCAAATATGCGCAATAGGTAAATATGTCACGCGTTTCGAAACACAAATTGCTGTGAAGTAACATCTCCGTTGGTTTACGAATAAGTGTCCGGCAGCCGCGCTGAACCCTACCTCTCATCTGGAGCTGCATTTTGGCTCCAACGAGGGATGCTAATAGCGAGTATGAGCCATAGGTTCGCTTGATTCGATAGAGAATGCCCGGTTGAAGCATCTGTTGGTGAATTAAGATCTCGACAAAGCGATTCTCAACGACACTGCATAGAGGACGTAACGCCGACTCAGCAAACTTGCCAAACCTTCAGCCCTGACAACGATTTGCTGGCTAGGTGAGTGGCATGATTATGGCGACGCGTTCCTGTTTGCTCAGGTGTGGCATGCCCCCTCTGGCCTATAATGCGGTTCTAGAGCAGCGAAAGGTGCGGAAGATTGGCAATCGATCAAGATGATGACTTGTGCATGCAGTTAAGGTCCAAGCATCGCAATGGCATTTTGGTCCATGACTAGGTTGGAAATAAGTTCGTATAATGAGTATAGTCGAATAGTGTGGCTATTGGCTTTGTTGATCGAAGCGCAGTGGCAACTTCGTTCGGAAAGCGTTCGAATATCGCCGACTATGCGATAGTTCAGTACGGCGTGCTGGACGCATCTGGCCAATAATTGATGAAAATTATCGCTAGGGTGCTTAAAAATGGTTCAGATCCAGCGGTGCTTCCGTCAATCATGAATTAGACTTGATAAGAATTATAGTATTAGCTAGCACCTAGTAAATACTAGACTATGGGAGTATGTCATGGACTTAAAGAGGGCGTTCTTGTCGACGAGCGCAATTGTCGTTGCGGTGACTGGTGTGGAAGCAGCGGCACAGGAGCAGCCGACAGACGAGGGGCGGCTTCTCGACGAAATTGTCGTGACAGCACAGAAAAAATCCGAGAACCAGCAGGATGTTCCAATTTCCATTGCGACATTTACAGGCGACGCGCTCGATGCGCTTGGGATCAACCAGTCAAACGATCTTGGTGAGATTATACCCGGTCTAGAAATCTCCACATCAAGTGGCGACGGCTCTCAGTTAATCGTATTTCTTCGCGGTGCCGGACTGAATGACTTCAACACCAACAATGCTGGTCCAATCGGTATATACAGCGATGAGGCCTATATTAGCTCTCCAATTTTAACGTCTTTCCAATTTTTCGACACGGAGCGCCTTGAGGTGCTTAAAGGACCCCAAGGTACGCTCTATGGCAGAAATACAACCGGCGGTGCCATTCGCTTCATCTCCAACAAGCCGACCGACGAATTCGATTTCCGTTTAAGAGCAAATTACGGCAACTTTGATAGTAGTGAGATTGAAGCGGCGATCTCCGGTCCAATTACGGATCGTGTGCGTGCACGCGCAGCGGTCAGCAAAGTAGACTCTGACGGGTTTGTTGAGAATCTGGTCAACGGCGAAAGCGAAAATGGGGCTGATACACTCTCATGGCGCGGCATTGTTGATATTGATGTCACTGATAACTTTACGCTTCGTAGTAATATTCATGGTGCGCACGTTAATCAGGATACGTTTAGATTCAATCATTTAGGGATCTTGCCGGGCGGCGTGGACGTCCTCGGCTATTCGGGCCCGGAGGACATTTTTACCGGCGAATATAACCGAGATATCGGAACCGACATTGATAATATTGGTGGATACATCGAAGCAAATATCGATTTTGGATCGATTAGACTCACGACGGTGTCAGCATTCGACGACGTTGACAGCACTGTTCAAGAGGAAACGGATGCTTCTCCTCTAGATCTTATCTTCGTTGATTTTGGTGTTGAATCGCAAACGTTTACGCAGGAAATTCGCTTTTCCGGAACACATAATCGCTTTGAATGGCAATTAGGTGGATTCTATCTAACTGAGGATTTGACACAAAATCAGACCATCGATCTCTTCAGAGAACTTCGCGTTTTGACAGGCGGCCTCTCAGATCCTTTTGGTGTTACTACCGGCGGCGCTGCGATTTTATTGGCGAGAGTGCTTAATGAGCAGGAGACTGATACATTTGCTGTCTTTGGACAAACTGATGTTTCTATAACAGATCGATTAACCGTGACCTTGGGGGGGCGTTACACAAATGAAGAGCGTCGGTTCGACGCATTAGGGACACTGGAAGATGATATTTTATTTGGTCCCGATGGACTGGTGATTTACGACTTCGACGATCTCGAACTTGACGATGGTGCTTTCTCCTGGCGGTTTGGTGCAGACTATAAAGCCACAGACGATATATTGCTCTTTGCAAGTGTCTCTCGAGGCTTTAAAAGTGGCGGGTTTAATGGCGGGTTTTTGGCTCTCGATCCAATTGCGGCAGCCGAGCAGGTGCAGCCTTACGAGCCTGAATTCCTCACCGCTTATGAATTGGGAATTAAGTCGGATTTTTTCGATGATCGTCTCAGACTAAATGCTTCTGTCTTTTTTAACGACTTCAAAGATTTGCAAGTTTTTACACTTGTGAATACAGACGCCCTACCAATTCAAGTGCTTGATAATTCCAGTGGCGCTGAAGTCTTTGGGTTCGAATTCGATGTACTGTACTATCCGATCGATAATTTGCTGCTTAATGTTACCGGTGCTATCCTTGATAGTGAGTTGACGGATTTCATGAGTGATACTGGTGCTGACTTTTCTGGCAATCGCATCGCATTCACCCCAAAGACGTCAATTACTGCATTAGCGCGCTATGATCACGAGATAAGTGACAATCTGGGCTCTTTATATATTCAGGCCTCAGCTGCTTATAAATCAGATCAATTCTTCTCAACCGAAAATAATCCACTAATCGGTCAAGAGGGCTATACAATTGTGAATGCTCGTGTCGGCTATCAGCATCCATCCAATATCTGGGAAGCTGCTTTCTTTGTTAATAATCTAGGTGACGAGGAATATTTCACCAATGCATTCGATCTATCCGATTTCGGTTTTGTGACCCGCATTGTGGCTCCGCCACGTACTTTCGGTGGTGAGATCACTTTGACTTTTTAACGCGACGGGCAGTCCGATAAGGGAAGCAGCAGACGCTAGAATGCTGTTGATCTAATGCGAAGCTGTGTCTGTTTTAGTAGACAAGTAGATCTACGACGCTTCGAAGGAATGGTGGAAGTCGAACAAACATTATCACCACAAGCCGGACGATCTGAAGCAAATTATTAAGGTAATGAAATGGATTTATTGCCATCAACCGATGACCAATGCCGCAGATTACCCACTTCAAGCGCCCTTTCCCTGTGAATATCCCACTTCCAAATGGGACACTAATTTTACCAAGCCACGGAATGGTAATGCCACTCAGACATGATATTCTTGTACTATAGGTAGGCATAGGAAGTACTAGAGAGGAAATTCACGATTTGGGACGCGCCGTGGACTGTCAAGGCGAGCCGTCGCTTGAAATGTCAACACTAATGAAAATTCATTCATTTATGAAAAATGGGAAAACCAAACCAGTCGACCAACGGACGAGGGATACTGAAAGCAAACGTGCCGCACTGCATGAGGCGGCAATGAACCAGTTTACCGCACATGGGTACGAGCAGCCATCAATGGCCTGTATAACAAAAGAGGCAAGCGTCGACGTGGGCAAGGTTTATCGCTTCTATGACACGAAGCTCGCCTTGCTCCGCGCCATGAACGATGCGCTCGAAAAAAGAATTCGCGGAGCAAATGAGCACGGACTGGAAAAAAAGCGGAGACTATGCAGCTCAGTTGGACCAGCTATGCAAAGGTGTGTTTCGCCTAGCCGAGCAACGTGAGTCGCTTGTAGAACTGCTCTTTATACCGACAGAATTGGTATCTAACCAAGATGGAACATCTGGAAGCCGGATGCGAACTCAGATTACCACTATGTGTCGGGCAGCTATTGCGGCGAGCGCATTTCATCCTGGAGACGTTGAGCTTCAGGCTCGACGGCGCAAGGTCTCGTCGAAGGTGCGGTCAGGCGCTGGCTTCAAAACGGGAAGCTCAACCGAAAGACTGCGGCCAGACAACCATCAAAAATCATGCAGAACGGCTTTTTGTTAGCCGACGAACCATAGACTTGAACGAGAATGGGGTCGCATCAGAGTCGTTTAAAATAGATTGCGTGCTTATGAATGTCGTGTTCGAGGCTGAGGTGATGATTTCATCCCCCTATCCGGTGACTACGCTCTGTTCAGTTCGGTCATATGCAGCGTTTCCATCACTTCCCGGTAGCGCCGCCATTTCTTGATGATGAACACACGACAGCATATCTACGCTACGAAGAGGTAGGGCATTGAATGAGCCGGAAGAAACGCATCATCATTCTTGGATTGGGTGATTCCGGTGTTTTGGTTGCCCAGGGTCTGGCACGCGATTGCGATGTCACCGTTATAACCCCAAGACCCTACTTTCTGTCGTCACAGAATGTCGGCGGTCGGCTGGCTTGGCCTTCGGCGTGGGAGCGAATTGCCAAGATCGGAGTGAGCCAGTTCAAACGCCTTGATGACGTGGATATCGTTCAGGGCCTCGCCACTGGCATCGATCTGGCGAAAAGCGAGGTCACGAGCCGGACGGGCGAAGGCGATCTGCGCACCGATGGCTACGACGCTCTGGTCATTGCCACGGGCACCGAGAACGGATTCTGGCGAAAGACGCGCCTGGAGTCCTGGGAACAGGAAGCCGGGCGTCGCGCCGAAGAGCGGGCCGCCTTAAACGATGCAAGGACCATCGCCATTATCGGCGGCGGCGCATCGGGGGTCAGTCTCGCAGCAAGCCTGGCCGAACGTTATCCGGATCGGTCGGTGCGGCTTTATCACAGCGGCGAACGGCCTCTGCCCAACTACCCCAACCGGGTCGGCCAGAAGATAAGCAATCAACTGCAAAGCTTGGGCGTTGAAATTCTTTCAGGCTATCGCGCCAAGATACCAGACATCTCTCAGCGCATTAGGATCGGTCCTGAGATTGTAGAGTGGACGACTGGCCAGCCCCCTACCAAGGCTGATTGCGTGATTTGGGCTATCGGTAACCCAAAACCGAATTCAGGGTTTTTACCGGCAGAAATACTAACGGAAGATGAGTTTGTCCGCGTGGAGCCAACATTGCAGGTCGAAGGCCAAAGGACAGTCTTTTGCGTCGGTGACCTCGCCGCAACAGACCAACACCGCTGTTCTGCCCGTAATGGCGGAGCGGATATTGTGGTCACCAATATTAAATCTGCCCTGGACCTATCCAACAAGCCGCTTAAGCATTTCCGCGCACCCAAGTACAAATGGGGCGAGGTGGTGACCTCTCCTTCGGTGGGCATGACTCTCTTCACCCCCGGTGGTAAGCGCGTCCAAATGCCGGACTGGTTCGTTCAGTCGGTGATTTTCAACCTCATCCTCTTCAAATGCATCTATGGCGGTGTTCGCAAGCCAAGACGGTGAGCTTTGCAGCATTCAAACGGTCAATCTCGCGCAAACCCACAACCAATACGCACGGGTGCAGCCCCGGTCGACTCGGCCTGTGCTGCATCATCTGAATAACGCTAACAACGCTTTGGGGACGTTTGTCACGCAACGCGAAACTTTGCGCCACGCGGCAGACGAAAGCTATGGAGCGCATAGCGAGCTGCCGCTGGCATGTGACGCGCTCTGCCTTTCCGGTTATCACTCAAGCCGATGACCGATTCCGCCACGACCAATCTGCCCGACCTCACCGTCTCCGAGCTCGCATCCAGCCTGAAGCGCACGATCGAGACGAATTTCGACCATGTCCGCGTCCGAGGCGAACTTGGCCGCGTAACGGTAGCCCGCTCCGGTCACATGTATGCCGACATCAAGGATGAAAAGGCCGTACTCAATACGGTGATGTGGAAAGGCCAGGTCAACGCCCTGCCCTTCCGGCCCGAAGAGGGCCTGGAAGTGGTAGCGGAGGGAAAGCTCTCCATCTATGCCGGGCGTTCTAACTACCAGCTGATCGCTTCTTCCATGCGGCCAGCGGGTGCTGGTGCGCTAATGGCGCTGTTGGAAGAGCGCAAGAAGAAGTTTGCGGCAGAAGGTCTCTTCGACCCGCAGCACAAACAACCTCTACCCTTCCTCCCACGCATAATCGGCGTCGTCACAAGCCCGACCGGCGCGGTTATTCGCGATATACTGCACCGCGTTGAGGATCGCTTCCCTGTTCGTGTCATCCTTTGGCCAGCCCTTGTGCAGGGCGAACTTGCCGCCGCACAGATTACCGCCGCCATAGAGGGCTTTAATGCGGCGAGCGGCGCGAACCGTCCAGACGTTCTGATTGTTGGACGCGGGGGCGGCTCGATCGAGGATCTTTGGCCCTTCAACGAGGAAAGCGTCGTACGCGCCGCTTTCGCCAGCAAGATCCCACTCATCTCAGCGGTGGGCCATGAAACCGATACAACGCTCATCGACTATGTCTCCGATGCGCGCGCGCCGACCCCAACGGGCGCCGCAGAAATCGCGGTCCCCGTTCGGTCAGAGCTGATCGGAGCGGTGGATGAATATGGTAGCCGTCTGCGACGGTCGCTGCTCTCCCGCGTCACCAATCTGAAGGATCGTCTGCGCGCAGCCCGCATGCCAAAGGCAGATGCCTTGCTCACCCCCAAACGCCAGAGATTCGATTTCGTCGAGGCCGGTCTGAAGCGCGGGCTACAAGGCGCGATCGACCGCAAGTCGCTTGAACTGACGCGCGTCGCCGCACGTCTCCGGCCAGAAGCGCTACCCATCGATTTGAAACGAAGGAAGGATAGATTGCGCGAGGTTGCGGTCCGCGCCCGCCCTGCCCTGAACCGTTTACATGCGCGTCTCGGCGATCGCTTAAATGCCCAGGCCAAACTGCTCGAAACACTATCCTATCAGGCGACGCTGAAACGGGGATATGCTGTTGTTCGGAGCGATGACGGATCGATCATCCGGACAGTTGCCGCCGCCCGCGAAAATGAAAGTGTGCGCCTTAACTTTGCCGATGGTGAAATCGATGCGGAAATTTCCTCATCTGGCCGGGCGGCCGAGAGCCCAAAGAAGGCCCCGCCCAAACCGGCTGGCAAATCAAAAAACGATCAGGGCAGCCTGTTCTGACTAGATGAGCTTAACCTTAAGGACGGTGAGTTCTGCGCCTTCCACAACGATACTTGCGCCGGTGCCTATGTCACTTCCGTCGGCGCTCTCCGCTGACCACTCCGTGTCACCGATTTTCACACGGCCAGTACCTGCAACAAAGTCCTGTGTCACCACGCCCCGTGAGCCAATCATTCCCACCATGCGCTGGTTAAGGCCCGGTTTGTCGCTCGCCTGATTACGCATATCGGCAAAGACGGTACGGCTGAGCACGATCAGGGCAATTGCCATTGTGGCGAAGAAAAACATCTGCCCCTGCCAGTCGGCCAGACTGCCTGGCGCGACGGCGGCGAACAAGGCGGTGACAAAAGCTGCGATGGCAACAAACAGTAGATCATAGGTGCCAACGGCAACTTCGATGCCGATAAGGACAAGCCCAAGAACGATCCAGTGCCAAGCCTCTACTTGCTGCAGAAGTGCGGACATCTCTTCCATTCAGATACCTCCTCCCAAAGCTCTCTAGTCTCTTTGCGACGTGGTCGGCACAGCCGTACCTGAACCATTGCCAGGCGTGCGCCCGGGGGCACTCGTGAGGCCCTTTATGCCCTCAATCGTGCCCAAAATAGAGGAGAACTCTGCCGGAATGATGACCGTTTTCTGCTGATTGGAAACGGCGAGCTTTTCAAAAGCTGTCACATATTGCTGGCCGAGAAAGTAATTGATGGCGTTTACATCGCCCTTGGCAATCGCCTGGGACACCATCGCCGTCGCCTTTGCTTCGGCTTCAGCTTCCCGTTCACGCGCTTCCGCATCCCGGAATGCGGCTTCCCGGCGTCCTTCTGCCTCAAGGATCTGCGACTGTTTCTGCCCTTCAGCCTTCAGGATGGCCGACTGCTTCTCACCTTCAGCGGTGAGAACCTCGGCCCGCTTCAGGCGCTCCGCTTTCATCTGTCGGGCCATAGCCTCCGTGATATCCGCAGGCGGTGTCAGATCGGCAATCTCAATCCGCGTGACCTTAACGCCCCAGGGATTCGTAGCCGCATCGATCACGGATAATAGCCGCGCATTGATATCATCCCTATTAGAGAGGACTTCGTCGAGATCCATTGAACCGACAACGGTACGAATATTTGTCAGTGCAAGATTAGTGATCGCCCTTTGAAGATCATTGACCTCATAGGCTGCGGCAACGGCATCTATAATCTGAATAAAAACAACCGCATCACAGGACACCATGGCATTGTCCTTGGTGATGACCTCCTGCTGGGGAACATCAAGAACGGTCTCCATCATATTCATTTTTCGGCCGATGCTTTGATAGATCGGAATAATAATATGAGGACCTGGACCAAGCGTCTTACTGTATCTCCCAAATGTTTCCACTGTATAGTTGAATCCCTGCGGAACAAACTTTACCGCCTGAACAAGTATAATAATCGATACAAACAGTAGTAACGGAATAACGATAGCTGCATCCATGTAATTGTCCCTCTAAGTGCTTGGTATAGACATAAGAGCACACTTACCGCTTTTCAATAAATTCAAACCAAAAACGGCTCACCATGAGAGTGAGCCGTTTCGCTTAATACTTTGTTTATCATGAGTTTCGGCGTCAGAGCTGACCGAGCAGATAGTCGCCGGAGGAAACTTCAAAGGCCGCGCCATCCTCAACATTCAGCTGTTTCACAACACCGTCTTCAACCAGCATGGAATATCGTTGGGACCGTGAACCCATGCCGAAGCCTGACGCATCGAGTTCCAGGCCAATCGCTTTCGCAAAGGCCCCATTGCCATCGGCAAGCATTCTGATCGTACCGCTCGCATTTTGTGATGCCGCCCAATGGCCAAGCACAAAAGCATCATTCACCGCCGTACAGATGATTTCGTCCACGCCTTTGTCTTTCAGGCTCGATGCATGATCGAGAAAGCTCGGCAAATGCTTGACCGAACATGTCGGCGTGAAGGCTCCGGGAACAGCAAAAAGCGCAACCGTTTTGCCCGCGAAAATATCTTCTGTACGGCGTGGTTCGGGGCCGTTTTCCGTCGCTTCCATAAAGGTAACGTCCGGAAGTTTATCACCAATTTGGATGGTCATGGCTTTGTTCTCCATAAGTGTTTGGCGCAACCTAACCATACCGACATATGGATCAACTTTCTTTTTCGGCCTTGCATGCCCTCGCCGCCTGCGCAAGCATACGAATATGGCTGAAACAAATGTCTCCGATCTGACAGGCAAAGTGCTCATCGCCATGCCGGAGATTGGTGATGACCGCTTCAATCAATCGGTTATTCTGATCTGCGCCCATGCGGAAGATTTCGCCATGGGGCTTGTTCTGAACAAGCCGATGGAAGGCCTCACCCTTCCGGCATTGCTGGATCAACTCGACATTCCTATGACCATCGCCCTTCCTGAGTATCAGGTGCTCGATGGCGGACCGGTGGGCCGCGACAGGGGCTTCGTGCTCCATAGTGAGGATTTCAATTGCGAGACTGCAACCATGCAGGTCAGCGGCAATGTATGCCTCACTGCCACGCGGGATGCACTCCACGCCATCGCATCGGAGACACCGCCGGAACAGGCTGTGCTCGCCCTCGGCTATTCTGGTTGGGGTGCCGGACAGGTGGAGCGGGAAATCGCCGAAAACGCCTGGCTCGTCTCCGATTTCGATGCCGAACTGATTTTTGCCGGAAACCATAATGACAAATGGCGGCAAGCGCTCGACAGCATAGGCATCACGCCACTGCACCTGCAGTCAGGCGCAGGCCACGCCTGATCCTTACAAATAGCTTTCGAATGAATCTTTAACCTAAGCGCGCAGTCGCCAGAGCACGACACCAAGCCACGCTGACCAGAGCGGGGCCAGAAGCACGACCGCCGTGAGTGCCGCATCGGAAACGGCATGGTACCCCAGCTGCCAGGTTGTGAACTGCACAATCCAGATAAGTCCCAAAAGGATCGCCACGCCGCCAAGGCCCGTACGGCCGATATCAAGAAGAAGTCGGCCGAGCCCGACCAGGAAGACAAACGCCAGCGTCGCTTCAAGCAGCCAAAGCCCTCGCCATTGACCGTAAATCGTCGCTTCCCATGCGGCGATCGCGGCGGCCTGCTGCTCCAACGTTGCATCTGAAAAGGACGCGTAAAGGATGTTAAAAGCCCCTGCCATGGTGACGGCTCCAAACGAGCCTAGGAGGCAAAAAATCGTACCGCAGAAAAAAGCGATATCGGCCAGTGTCTCATTGACGCCCCTGAGCGCTTTCCAAGCATAGACAATGACAGGTATGAGGATCAGATAATAGCCGAGCACATCGGTCCACATGGCGGTATAAAAATAACCAGCCTGTTGCTGGCTTACGGCGAGTATCTTCGCTCCCTCAAAGAAGATCCCGACATCACCACCCGCCGCGGTAACGTAGAGGGTCTGCGTGAGATAGGCGAAGGGAAGCGAAAGAAATGCAGCGACTGACGCGACTTTCCGTCCGGGGACGGTCATATCTAGCTGTGACATTCTGATAACCTGTTATGGGGGTATTATGCTGCGCGCTTATCATTAGCGTCTAATACGCGCACGTTCGATTGGGCTGCTTCAGACATGATGCGCGGCATCGCACGTTCAACAGACCACAACGCGCTCTCCATATAGCCGCCGGAAAAATAGTCGCCGCAAAAGGTAACGCCGGGGCGCTGATCAATTGCGTCCAAAAACGCGATGGCTGCCGCATTGTGGCCGACGCGCGACTGCGGCACCGAGCCCTTGTGGCGTGTCACCGCATGGGCTTCGACATGGCCCTCTACGCCTTTCACCATGGGCGAGATATCCGCCAAGGCGATCGCTGCCAGCTCCTCGTCTGTCTTGTCGGACAGGGCCGCAGCTTTTGGATTGAGGATCCAGGCTTGTAAAGTGGCCTTTCCAGAAGGGTGATTGCCCGGGCTCTTCTGATGTGCATCAACGCAGAAAGAGACAGGCCCCTCTCGATCAAACGGGAAGAAATAGGTCCATACCCCATCCTCCAAAGCATGGTCGAGGAAGAAGGAGATGATGTATCCCGGCCGCATCATTACACTGTCCAGGAAGGTTCTTTCTTCGGTCCAGCCCGCTGGAACAATTTGCGCGGCACCGGGGGCATCTGCTGCAACAATGACATGGTCAGCTTCTACCCTGTCACCATTCTGAAGCTCCAATCCAGATACGCCACCGCCAGTTTCGACAAGCGTCCTAACGGCACTTCCAAAACGAATATCGGATTGTTCAGCGAGCACATTATGCAATCTTGCCGTTCCACCTTCCAGGGAAACATAGTCAGTCAGCATAATGATTTTCGCCAGGCGGTGGATTTGCAGCAGGTTGATGTTCGCCGCATCGGGTTCGCTCATGCCACCTATAAGGCTCAGCATCCTGACCGTATGATCACGCACAAACACATCATTCGTACTCTGAAGTGCGGCCCGATTGTCATATACAGCCTGATCAGGAGTCGCCGCAAATGTTTCGGAGCGATGAAATAGCAGCAAACGCGCGAGATAGCCAGCCACTTTCAAATTGCCGAGAATACCGCCAGTTTTCATCCATGGCATGCTTGGATTGAGCTTATAGGAGTCCGCACCCTCACCGGTATACATCCGGCTATAGCCACCAATCTTTTTCAGCTTTGGCGTTAGGCCAACTTCATCAATCAGTTTCAAGCCAAGCTTGTAGTTTGAATGATAGTATTGTGAGCCGACGTCCGCCCAGTCATCTGTGCCCGGCCGGTTCAACAACATACCACGCCCACCAGCGCGGTCGCTGGCCTCGTAGATCACGGCCTCATGTCCGGCGCGACGCAGCGTATGCGCAGCTGCCAGACCCGACAAACCCGCTCCAATGATTGCGACTTTCATAGTATTTATCCTCAGCGCCCGTGCTTTTACATGTGGCCTTTATACCGACATCTTCTCTTTCGGCCAGTCGAGAGCACTCCGTCATATGTCCGAAGCCCATATTTTAGGCATAAGAAACAAGTTTGGCTCTGCAATGCACGACGGGCGAACAACATGATGTCATTCGCCCGATGCTTTGGAATTTTGTTTTACAGCCTCGACCATAAGGCCGCGCCAGCAGAAAAACGCTAGGCTGCATTGGAGCGGGCATCGCTGCGGCGCTCATAAACGAACTCCTCGGCCTCAAGGTCGACCTCGGGCAAGGCGTTGCGTTCATTCCAGTAATCTTGCGTGTGCTGCCAGATTGGATCCGCACCCCGTTTGGGCATGAGATGCATGGCTCGCATCAGATAGCCTGGATTGAAATCGTCGGAGTCCATCCATGGCAGGATTTCCATATCTTTGTCCTGCTCCCGGAATGCGACCTGCACTTCATCTTGGCCGTTGGTATCCATATGATTGAGCATGCGACAAACGAAGTCGCCAAGCAGGTCAACGCGCAAGGTCCAGCTGGCGCGGAAATAACCGAATACCCAGACCATATTCGGAACACCGGTCAGCATCATGCCGCGGTAGGTCACAGTCCGACTGAAGTCGACGGGTTCATCATCAATCGTGAACGGAATATCTCCCAGCACGGATAGATTGAAACCGGTGGCGGTCACGATCACATCGGCATCAAGGTGCTCGCCAGACTTCAGGAGAATGCCCTTCTCCGTGAACCGGTCGATTTCATCGGTGACAATGCTTGCCGCGCCGGTTGCAAGGCCCCGAAACAGGTCGCCATCAGGAATGAAGGCCACACGTTGCTGCCACGGCCGGTATTTCGGCGTGAGATGGGTATCAATGTCGAAATCGGGACCTAGATACTCCCTCGCCGCAGCGAAGAGTTCCGCTTTTACCACCTCCGGCTCGCTCAGGCATCGCTGGCAGATCTCATCTTGATCGAAGAGCGCTTTCTTGCGCGCAATCTCATGGACTAGACTATCTTCCACGCCAATCCGCCTAAGCTCGTCTGCAAGTTCATTCCGGTTTTCAGCCGGATAGAAATAGGTCGGCGACCTTTGTAGCAGCGTGACATGCTCGCATTTGTCGGCAATGGCGGGCACCAGCGTCGCGGCCGTCGCGCCAGAGCCAATACAGACAACCCGCTTGCCACTTAGATCCATGTCATCTGGCCAGGTCTGGGGATGGACAATCTCACCTGCGAAATCGTCCATACCTTCCCATTCAGGCGTGTATCCTATCTTGTGATTGTAATAGCCTTGGCACATCCAGAGGAAGTTACAGGTCACAGTGACCGTGTCGTCGCTATCGCCGCTCTTCGCCGTCACAGTCCATAACTTATCAGCCGAAGAATAGCGCGCATCAATGATCGTATGATTATAATGGATGTGTTTGGCGAGATCGTTCTCCTCGATCACTTCACCCATGTAATCCAGAATTTCTCCCGCCGTGGCGATGGGCGGTCCAATCCATGGCTTGAAGCGATACCCGAACGTGTAGAGATCGCTGTCTGATCGGATGCCCGGATAGGTATGCGTCAGCCAAGTACCGCCATAGCTTTCCAAGGCTTCAAAAATAAGGAATGATTTACCCGGACATTGTTGCTGAAGGTGATAGGCTGATCCAATTCCGGATATCCCTGCCCCCGCGATTAGAACGTCGTAATGGTCTTTTATTTTTGGAGATATTTGCTCTGAACTCATGAACACGTTTCCTCTATCACGTTTTCTTTATGAACCGCGCGCAACTCTTCCGATCTCATATCCTCCTGCCAATAGGGAGAATACCTTAGTTACTGGCGTTAACGCCTCTAAATTCACGAAAACCTATTCCGAGCAGGCTATATGTGCTGAGCCCGACGGCGTAACCGGATGGAAAATTGTGGCATTCTTATTGAATATTCAAGAAGTATCTATGATCTGAGCATTAAGCAAAAAGCCATAATCAAAAACGGGTACTGACAAGCTCAGTATACGGCGAATTTCGAACAGCGCGGCCTGCCGCGGTAATGGGTTTGCCCCTAGTGGGTGACTCCTTATGTACCGGTCAAAGGTCTATCACTCGAAGTCATTCGAAATGTCGATGGCGGTGCGCCTTTCCATCTCAGAAAAGCCTTTCGAAAATTAGAGGGATCCTGATAGCCGCACCGTGTCCCAATATCTTCAATCGAAAGATCTGTATTGCTCAGATACTCAAGGGCTATGGATGCGCGCGCCCGATCCAGAAGAGATTGAAACGTTGTGCCCTCCTGCGCCAGACGACGAAAAAAAGTACGCCGGGACACGCCGAGTTGAGAGGCAATTTTTTCCGCCTGAATGCGGGTAGAAAGGTGTGGCAAGCAGGCTCTTAGTATGTCCTTTTGAAACTGGCTGATATCCTCTATTTTTCTAATGATCGCATCACAGAATATTTGGGAAAACCGGGCTGTGTGGAGGTCTGCTTTTGAGCATGTCGCTCCCAGAATGCGCGCATCAAAATGCCATTCCATGGCATCCGCTCCAAAACTTACCGGACACCTCAATATCTCGCTGTAGTGTTGTTTATAGCGCGGTTCTGGATACGTGAAATACATATGCAGCGAGGGGAAGGCTTGGCCCAAAACCAGCGACAAAAGCTTCGTTTGCGACGCTCGCCAATACTCCGCAACAAAAGGCAGTGCTGTACCCAGAGCTTCTGGTTCATGAGACTGAAAAATCCCTCGTTCGCCGTCGATTCTGAATGAGATGCGTAACACCGACCCTGACAAGGCGAAGATGTTGGCGCTCAGTTTGAACGCATCTCGAATTGTCGCGCTCGATGCCAGCGCATATCCGTATGGGCCATAGTAATCGAGTTCCTGCCTGTAGCCTGCGAGCAAGGCGGTTTCGGGTCTCACTGACAATTGCTGGGCCGATCGAAAGACGGCAAGTGTCTCTTCGCGAGACAACAATACCTGATCCGAGCGCAGACCCGCCAAGCGGAAGACGCTGTCCCTCTTTACACCCTGATCTTGAAGCTCTGCGAACAAAGCTGGAAGTCCATATAGGTATGATTTGATGGGCCGTTGCATCTTCCATCCTACAAGCTGATACAGGGCTCGTATTTCTCTTTATGCGAGCCGAATTGGCACGAAACAACCTGTTCGACCTTTATCCCCAGCAATTATAAATGAGGACGGTCAGCACAAAAGAGGAAGAAAAATGGAGAAGGCGCTCGTCCCGTTAGAGATCGATGGTCCGCTCGGCATTCTTACAATGCAATACGAGCCTCATAATCTCATCGGCCCGGATTTGATAGGAGCGATTTCCGACGGACTGGATCAGGCTCAGTTTTCGGGGTGCAGAGCAATTTTGCTCCGCAGCGGGCTAAGGCATTTTTCCGGCGGTGCCGACACGACGCTGTTCAGCCGGACCGATGAGGCCAATCAGGACGGACAGGAGAATTCAGCCACCGACTTCCTGGAGAAGCTCGAAACCTTCCCTCTCCCGATTGTCGCGGCGATCCATGGTGTCTGTGTCGGTGGCGGCTTCGAACTGGCACTTGCGTGCGATATTCTGATTGCGGCGAAATCAGCAAGGATCGGATCTGTCGAAGCGACGCTCGGCCTCAGCCCCCTCATGGGGGCAATCCAGCGCCAAGTCCAACGTGTGGGCATATTACGAGCAAAAGAAATCTGCATGCTCGGGCGAAGATATGACCCGGAAACGCTGGAAAAATGGAACCTGTTGAACAGGGTCGTCGCCGATGATCGGCTAAGTGATGTCTCCCATGCCTTGGCGATGGAACTTGCCAATGGACCAACACGCGCCCATGCCGTGACCAAGCAGATCGCAAATCTTGCCGCAAATGAAGGCGTCAGGGCGGCGGATCTGAAAATGGCTGATTTGCAAAAGCCCATTTGGGCATCTGATGATTTGAAGATTGGCATGGCCTCGCTTCAAAGAAACGGTCCCGGCCTTGCAAAATTCACAGGAAAATAAAGCAATGTCTGGCCCACTCTCAGGACTCAAAGTCGTTGATTTTTCACGTGTTTTAGCGGGGCCCCTCTGTGCGCGCACGCTAGCGGATCTTGGTGCAGAAGTTATCAAGGTTGAACCGCCCCGTGCCGATGCGTCACGTTTCTCGGCTCCTTATCGGGCAAATGGTGTCACGGGATATTTTGCGCAACAGAACACCGGGAAGCGCAATATCTCCATCGATTTGAACAAGGAGTCGGCTCGGGCGATTGCTATCAAGCTCTGCGAGGACGCCGACATCGTTATCGAGAACTTCAGACCCGGTGCACTTGCTGCTTTCGGGCTCGATTATGAAAGCCTGTCAGCCAGAAACCCCAAACTCGTTTACGTATCGATTTCGGGCTACGGTCAGGCTGGTCCCTGGTCTAGGCGAATGGCTTATGCCCCAACCATACAGGCAGAAGCCGGTTTCACCTTCCACTCGCGCCGGCACTTTGGTGAAAACCTCGCAGCGCCCCAAACCGACGCTCTTTCCCACGCTGATGTGTACACGGGCCTGCAAGGGGTCATCGCAGTTTTATCGGCGATCCACAGCCGGTCAGTTACAGGGCGCGGGCAATATGTGGATGTCTGCATGCTGGCGACCATGATGTCGATCAATGAGCACGCCCATATTGACTTGAATGGCCTTGATACTGGGGACGAACCCGCAATTCTTGGGGCAACGAGCGGATCGTTTTTTTCCGGCCCTAATGGCGAGCAATTCATTTCTGCAACCAGTCTGGTCAGTACGATCACGTTTCAATTCTTCATCGCTGCCATGCGCCGTCCGGATCTCGCAGATGATCCTCGTTTCAGGACCGCCACAGATAGGAAAACGAATCTCGAGGCGCTGACGAAGATCGTTCAGGCATGGATTTACACGTTTCCTGATCTTGCATCTCTAGACGCGCAACTGGATGAGGCGAAAATCGCTATGGGCGAAGTGAAGTCTCTGTCGGAAGTGGCAACCAGCGATTGGGCGGAGTATTGGGGCGCGACGCATGCCGTATCGGATCGCGCAGATGGTACGTATAACTTGCCAAGCCGACCCTGGAAATTCTCAAGTGGGGATTTGCCTGAGCCCGGTGACCCTGCCCTTCAGGGCGAGCACAATGCCGAAATCTGCGGAGAGTACGGATACTCCAATGATGAGATCGCCCAAATGACAGAGAATGGAGCGCTGATTGGAAACTTTGCCGCAGTTATCTCATCGCTCATTATCGATAGAGTGGGCGACGTATACAACCAAAGTAAGGCTGAGGAATCTCCTCGTGGCGAACAGGGCTGAAAAACTGTTATAGGCCCGGCAATTGATCGTAAAAAAGCAAAAGACTTTAAGCAGCCTCGGAGCTGTCGCTGGACACTTCCGTGCGCTAACAAAAAGAAAAATTATCAGAGTTTCGTTTCAGGGAATAACGGGAACATGAAAACAAGAGCAGCTGTCGCTTTCGAATCCAACAAACCGCTCGAAATCGTTGAGCTCGATCTGGAAGGCCCCAAGGAAGGTGAAGTCTTGGTGGAGGTTATGGCGACCGGAATTTGCCATACGGACGCCTACACGCTGGACGGGCTGGATTCTGAGGGTATTTTTCCGAGCATTCTCGGACATGAAGGAGCCGGCATCGTGCGCGAAGTTGGCGCTGGGGTCACCAGTGTGGCACCGGGTGATCATGTCATCCCGCTCTACACGCCGGAGTGTCGTCAGTGCAAAAGTTGCCTGTCAGGCAAAACCAATCTCTGTACGGCAATCCGCGCCACCCAGGGCAAAGGCGTAATGCCGGACGGCACATCGCGGTTCACCTATAAGGGTGAAACGATTTATCATTATATGGGCTGTTCGACCTTTTCCAATTTCACGGTGCTGCCGGAAATTGCCGTTGCGAAAATTCGCGAGGACGCCCCCTTCGACAAGAGCTGTTATATTGGATGCGGCGTGACCACCGGTGTGGGAGCTGTGACAAACACAGCGAAAGTTCAGGCTGGGGATAATGTCGTCGTCTTCGGACTTGGCGGCATTGGCCTTAATGTGATTCAGGGCGCTAAGATGGTCGGGGCCAATAAAATTATCGGCGTCGATTTTAACCCCGCAAAGCGTGAATGGGGCGAAAAATTCGGGATGACGGATTTCGTCAATCCGAAGGAGACCGCCGATGTGGTTGCCCACCTCGTAGAGCTGACCGACGGCGGTGCGGATTATTCATTTGATTGCACCGGCAATACTGAAGTCATGCGTCAGGCGCTCGAATGCTGCCATCGCGGATGGGGAACGAGTATCATCATTGGCGTTGCCGAAGCTGGCAAGGAAATCGCCACGCGCCCCTTCCAGCTGGTCACCGGCCGGAACTGGCGAGGCACCGCTTTTGGCGGTGCCAAGGGCCGGACCGATGTTCCAAAAATTGTCGACTGGTACATGCAGGGCAAGATCCAGATCGATCCAATGATCACCCATGTCATGCCGCTGGATAAGATCAATGATGCATTTGATCTGATGCATGCCGGTGAGAGCATTCGCTCTGTGGTGGTTTACTAAATGAAACTTGTTCCCGTTTCCTCGTGGGCCTCATTTGGCGGCACGCTCGGCGTTTATGATCATGAAAGTGCGGTCACCAACTGTACGATGCGGTTTGCGGTCTTTGCCCCACCGCAGGTAAATCACGGGCCGGTTCCGGTTCTCTGGTACCTGTCAGGCCTTACCTGCACATGGGCGAACGTCATGGAAAAATCCGGCATTCAAAAACATGCGGCAGAGCACGGGCTTATGATTGTTGCCCCGGATACGAGCCCCCGCGGAGAGGCGGTTGCCAATGACGACGCCTATGATCTCGGTCAGGGTGCCGGGTTCTATCTGACCGCAACGACCACGCCCTGGGCCAGACATTACAAGATGGACCAATATATAACGGACGAATTACCGGGCCTGATCTCGGGCAACTTCCCTGCAGATATGAGCGCACAGGGCATCACCGGGCATTCCATGGGTGGCCATGGAGCGATTACGCTTCACTTGAAAAACCCTTCCGTTTACAAAACCTGCTCTGCCTTTTCCCCTATTGTTTCACCATCCCGCGTGCCCTGGGGGCAGAAAGCGTTGACGGCTTACTTGGGCGATTTGTCCGTGGCATGGGAAGCCTATGACGCCACCGAATTGGTCAAGGAGATGCCGTCCGAGGCTGAAATCCTCATTGATCAGGGGGCCGCCGACCAATTCCTTAACGAACAGCTCGATCCAGAACTATTTTTGAAGGAAGGCCGTAATCACGGGCAAAGAGTGAAGCACCGGCTACAACCGGGTTATGATCATTCCTATTATTTTGTTGCGTCCTTTATTGAGGACCATGTGGCCTGGCACAGCAAAGGCCTGAAGGGTTAGTCCCCGCTCCTTCCAACAGAATTCGAATATAAAAACACGCCCGGCTTGTCTGTTCTGGCAAGCCGGGCGCACTCTAAAGAAATATGTATTTTATCGTTACAGCGTAGCGGCAACCGTCATCAATGCTCCGAGAATTGCAAACTCCGCATCGAGCGGATCCATACAATCGCCGATCACGTGGATGCGATCCTGCCAATCCGAGAGCTGGTGCACAAGCGTATCATTGCGGCGCACGCCATTGCACATGACGAGCGTGTCCACATCCTCTAGAACGAGCGGCTCACCATTTGCCGTATGCTGAAAATATGCCGTGCCCTCATCGAATCCGAATATCCTGGCATCGGTGATTGTCTGAACACCAAGCTTGAACAGCGAACCGACCACCAGATCGCGGTTTGCAGTCTGAAACCGTCTCCCGAGGGTCGTGTGCGGTGTTACATAGCGAACGCTGTGTCCCTCCAGAGCGAGCTTTTCAGCAACGCCCAAGCCGGGCCATCCGGATAGCCAGTCGGCGATTACAACCGAACCGCCAAGCTTGGCTTTGCCCTGGATCACCTCCCAGGACGGAACAATTGTGCCGTTCGCCAGCCCCTCTTCGAGACCTTCAATACCGGGCTTGACGGTTTCAGAGCCCCCCGTTGCCAAATAAATCATATCCGCATTGGATTCGCGCACCATAGCTTCGGTAACCGCAGTATTGGTCTTCACTTCGACGCCCTCGATTTCCAGCTCTCGGGCGAAGTTCGTAATCAATCCGCCAAACTCGGCACGGTGCGGCAGAAGCTGTGCGAGCTTCACCTGCCCGCCGAGCTGCGACTCCCGTTCATAGAGCGTGACATGGTGCCCGCGCTGCGCCGCTGAAATCGCTGCCTTCATCCCGGCCGGCCCGCCGCCAACGACCATTATAGACTTCGGTTCCTCTGCTTTAGGAACCGGCAGAAATGCGAGTTCCCGCCCACTTTCGGGACGCTGAATACAGGACACCGACATATGCTGATCAACCCGGCCGATGCAGGCCTGATTGCACCCAATGCAGGCACGAATATCATCAAGCAAACCGGCTTTCGCCTTGTTAGGCATCTCCGGATCGGTGATCATGGATCTGGTCATGGCGCAGAGATCGGCCTGGCCATCTCCGATGATAGCGTCGGCGATTTGCGGCTGGTTGATCCGTCCGGACACGAGGACAGGTTTGTCAGTAACGGCTTTCACAGCAGCTGAATACGGTGCCGTATATCCTGCATCGAAGCGCATGGGCGGAACAACATGGGCCCATCCAGAAGACGAAGAAATGCTCCCAAGTACTGTATTATAACAGTCGAAAAGATCCCTTTCGGTAAGATATTGAATGGCTTCCAGAGCCTCGTCCTGATCCAGCCCCTCATGATCCATCTCATCAACGGAAATTCGGATATTCAGCGCCATATCGTCGCCGATATTCTCTCGGATAGCCTCGGCGACCTCGATCAAGAACCGCATCCGGTTTTCATATGAGCCGCCATACTCATCTGCACGCTGATTAAGGCGAGGATTAAGGAACTGCATTGGCAAGTAGCCGTGGCTTGCAACGATTTCAACGCCGTCCAGCCCAGCCTCTTTCATCCGTCCCGCCGCTTCGCCATAGCCTTGAATAATATCCTTTATAAGCGGTAGCGGCATGGGCCGCGCCGTGAGGCCAGCCCATTCGAACTGCACTTCGGACGGGGCCCACACGTCGAACGGACCTGTAAAACGTCCGGGATGAAACAATTGGGCAAACAGTTTTGCGCCGTGCGCATGAACCGCCTCGGCAAGCCTCGCGTAGCCCGGAATGCAGTCATCAGTATGGGCGAGTAAATATTTGTCCTCTGGCCTCGCGGTCACATGAACGCTCGCCACTTCTGTAATGATAAGTCCGGCGCCTCCCCTTGCTCTGGCTTCATGATAGGCGACGAGTTCGTCGTCAATCAGACCACCTCTATCGAGGAAAGTTTCATGACCGGTCGAAACAATTCTATTCTTTAATTCAACAGAGCCGAGAGTAATCGGTTCGAATAAATTCTGTAGCACAATATGGGTCTCCTTTCAGTTCGGGCTTTTTATGTCTCTCTCGGTCGCTCTGTGTTTCATGCCGGGGTTGCAGCATGCTTTTTTCAACGAGAGTTTTCTGAAGCGGGGTAACTTCTTCGGTCTTTGGAGCCGTCGAATGCGGGGAGCATGACGGTCCATTACCTTGGGGGTCGTAATCGCATTGATTGTCTCCGGTCGCATGTCCGGGGTGAACATGTGCACGGGCAACAATGGATAGCTTTCTCGTATTATCTCCTTTTGTAATGCTGACATTGATCGAGTGCGCAAACTGGTTTCGCCTATCAGATAAAGCATGTTCAGCACGCCACCTGAGCCCGTCGTCCTGAAACGCTACTGTGCCTGATGCCACACCGGCCATTCTTCGGCTCCTCCCATTAATGACGCGCTCTAAACGTATCATTTGATATGTTATACGATGTTGGAGATGTTGCAAGCCCACTGCCGGCGATGAAGCTTGCCAGCGGAAGCACGATCTGATCGCTGCACATAGTTGGATATTTGATTAGATGCATAATCTCTAAGACCTTCAGCCTGGCGGCTATTCGAGCTGGTAAGAGAGTATGGGTAACACCAGATCTGTGCCGCCCTGTGAGATGAGAAAAGTCCCTAGAACCTCCCATTGATGCGAAAATGCGCCATCCCGCCGACAAGCGATGTCGGGGTGACGACGTTCGAAATTCCGTATCGAGGAATAGAATCCGATCGAAAATTGGTTCCTCGCGCATTCCATTAATTTTGGTCTTGCGTGGAATATGTTTCCATAGAGCGCGGGTTACAGATTTAACTACCAGTCAAGCCAGCTCTTAACATTCGGTTTCGCCGTTTTTGACGGTGAAGTCATTAAGGTCGATCCATTACTGGTGTTCGATCCGAAAATAAGGAGCACATTAGTCCATTATATTGGAACGGCCTATAACTTCCGAGACACGGCGGATCTAAGCGCACGGATCAGTAATCTGACCAACAGGGAGCCTCTCTTTGTAGCGCGGCAGTTCTAGAGATTCCAACCAGTTTCAGCGATCAGCTGACAGATATAGTTCGGAATAAGGGATCGTAGCAAAGAGGGATGCCAAAAATTCGAATGCGATCAAAATTATTAGCATGAGATAGCAACTGCCAATCTATTACTTAGTCAAGTACAGCTTCCCAGTTTCGGGATCCTCAAAGACCCGGCCGACAGCTTCAAGGCCAGCACCGTCAGCAGTAGCATCGCCCGGAAGCTCGGGTAGTTCAGAACCAGTTTCAACAAGTTCTGGAATGGCTCTGCCATTGGTTGCCGCCGCCAGAGCTGCGATTAGCCCCACAGCAAAGACCAGCATCAAGTCAGCAAGGTTCGGCAGATCACCTATTCCGCTGATCGACTGGTCTTCATCGAACCTTGTGCCGGTGAACTCACGCATGAATCGTCTCTATCTCCGTCAACAGACGATCATAGGCCCCACGCCGCCAACGGCTGATAAGAAAACCAACAATGCCGATAACCAATCCGAGTACGGTCGTATCGAACGCGGTTGTGATGGCTATAGCGAGAGTTTGGAAGTCACCCCGCCCCATGGCCGCGATACCAGGCCCAAGAGGAATGAGTGTACCCATCAAACCAAGTGAAGGGCCAATGCGCGTGGCAAGATCGGCGCGAGAAATCCGCGCTCGGGCAAGCTTCTCTATGTCCACAGCAGGCTTGTCTTTCAAACCCGCAAGCCCCCCGAAGCGTTCACCCAGAGCAATGCCAAAATCAACAGTAACAAGTACCGTCAGCGCCAGCAGCGCCGCAATCACCGGCCAGAGTAGATGATCGACAATAACGTGCAGGATAGCGCTTAAATCAATCATATCAGAGATCTCCGTCCAACTACTACGCCAGCCGCTACCAACGACATGACAAGCAAACCGAGGCCCCAGCTTTGCCAACCCGGCCGAGGCTCTGACACACTAGTGTCAGCCGGAGTCAGCTCACGGATGATCTCCGGCGGAGTGGAGTTATCGGTCGCGGGTAGTCTTGCGGCATCGCGCACATCTGCCAGTTGATCGGCAAGTTCGGCCGGTAGCTTCTCGGCAATCCAGTCAAGCATGGGATGATCAGGCCGTGTATGGCCACTGCCCGGCAGCCCAGCTTCTGCAACAATGCGGGCGAAAGCCTCTCCCAGACTTTCAATGGTGGCAGCGTCGGCTTGCCAGTAGCCTTTATGGGCGGCCACCAGCATGATCGCCAGAATGTTCGCCTGTACCGGCTGCATTTGCGGATCATCTAGAAAATCATCGACGCCAATCTCGTAGCGGTCATCCACATAGATCGCTTTCGCCTCCTCCCAGACCGTGTCGGAAAAGAGATCCGGATCGGAGGCTTCCCACCCCCAGAGATTTTCAAAAAAAGCCGTATTCATCGTTCGCGCGCCGGCATAGCCATGCTGCATCAGAGCTTCAATCCAGGCAGGGTTCAGCTGCCGGCCACGTAATTCCTGCAGAATTGCACTGGCGAGCGGTGTCATGTCCGGTTGGTCCGGATCGCTGACATCGATGACAAAGCCCTTCGCCGGGTCACCGCTAAGCGTTTCAACAGCAAGGTTTAGCCCGCCGAGATAGTCATAGGCATCGTTGTTATCGACAAGGCCATAGAGATTGCTTGCCCGACCAAGATAGCTGCGGCTGACATTAGCAAGGCGTTTTTCAAACTGCTCCTGATGAGCTGCGCCATTTACGCCTTCGCCGTAAGCATGGCCAATGCGGGCGATGTAGGTGCGGGCAAGTTCAGACCGATCCTGCCACGCGCCAGAGCGCTCGGCGAGGCGATTGACGCCAGCGCTGTAGCGGCCCGGCGCGGGCGCGAACAGGCGAAGGCTGGCAAGGCGGCCACTCGCCCCGTTTACGCTGTCTTGCGCTCGCATCTCGCTGACCCATGTAGCGGCGACAGCATTCTCTGAAAGCGCTTCTCCGCCAGCGCTCCTCAGCTCACCCAGCGGTGCGAGAGTTTCAGCCAAGGCATCAGCGAGTGCGGGGTAGTCTTTGACGATCGTTTCAGACGCCCCGTCAAGCGCCATTAATACCGCCCTATCGAGCCATTTCATCTGCTCACCATAAAGGTCCCGGAACAAGCCCGACGCAACAAAGGTCACATCCCGGCGCTCGCCATTATTGCCAAGCGGCAGACGCTCAAGGCCGGTCAGAATGCCCCGGCCATTCCAGACTGGCCTAACGCCAAGAAGCTCAAGCCCGAAGGCCATCATTACGCCGCCATCGCGCACAGTGTCGGAGGCCCAGAGAATAACCGCTTCGTCGCCTTCATCTTCTGGTGTCTGCCGTGCCATAGCCGAACCGATATCCCAGGCGACAGTATTGGGTATGAGGCTCGCATCGAGAGCGTAGAAGTTACGTCCGGTCGGCAGTGCATCAGGCGATCGCAGGGGATCGTTGCCTTTGCCCGGCGTGATAAAGCGACCTTCGAGACCGGCAAGCAGCGCCATCATCTCGGCGGCTGGAGAGGCGGCGAGTGCGGCGCGGGCGTTTTCGGTTTCCATCGACGCGATCATCGTGTCGAGAGCGGCATCACTCCAATGCCGACCGAAGACATGCAGGCCGAGCGGCATAAAGTCCTCCTGCATCTCTGTGAGAAAGTGACCGACTTCATGGACCAGCAGGTCTGGATCAATGGAGGTAAATTCGATGGACTCGCCGCCGCCATGCTCAGCTTCCAGCTCAGCGACCAAAGCTTCGCGAATGCCAAGCTCTTCGACCTGCGCTTTAATGCGCTGTAGCGACTGGGCGCGAGCGATGTCACCAGCTTCGGACGGGTCGGCTGCTTCAAAGCTCTCGACCAGCTGCCGGAGACCAAGCAATTCATCATAGAATGGCGTTGCCTGCAGCGGCGGTGTAAGGTGATCAACGATTACAGCAAGACCGCGACGCTTGGCCTGCAGCCCCTCGCCTACACCATCGACAATATAGGGATAGAGCCCCGGCACATCGCCAGCAATAAGGCGCGGGTAATCGGTGCCGCTAAGGCCCACCCGTTTGCCGGGCAAAAATTCATAGGTTGAATGTCGACCAAGGTGGATCAGTGCGTGGGGCTGAAACTCTGTGTGCAGCCAATGATAGAAGCCGAGATACTGATGCGTCGGCGGCACGCTGAGATTGGCGTGCAGCACTTCCTCATTCACTTCCCAGCCGCGTGGCGGTTGTGGTGCGATAATGACATTGCCGAACTGCAGCTTCGGGAAAACGAACTCGCCCTCCGCGGTCATTACCCGACCCGGTGGCGGCCCCCAACCGCGCAGGCCTTCGATGCCCTGGTTTTGTAAAGCACGTGTCAGAGAATCTAGCTCGGTTGTCTTATCCTCGCCGTCGATCAAAGCGGTGTAGTTTTCCTCTAACTGTTCCAACAGCGCCTCGGCGCGCTCGTGATACTCCACCGGTGCACCTTCAATAACAAAAGCCATGTCGTGAACAGCGGTGGAGACGAGGCCGCGGGCTGCATCAAAGTCCTGATGGTCGAGCGCCCCCTCAACCCGCAGGCGCAAGGCCGCCAGTGCCCCATCTGCCATGTCCGCCTGGATCAGCTCCGGCAGCGTCGATAGCCAGTCGGCATACCCATCAGCCGGGTAACCAAGGCCTTTTCGCCATAATATCTGCAGCGCCTCATTGTTTTCTGGGAGGTTGACTGCACGTTCTTGAATAAGGTCAAGCAGCGCTTCGGAGTTCTCCGGCAACGTACCGACATCATACCCCTCGGCCTCAAGTCGCTTCAGAATATCGAGCAGGCTTTCCGGCACATCGAGGTTGTCTGCACCGATATTATGGCGTCCCGGCGGGTGGTTGTAATAGATGATGGCAAGGCGTTTTTCAGCGTTTGGTGTCGCCCGCAGCTGGGCCCAGCCCATAATTCGCATGACGAGACTTTCAATTTCCTCACTGATTGGTGTCGTCACGCGGATTTCAATGCCCGAGACCGGATCAAGCTGCGGCAGCGCACCAGCGGCAAGAACTTGGGTCTGGCCCGCACCGGAAAGCTCCGGCATGGCAACCCGATAATAGACACTGTCGGTCGGCAGGCCGTCGACGCTCTCGCGCCAGCTCTTCTCATCGAATTCTGTCAGGCGAATACCTTTCAGAACGGGAACATCAAGGGCCTCAAGAGCCGCTTCTGCCCGCTCACGGTCGCCGCCCCCGACGGCGAAGTCCTGGAGCATGACAAGAGCCGTTGGATTCATGGATTCCAGTTGCTCCAACGCGTCCGCGCTCGCCGCACCCCAATCTGCAAAGACTGACTGGCAGGCAAGCCCGCTGGCAATCAATGCGCTACATAGTGCGTCGTGCACATCTCGATTGCCGGCCTGATCGCCGGTCTCGTAATCAAATATGGAGATCAGTGGCGCGTTGGCTTCGCCCTGCCGGTCGCCAAATCGTACAGGCTGAAGCGGCGCTGGCCGCGGCAAAGATTCGCGTTCATCCCGATTAGCGAGAACAAAAGCGAAAAGGTTCGCTAAATTGTCGATACCGCGCCCCTGCCAATAGGAATTCGCCGTTTCCCATAGCGGAGCCGCATCACCAAAGCGCCCCTTGGAAAGTTCGACAAGTCCACCCGCAGAGCTGACGGCCCAAAACGGTATCTCTTGATCAAGCTCAGCAACAAGACGTGTGATCCTCGCAGAATCTTCTCCAAAAACCCCAGCGACGAGAATCGCGTCAGCCGAACGAAGGCTGCTCTGAATAACATCATCATCAATGCTGGCGATCTGTCGTGGTGTCTGAAGTGTAATCGTTGCGTTCGGATATCGATCCGTGAACTGCTTTGCAGCCTCGGCTGCAATAGCTGAATTCCGCTCTGAAATGATGCCGAAGAGCGTGTCGGCATGGGCGGGCGAAATGTCGAGGACGCAAACAATCCATACGAACCCGATGAATATTTTAATCAAGACTCTTTGCATCGATTGTTCAGTCCTCTTCTCAATTTCAGTCTGTAACTAGGCGGTAAAAACACTGACGCACCTTTACGGTGTTCATAACGCACCCCGGCTGCTAACAGGCTTGCCATGCCCAGCGCACAACTCATTCTCGGCGGCGCACGCTCCGGCAAGAGCCGTCGGGCGCTGAGCCTTGCTGAAGAGCTCGGTGCAAAGCGGGTTTTCATTGCAACGGCTGAAGCGTTTGATGAGGAGATGGCGACGCGCATCGCGCGCCATAAAGATGAACGCGGGGTCGGCTGGACGACACATGAAGCGCCGCTTGACCTTGTCGAAACGCTGAAAAAGATCGGTGAAGAAAGCGATGTCTGCTTAGTCGATTGCCTGACGCTCTGGCTCTCCAATTTGATGCACCATGAACACGATGTGGAATCTGAAACCGCGCGACTCTGCGCCACGATTTCAGCATTTCCCGTGCCAATTATTCTGGTCTCGAATGAGCTTGGTCTCGGGCTCGTGCCGGAAACAGCGCTTGGAAGGGCTTTCCGGGATGCGCAAGGGCGACTGAACCAGGCCGTTGCCGCCTCTTGCGAGCGGGTCGAGTTCGTCGCTGCAGGCCTGCCCCTCATACTGAAAGGCTGAGCGCGGCGGCGAGACGCGCTTCCTCTTCGGGGTTTGCGGGAAGGCCAATACGCAAATGGCAATCAGACCAATCGAAGCGGCGAACATAAATTCCATGCTGAGCGAGATGCTGCCAGACAGAATGGGCGTCTTCTACCTTGGCATAATGGAACAGTTGCGTGCTGCCGACGGGATCTAGGCTACCAGCGAGAAGAAGCGTTTTCAGCCTTGCTAACGCCTCCGAAAGTTCGGTGCGGATCTTTGCCTGCCAATCAAGGTCAGCATAGGCCCGTATGCCGATCTCCAGCGCAGCGCCTGAAACAGGCCAGAAACCGAGGTGGGCCATCATGGTGGTGCGTATGTCCTCCGGTGCGATGAGCGCACCAAGTCTCAGCCCCGCAAGACCAAAGAACTTTCCGAAGGAACGGAGGATTATCAGGCCATCTGACCCACCTAGTGATGCTAGGCTCTGAGCCGGGTTCAGATCACCGTAAGCCTCATCGACAATCAGCCACCCGCCCCGCCTGGCGAGCTGCGCCCGCGTCTCCTCCAGTGCTTCTAGAGAGAAAATGCGACCATCGGGATTATTGGGGTTGCAAATGACTATGGCCTCCACATCATCTGCCAAATCCAATGGATTTGCCGTCTCAATCACCTCCACTCCAGCCCGACGCCAGACAGCGTGGTGATCGCCATATGTTGGCGAGAGGACAGCAACTGTTCGGGGATTAATAATCTCTGGCAACAGGCGAATGAGCAGTTCACTTCCCGGTGCCAGGACAACCGCCTCCTTCGGTGCGCCGATAGCGCGGGCCATGGCGTCCCGGCAGGCCAGACACTCGGCTTCGGTTGGCAAGTTTGCGAGGCTTTCGGGTGTTATGTCTGTATCCGGATAGGGCCAGGGATTGATGCCTGTCGAAAGATCGATCCACGGTGCCGTGACATCTGGAAAACGCTCACGCATCAAATCAAGTGCACCACCATGATGGAGATCGCGGCTCATCGCGCTGTCCCCCATGCAGCCAGCCCAAGGAGGCCCGCACCGAGCGCCATTGCCCGGATATAAAGTGCAAGACCATTTTGAACATCGTCCATTGCTGGATCACGCGCTTCTCGGTTCAGCCAGTCCTCTTGAGCAATATTGTTGCCATAGGCACGGGGGCCAGAGAGCCGCACACCGAGCGCGCCCGCCATCGCTGCTTCCGGCCATCCGGCATTTGGTGAACGGTGGTTGCGGGCGTCACGCAACATGACTTTGAAACTCGCCTTTGTGAAACTCGCGATCGCAATCATGAGGCCAGTCAGACGTGCGGGAACGAGATTGGCGAGGTCATCCAGCCGCGCGGCAAATCCACCGAATGCCGCATACTTATCGTTTTTGTAACCGATCACGGAGTCCAGCGTATTGATCGTCTTATAGGCGGCAAGCCCGGGCAAACCGAAAATCGCGCCCCAAAATAGCGGTGCGATCACGCCGTCGGAAGCGCTCTCACCAAGGCTCTCAAGGCTCGCCCTTGCGATGCCAGCCTCATCCAGTGCAGCAGGGTCACGGCCAACAATCATAGAAACGGCATGACGCGCCACAGCCACGTTTCCGTCGATCAGAGGACGAGCGACCGCAGCGACGTGGGTGTAAAGGCTTCTCGTTGCGATCAGGCTAGAAGCGATCAACGCTTCGAGGACCGTACCCAACCAGTTTAATGGCAGCAATGCACTGATCATCCAGGCAACACAGGTCACCAGCGCAAGCGTGATGCAAGTGGTGAATGCCCCGGCGAGGTAGCGGACCTTGTGCGATAATCGAGTGCGGTTGAGGGCGATCTCAAAGACTGAAATCAGCGCGCCTATCCAGACGACAGGGTGGCGCATATGCTTATACAGCCAATCGGGCCAACCAAAGATTACTTCAATCCCCCATGCCAGGAGCATAAGTAATGGCGCGTTCATGAAACACTCGGGCTCCAGCCTATTCGTTTTGCCAATGCAAATAGTGCGTCAATGTCGACCGCCTGTTCGACCCCAGCGGCAAGGGCATCAAGTGCGCGGTCAACTTCCGCACCATAGGTCAGCTGCGGATCGGCTTTGGCTCCGGCATCAGCCAGCCATGCCCGGCGAAACGTGTCGCTCGTAAAGGCACCATGGAGATAGCTGCCCTGTATCAATCCGTCCGCACTGATGGCACCGTCCGGTTCGCCGTCGATTTGCGCAAAAGGTCGTGCAGTGTCCGGCCCGCCGGTTTCACCCATATGGATCTCGTAGCCACTGATCGCCTCCCCGGAGCGGGCGTAGATACCTCTGACCAGAGCCACGCATTTATCCTTGGTCATCACGGTATCAACCTCCAAAAGGCCGAGCCCTTTCGCTTCGCCAGGTGCGCCATCCACCCCGTGAGGATCAGAAATGCGCTGACCAAGCATCTGATAGCCGCCGCAAATACCGAGCACCCGGCCACCGGCGCGAGCATGGGCCATGATGTCATGATCCCAGCCTTGGGCGCGAAGGAAGGCCAGATCACCGAGCGTCGACTTCGTGCCGAAGAGAATCACGATATCGGCATCGTGCGGGATCACCTGTCCGGGCGGCACCCATTCGAATGCGACGCCCGGCTCGAGCTTTAACGGATCTGCATCATCAAAATTAGCAATGCGACTAAGCATCGGTGCCGCGATTTTCAGTTTTCCTTTATTGCCAGCGTCCGGCCGATTGAGCGCGACAGCGTCTTCAGCTGGGAGACGCGCGCTGGCCTTCAGCCATGGGATAACCCCAAAGCATGGCCACCCTGTGCGTGTCTCGATCTCGCTGACTCCATCATCGAACAGGCGCGGATCACCGCGAAACTTGTTGACGACAAAGCCGCCAATCATCGCCGCGTCTTCCTGGTCGATGACAGCCTTGGTTCCTACGAGGCTTGCGATGACACCGCCCTTCTCAATATCGCCGATGAGACAGACAGGTACGCCTGCGCGTCTGGCAAATCCCATATTGGCAATGTCGCGGGCGCGCAGATTGGTCTCAGCCGGGCTGCCTGCGCCTTCGACAATGATGATGTCGTGGTGCCCTGCGAGACGATCGAAACTCTCCATGACCGCGCCCATCAGCTTATCTCGATTGGCGATATAGTCGGCCGCGTCCATGGCCTCGACGGCCCGTCCCTGAATGACAATTTGCGACTTACGGTCAGTCTGCGGCTTTAATAGAACGGGGTTCATATCGGTGTGCGGTTCCAACCCGCAGGCCCGTGCCTGCAGGGCCTGAGCCCGGCCAATCTCTCCGCCGGAAGCGCAGGCAGCAGCATTGTTGGACATATTCTGTGGTTTGAATGGCGCAACGCTCAAACCTTTGCGACGAGCGATGCGGCAGAGGGCAGCGGTCAGCACTGATTTACCGACGTCGGAGCCGGTGCCCTGCAGCATCAGTGCCCTCGCTGTCATATCGGACCATCCATCTCAACTTTGATCCCGTCGACCGTTGCGCGGACCCCATAAGTGATTTCAAGCCGATCTTTTGTCAGTGTCTCCGATGGCGGACCATCGGCGAGAATACGGCCATCCTTCATCCAGATCAGGCGCGAAGCATAACGCGCAGCCAGTCCGATATCATGCAGCACAACAAGTGCACCGCCGCCCTGACGGACATACTCAGCAATCAGGTCAAGAATACGAAATTGGTGACGCGGATCGAGCGCAGCGATCGGTTCGTCTGCGATTAGCAGCGGCGCTTCGGCGGCAAAAGCGCGTGCACAGTGCATGCGGGCAAGCTCGCCGCCGGACAGCGTATCGGAATTCCGATTCGCGAGCGCGGAGAGATCGCAGGCAGCGAGCGCCCGGTCCACTGCTTCAGCGTCAGTGCGCTTCAGTCGCCCCAATACTGCTCCGTGGGAGAACCGGCCGAGAGCGACCACGTCGCGAACCGTGTTTGGCCAGGCGAGCGGACGAATTTGTGGCAAATAGGCAAGCTTTTGCGCGCGGGTAATCGGGGAAAGATTGCTTGTGATCTCACCATCGAGACGTGCGTCACCGGATGTCGGCACTGCGAGACCGAGGCTCGCGCGGATAAGGCTAGTCTTACCAGCACCATTCGGACCGAGCAAAGCAACGAATTCACCTCGTGCAAGGCGGAAACTTGCATCTTCGACGAGCACTGCATCCCCCGCCTTCACAGATACATCCCTGACTGTCAGCTCAGTCATGGACGGCCCGCCTCTGCATGGCGATCCAGATAAAGATTGGCGCACCAATCAAGGCGGCAACCACGCCGAGCTTCAGCTCACTGTCAGTTGGAATGATCCGTACGCCAATATCTGCAATCACCAGGATCAATCCCGCGAGTAGTGCTGACGGAACAAGCGAACGTGCCGGATCATGGTCAACAAACGGTCGAACGAGATGGGGGGCAACGATGCCGACAAATCCGATAGCTCCAGCAAGCGCCACCGAAGCCCCTGTCGCAAGGCCAGCGCCGAGCACTGTCAGGATACGTTGGCGATGGAGATTAAGTCCAACACCACTCGCGGCTTCCTCGCCAAGGGTGAGCGCCGATAGTCCGCGCCGCGTAGCGAGGAGTATACCGCTGCCAGCGACAAGAAACGGCAGTGCAAGGACGATTTCGTTAAAGCTGCGATTGGCAACTGAACCAAGCATCCAGTTGACCATGTCAGAGAGTGAGAACGGGTTCGGTGCCAGGTTCATGAGGAGGCTCATGAGAGCTCCGGCGAAGCTGGAAAGCCCCACGCCGATCAAAATCAGAGTCACAACCGAACGTGCACGGATCGCAGCAACAGCCAACAGTGCGGTGGCGGCGAGCGCGCCGAGAATAGCAGCAATGGGCATGATCCAGGCACTGATGCCAACAAGTCCATAATAGAGGGAGAATGTTGCCGCAAGCGAGGCTGTCGCGGATACACCCAGCACACCCGGCTCTGCCAGCGGATTGCGCAGTAGCCCTTGCAGCGCTGCGCCACTTAATCCTAAAGCGCCGCCAACAAGGAAGGCAGCCAGCGCTCTTGGCAGCCGGATTGACCAAACCACAAGCCGATCACCGATGTCAGCACCGCCAAAGAAAGCCGCAATCACGCGTTCCGTCGGCAAGGGTGTCGATCCCAGCAAACAGGCGGCAAAGATGGCCAACACACTGGCAAGCGTCAGTCCCGGTATCACGAAGGCCCGCCCACCGCTCATCTACCGGCCCCTTCAGTCAGCGCCTCGATGGCATCAAGAATGAACCAGCCACCGCATGCCGTCCATGCGCCCTGTATGGGAACAGTATCGGGCTCGGCAAGCTGCCCCCTTGCAACCGGATGCCTTGAAGCGCTCCAGGCATCAGGATGGTTGGTCAGTGTCCTAAAAAAGGCTGCGGCAACAAGATCAGGTTGCTCATAAGCCAGCCGCTCCAAAGGCAGTGACCGCCAGCCGGGTTGCCTCTGGAAGTTCTCCAATCCAGCGGCAAGTAGCATCTCGTGAATGAGCGAGCCCGGTCCGGTGGTGACCCCGGCCGGGGTCATGTAGAGCGCTGATTTATCCCTCCTATCATTGCTAAAAGCACTAAGCCTGTTGCGAAAATCGGAAACAAGCGCCTCACCCCGCGCAGGATGCCCGAGACTATTCGCCATATGCTCGATAAGGCTCGGGATGGATCCCATATCCTCACCATCGATATTCGAGGCAAAACCAACCTGCAAAACCGGCACGCCGGCCCGCTCAAAGAACGCTGCGGCACCCGGCCCGCCGCCATAGGCCCGCACGACCAGATCGGGTTTTAGAATGAGCACATCTTCCGCGACAGGGCGCACACTAGACACCCCTTCCGCAGCGTCTCGCATGTAGGAAAAGTCCTTCACAGCGTCTGGCGACACCGCCAGGATTTGTTCGCGGTCGGCCAGTTTCAGAACATATTGATCAGCGCAAAAGTCGAGGCTGACAATGCGTTGAGGGCGATCTGTAACTTCGCTGGAAACCGGCGCTTCGGTTTGAGCGCTATCACAAGCAGACAGGCATGAAGCAGCGGCGAGGAATAACCCCTCCGCGAAAACTCTCAGCATACCTATCAATCTTCTCATCAGAACTTCGCGCGGATGCCTCCAAAGCCTGAGAGAGGAGGAGTATTGAAACCGCTATTGTCTACATAATTGTTATCAGTAGCGTTATCGAGCCGCGCGAATAGCGTGAAAGTGTCGTTCAATGCGTAGTCCGCTCGTAAGTTCAACACGGCAAAACTGTCGAGCGGATCACCGAAGCTCTCGGTTTCATCCCCATTGACGATCAACTGTGCGCCGAGATTGAGCTTGTCGGTCGCCGCCCAACTGACATCGAAAGTGGCGCGATTTTCTGGACGGTTGTCCAACTGTATGCCAGTGGCAGCATCCACCGCTTCAAGATATGTGTAATTCGCTTCCAAAAGTAAGCCATCGAATGGGCTGACAGACAGGGTCACTTCCACGCCCTCGATATCCACTTCGTCCACATTGAAAAAAGCGGGCGCAAAAGCGGGGCCAACGGACTGGAATGCTATCAGATTATCGATGTCCGATTGGAAATATGCGACCCCCAGAACTGTATTAAAGATCGGAAGTGTTTGTTGAACTCCGATATCCCAGCCAGTCGACGTCTCAGGTTCGAGAGCTGGGTCGAGTCCGGTGCCCAGTATCGCATCCAGATTATTCGCATTGGCTCCAAGCTGTCCTGGTGACGGTGCACGAAAACCCTCGGAATAGCTGCCGCGCAAGATTGTGCCCGTCTGTTCGACCCGGATATTACCTGCAGCGTTGGCCGTGGTGGAGCCACCAAACATTGAATTGTCATCGTGGCGTACGCCGACGGTAAAGTCGATCCAGTCTCTCGGTTGAATGCGAGCGAGTCCGTACCCGGAAGTCTGATTCACCTCTTCGTTGAAAAATACGAAGGCGATCGGCACATTTGCCTCGGCTTCTTCGCGTTCAGCGCCGACGATCAGGTCGAGCCAATCTGTCGCCTGAAAAGCGCCTTGGTACTCATAGGACAAGCGTTCACCTTCCTGCAGAAAAGTAACTTCGCTCGGAACCCCATCGCCTTCGTCCCCGCCTTCATCATTCAGATTGATTGAGTCTAGCGTGGAATAAGTGATGCCGAATCGATTGCTCAATCGGCCTCCGAGTGACTCATGGGTAGCGAAAGCGGCAACATTCAGTTCCTGAGTGTCCGAAACGGCAAAATCGGTAGGGAAGCCATCGAAGTCCACTTCGCTATCAGAATACCTGATGACTCCATCAATTTTCAGCGAATCAAGCGGTTGGAAACCAACGCGCGATGAGACTGTGATATTCTCAAAGCCGTCATCTTCGTCGTTGTCGCTTTGTGCTGAGAAGCCGTCTGCTCTAACGCCGCCGACCGTAATGCGACCGTTCGCCTTTTCGTTGCCACCGAGCACGGTAGCGTGTCCGCGAAATGTGCCAAAGGAACCACCCTCCAGACTGGCCGAACCGCCAAGCCCTTCCGTACCTGACCTCGTTATAATGTTGATCACCCCGCCGATAGCGTCAGACCCATAAATGGTGGATTGCGCACCACGGATCACCTCTATCCGTTCCACATCGCTCGTGTCGAAGTTTGCGAAGTTGAAACCCCCACTTGTGGCAGCGAGGTTATTCAGCACGATACCATCCTGCACCACCAGGGTTGTATTGCTGGGGGCACCTCGAACGAACACAGTAGACGTCGTACCGATCGGACCCGACCGTGAGGTCTGCACCCCAGGGACCAAGGCAAGGGCGTCGAAAACCTGGATTTGCTGGCGTGCCTCAATGTCTTCCGCCGTGATGACGGTGACCGACTGGCCCAACTGATCGATAGATGTTTCAAAGCGTGTTCCAGTTACGATAATCGTATCGAGACGATCATCGTCTTCGATAGGTTCATCCGCTGCAGGCACGCTCTCGCCTACGGTTTGGGCAGCCGCTGTAGCTACGACAGGCAAATGAATACCAAGCGAAAGTGAAACAGCGCCTAAGAGCGCGGAACGATAATTCATGGGTTTCCCCTCCAGCGCCTCGCCACCCGTCGGAATCGGCGCGCATAAACGACATGTCTGGCCCCATGAGAAAATTCCCAGGCGGGCGGCCAGGCCCTTTTCAAGTGTCGTTTCTAAGGAGAGGCCCAGCCATAACAGGTCTGGCCTTCCCGCCCACAGAGAACTTTTCCCGGTCTCCGGACGAACGACGCGATGGCAGGTTTCCTGGCTTGCCGTTCAACGCTTCGGGCCGTCTTCCCGGATCGACAGATCCAGTGACTTAATGGCCATCAGCTCAGGGCTAACAGTTGCGGGTACAGCGCCGAATTTCCATCGGCTTCCCTCTTAGCTTCCTCAAGAAGCACCATCTGATTTTGCGCGTAGAGGAAAAACCCGGCACAGTCAATTCAGGGCAAGATTTACACATCTAACCTTAGTCAGCGCCTAAAAATGTTCTCACGCGACCAAACTCTATCTTGCCATCCAAAACGCTCTAGTTCTGGATCATAATGCTCCTCCATGGGATAGCCGACACAAAGATAGGCAATGAGTTCCCATGTGCTTGGAACACCAAGCAATTTTGAGATCGCCTCGCTATCAAGTATTGAAATCCATCCGACGCCAAGACCTTTTGCCTTTGCCGCCAACCAGAAAGTCATAAGCGCACACACTACCGAATAATGAAGAGCCTCCGGCATGGTTTGTCGACCAAGACCATCTCCCTGGGCTGTCTCTGGATCGCAAAAAACAGCGAATTGAACCGGCGCTTCCTTCAAGCCCGCAAGTTTCAGACTGTCATAGAGTTCCTTTTTGTCGGTCGATACTGCCTCACGCGCTCTACGATTGGCCTCTTCGAAATTCGTCTGGACCTTCTCCCGCAACGCTGGCTCGTCGACGCTAACCCATCTCCATGGCTGGCTATTGCCAACAGACGGAGAGAGCTCAACGAGCCGGAACACATCATCAAGAAGTGTAATGTCCACCGCATCTGTCTGGAAACGCCGAACGTCGCGCCGGCGAGCGACGAGTTCACTTAGTACTTCAAACTCAGAGCGTGACATGGGCAGGCGGCATACTAAAAATCGATGCCTCGCTGGGCCTTGATACCAGCTTTGAAGGGGTGCTTTATCTCGCGCATCTCACTCACCAAGTCAGCGTAGTCGCAAAGCTCTGGCATTGCATCCCTTCCAGTAATGACAACGCTCGTCCGATCTGATCTGGCTTTCAGGGCCTCAAGAACAGTGTCGATTTCCAGATAGTCATAACGCAGCGCTATGTTGATCTCATCAAGCACAATGAGATCGTAATCACCACTTACCATCATCTCCCGTCCTCGGTCGAAAGCTGCCTCGGCCGCGGCAATGTCGCGGTCACGATCCTGAGTATCCCAGGTAAAGCCGTCGCCCATCGTATGCCAGTCGACCTTGCCAAGCTCTTTGAAGAACCGCTTTTCACCGGTTACCCATTTTCCCTTGATGAATTGGACCACACCGACCTTCTGCCCCCACCCCAAAGCACGGATGATGACTCCGAAAGCGGAGCTCGACTTACCTTTGCCGTCACCGGTGTGGACCAACACAAGCCCGCGACCCGGATCGCGGGCTTCAGCCCGCTTGCGCTTCTGCTCAGCTTGCAGTTCCAGCATTTTGGCTTTGTGCGTCTCGGCGTCGCTCATGGCTTTTCTCCTCCAGCACATAATAGTGTTATGCAGTCGCCATAGTCGATCTTCACGCTGAAATCATCCACCGTGCCGCCTGTCACAGGCGCAATACAATCATTCCTTCATGGCTCTTGATCAGGGTTTTAGTTCTGAATGTTTCGAAGAAGTGCGATGAGGGGATACAACAGTACTCAAGTCGTACTTGCTGACTTCACGCTCGATTTTTACATATCAATCGATATTATATGTCGATCGCAAATTCAATGCTGTTTTTACCGTCGCGCCTTTTGCCTTGAAGATCGTCAAAACAGATATTCGGCTCAAGAGCAGTCTGCAGTCAGAGGAGTTAACATAGGGGATGAGGCTGACGTTAGAATGCCGCCACTGTTAGGAGGCGACGGGCACGATGGTCACGCTCTCGCCGCAGCCACAGGCATCGGTCTGGTTAGGATTATTGAACACGAATTTTTCATGCATCGGCGTCATTTCGTAATCCACGGTCGATCCTAGCAGGAAAAGAACCGCTTTTGAGTCTATGACGATCTGAACGCCATTGTCCTCAACCAATTCGTCCAGAGGTTCGCGTGAATCGGCATAATCCATGACATATTCCATGCCAGCGCAACCGCCATTTTTCACTCCGACGCGGAGGAATCCGACCCCCTTTACATCCATAATCTCGCGGACGCGCTCGGCAGCGGCGTCTGTGAGAGATACGATCTTGGGGCGTGGTCTTCTGGCCATGGAGGGAATGTAAGCCCGTTTCCCACGTAATTCAATCAGAGCATATTGAGCACGAGGCGCGCTTCATCGGACATCCTGGACGGGTCCCACGGCGGATCGAAGGTCAAGCGGACCTCAACATCCTCAATTCCTTCAACACTGCGCGCCGCATTCTCAACCCAGCCCGGCATGTCACCAGCGACAGGACAGCCTGGAGCCGTGAGCGTCATATCTATATCGACCTTACGGTTATCATCGATATCAACGCGGTAAATCAGGCCTAATTCATAGATATCCACAGGGATTTCGGGGTCATGCACTGTCTTAAACGCCGAGATCAGATCATCGGTTATGCGGTCCAGCTCGGACTGCGGAAGCGCTGATGCTGCCCCAGCTGCGGCGGGTGCCGTATCTGCCACAGGGGGAGTGGATGTCATATCGTCTGCCATGGGCGGAATATGGGTCAGCTACCGCCTGATTCCAAGCGTTTTTCGAGGATGAGATCTTTAATCGAACCTGCGCGCATGGAACAGCTACGTCGCACTAAAGTAACATTGAACGGGCTTTTTCCAGGGCTTCAGCGAAGGCATCGACCTCTTCAGCCGTATTGTAGATGCCGAAGCTTGCCCGGGCTGTAGCGCTGACGCCCAGATACTCCATGAGAGGCTGGGCACAGTGATGGCCAGCCCGGATGGCGACGCCGTAGCGATCGACAAGCTGCGCGACATCATGGGGATGAGCCTCTTCCAGACTAAAGGAGAGAACCGCTCCCTTGCCCGGCGCTGTGCCATGGATATGCAAGTCGTTCACTCCGGAAAGCGCTTCGACAGCGCGAGCATATAGCGCCTGTTCATGGGCTTCGATATCGGCAAGATCGAAGGCTTCGAACCAGCGAATAGCCGCGCCCAAGCCGATGGCTTCCAGAATGGGCGGCGTACCTGCCTCGAATTTATGAGGCGGCGTGTTGTAGGTGATCTCATCACGGGCAACGGTTTCGATCATCTCGCCGCCACCCTGGTAGGGTTGCAGTGCAGTAAGCGCTTCCTCGGTGCCGTAGAGAACACCGATGCCGGAGGGCCCATAGAGCTTGTGGCCAGAGAAAGTATAGAAGTCGCAGCCATGTTCCTGCACATCCACGTCGAGATGAATAGCTGCCTGACAACCATCAAAGAGCACCTGAGCACCGGCAGCGCGGGCGATATCGACAATGCGTTTGGCATCGGTGACGGTGCCGAGAACATTCGACATGTGGGTGAGCGCGACCATGCGGGTTTTCGGGCCGATGGCGGCTTCGAGCTGTTCCATATCGAGGGCCCCATCTTCGGTGAGGTCGACCCATTTCAGAACCGCTCCGTAGCGTTCTCGGAGAAAATGCCAGGGCACGATATTCGAATGATGCTCCATGATAGAGAGAACGATTTCGTCGCCCGGCTGAATCCCTGCCCCTAGACCTGCCGCCACGAGGTTGATGGCCTCGGTTGCGCCTTTAGTGAAAACGATGTTCTCAGTTGCTGGGGCGTTCAGAAATCGGCGAACATCCTCGCGCGCGCCTTCATAGGCCTCAGTGGTCTCATTTGCGAGCGTGTGGAGGCCGCGATGGACATTGGCGTAGGCGGTGCGCGCCTGATCGGCCATCGCATCGACAACAGCGTTCGGCTTCTGGGCGCTTGCTGCACTATCGAGATAAACGAGCGGCTTGCCGTTCACCTCGCGGTCGAGAATAGGGAACTCAGCCCTTATGGCGTCGATGTCGAATGCTCGTGTTGTCATGGCCGGGATATGGGCGGGATCTGCTGATTTGTCGATGCGTCAGGCTGCCAGTGCGCCATATTGCTGAAGCTCTCTAAGCAAATCCCGCACTGCCGCCATCCGTTTTTCCGGTGTCGCCCAAGTGCCGGAGAAAACGAGCTTGGAGTCCGGGCGAAGGCGTAACTGGTTCGGGCGGGAACGGACAAGGAGCATGAGTTTTACCGGGTCGAGGGGCGTATCGTCCCTGAAAGCGAAAACAGCACCCTTAGGCCCGGCATCCAGCTTGGAAATGCCTAGGGATTTGCAGATCGCCTTGATGCCCGTGATATCCAGGAGCTGCTGGGTTTCTTCGGGGAGCGGGCCAAACCGGTCGATCAGTTCGGCGGCAAAAGCCTCCCGGTCCGTCTCAGCCTCGACGTCTGCAAGGCGGCGATAGAGCGACAGACGAACGGTAAGGTCCTCGACATAGTCTTCGGGGATTAGAACCGCGACGCCGAGATTGATCTGGGGTGACCACTCATCGGCGACGTCCTCGCCATCTCCCGCTTTCAATGAGGCCACCGCATCCTCCAGCATCTGCTGGTAAAGCTCCACACCAACCTCACGGATATGGCCAGACTGCTGGTCCCCGAGAAGGTTGCCACCGCCGCGCATGTCGAGGTCGTGGCTCGCAAGCTGGAAACCGGCTCCAAGGCTGTCGAGGGACTGAAGCACACGCAGACGCTTCTCAGCAGCACCGGTCATAATCTTATCGCCGGGTGTCGTGAAATAGGCATAGGCGCGGAGCTTCGATCGGCCGACGCGACCCCGAAGCTGGTAAAGCTGAGCAAGGCCGAACATGTCCGCCCGGTGAATAATCAGCGTATTGGCGCGTGGAATATCGAGGCCGGATTCCACGATGGTCGTGGAGAGGAGCACATCATACTTGCCTTCGTAGAAAGCGGTCATAATGTCTTCGAGTTCGGTCGCGCCCATCTGGCCGTGGGCAACGACAAAGCTAACTTCCGGCACTGTCTCCTTAAGGAAGGTTTCCAACCGGTCGAGATCGGAAATACGCGGCGCGACAAAGAAAGCCTGACCGCCGCGATACTTCTCTCGTAGCAACGCCTCACGCAGGGTAACGCCATCGAATTCGGTGATGTAGGTGCGCACCGATAGCCGGTCGACCGGCGGTGTCGCGATAATAGAAAGGTCGCGAATGCCGGTGAGTGCCATCTGCAACGTCCTCGGGATTGGCGTTGCCGACAAGGTGAGGACGTGGACGTCCGCCTTTAGCTCTTTCAGCCGTTCCTTGTGCTTTACGCCAAAGCGTTGCTCCTCATCCACCACCAGAAGCCCGAGCCGCTTCATCTCGATAGACTTTGAGAGCAACGCATGGGTGCCGATGACGACATCGACCGTGCCATCCTTCAATCCAGCCCGGGTGGCGCTCGCCTCCTTGCCGGTGACAAGCCTCGACAAATGGCCAACTTTCAGCGGCCAGCCAGAAAAGCGCTCCGTGAAAGTCTGATAATGCTGGCGTGCGAGCAGCGTCGTTGGCGCAATCACAGCAACCTGATGTCCGGCCATGGCTGCGAGGAATGCCCCACGCAGAGCAACTTCTGTTTTGCCAAAACCTACGTCGCCGCAGACAAGGCGGTCCATAGGCTTTCCAGAGGCCAAATCTCCCACGACATCGGCAATCGCATGGAGCTGGTCGTCGGTTTCCTCGTAAGGAAAGCGAACGGCAAACTCTTCAAAGAGCCCTTGCCCAGGTTCAATAGCTTCAGCTTTCCGAAGCTCGCGCTTGGCAGCGATCTCCATCAGCTCCGCCGCCATTTCGAGGATACGCTTCTTGGCCTTGGCTTTTCTCGTCTGCCAGCCAGCACCACCAAGGCGGTCAATCGCGCTGTCGGTGCCCTCAGAGCCATAGCGGCTGATCAGATCAATATTCTCGACTGGCAGAAAAACCTTGTCGCCTCCAGCATATTCCAGCTCAAGACAATCATGGGGCGCACCCGTGACATCGAGGGTCTTGAGGCCCGCATAACGACCAACACCATGATCGGAGTGAACGACGAGATCGCCTTGGGTGAGCGCAGACGCTTCGGCGATGAAGTTCGCGCTTTTGCGTTTCCGGCGGGGGCTCGCTAGCTTGTCGCCAAGCACATCCTGTTCGGCGATGATGCAGAGCGTTTCCGTCTCGTAGCCCGCCTCGACGGGCAGTTCAGCGACACAAAGCCCGGCCTTCTCGGCGGCATCGAGCGAATAAACCCGAGGCAATGCATCCAAGCCATAGTCAATCATAACAGAGGTCAAGCGTTCCGCTGAGCCATCAGTCCAAGCGGCGAAAATGACCGTTTTTCCGTCTTTTCGCTTCGATTTGGCATGCTCGGCGGAGATTTCGAATACGTTCACATCTGACTGCAGGCGCTCCGGCGCAAAGCTGCGGCCTGATAATCCACCGAGCCTCAGCCCCTCTCCATCACCGGGAACGAAACGGGCAATGCCCCGTGAAAACAAAGCCGCATCAAGTTCGTCTGGTTTCAGATAAAGCGCGCCGGGTGCCAGCACGCGAGCGGCCCTTGCCTCACCTGCGGCTTCCTCTCGTGCGCTGAAATAGTCTTCGGCCTGCCCTAAACGTTCTGCCGCGGCTTCAGGCGCAAGCGCACCAAGTCCAATCATGGCATCGGGGCCGATGTAGTCGAACAGCGTATCGAGTCGGTCGTGGAAGAGCGGCAACCACATTTCGAGACCCTGTCGGCGGATCTTTGCCCGCGCAGCCTCGTACATCGGGTCACCGTCCGGTGCACCGAAGGCTTCAAGGTAGCGGGTCCGGAAATCGGTCAGCACAGAATCGGAGAAAAGAATCTCGCTTACCGGGGCGAAGCCCGTGCGCTTCAGCGGACCAATGGTGCGCTGGGTTTCCGGGTCAAAGCTGCGGAGCGAATCGACCGTCGTGCCAAAAAAATCGAGGCGTACGGGTGCGTCAGCTGTCGGCGGAAATAGGTCGATGAGGCCGCCGCGTATCGCAAACTCACCGCGCTCACGGACGGTGGACGCACGCACATACCCATTCACAGTGAGGTAATCGGTTAATTCGTTTTGATCGACATCATCGCCCTCAGCCACGAAGAAGCTGGACCTTTTCAGCGTTTCGACAGGCGGAACCCGTTGTACGAGGGAAGACGCGGTTGTGATGACAAAAAGCGGACCATCTGTCCCCTGCGCCAACCGGGCGAGACCTGCGCAGCGGCGGGCGGCAAGACCGGCCGTGGGACTGACGCGATCATAAGGCAGCGTGTCCCATCCCGGCAGGAAAACTTTTTCAAGAGACGGTGCGCAAAACTCGGCGAGCTTTCGGGCCGCCGCTGCCGTACGATCGTCGCGAGCAACATAGAGCGCCGTCGATGCTGTCTCTTCAGATATCCGACATAATGCTTCGATATCGGCCCCAAAGGGTGCCGAATAGATCTGCGTTGGCGCAGACAGGCCTTTCAGGAATGCGTGCGCAGTCATAGTGAACCGCTATGTAGGATTGCAAAGAGGCCTGTCTTTAAGTGGCAGAAAAATCAAATGCAATGAGCTGATCCAGCACAGGCCCAGCATGGTTCGGCGGTACGGGTTTCTGCCCGATGATCCAGGCGTAGACTTCCCAGTCGGGAATCGACAAAAGACGCTCGAATTCAGCGAGACTGTTGTCGTCCATACTCTCGATATAGTTATCCGCAAAAGACCCCATCAATAGGTCCATCTCCCGAAACCCTCGCCGCCAAGCACGAAAGCGAAGTTTGCGGCGATGTGCGTCCATAAGGTGCGTCCTCTATAGAAGCGATTTTATAGCTGTTAATCGCTGGATTGAACAGAGGAATTGAGATTCGTTTGCAAGCCTTGGTGACGCACCAGAGCCGCTTCTAATGACAGTGACAGGTTTTTGGTCTGATTTTAGCGTTCTGCGAGCGCGACACTCATGGCGGACTGACCTTTGCGATCCGCATGATATGCGAGGAGGCTTGGCATATTGATGGCGGCCACTGCGCGGCCGACAAAATCATCGCGACAGGCCTTCTCGGCGCTGGCGCGAGCGAATTCCAGCTCTCCGCTGCTTTCAACAGCACAGGTACGACGGGCGAGCCGGCGGAGATCAGCATAAATTTCGTCCGCCGGAGCAGCCCGATTAAAATCAAAGCGAACTTCGTAATTCATATCCTTCGCCTCCGCGTTCACAGGTGGCGTGGTGAAAAAGGAGAGAAGCAGAAAGACTGGGAGGAGGAGTTTTCTCATTTGTCGGCTCATGGAGTAGCAGCGAGGCGAGTTCGCGATACAAATAATAGAAGCCGGTCCAGCCCGGTTTTCTCCGCGATAGTGAAATCGAGCAGCTTTTCTCAAGAAACGAAAAGAGGTTTTCAGAATTGAACAGATTTAAACGGAAGCACCTTCACGGCATACTGTCCGCGCAAGGCAAATGACGCTTACCCCGCTGAATTAAAACAATATTTCTCTGATTGATTTTAAAATCGCTTAGGGTGTGTAGATATCGACCACCGTCGTAGTGCCGTTACCACCAACTTCCAATGCACCGCCAATGACATAGAGTTCGCCGTTCAACGCAACAGCACCAAGTCCATGTCTGGGATTCGGCATATCGGGCAGTCTAGTCCATCTGTCAGAGGCGGTATTGTAGGAATAGGCCTCAGAATAAACACCGCCGTCGCCGTCAAAGAACTCACCTCCGAAGGCATAGAGCCGACCTCCGACGGCGGCTGCCGCTAGTCCGCCTTGGCCTTGAGGCATTGGAGCTGCCGTGCGCCAGCGATCTTCGCGATAGTCATACACTTCATGGACCGCGACATTACCGCCCTCCACCGTCCGTCCACCAACGATGTGCAGATTACCGTCGATCACGTCACCTGAAGCCGAGTTTCGCTTGGTTAAGCAGGGTGCCGCGGTTTCCCAAGCGACATCGAGATCAGTGAGGATATAATGGTGATCCGTGTCGGTATGGTCGATCCATTGCGCATTCGCCGAGCCCTTGGGAGTGCGCCCGCCGGCGAGATGGAGGTTTCCGTCGCCAGTGACTCCGACAACTGCTTCGGCGCAGGGTCTGGGCAATCGGGATACCTCAAACCAAGCCGGTTCAATCGTGATCGCCGGTCCGTCAGGCGGAAATACATGGCCAAGCAATCGCCATCCACTCGACTGCATCACCCAAATCTGATCCTCGCTGGGTGTTTCAAAGCCCGCTAAGGCGAATAAACCACCGCGCCAACTGACGAGTTGGGGATGATGGCGCTGTCTTCGAAGGCTTACTCCACGTGTCCATGCGGCATCACCGGGACGCCAGGCGTAGTGCGCGTCCGCCGGAGCGACTATCTGCCCGTTCTCCGCGAAAAATCCGCCAGCAAGATGTATCGCACCATTATGGACGCAGGGGTAAATTTCCTGAGTTGGCACCAGGAGCGGCACGCCAGAGGACCAACCGGATCCAGAGCGCGCAGTTGGAACAGTCGATTCTGGAGCGGAAATAGCTTTGTTTTCAACGCATGAGGCAAAGAATGCCGCCCCTGTAAGCAAAAGCGCCTGACGGCGTGAGAAAATCTGTGTCATAGCGAAAAAGGTACGCCCTTTCCTTCACTGAAAAAACCCTGAAAAAGAACGCAATGACGCTTTGTGGCGCACGCTTTAAGGTGCTAAACAATTATCCAGAAAATCGAGGCGATTCTGACGCCTCCTAATCACTCTCTAAAAGCTTATAAGAGACAAAAGACGTGAGCGACGACAACACGCCCGAAGGCGACGACACTCTGCCAGAAGAACCAGGTCTTGACGGCATCGATCCGGTGAACATCGAAGATGAGCTTAAGCGCTCCTATCTCGATTATGCGATGAGCGTTATCGTCTCTCGCGCCCTGCCCGATGTTCGCGACGGATTGAAGCCCGTTCACCGCCGCATTCTGTATGCCATGCAAGTCGGCGGCTACACGCCCGACAAGGCTTACCGGAAATCGGCGGCGATCGTCGGCGATGTCATGGGTAAATATCACCCCCATGGCGACAGTGCGATCTATGATGCCCTAGTTCGCCTTGCCCAGCCTTTCTCCATGTCGCTGATGCTCGTTGATGGACAGGGAAACTTCGGCTCCCAGGATAATGATCCCCCAGCGGCGATGCGTTACACAGAAAGCCGGATGTCCAAGGCCGCGCCATACATGTTGGCTGACATCAATAAGAATACGGTCGACTTCCAGGGCAATTATGATGACTCTGTTCAGGAACCGACCGTTCTGCCGGCCCAGTTCCCAAATCTGCTCGTCAATGGCGGTGCCGGGATTGCTGTGGGCATGGCGACGAATATCCCGCCCCACAATCTCGGCGAAGTGTGCGACGCCACCCTCGCCATGATAGACGATCCGGCGATTTCAGACGAGGAGTTGTTAGGCATCGTGCCGGGCCCCGATTTTCCAACCGGTGGTCTTATCATGGGCTATTCCGGCTCTCGCAAGGGCCTGATGGAAGGCCGCGGCTCTGTAATTATGCGGGCGAAGACCGACATCGAAACCGCTCGCTCCGGCAAGGAAATGATCGTCGTCACCGAGATCCCGTATCAGGTGAACAAGGCAGCCATGGTCTCAAAGATTGCCGACCTTGTGCGCGAAAAGAGGATCGAGGGCATCTCCGATCTTCGAGATGAAAGCGACCGCCACGGCATTCGCGTCGTCATCGAGATCAAGAAAGATGCAAGCGCCGATGTGGTGCTGAACCAGCTCTTCCGTTTCAGCCAGATGCAGACCTCATTCGGTGTGAACATGCTCGCGCTGAATGGCGGCGTACCGGAGCTGATGAACCTGCGAACCGTGTTGCAGGCATTCATCGCCTTCCGTGAGGAAGTGGTGGCGCGGCGCACAAAGTTCGATCTCTCCAAGGCCCGCGATCGCGCCCATAACCTCGTCGGTCTCGCCCTCGCCGTTGCCAATATCGACGAGGTGATCCGCATCATTCGCCACTCACCAGACCCCAATGTGGCGCGAGAACGCCTGCTGGAAAGGGCCTGGCCCGCATCCGACATGCGCGCCATGATCGAGCTGATTGCTGACCGCCGCACCGTTTTCGACAATGAGGGATCCATCCGCCTATCCGACGAGCAGGCCAGGCAGATCCTAGCCCTGCGCCTGCAGCAACTGACGGCGCTAGGCCGTGACGAAATCGGCGATGAAGCGAAGGGTCTAGCGGAAAAGATCACCGACTATCTCGATATTCTCGGATCCCGCCCCCGCGTGCTCGACATCATTAAGGGCGAGCTCTCCGAAGTGAAAGAGAAGTTCGCTGTACCGCGCCGCTCCGAATTCATGGAGGGCGTCCTCGATATGGAGGATGAAGACCTTATCGAGCGTGAAGATATGGTCGTGACCTTCACCCATGGTGGCTACGCGAAGCGGGTGCCGCTTGCCACATATCGGACCCAGCATCGCGGTGGTAAGGGCCGGTCCGGCATGTCGATGAAGGATGATGACTTCGTCACGCGTCTTTTTTCGGCCAATACCCATACCGAGATGCTGTTCTTCTCTTCTAACGGTATGGTCTACAAGGAGAAGGTCTGGCGGCTACCGGTCGGCTCGCCCCAATCGCGGGGCAAGGCCCTCGTCAATATGTTCCCGCTGGAGAAGGACGAGCGGATCACCTCTGTTCTCCCGCTTCCCGAGACAGATGAAGAGCGGGACAACATGGATATCGTCTTTGCGACGAAGAGCGGGGGTATTAGGCGCAACAAGCTCTCCGATTTCGTGCGCGTGAACCGGAATGGCAAGATCGCCATGAAGCCCGATGAAGGCGATGGAATCGTCGCTGTGGAAGTCTGTTCTGAAAAAGACGATATCCTGCTGACCACCGCCATGGCACAATGTATCCGCTTCCGGGCAACCGATGTGCGGGTCTTCTCGGGTCGCACCTCGAGCGGCGTACGCGGCATCAAACTCGGCGATGGAGACGAAGTTATCTCCATGGCGATCCTCCGCCATGTGGAAGTCACCCCGGCGGAGTCCAGAGCTTATCTCAAGCACTCAGCCGCCATGCGCCGGGCTGCCGAAGCCGATGGAGAAGACATTGAGGAAGATGTGCTGTCCGACCACGAGGAAGACGGCGAAGATGAAGCGGCCCTCAGCCCGGAAAGGATCGCCGAGCTTGGTGCGGCTGAGCAGCTAATCCTTACGGTCACATCCAAAGGCATGGGCAAGCGCGCCTCTGCCTATGACTACAGGGTCTCCGGTCGTGGCGGAAAGGGTCTTATCGCTCACAGGATTAGCGGTGACCAGCGGATTGCAGCCTCCTTCCCAGTCGAAGAAAGCGATCAGCTCATGGTTGTAACGGATGCGGGCCAGCTCATCCGCACGCGGGTGGATCAGATCCGCCAGGCCGGCCGCTCTACCGCAGGCGTCTGGGTATTACGGACAGCGGGAGATGAAACCGTTGTTTCCGTTGAAAGACTTGTAGAACAGGATGATGACGACCTAGAAGGGGATACAGATCCGGCGCAGCCAATGCCGGACGATGGTTAGAAGAAAAACAAGGGAGAAGTTGGTTGGAACGTATTGGACTTTATCCGGGGACGTTTGATCCGCTCACCCTCGGCCATGTAGATATTATCTCACGCGCTCTGAAGCTGTACGACAAGTTGATCATCGGCGTCGCTACGAATGATGCAAAGCGTCCACTATTCTCGCTGGAAGAACGGGTAAAAATGGCCGAGCGCGAAAGTGCGCGGCACCAAGGTCCTGGTACAGCGGCGATCGAAGTCAGACCGTTTAGCGGGCTCCTTATGCACTTCGCCCAAGAGTGTGGGGCTTCATCGATCGTGCGAGGACTCCGCGCTGTCTCTGATTTTGAATATGAATTCCAGATGGCGAGTATGAACGAACAACTGAACCCGGACATTGAAACCGTGTTCCTGATGGCCGATGTTCGTCATCAGGCGGTTGCCTCACGGCTCGTCAAGGAAATCGCAAAGCTTGGGGGGGACATCACCGCCTTCGTGACGGATGATGTGAAACAGGAATTGCTGGAGAAGTATAGTTGATCACATCCAAGATAAAACGTTTCGCCCTCGGGCTTGGCCTTATTCTGGCAAGTTCGGCTTTGAACTCGGCCGCTTTGGCTCAGGATGATAGCAATGCAGCTATTGATGCGGATGTCGTTGCCCTCGAACTTGCCAAGACAGATACAACGAACTGGCGGGCGGTAGATCCAGAGCGCCTGATCATCTTCGAGACCACAAAAGGCCGGGTACTGATAGAAACCTTCCCCGAAATTGCACCTAAGCACGTCACTCAGTTCACGACAATTGTACGCTCTGGAGATTATGACGGCACAAGTTTCCATCGCGTGATTGATGGTTTTATGGCTCAGGGCGGAGATATTGAAGCTCATCTTGGCCGGCCAAGCGGGCTATCGAATATTGAGGCAGAATTCACATTTCGCAGGGTGCCGGATCAACTGCCGCTGGACCTGATCGGGAACGAAAACAAGTCCCTTGATGGATATTATATGGGCCTTCCTATGAAAACGCAGTCGAAATTCCTTGCGGAGTTATCGCGTGACGGAAGGGTTGAAAGCTATGTACCTCACTGCCCCGGCGTCGTTTCGACAGCGCGCCTTGGTAATGATATCAATAGCGGTAGTGATCAGTTTTTCCTGATGCGAAACACATCCGATTTTTTAGACAAGCAATACTCCCCATGGGGACGGATTGTCAGCGGACAGGACGTCGTCGATAGTCTCAAAACGGGGGAACCTGTTCAGAATCCGGATATTCTGACGGCAGCGAAGATGGCGGCAGATTTGCCCAAGGAAGAACGACCAAGTGTATGGGTTCAAAAGACCGATGGTCCTGAATTCACGGAATATCTTGCAGGTGCCAGCGAGGCTGAGGTTTGTGATCTCCCACCAGTGCCAACGGTTGTAGAGGGCTAGCGGTCCGCCTTGGATCTCACACCTTTCGATTTTGATCTGCCTGAAGCGCAGATTGCGTTGCGTCCAGTTGAGCCCCGCGATACATCGCGCTTATTGGTCGTCCATGGTGACGGGCGTCTGGAAGATCGGGTGTTCCGTGATCTGCCGGATATTCTGTTATCGGCTGATATGCTGGTCTTTAATGACACGCGTGTCTTGCCCGCAGCGTTAAAAGCCATTCGTCCGGCCCGGGACGAAATAGGCCATGATATCAAGGTTGATTTAAATCTGGTCGAACCGATTGACGAGGATCACTGGAGAGCACTCGCCCGCCCTGGACGGCGACTGAGACGGGGGGACCGTCTAATAATCGCCGACGGCTTTGAAACCGAGATCATGGCGAAACATGAAGGCGGCTATGTAGATATTAGTTTTGACAGCGGTGGGCGGTCATTGCGCGAGGCTCTCGAAGCCTACGGCAGTATGCCCCTTCCCCCCTATATCGCTCGGCGGCGCGCAGCAGACAAACAGGATCGTACCGACTATCAAACCCGCTTTGCGAGCGATGATGCCGCATCGGTGGCCGCCCCCACAGCGGGACTTCATTTTACGCCTGAGCTTTTGCAACGGCTTGCAGCGCAGTCACAGCCGCGGGAAACCGTGCGCTTAAATGTCGGGCTCGGAACCTTTGCACCGCTTACGGACAATCACTGGAAGACCGGGACGTTGCATGAAGAATGGCGTGAAGTCTCAACGATAACCGCCGGGCGGCTGAATGACCAGCGCGCCCGAGGCGGCCGGATTATTCCCGTCGGAACGACATCAATGAGAACCCTGGAAAGCGCTTGGGGCCGTGACGGCATTCAGGCCGTGAAAGGCCCCACCGACATCTTTCTCCGTCCGGGCGATCCAATCCACGCCACCGATGGTCTGATCACGAACTTTCATCTGCCGAAATCGAGTCTGTTCATGTTGGTTAGCGCCCTGATGGGAACGGATACAATGCAGTCTGCGTACGCCCACGCCATTCGCGAAGGCTACAGGTTCTATTCCTACGGGGATGCCTGTCTTTTGCTACCATAAAGGCAGTTTCAAAGCATCAACTGCCCAAAACAGGGCCCGCTCCCATCGTCAAAAGGGGATTTCGTCGTCGAGATCCTGGCTGAAATCCTGAGCGGGACTTTCCATCTGCCGGGCACCACCGCCTTGATTGCCATAGGCAACCGAGTCCTGATTATAGCCGCCGCCCATACGCCCGCCATCGCTGTTCCGGCTGTCGAGCATGGTCAGCTGACCGCTATAATTCCGCAGCACGACCTCCGTAGTGTAGCGGTCCTGGCCATTCTGATCCTGCCATTTACGAGTCTCCAGCTGACCTTCGATATAGAGCTTCGACCCCTTCTTAACATAGGACTGGATCACCCGGATCAGACCCTCATTAAATACGGCAACACGGTGCCATTCGGTCTTTTCGCGGCGCTCGCCAGTGTTCTTGTCTTTCCAATTCTCCGAGGTCGCAAGGGACAAATTGCAAACCTGCCCGCCATTCTGGAACTGACGCACCTCCGGGTCCTGGCCGACATTGCCCACCAGAATAACTTTGTTCACTGATCCCGCCATGGCTTCGCTCCTTCTTTACCTTCCGGGCACAATTCGAACTCTACACTGCACTAGAGCTGCATACGCTCGCCGGAACCATTTGTCGGCCCGACCGGTCAACTTCTCCACAGACAACCGTTGAGCCGCTGCGATTTGTGTCGACAAGGCTTTATGTTCACATTATGTTCTGGTCGTCAAGCTGGACTCAGGTCACAGATTAACGTTTGAACACTGCAACCTTGGAATAGCAGGCCCATCCGGGCAGCAAGGCGACAATTTGGATGACTGAACTGACGACGATTCGCGTGCGCGGCGCGAAGGAACATAATCTGAAAAACATCGACGTGGACATCCCGCGCGGTGAACTGGTGGTGATGACCGGTCTGTCGGGGTCCGGCAAATCTTCCCTCGCCTTCGACACTATCTATGCCGAAGGTCAGCGCCGCTATGTGGAGAGCCTGTCGGCCTATGCGCGCCAGTTTCTGGAATTGATGCAGAAACCGGATGTGGAATCGATTGAGGGCCTATCTCCAGCGATTTCCATAGAGCAGAAGACGACAAGCCGGAATCCGCGCTCAACGGTCGGCACTGTTACAGAAATCTACGATTATATGCGCCTGTTATGGGCCCGCGTCGGCACGCCCTACTCTCCCGCAACGGGCTTACCCATTGAAAGCCAGACTGTCAGCCAGATGGTCGACCGCACGATGGGCTTGCCGGAGAAGACCCGGCTTTACCTCCTCGCCCCGATCGTTCGAGGGCGTAAAGGCGAGTACAAACGCGAATTCGCCGAACTGCTGAAGAATGGCTTTCAGAGGGTCAAGGTGAATGGCGAGTTCTACGATCTCGAAAGCCCGCCAACCCTCGACAAGAAGTACAAGCACGACATCGACGTTGTCGTGGACCGTGTTGTCGTGCGCGATGGAATGGAGCAACGCCTCGCCGAAAGCTTCGAAACCGCCTTGCAGCTCGCCAATGGGATCGCCGTGGCAGAGTTTGCCTCCAACAAATCTGAAAAGCTTGAAGAAGGCGAGACCGACCCCCGCCGCATCATCTACAGCGCAAATTTTGCCTGCCCTGTCTCCGGTTTCACAATTCCGGAGATCGAGCCGCGGCTCTTTTCATTCAACAATCCTTTCGGGGCCTGCCCAACCTGCGATGGCCTCGGCTCTCAGCTAAAAATCGATCCCGATCTCGTTGTGCCGGACCGGGATCTGACCTTGCTCGATGGCGCGATCTCCGCCTGGGCAAAATCCGCGTCGCCCTACCAGACCCAGACCTTACAGGCGCTCTCGGTCTACTATCGCTTCGACCTGAAAAAGCCCTGGAACAAGCTCCCAAAAAAGGTTCAGGAGATGGTCCTCTTCGGCACGGGCGAAGATGAAGTCGACTTTGTCTATGATGACGGCATGCGCCGCTATGAAGTGACGAAGACTTTCGAAGGCGTCATCCCGAATCTGGAGCGTCGTTTCCGGGAAACAGACTCGGCCTGGATGCGCGAAGAGATCGGCAAGTACCAATCGTCCCAGTCCTGTCCGGCCTGTGAAGGAAAGCGCCTGAAGCCGGAAGCACTCGCAGTCAAAATTGCAGGTAAGGACATTTCAGACTGCGCCGAGTTTTCCATCCGCGATGCCGGGGCCTGGTTTTCTGAAGTGCATACCTACCTCGACAAGCAGAAGAACGAGATTGCCTCTCGCATTCTGAAAGAAATCAATGACCGGCTGAAGTTCCTCAACGATGTTGGCCTCGAGTACCTCTCTTTGAGCCGATCCTCAGGGACACTTTCCGGCGGCGAGAGCCAGCGCATTCGCCTCGCCTCACAGATCGGCTCTGGCCTCACGGGCGTGCTCTATGTCCTCGACGAGCCCTCCATCGGCCTTCACCAGCGAGACAATGAGCGCCTGCTTGAAACATTGAAGCGGCTTCGTGACCTAGGCAATTCCGTAATTGTCGTTGAGCATGATGAAGATGCAATCCTCACCGCCGATCATGTCATCGATATGGGGCCTGCCGCTGGTGTCCATGGTGGCACGGTCGTCGCTGCAGGAACGCCGGACGAGCTGATAGAAGACAAGAACAGCCTCACAGCTGCTTACCTCAACGGCGCAGAGGAAATCGAAATCCCGCGCAATCGCCGCCCCTGGAAAAAGTCGAAATCAATCACACTCAAAGGCGCGACCGGAAACAACCTCCAGAATGTCGACGCCACTATCCCGCTCGGCGTAATGACCTGCGTCACCGGCGTTTCGGGCGGCGGCAAGTCTACACTTATCATTGAAACGCTTTACAAAGCGCTCGCCCGCCGCCTCAACAAGGCAACGAAGCCGCCCGCTCCTTACGAAGCGCTGGAAGGGCTCCAGCACCTCGACAAGGTCATCGACATCGACCAATCGCCTATCGGCCGCACACCGCGCTCAAACCCAGCCACATATACCGGAGCTTTCGGCCCCATCCGGGACTGGTTCGCCGGATTACCGGAATCAAAAACCCGCGGATACAAACCCGGCCGTTTTTCCTTCAATGTGAAGGGCGGACGCTGCGAGGCCTGCCAGGGCGATGGGGTGATCAAGATCGAGATGCACTTCCTGCCCGATGTTTATGTCACCTGCGAGCAGTGTGATGGCAAACGCTACAATCGGGAAACCTTGGAAGTCCTTTACAAAGGCAAATCTATAGCCGACGTTCTCGATATGACGGTCGAAGAGGCCGAGGGCTTTTTCTCGGCAGTCCCGGCCATCAAATCCAAGATGGAGACGCTCAACCGCGTCGGCCTGTCCTACATCAAGGTCGGTCAGCAGGCAACGACCCTCTCCGGCGGCGAGGCCCAGCGCGTAAAGCTCGCCAAGGAACTCTCCAAGCGCGCCACGGGCCGCACGCTCTATATTCTCGATGAACCGACGACCGGCCTTCACTTCCATGATGTCCGCAAGCTCCTCGATGTGCTGCACCAGCTCGTTGATGCTGGGAATACCGTCCTTGTCATCGAGCATAATCTGGATGTGGTGAAGACCGCCGACTGGGTCCTCGACCTCGGCCCGGAAGGCGGCGACGGCGGCGGCGAGATTGTCGTCGCTGGCACCCCGGAAGATGTCGCCGTCCATAAGACAAGTTGGACCGGTAAGCACCTTGCCGAAACATTCCGCAGGCAAGACGAACGTAAGGCGCGTCAACGGTCGAAAACCAAGAAGACGTCCGGGGCCAAATCCGCAAAACCAAAAACCACCAGGACGAAAACGCCAACGAGCAAATCGAAAACGAAAGCGGCTGCTGCGTCCAGGGCCAAACCGAGACGCAAAACGGCCAAGGCGGCGAGCTAAGGTTTAGCTACCGGAATGCGGCGGCAGGGTCATCCATACTTGCACGTTCCGGATCGGTACGGACCGCAAGGGCGGCCGGGCCTCCCCACATGATGAAAAACAGAGCAAACGCCATATAGCTTAGCATGGACAAGACAAAGAGCAGAACACCTGAGAAAACGCTACTGCTGTTCGTCAGCATACTGAAAAGTGTAAATTGAGACGGGTCGCTGGTGTCTGAAACATCAAACAAGGCAAACAAACCAAACGTTCCGAATATCGCGATTGTCAAAACCAAAATCGCAATAAACATAACAAGCTGAGATCCGAATAGCACCCAGAACCGTCCTTTTGTGACGTGCCATGATACGCCGAATTGTATTCGTCGATCACGTATCGTCAGAGCGCCTGCCGCCGATAGGCGTACTGCCCAAAAAATCCAAAGCCCCGCACCCACGAGCATGGAGAGAAACATCATAATCCCTGCGGCTGTAGGGCTCGCCTCCGTTACTACGGAGACTATTAGAACAAACAACATGGCGATGGCGAAATACATGACCGCCGCAAAAATGAACCAGATGAGATAGACCACGAGGAGGTTTATCTCGTCCTTGCCGAAGGTGAGACGAAAGCCTTCGCCACGGACATAGCGGCGCTGCCAGCTCGCCTCGAACACCGCGAGAATTACAAATGAAAATATGTAGATGCCAGCCAATCCAGCCAGAAATCCGCCGGAAAACGTGCTCGAACTGGAATAGAGAAGTGATGTCAGCAGGCCTGAGGCGATACTTATTCCAACATAGCTCAACAGATACTTCCAGAAGAAACCTTCCGGTGCATTGGCGCGCGCAAAATGCATAAACGCATTGTTGAAGTTGAACTCGACCACCTATTATCCCCCCGGTTTCACCTCCGCAGCATCTTCTGTACCGAATTCAACAACAAGTCTTTTGTACACAGAGCAAATAAAGCCGATGAGCAAGAGCGCGCCGAAGCAGCTGACAACATGCTTGAGAAGAGCCCCAGGAAGATCTGGCAGTGGGCTAAGTGAGATGCCATAGCGAGCGAGCCAGACAAAACCGATGCCGACACCAATGGTAAGAACGGCCCCCATGAGCAACGCCCTGTCCTGATAACGTGTCCAGATTGCGGCTTGCAGCACGATAAACCGGCGCTGGTCGATAGTTCCCGCAGCGAAGGGCAACAGCCGAATGACAAGCCAGACGAATAGAAAGGCCGCAGCGACTATAATCCCGCCCCCCGCGATGGCAACGAATGTTCCGGCTCCGCCGCTGACCAGAAAATCGTTGAAGGCATCAGGCGATGTGAAGAGCTCTGCTTCGGCCACATCATTCCCGCCCAGCGCCCCTGCACCAGCGACAGCAACAATCATCACCAGGAGAAAAACCGCAAAACCCAAAAGGAAAAGCACAATCGCCATCACGCTGGCAAAGCCCAACATGGATGAACCCAAGCGGATCTCATCAAAGCCAAAATAGAGACCGAAAACACCTTTTCGCGGTTTTCCAAGGCCCTGACGGAGAGCCAGCGCCAGCCAGATCGTCGCCATTATGAAAAGGATCACGATGCTCAACGCCATGCTGTATTGTCCGGCAAGCTCTCGTGTCCTCAGGAGATCTGATCCCGATGATGTCACCGCGTAGAGCACTGACCCTGTAAGCGCCGGAAGCACGGCGGCCCGCATATATGCATAGCTGTCCCCGACAATGTCCCTGACTGTGATCCGCCGCACATCCACCATGGATCACCAGCTACTCCACAAGAGGCTATTCGGCAATCATGCCTTGACGGCAGAGCATAGCGGCAGCACTTCACACCCTATGACAAACAAGCCTGTTCATGTTGTTGGCGGCGGTATGGCCGGATCGGAGGCTGCCTGGCAGCTCGCCCAAGCTGGTGTGACCGTTGTACTCCACGAAATGCGCGGTGTGCGTGGCACAGATGCTCATGAAACTGATGGCCTCGCCGAGCTCGTCTGCTCCAATTCCTTCCGCTCAGATAACCACCAGACAAATGCCGTGGGTGTTCTCCATGAGGAAATGCGCCGAACTGGCGGGCTGATCATCCACACCGCAGACAAGCATCAGGTTCCTGCCGGAAGCGCTCTCGCGGTTGATCGTGTCGGCTTCTCCGAAGCCGTTACCGACACGCTCGAAAACCATCCTCTTGTTACGGTCGTTCGTGAAGAAATCACTGGCCTGCCGCCGGAAGACTGGGACAGCGTTATCATCGCCACCGGCCCTTTGACCTCCGAAGCGCTGGCTGACGCCATCCGCACTGAGACCGGCGAGGACGATCTCGCTTTCTTCGATGCGATAGCGCCGATCGTGAACTTCGATTCCATCAACATGGATATCGCCTGGCGGCAGTCGCGCTATGACAAGCCCGGCCCGGGCGGCGACACGGCCGCCTACATCAATTGCCCCATGGATGAGGTCCAGTACAATGCCTTTATCGACGCCTTGATTGCTGGCGAGAAAACAGAATTCAAGGAGTGGGAAAAGAACACCCCCTACTTCGAAGGGTGCCTGCCGATTGAGGTGATGGCGGAGCGCGGACGGGAGACGCTACGATACGGCCCTATGAAACCCATAGGATTGACCAATCCTATCGCCCCGGATGTGAAAGCCCATGCCATCGTACAACTGCGCCAGGATAATGCCCTTGGCACGCTCTGGAATATGGTCGGCTTTCAGACCAAGCTGAAATATCGGGCACAAACGGACATTTTCCGGATGATTCCCGGGCTGGAGAACGCGACCTTTGCCCGGCTCGGCGGCATTCATCGCAACACCTTCCTGAACTCACCAAAACTCCTCGACAACCAGCTGCGCCTCAAATCGATGCCGCGGATAAGATTTGCCGGACAGGTGACCGGGGTCGAAGGCTATGTCGAAAGCGCCGCCATGGGTCTACTGGCTGGCCGGTTCGCAGCCGCTGAACGGTTGGCAAAGCCGCTCATGCCGCCACCGCTTACCACAGCCCTTGGCGCATTGATCGGACATATCACGGGCGGGCACCTACAAGCCGGAAAGACATTCCAGCCGATGAATGTAAATTTTGGGCTCTTCCCGCCGGCAAACCCCGACGAGATGGCAATGCTGAAACCGGAAGGCAAAAAACTCCGCGGCAAAGAGAAAGGCCGCCTGAAAAAGCAGGCACAGGCGTTCCGGGCACTGAAAGACATCAATGCCTGGCTTGCCGCTCAGGATACGCTTCAGGCTGCCGAGTGAGCCTTTTCTGAACTGGAATCTTGTAAAATCAAACGAGTCCGGGTTATGTGCGCCGCACAACAGATGTTTCCGGGCGTTGGACCTTGCCCGGCAGCTACCATCGAGGGTGGCACCTGAGCAAGAACTGAGACCAACACGGAAAGATAAAATTCGCTTTGACTGATCAAAAAGACGCCGCAACGCAGATTACGTTTGCAGACCTCGGCCTTGGGCCAAAAGTCCTGCAGGCCGTCACCGATGCGGGCTATATTCACCCGACGCCTATTCAGGAACAGGCAATCCCCCATGTTCTCGTTGGTGGTGACGTCACCGGCATTGCCCAAACCGGAACCGGCAAAACCGCCGCTTTCGTTTTGCCTATGATCCATCGCCTCGCGCGCGGGCGAGCCCGGGCACGCATGCCGCGAACACTCATACTGGCACCGACGCGAGAACTTGCCGATCAGGTGGCTGACAGCTTCACGAAGTATGGCAAGCATCTGAAACTGACCATGGCGCTGCTCATAGGCGGCGTCAGCTTCAAGGAGCAGGAACGGCTGCTTATGCAAGGTGTCGACGTGTTGATCGCCACGCCGGGTCGCCTTAAGGATCAGTTCGAGCGCGGGAAAATCCTCCTGACCGGCGTTGAAACGTTGATCATTGATGAAGCTGACCGGATGCTCGATATGGGCTTCATTGATGACATCGAAGCGATCTGCAATCTTCTTCCGAAGAAACGCCAGACGCTCCTTTTTTCGGCGACCTTCGCGAAAGAAATCGAGAAGCTGGCGAAGAAGTTTCAGAACAATCCGATCCGGATCGAGGTGGCAAAACCAGCTCAGACAGCAGAAACAATCACACAGCATGTCGTGAAGATCCCTACGAATGACATGAAAGCCCGTCGGCATACGCTTCGCGCCATTCTGAACCAGTGTCAGATCGAAAGCGGTATCGTGTTCTGCAACCGGAAAAAAGAGGCTGACATCGTTGCCAAATCACTTTCCGTGCACGGATTTGATGCGGCGGCGATCCATGGCGACCTTCCACAAGCCTACCGTATGCAGACTTTGGAGCGCTTCAGGACGGGTGAGCTGAAACTCCTTGTCGCATCGGACGTCGCCGCCCGTGGCCTGGACATCCCCGATGTCAGCCATGTTTTCAACTTCGCGCCACCGCCAAAAGATGAAGACTATGTCCACCGGATCGGCCGTACAGGTCGCGCGGGCCGCCAGGGCATGAGCTACACAATCGTCGGCCCCGAAGATGAAAAATCCTGGGGATATGTTCTCAAGATGATCGGCAAATCCGTAGATAAAGCGGAGATCGAAGGTCTCGCTGAAGAACTCGAAGGACTACCTGCAGACAGGGACAGCCGGGATCGCGGTCGGCGGCGCGAACGAGGCGGACGAGATCGCGGTGCTAGAGGACGCGGAAGAGATCGTGGACGCCGGGAGCGTGATCGGAATCAGGACGCGCCAGCTGAGAGTGCTGACGTGGAAGCTGATGCAGCTGTTTCGGAAGCAAGTGCGGAAAGTCCGGATCAGCCAGCTCGCGAAGACCGCAAACCGCGTCGGGAACGCAACCGCAGAGATCGAGGCCGGAAACGCGATGATGACCGTGACCTTGAACCCGCACAGGATGGCGTTCGCGGCTTTGGCGACGACGTGCCAGGTTTCCTCAAGCGCTGATTATTCGCAGCGGCGCTTTTTGAATTCGCGGCGATCACTGCCGTCCAGTTTAGATATCTCTGCATCAAGTCTAAAGGGTGTTGGCCGATAAGCAATCACCTGCGGATAATCATGCTCCGCATTAACAAAGCGATGCATATCGATTGCTTCGGGATCGCGGACAAAACGGACGCTGTCCGAATCTCCAACACCGGTCACCACAAGTGTTTCAACGCCATCTTCCGTTTGTTCTATGCGCATATGCTCGAAGAACAGGACTGCATTGTCTTGCTCGCGATCAAGCGCATATCCAATCAACCAGCCTGAAGGATCCTCGATCCAAACCTCCCGGAAAAGCTTGTCTTCACTCTCCCAGCAGCCCGTAAACGAATGAACCGCCTCGGCGGTCGGCACTTTCTCAGGCACAGCTTGGGTGGCGACGAGTACACTCGCCGCCATTGCCAGAGCGAGGCCGCGAATAGCCACCATAAGTGATCTAACGCTTGATCCGGCCCTGAATTGTCTTGCGGAATTTCTCTCCGTATGGCGGCCGCATCATGGCCAGCAACTCCGAACCTGTCTGCGTATAGACTGCCTTCTTGTGGCTGAATTCCAGGAATCCGTCGCGGCCATGGTACGAGCCCATGCCTGACGGACCAATACCACCGAAGGGAAGATCTTCCTGTGCCACATGGAAGACGACATCATTTACCGTCACGCCGCCCGATGTGGTGTTGTTCAGCACTTTCTCTTTTTCGGTTGTGTCTTCCCCGAAATAGTAGAGGCCAAGCGGACGGTCATGATTGTTCACATAGGTAACCGCGTCGCTGACTTCGCCATACTCCTTAACCGGCAGTATCGGACCAAAGATCTCATCCTTCATCACATCCATGTCGTCTGTCGGATTCAGGACGAGGGTCGGCGGAATCTTATGATGAGGCTGCTGGGTGAAGTCCTCATTCTGCGGATTGATCTCGACGAGTTCGGCACCCTTCGCCTTGGCGTCCTCAATATACCCTTTGAGTCGGTCATAGTGGCGCTGATTCACAACGGATGTGTAATCATCATTGTCCTTCAGGCCGCTCGGGAACATTTTCTCAACGGCAGTGGTCGCGTGCTGAACAAACTCTCCCGTCTTTTCTTTTGGAACAAAGGCATAGTCAGGCGCGAGGCAGATCTGACCGGCATTCAGCGTCTTGCCGTTCATGATACGCGTCGCGGCTTTCTGCATATCGGCCGAGCGCCCGAGAATCACCGGTGACTTACCGCCTAGTTCAAGAGTGAGAGGTACCAGATTATCAGCAGCCGCCCGCATGACATGGTGGGCGATCGATGTCGCTCCGGTGAAGATCATATGGTCGAATGCCAGTCCGCTGAAGGCTGCGCCCACATCCGGCCCACCGGTCACAACGGCAACTTCCTCTTCGGAGAACGCCTGGCTGAACATCCGCGCCATCAGCTCTGATGTGCGCTCGGTGAACTCAGACGGCTTGATCATGGCGCGGTTGCCAGCGGCGAAGACGCCGGCGAGAGGCGCGAACGTCAAGTTCACCGGGAAATTCCAAGGGCTGATGACACCGATCACGCCCTTGGGCTGGAACTGCAGCTCCGACCGAGCCCCAAGAAATCCGAGGGGGAATTCGACACCCCGTTTCTCCGGACGCATCCACTTAGCGAGGTTCTTCTTTGAGAAATTCAATGCGCCGATGGACGAGGCCACATCGGTGAAGCGGGTGGCATCTTTGGAGCGATGACCAAAGTCTTCCGCTAGCGCGTCCTCAATTTCCTGTTGGAAATCAACAAGGAGACCGATTGCACGGTCTATCCGGTCAATACGCACCTGCGCCGATGGAATACCGTCTCTGATGTGCGCTTTTTTCTGTTTCTCAAGGATTGCGGACATTTCCGTTGCCGCGCCGCCACCTTCAAGTGCCATGACAGACCTCCCTATCTGTGACTTCTTTGCAATACTGCACCCAAATTCGTCTCCAGTGCAAGAAGACTTTCGGTTACGTAACGTCATGGTTTCGGCAATACGCGCAGCCCGCTATATTGCTGAAAAGAGTAAAGAGGAGACCCGCCGGAATGAGTTTCGAGAAAATTGCTTACGATCTAGCCGACAATATTGCGACAATCACGTTTAACGATCCGGCCACCATGAATGCGGCGGGCATCGATACGGTTGAAGAATTGCTTCTCGCATTTGAACAAGCGGGAGATGAAGCAAGGTGCACTATCCTTACTGGAACAGGCCGAGGCTTTTGCTCGGGTGCGAATCTCTCGGCCGGGGGTATGGAGTCCAATGCCGGCACGTCAAAATTCGATGCCGGCAAGGCGCTCGACAGCCATTATCACCCGCTCATTATGGCCATGAAAGAGCATCCTCATCCAATCATCACCGCTGTTAACGGTGCGGCCGCCGGGGTCGGCTGTTCTATTGCCTTAATGGGCGATCTCGTGATCGCATCTCAGAATGCGTATTTTCTGCAGGCTTTTCGTCGAATCGGTCTCGTGCCAGATGGCGGATCGACCTACCTTCTGCCACGCCTGATCGGTCGGGCACGCGCCATGGAGATGGCCCTCATGGGAGATAAGATCAAAGCGCCGCAAGCCCTCGAATGGGGGCTGGTCAATGAAGTCACGACCGACAACGAACTGATAGAAGTTGCCAACAGCAAAGCGCAAAAGCTCGCCAATGGCCCAACTCAGGCGCTGTCAATGATTCGGGAACTTATCTGGGATTCCGCCGACCGGAATTTTCAGGATCAGATCCATGCGGAACGGATCGCACAACGAACCGCCGGACGCACGAATGATTTCCGTGAAGGTGTGACGGCCTTTCTGCAAAAGCGCGACGCAAACTTCACCGGAAACTAGGTTTTCTTTTTCTTCTTTTTCGGTTTGGCCTTCGCAGCCTTCAACCCAACATCGAGAGCCCTGCGTGCCCAGTCGGCAGCGTCTTCCGGATCGTCAAGGGCGGCACTTGGCAGCGATACGTATTGCATCTCGTTCACAGCGCCTGTCTTCGGATTGGTCCAGATGAATACCTCGCCGTCTTCGGCCTCCAGTGCTTCCCTGAGGGCCGGATCGCATTTCAGGTAGATCACATCGTCAGCAAGGATGGCGAAGATCTGCTGGCCAGACCAGACACCCGCTCCACCAAACATCCGTTTGATCTTCAAAGGTGCAAAGGGTTCGAAAAGCTCTTCGACAAAATCGTGAAAACTGTCGGTCATGGAGCACGCTTCTCATAGACTGACACATGCATGTTACTGCTCGCGTTGAAGGGCTCGCGCTGCCAACCGCCCCACCGCTCAACCAATTCCAACCCGGCAAGCTTCGCCATCAGGTCGATCTCCGACGGCCAAGCATAGCGCATGGGCAGTGGCGCAAGCTTAACGCCGTCCGGCGTATAGCGAATGCGTTGATACTGGAGAAGTTGATCAACCGGATCATGCACCACGGCCTCGATCCAAACCTGCTCACCATCCAGCCTTTTGACCGCCACATCCTGCCCGTTCTGAAATCGTGAAAGATCGGGCACAAATGTCTCCAAAAGGAACTTTCCACCGGAATTCAGACATCGGCCGACGCTTTCAAAACAGGAAAGCTGCTTTGCCTGTGAGGTCAGGTTGAAAAGTGTGTTGAAAACGAGAAACACAAAATCAAAACGGTCCTCAAGCTCGAAATCCGCCATGTCGCCGAGCGTCACAGGGATATCTTCACCCCCGTCCTTTTCCCGCAGTTTCGCGATCATCTCCGGAGACGCTTCAAGGCCATGCACGTCCAGACCGCGAGTCTTTAACGGCAGAGCCATACGCCCCGTACCGATGGCGAGTTCGAGCATGCGGGCATCGCCAGCAAGCAATTCAATCATATATACAGCTTCAACTGTGGTGCCGGGATCATGATAGGTGTCGTATTCGTCGGCATACATCTCGCCAAATGTTGCGGGGCCGAACTCTTTCATCGCCGCCCTACCCGTGACCTGTGACATCACGCAAAGCGATATCATAATGGCGGGCACAGAACTGACAGTCGATCCCGAGCGTGCCGTTTGCCTCTGCCATATCAGCAAGCTCACTGTCGGGCATCCTTATTAGTGTTGCCTTCAAGCGGTCTTCATTACACGTACAACTGTCACGTATTGGCATAGCCTCTTCCATGCGAACGCCGCTCTCGTGAAACAGCCGATATAATAATCGGTCGGCCCCAAGGTCCGGATCAGCAAGCTCATCATCGCCAATCGTCTCAAACAGTGCCCTCGCTTCATCCCAGATATCTTCGGTATCTCCACGGGCCTCATCTCCTGCGATCCTTTGTAGAAGCATGCCGCCAGCTCGCCACTCCGGTACGCTGCCCGATACGGTCAGCTCTGCCACCGATAGCGCCACCTTCGTCGGAATCTGTTCCGACTGCGCGAAGTAATCCTCCGCACATTCAGCAAGGGTTGCTTTCGCCAGGGGCACCACGCCCTGATAGGGCTGTGCTCCTGGCTCATCGCGGATCATAATCAGCGCCAAAGCTCCGGACCCGAACAATTGCGGCATATGGGGCCGACCGCCCCTATTGATACGCTGCAAATTCTCCCATGCTGAATGGTCGTAGCGGGCATACCCCCTAAGGCCGCCGCCGGTCGTAAACTCGCCAACCAGAAGCGAGACCGGGCCGTTCCCTTCTGCCTGCACGAGCAAACGACCCTCAAACTTCAACGATGACCCAACCAGCGCGGCTAGCGTTGCCGCCTCGCCGAGCAGCCTCGCCAACTCGTCCGGATAGTTATGGCGCGCAATGATAGGCCCGAGGCTCAGAGAGCCCAGCCGGGAAATCCGCCCACGTAGCGGTTTGTCTTCGAGCTGAAAGTTGGCAACAATATCATCTGCCGGAGCGGAACTCATTTCTGCAGACACCATTTCAGGATTGCTTTCTGAGCATGCAGGCGGTTCTCCGCTTCATCGAATACAACAGACTGCGGACCATCTATCACGTCGGCTTCCACTTCCTCGCCGCGGTGAGCGGGCAGGCAATGCAGGAACAGCGCATCCGGCTTGGCATGGCTCATCAGCTCTGATGTCACAGCGAAATCCTTCAGGTTTGCAAGACGCTGATCCCGGTTCTTGTCTCCCATGGAAACAAATGTATCTGCGATCACCACATCGGCATCGGTAACGGCCTTTGTGGCCGTATCGCAAAGAGTAACGTTCGCTCCGAGCTGACCTGCGAGCCCAATATCGTCATCGCGCGGCTGATACCCGTCCGGCGTACCAATCGCGAGATGAAATCCAAATTTGGCAGCAGCATGGATAAAGCTCGCGCAGACATTGTTACCATCGCCGACCCAGGCGAGCTTCGCCGTAGTGATATCAAGACCCTGTTCTTCCAACGTCATCAGATCCGCCATGATCTGGCAGGGATGGGATAGATCGGTCAGGCCATTGATAACAGGCACAGTCGCAGCCTGCGCGAAGCTCACCAGATCATCATGGTCGTTTGCCCGGATCATGACAGCATCAACAAACCGGGACAGAACCTCGGCCGTATCCTCAAGTGTCTCGCCGAGACCAAGCTGCATGTCTCCAGCCGAAGAGACGATTGCCTGTCCGCCGAGCTGCTGCATCGCCATAATGAAACTGAACCGTGTCCGCGTGGAGTTCTTCTGGAAAATCATCGCCAGCGTATGCCCCGCCAAAGGAGCATCGGCGTCCACTTCACCCTTTGGGCGACCCTTACGTGCCTTTTTCATGCGATGGGCGTCGTCCAGTATGGCGCGTAGATCATCAGCATCGAGTTGCCATAGATCGAGAAAATGACGCGGCCCCATAGCGACTACATTTCGCTCAAAGCTTCATCGAGGGTGCGGACCGCATCACGGACATGTTCATCTGTAATAATCAACGGCGGTGCAAAACGCAGAACATTGTTTCCCGCCACGCCAACGAGGAGACGCTTTTCCCGCGCTTTTGCCTGAAGCGGTTTCGGCTCACCTTTCAGGCGGAGACCGCAAAGCAAGCCCTTTCCGGTAACCCCTTCGACCTTATCCGGATGACTATCCGCGATCGACTTTAAACCTTGAGTCAGTGTCCCGGCGACCCGTCTGACTTGCTCCAGAAAGGATTCCTCTGAAACAATATCCCACACAGCATTACCGACAGCCATAGCAAGTGGGTTGCCGCCATAGGTCGATCCATGGGAGCCGGGTTGCATCACTTCGCCAACAGCCTCGGTCATGAGACACGCCCCGAATGGGAAACCGGCTCCGACCCCCTTCGCGACACACATAATATCAGGCGCGGCATCTTCAGCCCATTCGTGGGCGAAGAGCTTTCCAGTGCGGCCCATCCCGCATTGAACCTCGTCATACAGCAAAAGCGCCCCGCGCTCGTCGCAAAGCTTGCGAATATAGGTCAGGTCCTCCTCCGGCAGAGCGCGAACACCGCCCTCGCCCTGAACCGGCTCTATGGCGACGGCAGCAGTGTTCTCTCCGACAGCGGCATCAAGCGCGTCGCGATCACCATACTCAATCTGGTGGAAGCCTTCCATGGCTGGGCCGAAACCTTCCAGATATTTCGGGTTGCCACCGGCATTGATCGCGCCGAAGGACCGGCCGTGGAACGCCCCTTTGAAGGTTACAAATTCGATCCGGTTCGCTTGTCCGTTAGCCCAGTGATATTTGCGCGCGGCTTTTAAACCGCATTCAAGTGATTCCGTTCCTGAATTGGTGAAGAACACCCGATCGGCGAAAGTATCCGCACACATCTTGGTGGCAAGTTCCTCACCGGCAGGCACGCGGAACATATTAGATGTGTGCCAGAGCTTGCCCGCCTGATCCTGAAGCACACTAACGAGTGCCGGGTGGGAATGGCCAAGGGCCGTCACCGCAATTCCCGAAATGAAATCGAGATAGGCGATGTTGTTATCGGTGAAGAGATGCACCCCCTCACCGCGCACAAACACTTCGGGAGGCGGAGCATATACCGGCATGATGTGCTGGCGGGAATCGGTCATTGCGGAATCACCTGAAAAGTAAGCTGCTTAAATCGATCGCGCACGTTGGACAGTCCGACCGCGAAGTCAACTCCCGCAGGACTTTGGACAAACAGAAGATGCTTTGCGAGCGCAAACTTACTGAAAGTTCACTTTCTGATTTCAGATAAAACGTTGACGAATATCAATAAGTCATTATTGTTTATCATTAAGTCAGGCTGATTGATGTGGTGCCCTCTCGAGCCCCCAACACACACCCTGAGCCGCTGCACAGTCAGTCTGACGACACCTCGAAACGACACTTCTCAAGTAAAGCGCAAGAAAAAAGCGCGCCCCAAAAGGGACGCGCTAGTTATTGGCTAGTTTCCTCCCAGAAACTTGCAATTACATGAGTGCCAATTTGTCGCGCAGAGTCAAGCAGATTGCTACATTTCTGCCATAAATTTTTTGAAGAGACTCGATTGATTACTGAAAACCTGTTCGGGTCGAAGTACATTAACAGGTCCATACCCATCATCAGAAAGCCTTGCGGCACGTTGCGCAACGAGATCAGGTGGACATTCCACGAGCCGATCCCCCTGTGACATCAGACCGAGTTCTGTGAGAATATCATCTGGAACAGCTGCCGCTGTCTGCAAGAGGACAGCGCCTTCGGCCCGCCCCCTGGCCTCTACCGATGTAAGCAGGAACTCGAGCGTTGCGAGGGCATCCTCGTTCCAGTCTGCAAACCGCGAACCGCACAGAGAGGCCTGGCTTCGCAATAGCACGCCATCATTCAGGACTTTCAGATCGTTGGCCGCCAGCGTCGCGCCGGTTGTCGTAATGTCGACGATCAACTCTGCCGAGCCGGATGCTGGAGCCGCCTCGGTCGCACCCGCGCTGTAAACAAGCCGGTATTCGCCAACGGATTGAGCAGCAAAGAAGCGGCGCGTCAGGCGCATGTATTTGGTCGCAACTTTCATCCGGCGACCATGACGTTCCCTGAAAAGCGCTCCGGCGGCTTCCAGGTCCACCATGGTCGAGACATCGAGCCAGCCATTCGGGACGGCCACAACAACATCGGCATGGCCGAAGCCAAGGCGCTTGATCACCAAGGCATCCTCTCCGGGTGTTTTGGAGAGATCGTGGAGCAGATCTTCTCCCGTAATGCCGACATGGTAGGCACCATCTATCAGGCCCTGGGCAATCTCTCTGGCGGACAGAAGCACCACTTTCACATTGGGCAGACCTTTGAGCACCGCAGAGTATCCACGCTCGCCGCCGGTCTGCTTCAGCTTGAAGCCGCAATCTGCGAAGAAGGCTTCGCTCTTATCCTTCAACCGCCCTTTAGAGGGGATAGCGATCGTCAAAGCAGACATTACTTACTCCCCTTCACTGGAAGCCTGTCCGGTCGCACCACTCCGCCGATCGCTGAACTGTCTACCTCGCCACCGGAAATCCGGGACAGCAACTCATCATACCGGCCACCAGCACCAAACGGTCGAGAAAGATCCGCCCCCGGATCAGATATCTGAAAGACAAAGCCATCATAGTAAGTGAAGCGCCGTCCGAAGCTGACGGCGAATCTGGTATCACCGAGAAATTCCGGCGCGACCTGCTTTATCTTTTCGAGGCGGACCGATAGCGCTTCAAGGGCATCATCGATACCAGTCACACCGAACTGGTTTGCCGTTTTCAGCAGAGCTTCGGGCGCTACCTCTGCAGCAACATCAATTTTTACAAGACTGGACAACATCGCCTTCGCTTCGTCAGTCAGAGAGGACGCATCACCGTCTTTGACCTGCTCCACCAACCGCTCGACGACCTCATCAAGACTTCTAGTTCCAACTAGCCTGATGCCGGCCATATCCATGGTCTCACTCACCAGCCGATTGGCATCATCGGCAGGAACATCCTTCAGCCGCTTCGCGAAAGCGTTCGTTTCACGCTTCTCACCGGACAAAATAGCGTCAATACCGCCCTCCTCGCGAAAGGCCCGGCCAATGGTGCGCGCAACAGATGAGCTGAGTTCAAGTGCATTCAAGAAAGCATCGAAAACCGCGAGATCACCAAAATGGGTTACGCCAGCAACAGCACCGCCTGCCAGAGCGCCTTGCGCCACCGCAGTATAGATTTCAGCGTCGATTTCCGGATTGGAGGGATAACCATACCGCTCGCAACCGATCTGAATAAACTCCGCAGGCTGATCAGGCGTTAGCGGCTGTCTGAAGGCTCGCGATACATAACGCGCCGTATACTCCCCTGACCGTCCGTTTTTGCGGGCCGCAACCTCTTCTACTGCAAGAGGCAGAGTGAGATCGGGGCGCAGAGCGACATCCCTATTATGATTATCAGTAAAGATACAAAGACGTGACCGTATGGCTTCGCCAGACAACTCCAATGGCAAAGTCGCGGACATCACCATTGGCGGGTCAACCAGGTTACCTCCGAGCCGCGCAAAGACGGATTGTATGTCCGCGATCAACTGTCTGTCTCGATAATTTCCCGAAGGGTTGCGACCATCTCAGCTCGCGCAACTTCCATCTGCCCTGGGCGGGTCTCTCGCCATTCCTCATTCGACTGGATCGCGGCAGCTTTCGCAGCGCCAACTTTAAGATCCTTGATGGTGACAACACCCTTTGCCAGTTCATCCTCTCCAACGATGACAACCGCCGGAGCGCCCCTGCGGTCGGCATACTTCATCTGAGGACGCATACCGGAAGAGCCCATATACATTTCCGCACGTAGACCAGCTGCGCGAAGCTCTGAGGTCAATGTCAAAGCAACACTGGGGTCGCCTTTTTCAAGGTTCAGAACCACGACCGGACCGTTCAAAGTCTTTAAACCGCCCGTCAGGCTGAGCGCAGCGGCGAGACGGGACACGCCCACTGAAAAGCCCGTGGCTGGAATGCGTTCGCCAGTAAATCTAGCGACAAGATCATCATACCGGCCACCGCCGCCGACAGATCCGATGCTCACGGTCGCCCCTCTTTCATCCACCGTTTCTTTCAAAAGCTCTGCTTCGAAAACAGAGCCGGTATAATACTCCAAGCCCCTGACAATCGATGGATCGAATATGACGTCGCTGCCAGGCACGCTGAGCGCTTCCAGGGCTCTTTGAATTCCCTTGAGTTCATCAAGCCCAGCGCTCGCCTCTTCGCCTGTACCAGCTGCCTGGCCAAGAGCTTCGATCGTCTCTTCACGCGTTGCACGACCTGCACCCGCAAAAGCGAGAACACGGTCGACATCGGTTTTTCCGAGCCCGGCCCCTTTGGTGAAGTCCCCTGACTCGTCCATCCGTCCCTCGCCCAGAAGGTCGGCAACGCCTGCCTCTCCGAGCCGGTCAAGTTTGTCGAGCGCGCGTAATATGGTGAGGCGTGCGGCGTTGCTTGTGGCACCACCCTGCTCCAGCACACTGTTGAGCAGTCTGCGCGTATTTACCTTGATCTGAAATTCACCTTCAGTGACACCAACGGCCCGCATGGCCTCGGCGGCCATCGCGATGATTTCAGCATCGGCATGAGCTCCGCCAGCACCAACCGTGTCAGCATCGCATTGAAGAAACTCCCGGAAACGTCCGGGTCCCGGCTTTTCATTCCGCCATACCGGACCCGCAGCATATCTGCGAAACGGCTTTGGCAGTGTCTGCCAGTTCTCAGCTGCAAAGCGGGCAAGTGGAGCCGTAAGATCGTAGCGGAGAGCAAGCCAGGCCTCATCATCATCCTGAAGCGCAAACACCCCCTCGTTCGGCCTGTCAGCATCCGGGAGAAACTTGCCAAGACTATCGGCAAACTCAAACGCACCTGTGTCCAGCGCTTCAAATCCCCAGCGGCGATAGACCCCCGTGACCTGCCGGATCAATTCCTGCTCGGCGTGGATCAGATGCTCCCGCTTATCGGGAAATCCGCGCGGGCTTTTGGCCAGATCCTTTCGAGGTTTCGACGAGTCAGTCATTTGTATTTTGCTCTGCAATCCTTCTTAGGCAGCCCTAGAGCACGATGCGATAGAATTGAAAAGGCTTCGCCCGGTTAGGGAGCGAAGCCTAGTGGTCTGGTTTTGGAAGGGATCAATACTTCACAGAGCAACCATAAGGTCGCGTGCTGGGTGTCTCGACGGGCTGCCCCTGCGCAACGGCACCAAGCGCTGCTGTGACATAGTTCTCCGCTTTTGGGATATCCCGGATTTTCGCTGATTTGATCGAGTCGATCGCGCCCTGATAGGCAATGGATCCATCCGCCGTAATGACGAACATATGTGGAGTCGTCTTCGCCCCATAAAGCTGTCCGATTTCTCCGCTTTCATCGAGGATGACAGCCGTCGGCGCCGCGCCCCGGGAGGTGATCAGCTCATCGGCCTCTTCGCCCGTCACGTGACCCTGCTTGCCGGGAGCCGACGAAATCACCGACAGCCAGACAACATCATCGCCCGCCGCATTTGTCTGCAAAGTCTGCATGTTACTGTAGCTGTCATCATAGTGCTTCTGGACGAAGGGGCAGACATGATTGGTCCATTCGAGGACAACCGTTTTCCCAGTATAATCAGCCAAAGACACCGTCTCACCAGTCGACGTGACACCACTGAACAATGGCGCAGCATCGTTCGTCACGACATCGGCGTTTGCCGTTTGCGTTGACGCGATGAGGGCTCCGGCGGTCAGCGCGACGGCCGTAGCCATGCCAAGGGCAAGACCTACATGTCTGCGGGTGATTTGCATGGTGACATCTCCTTATGGGTCACAAAGCTGAGTCAGATCGCTTCCAGCTCGGTGAGTATAATATCCTTCGTCAGGATTTGGGGAAGAATTTTCGGTTCCGGGTTTCCCGGCCGGTAAAAGAGATACATGGGCACACCGGGACGGCCGCGCTTTCTGAGCTCATCGGCGATGGCATCATTCTGATTGGTGAAATCAGCCACCATGAAAACAACATTCTTGTCTGCGAACGCCTTCTGGATGTCGGCATGCTGAAGGGTGGTCGCCTTATTAAGTTGGCAAGTGACACACCAGCTCGCGGTAAAGTCTACAAAAACGCCGATTCCTTCATCCATCAGCTCATCTACCCGCTCAGTCGACCATTGCTCTACCGCTTTGGCTTCGGCGTAAGCTGTGGGTGTCGCTTTGTCGGGGGACGATGTCAGACTCGCGCGGACCGGCAGAAAAACGCCAAACACCAGCACGACCACGCCCAACAACCTCGCCACAGGGCCGGAGACGCCCGAGGTTTTCGACATCATCCAGGCACCGAAGGCGATGACAATCGCACCTGCGACCGTCCAGATGATCGGCCCGGTTCCAGCTTGCTCCCCAAGGACAGACAGCAGCCATGCCGCGGTAAGGAACATGGGGAATGCAAACACCTGCTTCAGTGTTTCCATCCAAGCTCCAGGCTTTGGCAGCAATCGCTGAAGGCCCGGCATAAAACTGAGGATCAGAAACGGCAAAGCGAGGCCGAGGCCAACCAACCCGAACACCAGAAACACAATCGGAGCCGGCTCGGAGATCACCGCCCCCATGGCCACGCCCAGAAACGGACCAATGCAGGGCGCACCAACAAGGGCTGCAAGCACGCCAGTGAAGAAGGTACCCGCCGCGCCTCCTCTGGCAGCAAGACCTGATCCGACGCCCTGTAGCGACGTGCCAAGTTCGAACACGCCAAGGAGCCATAGTCCTATTGCAAACATCAGCAGCGCAAGCAGCGCCACGCCGACCGGATACTGAAGCTGAAAGCCTATGCTTAAAAACTCCCCGCTGGCCCGCAATCCGGTAAATGTCGCAGCGATAGCGAGAAAGGACAGGAGCACCCCAATCGTATAGAAAATGCCGTGGCGGCGAAGTTCTGACACCCGGCCATTGGCGGCAACCTGCACGAAACCCACCGCCTTCATCGCGAGAATCGGCAGGACGCAAGGCATTAGATTGAGTATCAAGCCGCCCGCCAGCGCCAACAGGGCCAGCGAAAGCAAGTTAGCCCCGCCCGCGCCGGCGCTTTGCGATACGGTTGTGCCTGAGGTTTCGGGAAGGATCGCCCCCGCCAATGCCTCGACTTCATATCCAACCCGCGCGCCCGATGACCCTTCGGCGACGACCACGCCTCTGATCATCTCAGGAAACGGTTCCCCCGGAAACGGCGTCAGCACCAGCGACGCGCCCACGCCACCGTAGCTCACGGCCTGATCTGCAGAGTGAACAATCTCATCGCGATAGGGGAAAAAGCGCAGATATGATCCGGGTGGAGTTAAAGCGGAAGAGGCGAGGCTGAGCGTCCAGCCATCGCCGCGCTCAGTTAGGCGCGCTTCCCCGTCCAAAGCGGAGGGTGATTTCGAAATCCAATCGGAAATCAGCCGACCGTTCGCCTTATTGATTTTCGGCGTTTCAGCCACCGGCAACACGAGCCGAAACGCAGCCGTCTCCGGTATACATATCTCCTCACAAATCAGATAGCTGAGTTCCCCGGAGAGGGAGATAAGCCCTGTTGCATCCTCCGAAACCGTTACTGGAAATGGTAAAACTAGGCGATCAGCGTATCCATAATCCATGATCTGACCGGGCGCGACGACGAGTTCATGGGGTATCGGCCAGACAAAATCACCCTGAGATGTGCCGCCACTGCCCTGCCATTCATCGACCATTGGCGGAAGACCGGCATCGCCCGGATTACGCCAGTAAACATGCCACCCCTCGTCGAGCGTCATATCAAAGGCCGCAAAGAAAGTTTCCCCCGGCTGCACGGCATCGCTCTCCGCCACCAGCTCCACCAGCGCATGCCCCCCATCCACAGCCTGTGTGTAACCAGCCTGAATCGACGCGATCATCGCCAGAAATATTAGGGAGAGAAATCGCATTCAGTTGTCCGTTGATTAACTCCGCACTGCGGTCCTTAAGCGAATTCTCGCCGGAATGCAGTATCGCTCGCTACGTTGTGATCACGCTGCCCGGAAACCGAAAGGCAGCTCCTTTCAAGAAGCCGCCCCCTAATTAAATTCAGTTGTATGAACCAAACGCGCTTAGGCGGTTCCGGCGTCAGGCACACGCAGGGCTCTCTGTATGATAACCGGCCAATTCAACAGAGACACGAGATGTGCGTAAATCGCCCCGAACGCGCCAGCGGTGCGAAGCTCGAGAAACGCATCCTGTGACAGATTGTTCAGGCGTTCCTCTGATATTGCCCAATAGTCAGCAATTTTCTGCGCCTCACCCACTTCCTGACCTTCCTGATCCCGCGGCTGGAAGCTGATCGACTTCTGCTCGAACAGATCATGCTTCTTCATCACCTCAGTGAACTGAACCGTTGCCAGGCGCTGGCGTTCAAACTCCTTACAGAACTCTATGGCATCCTGCGTGAATTGCGAAGGCTGTTCGCCTTCGAAAAACGGAACTTCCGGCTTTTCGGACACCATCGGTGCATCTCGGTCGACGCACAGAAGCAATTGGCTATTGGCGCTGTCATTTGCGAACACGAAGGGATAGCGCCGCACGAAAGCCGGCACATAGTAATCAGGCTCAGTACGGCCATCATCGGTGACATAAAGATTCTGCCCCTGCCGCACGCCCATGACTGCTATTGGCGTATAGTCTTCACCGACAAAAATAACGGGATAACTCGTTGCAGCCATGCCGAATTCGGTGACCGTGATGGGTACAGCGTGAGCGTCCCTCAGAAATGCGAAAGGATGTTCGATCTGTTGAACCCCAAGATGCCCATGAGCAGCATGGGAGAGCGGCTCTGGCTTACGGTAGAAGAGCACATTGCCCGAAACCTGACCGTTGTCGGCGACTCCGCCTTGTGGTGTATCCACGTTATAAACTCCTAATTAGCTTTGGCTGGTGATTATCCGATAAAAAAACCTGCGACAACCGAATGCAACATAGCGTCATTGATCAAATCCGCGCAGTTTGATGCAATCCTTATTATGAGACGTCATCCACTCTTTAATGTCACTCTATTTGCAATGATCACAGTCTTTACAGGCTGCGACTTTGTAGCGCCGGAGAGACACGAAAATACGACAACCGTCACTCGCCAGGCCCTCCAGCTTTTGGAGGAAATTGGACAGCAGGAACTGCGCCAGACACCCGAACTCGCGTCCCGGCTTGGTCTGGCACCCGAAGTGGTCGGATATGACCACAGGAGCGTGCTCGATGACCGCTCCCAGGCAGCATTTGAGCGCATGCGTGTTAAACGCCTGGAATATCTCTCAAAACTGGAGCAGTTACAGGATAAAAGGCTGAGTTTCGGACCCTCCAGAGATCTTATGGTGACCCTCGATGCATTCGACGATGTCATCGAAATGTCGGCCTTTGGGCATGGACAGGTCTCTCTCTCATACGCGAAACCCTTCGTCGCCGATCACCTCTCAGGGGCATATATTGAACTGCAGGATCTTCTGCTTTTCCGCCAGACAGTGTTAGACGCGGCGGACGCCGAGGCCTTTCTGTCCCGCATGTCCTTGATGCCAGATGCCCTCGACGATGATCGCAGGCGCTTAATAGCTGATGCCGAGGCCGGGATTACGCCGCCGGATTTCATTCTCCGCAGAATGATAGATCACTGCCAGAGCCTTATGTCCGAGGACGACGCAGCTATTCATCCCATCATCGCCGTCTTTGAACGCAGACTGGCGGCCGCAAACGACCTTGATGAGGCACAAAAACAGGACAAACTAACCGACGCTACAATACTGATAAAAAACGATATTTTACCCGCCTATACCCGCTTTATCGATGCCTTGACGGCTCTTGAGCAGCGGGCATCGAATGAGCCAGGTATCTGGCACCTTCCCGAGGGCACGGCGTATTATGATGCTGTCATCGACCTCTATGCCGGAAAGCAAGTATCTCCCGACACCCTGTACAGCCAGGGTCAGTCCATCGTTGAAAGCCTTACCGGCACAATTGACCTGAAACTACAGGAGGCCGGTTTTCTGGATGGCAGCGTTGGGGAACGACTTGCCAGCCTTGCTCAGACTGATGACCAGATACTCACTGACGATGAAGAAGGGCGCGCCCAGCTGCTAGCGCGTATGACGGCCATTTACGAGGCCGTGCTGCCCCATCTCGAAAAGATTGTCTCAGCCCCTCGCACACCTACCCTATCGATATCGCCCACGCCTGAAGTTCTGAAATCTGCAACGCCCAGTGCCTATTACACGTCTGCCACTGGCGACGGATCGGCTCCGGCTGTGTTTCACGTCGACCTAACAACGCTATCCGATTGGCCGGACTTTTCTCTTCCGGCGCTCGTTGTCCATGAAACAGTACCCGGTCATCACCTCGAAAGGACATACCCGCAGGAGACCAGTGCTGGATCTCTCGTGCGCCAGCTGATCTGGCCAGTAGCCTATGGCGAAGGCTGGGCGCTCTATGCCGAAGACATTGCCTTTGAGTTGGGCCTTTATGCCGACATACCCTTCGCGGAAATCGGTTATCTGCAATCGCTCCTGTTCCGGGCGGCGCGAATGGTGGCAGATACCGGCATTCACCATAAGGAGTGGAGCCGGCAAAAAGCGGTCGACTACCTCGTATCGGTCACGGGCCATAGCGAACAAGCCATGGCGGATGAGGTCGACCGTTATAGTGTCTGGCCGGGTCAGGCTGTGGCTTACATGGTTGGCCGAAACGAGATTATTCGTCTGCGCACGCGGGCTGAGGGCGTGCTTGGAAGCAGGTTCAACCTCGCCGGTTTCCACCACGCCATTCTTGCCGGGGGGCCGCGCCCGTTCTCATATGTCGAGGCGGATATAGATGCGTGGATTGTCGAGGAGCTGTCCCGCTAAAGCATCAAAAAAACAACGCCCTAGGAGCTAAGATTGTTAGCTCGCATCTTGCAGGAACGCCAAAGCGGCATCCCGGCCCATGGGGCGGGCAAAGGCAAACCCCTGTACATAGTCAAAGCCCAGTGATCGCAGCTTTGTCACCATGGCCTTGTCTTCCACCCCCTCTGCTGTGGCGGACATATCGAGGCGCTGCGCCAGGAGCGTAATCGCTTCGAGAATGTGCTCCGCACGCTGATCGCCGAGTCTCTGCGTCAGATCTGCGTCTACCTTCAAAGCATCGGCGGGCATATCGGCAAGCCAGGCAAAGCTGGAATGGCCGGATCCGAAATCATCGAGAACAAGCGCGGCTCCGGCACTTTGGATTTTCTTTACGGCCTCAATGGCCCGTTTCTGATCATGCAGCGCTGCCTGCTCTGTCAGCTCAATCTTGAGAACACCCGTAGGGAGATCGTAGCCTTGGCGGAGCGTCTCGATAAGACGAGCAACCTCGGCCCCTTGCGCAAGATCACGACCTGTCAGATTGACCTGTACGAACAATTCCTCATCGCCCGTCGCCGCGCGCCATATGCCGAGCGATTCGGCAGCATGGATAAGCATATTGGTGGCCAGCGCCGGATCTTCGAAAGTTGCGTCCGTTACGCCTTCCTCACCTTTCCACCGCGCTAGAGCTTCAAACCCGGCGGTCCTTCCGGTGCGCAGCGACACAATCGGCTGATAGGCGGGCGATAGTATCGGCCCAGGTCCGACTTCGCCCACGGCGTTCGAAACGGCAAGCACATCGCCGCCGGCTGACCGATCCTCGGAAAAGGTTCCAACCAGCCGAATTCTGCGACCGTCTGACAAGCCGAGCGCACAAGACACCTCCTTCGCCCTTGCGTCAAAGGCCCGCATCAGTCGTGCGCGGGAAAGCCCGTCAAGCAACAGGCTGAAGGCATCGAGGGACCATTTGCCCGCCAGATGACGCAGCTCATCATCGGCTCTCATGGTCACTGTGAGTTCGCCGCCCTCTGGTGCCCAATCCCATCGCCCATGGCGCAGCGTTAACGCTTCATCGACACTGGATGCCTTAGTCATGTTTCCTCACGCGTCTCAACTCGATCTCCAACAAGCCGAGCATAAAGCACGTGGTCGCGCCGCCTACCCGCAATCTCAAGATATTCCCGCGCCAGTCCCTCTTTACGAAAGCCGCATCGCTCAAGAACGTTCTGGGATTTCTGGTTTTCAGGAAGCGTGCCAGCCTCAAGGCGCGACAGGCCGAGCGAGTGGAAGGCCCATCTGGAGACGATGTTGACGGCCTCCGTCATATACCCCCGGCCAATGAATTCATGCGACAGCCAATATCCGAGTATGGCGCTATTGGCCGCACCGCCCTTTATGCCGGAAAGACCAACGCTGCCCGCAAGCCGCCGGTCAGTTCTTTGAAAGACAAAAAATGTCGCTCCCGTGCCCCGTTGCCAGGCTGCCCGCCAGCCCGTGAACCGGCCACGCCAATCCATCTTGCTATTGGCAAATTCCGGCCAGGCTGGTTCCCAGGGTTCCAGATGCTCCCTGTCCTGTTCCCTTATTGAGGACCAGGCTTTGAAATCGCCACGCCTCGGAGCGCGCAAATAGATATCGGCACCTTCAAGCTGCAGGCTCCGATAATCAAATCCGCGCATCAGCCCTATGAGATACCTTGTCTGATGAAGTCCCGAACGGCCTGATCATCGGCGGCCAGTACGCTGAAAATTTCCTCTCTTCCCGCAATATCGGCGCATCGCTCTGGCAGAGGCGCGTCCCGCCCTGTGGCTTCTTTGACCGTTTCCGGGAACTTCGCGGGGTGCGCCGTCGCCAGCACGACGATCGTGCAAGCATCGGTGGCGCGCAGACACCGTGAAACAGATGTTCCAACGGCCGTATGCGGGCAGACAAGCTCGCCGGTTTCCTGCAGAATCTTCTGCATTTCCTTCAAAGTTGCATGATTGGAAACCGGTCGCGCCGAAAGCAGCAGACTTTCAAACTCAACCATCGCGTCTTCAGGCAGTTCTGCACCATTGCTCTGGGCATACTGCTCATACATCTGGCGGACCGATGCCGCATCATGGTGAGACGCGTCAAAAATCAGGCGCTCGAAATTGCTGGGCACGGAAATGTCCATGGCCGGACTGGGCGTTTTCACCGCAGGCGTCCGCTTCATCTGACCGGTTTCTAGCATGTCAGCCAGGGTCTTGTTCTCATTCACGGCGCAAATGAGATCGAAACCTGCGAGCAGACCGCATTTGTGAGCCACATAGCCGGCGAAAGCATTACCCATATTCCCGCTCGGGACCACAAATCTCAGGTGTCGGTCTGGTCCAAGTGCCGCCTGGACGAAAGCATAGTAAACGGATTGAGCGGCAATCCGCGCCCAATTGATGGAGTTCACGCCAGACAGGCCCACATCCGAGACAAAATCACTATCGGCAAACAGTCTTTTGACGATGGCCTGGCAATCGTCGAAATCGCAATCAATCGCTGCATTCAGAACATTCTCGGCACCGGTGGAGGTCATGAATTTCCGCTGGACTGGCGATATGCGCTCATTCGGATGCAGGATGACGAGATTAACACGCTCGGAACCCGCAAACGCCGCCGCCGCTGCGCCACCCGTGTCGCCGCTAGTGGCACAGATGACGGTCATCCGCTGATCGCGCTCGGTCAGGATATGGTCGTAAAAGCGACCAATGAATTGCATCGCCACATCTTTGAAGGCGAGTGTTGGCCCGTGAAACAGCTCCAGCATCCATCGGTTTGGAGAGGTTTGCCGAACCGGCGCGACGCTGCCATGGGAGAAATTTCCATAGGCTTGCTCACAAATGTCTGCGAGATCATCGACAGAGATCGCATCACCTGCAAAGGCCGACAGAATACGTATCGACAGATCGACATAGGTTTCGCCTGCCCGGGCAGGCTCAATCTGGGGCCACTCCTCGGGCACATAGAGGCCGCCATCAGGCGCAAGTCCTGCCAGGCACGCATCGACAAAATCGACGGGATCAGCCCGCCCACGGGTCGAAATATACCTCATATCAGCGCGCCCTCCATCAGGCGGCTTGTTTCAGAGTCAGGCGTCCTGACTGAAGATGAAACACTAAATAGATTACGATCAGGCCTAACCCAAGGCCCCACCAGGTGAGCGCATATCCCAAATGCCGGGCTGGCGGAAGAGGATCTGCCAGTTCCGGATTGGCCCAGGGGTTCTCGATACGCTCAACCTGACCGCCTTGCTCCAGGTCCATGACCGAGAGAAATCTTGGCTCAAGCACATCGGAACGCACACGGCTTGCGAGATCTCCCTCCAGCCGCGCTTTCAGCTGTTCGACGTCGTAGGCGTAAAATGTGTTCTCGGAGGGCGACGGGGTAAGTGCATTCGCCCCTGCGGGGGTCACGAATATCGCTTCCGGATACGATGCAGTCTCGCTTCCGACCAGCGAGACCGATGGGGGATTGATGCTGATATAGGCCGTATCGGATACGAAAACGGCTTCATTCCCCGCATCAATGAGATTGATCCTCCGCCAAGCGGATCGGCCATTCAGAATTGTCGACACCATAAAGGTCGGCGTCTGCCGCTCGCCTTCGAAGCTTATCCAGGCGATTTCGGCGTCAACATAGCCCTGCTTCTCTGTGTATCGCTGCCATTGCCAATGCCCGAGCATGAAAAGAATAGCCAGGGCCGGCACCATACATGCCGTCATTATTGGTAATGGACGAAAGCGCATTTGCCCGCCTTGGCTGCAAATTCCGATTAAGCCCGGATATTAGTGGCCCAGGATCAGGTGCGGCGCAACATAAACGAATGCAAACAGGAACAGCCACACGACATCAACAAAGTGCCAATACCAGGCTGCGGCTTCAAATCCGAAGTGCTTTTGCGGCGTAAATCCGCCCCCCATCAGGCGCAACAGACATACGAGCAGGAAGATCGTGCCGATCAAAACATGCGCACCGTGGAAGCCAGTCGCCATGAAGAATGCCGAGCCATATAGCGTGCCGCTATAGGTGAAGCCCGCTTCGGCATATTCGATGGCCTGAACACAAGTAAACAGCGCGCCAAGCACCACTGTAAGGATAAGACCGTTCCGGCACCCGTCCCGATCTCCATGCTGGAGGGCGTGGTGTGCCCAGGTAACAGTCGTTCCTGAAAGCAGCAAAATAACTGTATTCATGAGCGGCAGGTGGAATGGATCAAAGGTTTCAACGCCGGGCGGCGGCCATGAGCCCCACGCCAGCAGCTGTTCATACAGAATATTTTGCCCATCGAACGTATCGCCGGCGCGCGCACCGTAGAAAAGAGTGAGCTCGAAGAACGACCAGAACCATGCCACGAAGAACATCACTTCGGATGCGATGAACATGAGCATGCCATAGCGCAGGCCGATTTGAACGACCGGCGTATGATCGCCGCCAATGCTCTCCTTGATGACTTCGCGCCACCAGCCGAACATCACAATAGCAACCATGGTGAACCCGGCCATCATCAGCCAGCTGGTGCCAGCAGGCATGCCAAAAAGGCCTTTCATATAAGTAACCCCGCCAAGCGCGAGGACGGTCACCGCCAAAGATCCCAGCAAAGGCCATGGAGACGGATTTACGAGGTGGTAGTCATGTCTGACTTCGCCGTGGGCCATACTCTCTTTTCCCAATTTCCCTTTAGATTCTTAAGATACTCTAAGCCATCATCGCAGCGCAACCGCGCGACCACTATCGGACGAACGCGTCGCAGGCTCTATTGGTGCGTTATTCATTGAATAAAACGTGTAAGACAGCGTAATTGTGGACAAACTGTTCATGAGTTTGTCTTCGTCCAAGGCTGGATCGATGAAGAACACGACCGGCAGGGTCTTTGTCTCACCCGCTTCGATTACGCGTTCCTCAAAGCAGAAGCATTCAAGTTTGTTGAAATACCGCCCGGCGGTATGGGGCGTCACGTTATAGCCAGCCATAACCGCTATCGACTCTGCCGCGGTATTGGTGACCTCATAGAAAGCCAAACCATGCTCGCCGAGCGCAATCCGGTGCTTCCCTTCAAGGGGGCGAAACTTTAAGGGCGCATCATTGACGTTGGCATCGAAGCGGACATTCACTTCGCGGTCGAGCACTTCGCTCGGCGCAGCCTCTGCAATCCGGGTTGTTCCACCAAATCCCGTCACCCGGCAAAATGTGTCATAGAGAGGTTTGGACGCGAAGGCGAGGCCAGTCATGCCGACCACCACGGCTGAGGCAACGAAAGCGATTTTCGCATTCGAAAAGGCCATCATCCAGCTCCAGATCCGCTCTGGATATTCTCCGCAAGGCGTACTGCAGACACAAGGCCAACCAGAATCACAAACACGAAGAGCGCGATCGCGAGCCAGACATTCCGTTTTTTTTGGGCAGCGAGACGCTGCGCTTCAGCCTGGTCGGCAATCTTGCCCTCATCAACCATGGCCGACAATCACCGGAAAGCGGGCCCCTGTTCCATATTCAATGAGCAATGCACCAAACACCGCGAAGAGATAGAAGATCGAAAAAACAAACAGTTTCTTTGCCGCCTGATGATCTTCTGCAACGGCATCCGCCTCGCCTGCCTGGCTTCTCAGTACCTCATAGGCGCGCCAGATGAATACGGTACTGAACCCAGCGGCAACCACAGCATAAAGCCAGCCTGCGAGCCCTGTGACCACTGGTGCCAGAGCGACCGGCGCGAGCACGAATGTGTAGGCAAAGATCTGTCGGCGTGTGCTGCGGGCCCCATGGGTTACCGGCAGCATGGGAACTCCCACGCGCGCATATTCCTTATGGGCCAGAAGCGACAGGGCCCAGAAGTGCGGCGGGGTCCAGAAGAAGATGATCGCAAAAAGGATCCAGGGATCGAGCGGCGTTGTCCCGGTGACGGCGGCCCAGCCAATTACTGGAGGAAAGGCGCCCGCCGCGCCCCCGATAACGATGTTCTGGTGTGTACGCCGCTTCAGGAAGATCGTGTAGAACCAAGCGTAATAGACGATCGATAGCGCCAACAGACCGGCGGCAAGCGTGTTCGACGCGAGCCACATCATTAAAACGGATATGCCTGAAATGATCAGCCCAAGGGCAAGTGCTTCTTCGCGAGGGACAGCGCCCGATGGAATGGGCCGGGATGATGTCCGGCTCATCACTGCATCAATGTCGGAATCGTACCACATGTTAAGGGCACCCGCAGCACCTGATCCGAGCGCAATAGCCAATACAGCAACAACAGCCATGACCGGGTTCATAGCACCAGGAGCAGCGGCAAGGCCCGCCACGCCGGTAAACACCACCAGCCCCATAATGCGCGGCTTCATAAGCTGAATGTAGTCATTCGCCGTAGCGTGCCGCAGCTCTGACGTGGAGGGGACCGTATCAGTCATACATTATTCGTATCGCTCGGCACCATGGGCGGCCTGCGAAACCCTTTCTCAATAGGCGACATGACAGAAATCGCGCCTGGCGTCGCTGTGACAATGTATTCGCCCGAAGACCGGGGCCGGCACGACTAGTGCTCGGCCTCGGCCTTCCACTCAGGCAAAGTTGAGTACTGGTGGAACGGCGGCGGTGAGGACAATGTCCACTCCAGCGTCGTTGCCCCCTCTCCCCATGGATTCGCTTCGGCTTTGCGGCGGCGGATCATCGCTTCGGCAAGCCCAATAAAGAACACGATGGTTGCAACGAGGCTGATTGCATAACCGATAGTCGATACACCATGCCAAAGCTCATAGGCAGGTGCATAGTCGATGTACCGACGCGGCATACCGTTCAAGCCGAGGAAGTGCTGCGGAAAGAAGATCACATTCGATCCGATGAACATCAGCCAGAAGTGGATGCCAGCAAGCATCGAATTGTACTTCACACCGAACATCTTCTCGAACCAGTAATACCAACCGGCAAACAGAGCGAACACGGCTCCGAGCGACAAGACGTAGTGGAAGTGGGCTACAACATAATAGGTATCATGAAGCGCATGGTCGATGCCTGCATTGGCAAGCACAACGCCGGTTACACCGCCAAGCGTGAACAGGAAGATGAAACCAATCGCCCAGATCATCGGTATGGTGAAGGTGATTGACCCTCCCCACATGGTCGCAATCCAGGAGAAAATCTTTATGCCCGTTGGCACCGCAATCACCATGGTCGCGGCCACAAAGTAAGCCTTCATGTCCACTGGCATGCCGACCGTGTACATGTGGTGCGCCCAAACGATAAAGCCGATCACACCGATACCGACCATGGCATAGGCCATGCCGAGATAGCCAAAGATCGGCTTCTTGGAGAAGGTAGAGATGATGTGGCTGACGATACCAAAGCCAGGCAGGATCATGATGTAGACTTCAGGGTGACCGAAGAACCAGAAGAGGTGCTGGAACATGATAGGGTCGCCGCCTCCTTCCGGCACGAAGAACTGCGATCCGAAGTTACGATCGGTCAGCAGCATTGTCAGTGCGCCTGCAAGGACAGGAAGAGCGAGCAGCAGTAGTGACGCGGTCACCAGCATTGACCAGGCAAAGAGCGGCATCTTGTGCAGCGTCATGCCGGGCGCGCGCATATTTAGAATTGTCACGATAAAATTGATCGCGCCAAGGATAGACGCGATTCCAGCCGTGTGCAGTGACAGGATAACAAGGTCCATGGCCGGTCCGGAATGCCCCTTCAGCCCCGACAGGGGTGGATAGAGGACCCATCCGCCACCGAAGCCATTTCCGCCATTCCCGCTCGGCACAAACATAGACGTCATCAATAGCAAAAAGGCCGCAACCGTAAGCCAGAAGGAGATATTGTTCATGCGAGGAAACGCCATGTCTGGCGCGCCAATCATAAGCGGCACAAACCAGTTGCCGAAGCCACCAATCAGGGCAGGCATGACCATGAAGAAAATCATGATCAGACCGTGATAGGTGATTACGGTGTTGTAGAATTGCTTCGCCTGCTCGCGCGCTGCGTCACCCTCAAGACCGTAGAGAGCTTCCATCAAACCCATCAGTGGCCCGATGCCAGGCTGGGCAAGCTCCCAGCGGATCAGACCGGAAAGGCCGTAGCCGACAATGCCGGCGATCAGAGCGAATACGAGATAAAGTGTCCCGATATCTTTGTGGTTGGTGGAGTAGAACCAGCGGACAAAAAAGCCCGGCTTATGGTCGTGGTCGTCGTGATGATCGCTAACCGCTTGCGGTTTGTCGATTACAAGCTCGTCCATCGGCATGGACTATTTCTCCCTTGTCGAAGTGACCGCGGACGCCAGGCGGGTTGGCTGATCGATCACGGAAACATATTCGGCGGCAGCATCTGGATTTCCTTCCAGCATGATACGCACCCATTCATCGTATTGTGGCTGCGGGACCACACGAATTTCAATCGGCATGAACGCATGGTCCTTGCCGCAAAGCTCTGAGCACTGACCGTAGTAGACGCCGGGCTCATCGACTTTGAACCAGCCCTCGTTCAACCGACCAGGTACGGCATCGGTCTTGATGCCGAAGCTTGGCATGGCGAAGGAATGGATCACATCGGCGGCGGCGGTGTAGTAGCGTACATAGCGGCCGGCGGGCACAACCATTGGAAGATCTACAGCGAGATTCACCGGATGATCCTCAAACGGCACTGATTTGCCCAAGCTCTCATAACGCACCCGGTCGAGTTCAGGCTGACCTGTATGAAGCGGACTTGATGTGAACTCGATGGGGTAGCCGCTGTCATCGAGGACATCAGGGTAGGAATAAGTCCAATTCCACTGATTCCCCTGGGCTTTCACATTCACCCAGCCTTTCGCCGCAGCGGCTTGCTCTTCGACGCTCGCGGTCACCTCACCAGAGGCAATCGCTTCCAGATCAGGTTCTGCATCGAAGTAGTAGAGCAGCGGGAAGGACACGACTGCAATGGCCACCAGGATCATTACCGGGCCAAGCGTCCAGATGACCTCAATCGTTGTATTGTGGGTCGTTTTAGATGGCACCGGGTTTGCCCGTGCATTGTATCGGACCATCACCCAAATCAGCAGTGCCAGCACAAACAGCGTGATAAGGATACACATCCACAGCAGGAAACTATCGTGAAAGGCGAATCCCCTGCGCGCAAGCTCTGTTACTGGCTCCTGGAAGCCTAATGCGCCGTCCGTCGGCTTGCCCTGCGCCCAAGACATAGGAGTTGCGGCAAGCGCGGCCAACAAAGTGGCACAAAAAGAATGTATCTTGTTCAAGTCACGACTCCCAGAACCCTAGATTTCAGTATTATCTATATAAGTTACGCGCCAAGACCCATAACGGTTTCCGCTCAATATTGTCGCAGCCTGCCTGTCCGTTGCCAACTTAGCGAAGCGGAAAGTGCAAATCTGCCGCTTTTGTGTTAACGTTCACAAAACAGGAGGATAGAGCCCATGGTACGAAAACTTCTACTTACAGCAGCTGCGGGGCTGACGCTTACAGGAATGGCCAGTGCCCAAGTGGTAATTCTCGGCAGTAGCCTTGGTAAAGAGTGCTTCACAGCTGTGACCACGACGACAATGCCAACATCCACCGAAGAGCGGGCCTGCACAAATGCGCTAAATTCCGGTACTTTAGAAGGTCGTGACCTTACGGCAACCTACGTCAACCGTGGTATAGTACGTATGCGCATGAACAAATTCGATAGCGCGCTCGCAGATTACGCAGTTGCCAAGAACCGCCGCCCAGCATTGGGCGCGATCTATCTGAATGAGGGAGCAGCTCTGATCGCAATGGGAGATGCTGTTGGCGCGATCGACTCACTGGAAAAATCTATCGAGCTAGATACCCAGGATGCCCATGCTGCATATTTCAATCTTGGGCTAGCCCATGAATTGAACGGCGATACGTCCGCTGCATATTACAGCTTCCGTAAGGCGCTTGATCTCCGCCCTGAATGGGAACGTGCAGAGCAGGAACTCGCACGCTTTAGAATAGTGGAAGCAGAGTCATAGCATTCGGCTTCCTGGAAATTGATCATTTGCAGAACCGGTAGCGCGAGCTACTGCTTCTTAGTAACGAAGTAATCCCCATTGGCTAGATTTGAGCCGGACTGCACGGTGCGCGTGAAGTCCGGCTTGTTGCGCGATATGTATCTTATTGTTGAAACAAATACGCCTTCTTAGCGTAACTCATATTGGCTATTCAGCGGCAGATGATTGACCAGCTGGCCGGTCCATACGCGGGCCGCCAGCTTCAGCCAACGAACCTTCGTCACCAAGAAGTCCTGCCTTGCCATGGCCAAGACGTTTCAACCACGGGCTCAAGACCGCAAACAGGACGCCGAGACCGACGCCCCACCAGCCGATTGTTGTGAACACGCTGACATAGGTCGCAAGCGCCGCTGCTGGGTCAAGCACCTGTCCGGCGACGGTCTCTGTCGCCGTCAATCCCGCGATCAGGCCGCCGACGTATTGCGCTGCCGCGCTGGCGAGGAACCAACCGCCCATCATGAAGGAAACAACCTTCATGGGAGACAGTTTCGTAATCGCTGAAAGCCCGACAGGAGATAGGAAAAGCTCACCTGTCGTGTGGAACATGTAGGCGAGCGCCAGGAAGATTAGCGGCACCTGATACTCCCCGTTGGCAAAGCTGGAACCTCCCCATGCGAGAACCAAAAAGCCGAGTCCAACCTGGGCGAGAGCCATTCCGAATTTCAGGACCGTATTTGGGTCTCTACGCCTCGCGCCCAGCCACGCCCAAATGGCAGAAAAGGCTGGCGCGAATAGGAGGATAAAGCCCGCATTGAAGCTCTGTGTCTGAGCAGCTGTCACCGTAAAGAAACCGCCGTCATTGGGCAGTACCGTATTGCGCGCAGCGAACTGGTTCATAGAGGAGCCCGCTTGTTCGAACAGCGTGAAGAAGATCACCGCACCGGCGATAAGAACCATAGCCAGCAACAATTCCTGCACCTGCGCGCGATTACATTCACTGATCATGAACCAGGCCATATAGCCGCCAAACATTACAAAGCCGAGCAGGATCATGCCACCTGTGAGCTGGTGTTGCTGGACCAGGAACCAGACCACGGCCACACCGAGAATCGCCATTAGATAGATAAAGTTCTCAAGGTTAAGCGGCCCGAGAAAACTGCGTTTCAAAGCCTGCGGATCGGGCGGCGCACCGACACTTGCCGGAAGCTGAGCCTCGCCGGGCATGAAAAACAGAAGCCGTCCGCGAATGAAAACCAGCCAGCCGAACAACATGCCGACGCCAGCAAGGCCGAAGCCTGCCCACCAGCCGAATTGCTGGCCAAGCAACCCGCACAGCACCGACGCCCAGAACGCACCAAGATTGATACCATAATAGTAAAGCGTGAAGCCCGAATCGCGGCGGGGGTCACCATCCTCATACAATTGGCCAACAATCGAGGAAATATTCGCCTTCAGGAAGCCAACCCCCATGATGATAAGCGCCAGCGCAAGATAGAAGATGTTTACATATAAGGGGTCACGGTTCTCCACCGTCAGTTCATAATCCGCTTCCGGTATCAGTGATGGCAGGGGTGTATCTGCCGGCAGATTTGCGAAAACAAGATCACCGCTTTCATTGGCGCTCAGGGTACATTGCCCCGGCAAGACCTCTGCGGCTGGGGGATTGAAGGCGCACACAGTGCCACCCACATCGATAGTTACGCGCCGTGCCCCTTGCGTCCCCTCTGCATCGAAAGTGTAACTCTGACCGGCAACCGTCATCACCTGCTGGGCCGGTTTGCCTTCGATGCCCATGGTGAAGTGTCCAGCGACGAGCAAAAGCGCACCGAAAGCAATCGCCTTGCGGGTGCCGAGATAGCGGTCAGCCATCAGGCCGCCAATCAGGGGGATCAGGTAAACAAGAGACGTATAGGTGCCGTACTGGGCAGAACTAAACTTGTCGGAGAAGAGAAAATGCTGGGTCAGATAGAAGATCAGCAGCCCCCGCATCCCGTAGTAGGAAAAGCGCTCCCACATTTCTGCAAAGAACAGAATGTGCAGCCCTTTCGGGTGTTTGCGCATCTGCGTGAAGACCGGGATACAGGTCACCAAGGTTATGATCAGCCCTAGTACGACGACAATATTCATTATGCCTCCCCGCGCTGCAGCCCAGAATGTTCAGCGCACAGTAACTACCTGCAACAGTATCAGCATCTCAGCCGAGCCCGCTCAAGAGCAAAGCCCTCAAGCGCTGCAGTTCATGCTTTTGATTGAAACTGCGTCCTTCAGCAATTTGGAAGCTCTTTGGGCCTGGAACCAAATTCCCAAGGCTCAGTCTCACCCCAAGACCTGGCGACGCTTTCAGGTACGGCCTTTAAACACCAAATCGATGCGGCCGCTTAAGCGACAACCTAATATGCTCGCGCCTTGAACACGGGATCTACGCTTCCGCCCCATTCCTTATAGTAGCGCTCCAGCAGCTGCTCTGCCGGCGTAACGCCGGACTCCGCGATCTCATGCAATTCGTGGAGAAAGCCGGTTTCGTCATCACCGGACGAACTTAGCTTTGCCCTTCTGCGGAGCCCACCAGACGCAATCCGAATGGCTTCTTTTGCTATATCCTGCAGGTGGCGACCGCAGGGCGCAGAGGCTTTGAGACCGAGCACAGGCGCAACGCGGCGCATGGCTTCCCGGTGACCTGTCGTCCAATCCCTCACAAGATCCCAGGCCTCATTCAAAGCCTCATCATCATAAAGGAGCCCGACCCAGAAGGCTGGCATGGCACAGAGCGAATCCCACGGTCCGGAATCCGAGCCCCGCATCTCCAGAAAACGTTTCAGGCGAACCTCCGGGAAAATCGTCGAAAGATGATCTTCCCAATCTTCGATTGTCGGCCGCTCTCCGGGTAAAACCTCCAGCTTTCCGTCCATGAAGTCGCGAAAGGAAAGGCCGGCGCAATCGAGATAGGTTCCCCTCCGGCGGGCGAAATACATTGGCACGTCGAGGGCATAGTCGACATAGGATTCGAAACCCGCCCCCTCGTCGAACATGAATGGCAGCATGCCTGTCCTGTCCGGGTCCGTATCGGACCAGACATGGGCGCGGTAGGAAAGAAAGCCATTGGTCCGTCCCTCGGCGAAGGGGGAGTTTGCAAACAAAGCCGTACCGACGGGCTGAAGCGCCAGAGCCACCCGCATTTTTTTCACCATGTCGGCTTCGGATGAAAAATCGAGATTCACCTGCACCGTGCACGAACGGAACATCATCTGGTGACCGAGACGACCAACCCTCTGCATGTACCGCTTCATGATGCCATACCGCCCCTTCGGCATGATCGGCGTTTCCTTAAGGGACCATTTTGGAGAAAAGCCGAGGCCCAGAAATCCGATATCGAGTGGATCGGCAATCTGCCGCACTTCGCCTAGATGTCCGCGCACCTCACCGCAGGTCTGATGGATGTGTTCGAGCGGTGCCCCTGAGAGCTCGAACTGGCCACCCGGTTCCAGCGAAACACTCGCCCCATCGCGCTTCAGACCGATAATCTGATCCGCCTCGTATATGCCCTGCCAGCCGAACTGGTCGCGCAGACCATCAAGCAAGGCCCTCACCGACGCCGTACCGTCATAGGGAACGGGCCGAAGCCCCTTTTTCAGAAATCCGAATTTCTCGTGTTCGGTGCCAATCCGCCAATCGGATTTAGGTTTACAACCGGCCTCCATCCATTCGACGAGTTCCGTTTTGCCGGCAATGCGCGGCGCAGATTCGTCGATATCCGCTGTGGGTGTTGTCAAGGTCCGCTCCCCGAAATTCGATTTCAAGGCGACATAAGGAGTTTAGCGCCAGTCGCCAAGGACTGATTGCCAAATCGTGAGCGCAGAGACGATGGCGGTCTCAGCGCGAAGGATACGCGGCCCGAGGGTGACGGCATGGATATAATCGCGCTGTCTGAGATGGTTGCGTTCCTCGCTGGTAAACCCACCCTCAGGTCCGATCAGAACACCGCCAGCTGCAGAGCCAAACTCACGAATGACATCCGCCATCGGTGCCGCACGCCCGGTTTCGCCGCCCCAGGGCCGACCGGCATGCCCGCCCGCCTCATCGCAAAATATAAGCGGGATATCTTCAGGCCAGTCATCGATCGCATCGTAAATATTCACCGCCATATCGATGGCCGGCAGATCCAGCCGCTCGGTCTGCTCGCTCGCCTCCCTTGCCAGCACGCGCAATCGGTCCACGCGCACCTGCTGCGTCTGTGTGCGGGCTGTAAAGACAGGCTGTATGCGGCCGACGCCGAGCTCCGTCGCTTTTTCAACGGCGAAATCCGTACGGGTCTTCTTCAGAGGTGCAAACAGAAGCTGCGGCGCAACGGCAGCGGCAGGCTGCACTCGCAGCTGCTCCACCAGACGAATGGCAACGCTGTTCCGGCGGACGCCTTCGACAACACCGAGCCATTCTCCATCGCGTCCGTTGAAGAGCCGCACTTTGCTGTCGAGCCCCAAACGCAAAACATGGATCAGATAGTGGGCCTGACCGCTATCCACATCAGTGCTGGCATTTGCACGAAGGTCATTCGGGACAAAAAGACGGGCAAGCGTGGTCATGGAGGTGGCCTATAGCGGCCGTTGGCGGATCGGGAAAGGACGTGCTAGTCCGCACGAAGCTGCAAAACCGAGAGGATGCCCGTCCCCAATGATCTTTGTACATCACCTGCGTATTGGTCGCTCCATCTTCACAGTCTGGCTCCTGGAAGAGCTCGGGCTTGATTACGAATTGAAGATTTACAATCGTAATAACATGGGCCGCGCGCCGCCTGAACTGAAAGATGCCCACCCCCTCGGAAAGTCACCAGTTGTGGAGATTGACGGGTTCACGCTTGCCGAGAGCGTCGCCATAGCAACCTATCTCTGCGACTATTATGATCCCGAAGGCACGCTCAGCCCGGCGCGTGACGACAAGCCCGCGCGGGCAAAGTGGCTGCAATGGCTGATGTATTCCGAAGCCTCCGCCTTTGCGCCGCTTCTGATCAAGATGTTGCTTGTGCGCGATCCTGATACAAATCCGCCCCTGCTCACTATGTTTTCAGAGGGCGAAGTGGCTCTGCAACTTAGCTATATGCAGGATGCCCTCGGCGATAATGAGTTCATTCTGGGAGACAAGCTGCAAGCTCCTGACATCGGATTTACCTATATTTGTCAGGTCGCTGAGCGCTTGGGCGCAATTGAACCCTATCCAAAACTCAAAGCCTATCTCGACCGGAACTTGGCGCGGCCAGCCTTCCAGCGCGCCCTTGAGAAGGCCGGCGGCTAAAGGCTTGCATACCTATCGGCCATGACTTATCAGCAAGATGAAAAACCGGTTGTAGACATCGAGCAGAGCCCGAGCCGTCAGCCCGTTTCGACCTCCCGGCCGGCCGATGCGGTAGACATGTCCTGGTTGGAGACACTCCCGGAAAGAGCCACACCCTTTTTGTCGCTCTCGCGCCTCGATCGCCCGGTGGGCATCTGGCTGCTGGCGCTACCCTGCTGGATAGGGCTTGTTTTCGCGCGCATTCCTGCTGGGCTGCAATGGATCGATCTCTGGTGGGCTGTAATGTTCGGCATTGGATCCGTCGCCATGCGCGGGGCCGGTTGCACATGGAACGACATTACCGATCAGGATCTTGATACTGGAGTGGCGCGCACGTCAGGGCGTCCTCTGCCGGCCGGGGATGTCACCCAGCGTGAGGCCTATATCTGGTTGGCCGCGCAATTGGCGGTCGGCTTTCTCGTCTGGCTGTGCCTGCCGGGCTTCGCCAAGCTCATCGCCTTTGCCGCCATACCCCTCGTCGTCGCCTATCCGTATATGAAGCGGATTACCTGGTGGCCCCAGGCCTGGCTGGGACTAACCTTCAATTGGGGCGTCCTGGTTGCAGGTGCAACCGTCGGCGTATTCGGTTTCGCAACCATGCTGCTCTATGTGTCACTGGCGCTCTGGACCATCGCCTATGACACGATCTATGCCCTTGAGGATCGCGAAGACGACGCCCTGATGGGAATACAATCAACGGCCCGTCTCTTCGGCGATAAAGCGACCACCGCCTCCTTCGGCTTCCACCTCGCCGCAACGACGCATATGGCCCTGGCCGTCTATCTGATCGGTGCCGGGCGCTTGGGAACCTCTACGGCCCTCGCCTTCCTAGCCCACGGCGTGTGGCAGAGCTTCCGCCTGAAAGCCAGCAAGGGACAAGACGCCCTCGCCGTCTTCAAATCCAATGTCTGGGCCGGGGCCATTGTCCTCGCCGGGCTTATATTTTCAGCGCTTTTCTAGACATCACCAAAAGCAACGATTTGGCGTCCCCAGCGGAAAGGCTGTATAGTGCCGACATGCCAGCTGCACGCCGCATTAAACCACTCGATCTTTTTACCCGTGACGAGTGGGCACATATCAGCCGAAGAAGCCCATGGATGGGGTCATGGCTGATCCTCCACTGTTGGGGCGTTATCCTTGGCGCAATGGCGCTGGCGATCTGGCAGCCCTGGCTTATCCCCGTCGCTATAATGATTATCGGCACGCGGCAGCTCGGTCTCGCCGTACTGGAGCATGAAGCGGCCCATGGCGGTCTTCATCCGAATCTGAAGTTCAATGACCGCCTTTCCAATCTGTTATGCGGTCCGGCTTATGGCGGCGCATTGGCCCAATACCGGCCCTATCATCTGAGCCATCACCGATATGCTCAGCAGCCGGAAGACCCGGACCTTATCCTGTCAAAGCCATTTCCTGTCACTGGAAACTCACTCCGCCGGAAAATTGTTCGCGACCTGACGGGCCAGACCTTTTTCAAGCAACGCCTGAATCAGATCAGCAACGCATTTGGTCTTGGTATTCGTCCGGGCCCCGGCACCGAGAACAGATCCCAAAGCGCCCTCCAGGCCGTCATCCCGTTCCTGATCTTCAATAGCCTCTTCCTCGTGGCCTTGACCCTTCTCGGCCAATGGTGGGCTTATTTCGTCCTGTGGCTCATCCCGCTCGCCACATGGTTTCCATTGGTCACGCGTCTTCGTAACATCGCTGAACATGCTGTTGTGCCGGACAATGAAGATCCTATGCGCCATGCCCGTACAACCCATGCAAGCCTTCTGGAGCGGGCCTTCATCGCGCCTTACTGGGTGAACTATCATTGCGAACACCACATGTTCATGCACCTGCCCTGTTACCGTCTGGCGGAGGCCCACCGGCTCCTGCAGAAGAAAGGCATTGCAGAGCGCATGGAAGTACAACCGAGCTACTTCACCGTTCTGAGACAGGCGGCGTCGAAACCGGAGATGCTCCCCGTATGACCGAAACAATCGCCCTCGAAATGGTGTCCGATCTTGTCTGCCCATGGTGCTGGCTTGGCCTGAGACGGCTGAAAACGGCGGTCGACATGGTGCCCGAGGTGACGACAGAGGTCTATTTCAGGCCCTACCAGCTCGATCCCACCGTGCCGGAGGAGGGCATGGAATACAAAGCCTATATGAAGGCAAAATTTGGGGCCGATGCCCATGAAGGCTCCGAGCATGACAGCTCAAAGAACCGTTGGCGGATGATGCGGTCAGCCCTTGAGGAGTATGGTGCCGCCGAGGGCATCCCGTTCGATTTCGACGATATTCCAAAACGTCCGAACACGACCAATGCCCATCGTCTCGTGCATTGGGCGCAAGGTCAGGGGCTGGGACTAGAGGCAAAGGAAGCACTGTTTCACGCCTACTTCGCCGGGCATCGCGACATTGGAGACAAAGTTGTTCTGGCGGACGTTGCCGAGCAGATCGGCCTCGACCGCTCAATCGTCGCCGATCTCCTCGCAGGCGACGGCGACAAGGACACCGTCGCCCAGGAAGCCAGCCTTTTCATGCAGATGGGGGTGCGGGGCGTGCCCTGCTTTATCGGCAATCGCTCCATCGCCATTCAAGGCGCTGAAACACCGGAACAGATTGCCAAACTCATCCGCAAAACAGCCGAGCAGAAAACAGAGGAGCGCGGACGGGCAGCTCCTGTCTAACCATAGCGCTCATAGCACTATCCCAGCCCGGCTTTAATCAGACGCGCATAGGCACCGCCTGCTCTCTCCAGCGCACCGTGACTGCCCTCTTCCACAACACGCCCATCATCGACAACGATCACACGGTCCGCCCACTGAACAGTAGATAGACGGTGAGCGATAATCAGCACCGTCCGCCCCTTGGCAAAAGAACGGACGGCATTTCCAACCGCCTGCTCTGTTTCCGCATCGAGGGCACTCGTTGCCTCGTCGAGAAGGAGGATCGGAGCATCCCGCAAAAAAGCGCGGGCAAGGGCAATGCGTTGGCGCTGCCCACCTGAAAGCAGACGCCCGCACTCACCAACACGCGTTTCAAATCCATCCGCCAGCTGATGAATGAATTCCGTTACACTAGCAGCGTCCGCTGCGGCCTCGATATCTCCTTCGCTCGCCCCCGGACGGCCGAGGGCGATATTCGCCGCGACCGTATCATCGAATAGAGCGGGCTCCTGCTCGACCAAAGCCATCGCGCTGCGCAAACTCTTCATTGTCAGTTTGTTGATGTCTTGGCCATCAACCAAGATCGCCCCGGAGCCGACATCGTAGAGCCGCAGCAGCAGATTGAAGAGGGTGGATTTGCCAGCGCCGGACGCGCCCACAATCGCCACTGTCTCCCCGGCCTTTATGGACAGGGAAAACGCTTTCAGCGTCTCCGAGCCCCTCGCATAGGAAAAAGAGACATCGTCGAAGCATATGTCGCCCCGCACAGTCTCCAGCGCTTCGGCATCCGGCGAATCCAACACCTGTCTTTCCGCATCGACGACGTCGTAGACACGGGCCGTGGCGGCCCGGCCCTCTTGCGCCAGCGCCGATAGAGAGCCGAGGGCACGAAGCTCCGGCGCGGCAACACCGATGAGCGCAACAAAGCCGAGGAAGTCACCTATCGTGGACGCACCTTCGGCAATTCTCCAGGCGGAAAAGGCAAGGACCCCGGCAATCGCCACACCGCCCGCCACTTCAAGAATGGGATCCACCGCAGCGCGATCAGCCAGAATTTTCAGGTAAAGCCTCGCGCGTTCGAGAAATCCGGCTTCGGCCCGCTGCTTCTGATAGTCCTCCAAACCATAGGCCGTGACACCCCGCGCGGACTGAAAACCTTCGGACAGAAACGCGGTCACTTCCCCTACCTGTTCCTGAGACCGTTTGGCCCGCCTGCGCACGCGATTGCCAAGGGCGATCACGGGACCAAAAGCAACGGGATAAGCGACAAACAGGACAAGGGCGAGTTGCCAGTCCATCCAGACCATGGCCACAAGCGCACTGGCGACAGTGACGATGCTCTTCGTCGCGTTGTTGGCAAAGCGGAGACCGACATCCCGAAGCGTGTTCACATCGTTGATGAACCGGGACACGAAGCCGCCGGACGCTTCGCCCGACAATCGCTGATGATCGCCTTCGATCAATGATGCATACTGGCGGTTGGAGATGTCCACCAGTGCCCGCTGGACGCCAGTATTGTTGGCTAGCGTCATCCCGTAAAGCGCCAGGGCACGGATGCACGCCGCACCGACAATCAAGGCAGGAAGCAACCATACTCCCTTTTGGGGCGCGTCGCCCTCCACAGCGAGCTGCAACCTGTCGCCGAGCAGCTTTATCAAGAAGCCATAGGATACCGCCGCTGCTGATGTGAGAACGGCGCATATCGTTCCTATGGCGAACCAGCGCCAATGGGCCGCGAAATGATCGCCAGCAAGACGGGTAAGCAGGGGTTTCGCCATGGTCGGTGATTACGTAGCCGATGCAGCAGCGTTGAACAAATTGCCGACCGACATCTTATGGCCACGCAGAACAAGCTCAGAAGCGCCTAGTTGAGATCGTGGTGCGTGCCTGTTTCAGGATCCAGCAGCCGGTGGGCGTGCAGAATGAAGTATCTCATTTCGGCATTATCGACCGTTCTCTGGGCTGAATTCTTCCAGGCATCATATGCCTCTGTGTAATTCGGATAGGCCCCGACAAAATCGATTTGGCTGAGGTCCTCGAATTGGACATCGCTGACATCTTCCAACTGCCCACCAATGACAATGTGGAGAAGCTGCTTTTGCGGTTTGGCTGCGTCGGACATATCACTCCCTCCGCGTCTAAATTAGGGTTTCAGCCCCTCGCCGCCATTGGGGTCGGGCAAACGGACCTGCTCGACGCGCCGCACTAGCAGAGGATGCAGCGCCTTTCCAGCCGCAACCATGCTCCTTTGCGCCGGAACGGTACGATTGAACTCAAAATTCTCTCCCACATGGGTGGTCGCAACGCCTCCCGCCTCGCTTACAAGCAGTGCGCCGGACGCGAGATCCCAGTCCGACTTGCGAAAAAGAACAAGCGCCGCGTCCCAGCGCCCGGCCGCCACCAGCGCCATACGATAGAGCGTCGCATTCGGCTTCGGATCAGCCACAGTCAGCTGTGGCCAGGGTTCCGGCCAATCAGGATGGGCAATCATGGAGGGATTGGTGATGATGCGCATGCCGACCTCTCCTAGCTGCGCACTGGCGCTGATGCTCTTGCCGTTCAGATAGCAGCCACCGCCAATACGCGCGTAGAACAGTTCATTGAAGACCGGCGCATAGACGACGGAGGCGACAGGGATACCGTCTTCGACCACGGCGATGCCGATACACCAATTGGGGTCGCCGCGCACGAACGCCCGCGTTCCATCAATCGGATCGACCACCCATATGCGCTGGCGCATGCGCCCGGCCAAATCATCGACTGTCTCTTCTGATAACCAGCCATAGTCCGGGCGAGCCGCCCGCAATCGATCGGAAAGCAGTGCATCCACCGCCAGATCGGCGTCCGTTACGGGATGTCCGGGTGTTTTCTCCCACACCCGCGATACGTCTCTGTTGAGATAGCTCAGAGCCAACCTGCCGCCCTCCAGAGCGACCTGGCGCATGATCCGCAGATCATCCTCTAAGCCTGAAGCAGGGTGCGTCATCTATGCCGCTCAGATCATGAAAGCGAACCAGATCAGCGCGCCGGCAAAGCCCGTCAGCGCGGTCCAGGTCAGTACTGTGCCAATCTGGCGGGCGATCAATGGCCCGGCCATGCCGACCGGGTGAAGAATGCGTCCAAATGTGAACATGGCTCCGAGGAGATGCATAACCAAAGCCGGCGCATTCAGCTGCGCTAGCGCAATGAGGGCAATCATGGCGATGGGGATATACTCCGTTGCATTGCCCTGGGAGCGGATACGCACCTCCATATCCGCATCTCCCCCGGTTCCGAGAGAGATTTTCTTGTTGAACCGCCCCCCTACCACACGAACCGAAAGGACCAGAATAATCAACGCATTAATGCTGATATAAAGGGCTACGATCTGTGAAGCATCCATATGGCTTCTCCAAAAGCAAAGCCGCCCGAAAGGCGGCTTCAGAAAGTTGAACAGTCTGCGGTCTATATATCCTGACGGGCATCCGGCAGACGGTCATTTATATCGTCTCGTATGTCGAGGAGCGTAACGATCAAACCGCAGATCAGGCTGGCCGTAATCCACCCGCCGACCAGACCAATCAACACGTCCAGCGCCGGCGCGATCGCCATGTTGACCGAGATAAAGGGCAGCGTGCCGGAAATGTGGCCCTGATTATAGAACCCTGTCCAAACTCCATAGCCAATAATCGCGAAATAAGCGACGTAAACCATGGACCGAAAACTGTTGATGATGAGGAATTTCACGCATACCCTCCACTTTCTGCAGACGCAATTTGTCCCAATGATAAGTATCGCGCTCCCGTCGTCCCAATCAAGGCGTCAACAGCAAATTCGGGGCTGGACATGGCAGTCTCAGTTAAAGCTGAAGCTGCACCTTGAAGCGACATTCACGCCAAAGCTCATAAACTGACCTGCTTGGGCGAGCGTCATCTCACTGCCAAGATCGCCCAGCCCTTCATCACTGGATTTCGCCGCTTTGGCGAGGAGGCCAAACAGCTCCTCATCCAGTTCTTCTTCGGCAACATCGGCCATGCAGGTGCAATTTTCGCGGGTCTCGCCTTCGTCCATACAGGCCTTAACAATGGCACTCTTGCCACCGCCAGCACCGCAGGCCGCGACCAGAAACGCACTCAAAATGCCAAAGAATATTCGTCGCATTATCGTGTCCCCTTTTTCGCGACGACAGAATAAGACGTGTTCGGTGCTTCGGCTACCTCCGCAAAGCACAGACCTATTCGCGCCCCAGCAGCCGATCGAGCTCCACTTGGCGACCCTGCTGCTTCAAGAACGCTGCTTTCACATCCACCCGGTCGTAATCGTTGGCGATCCAATTGAAAAACGCCTCGGGCGTATTGGCCCCGGCGTCGAGCGCGGCAGCGAAAAACGCATCAAGTATGCCGGTTTTGCCATGCTTTATGTGCAAGTACTTCCCCGACAATTGCTCAACCGCCTCACCAACAGGTACCTTTTGCCTTGCGATCCGATAGAGCGTCGCCATCAGCCCTGCCCGATCCGCACCGGACTTACAGTGCATCAAAGCAGGATACCGGATGGTCTCGAAGATATCTCTGACACCGAGAACGGCAGACCGGCTCGGTGTGTCGCGCGAGAACACCTGATAGTCCACAAGATCGATAGATGCCGCCTCGCAGGCCTCCTTCTCGAGGAGGTAGTACCCCTTGGTGCTCTCCCCGCGCAGATTGAGAATCGTGGCAATATTCCGCTTTTCGGCATGGGCTCTGATATGCATCGGCGAGGGTTGATTGGATCGCCACATCTCATCTGAAATCCGGTGCAGATTGGAGAATCTGTAGCGCAGGAAGCCATGATCCCCCCAGATGAGCTCCGAATGCGCCCGCTGGCGGCCAGCAACCGCGGACAGATCGGCCGGTATATGAGGAGGGCGTTTGCGCTTCGTCTTCGCCATTCTTCCCGCCTAGAGCAATCGTACCCCCTTTAGCAATAAGGCGAAGTGTAAACGAATGGGTAACGCTAATCCGACCATAAGAATGCAATAAAATTTCAGAGGGTCCGCTTACATGTTCAATCGCCTGATCAAGATCGCAATTGCTGCGGCGCTGCCGCTCTGCTTTCCAGCATCGGCCAACGCTTTTGGCATCGGCCTTCAGCCCACAACGGTCGAGATTTCGGTTGAACCCGGCGACACCAATCGGCAGGTCGTGAACATTGCCAATGTCCATACCGAGAAGACCATTTCATTGACCCTCGGACTTGCCGACTGGAAACTCGACGGTGAAGGACAGATCAGCCTGTCGCCCCCCGGAGAAGGAGAAGCGTCAGCTGCGACGTGGACCCGCTTCAGCCCGGCATTTCTCACCCTGAAGCCTGGCGAAACAGAACAGGTGATTGTCGACATCGCCACGCCAAGCCGTCTCAACCGGTCCGGCGATTTTCGGTTCGCCCTGCTCGCATCAACAATTCTTCCCGAAGAGCGCTCTGGCCAGTCCGGCGTCTGGAAAAAATACCAGATCGCGTCGCTCTTCTATCTGACGACCGGCGATGCCGAAAGCGTGCCGGTTATCCAGAGCTCGGAACTGAAGACCAATGAGCAAAGCGGCGAGAAGCTGCTGCATCTTGAAATCTCCAATGACGGCAATGCCCACGCCCGCCTCCAGGGTACAATAGACATCGACGACAATGGACGGCGGGAATCCGTCGCCATCGGCAACCTCGTGGTCCTGAACAATGCGACACGCAACTATTCGACACCCCTGCCCGGCGACATTGCGCCAGATGCGAGCATAGAGGTCCGGTTGCTCAACACTCATGCCCCACAGTATTCCGGGGATGCCGAGTATCTACCGCCGCACAAAGTCGCAACGGAGACAAAGCAGGCGTCATTGCTCGTGGAGTCTGGACGATAATCCGGACGCGACACCTTCTTTCCTGTTTGGCATTGTCGGTCGCTGGCACGGGATCATCCGCCGCGCAATCCTTCCTCGATTCCGATTTTTTCTGCCGGGTCAAAGGCTGCGTCATCGTCCATGATGGCTTCACATTCGACGTCTACGACGCGCACATATTTGCCAATAATGGCACGGTCCCTCCCGGCGGTCAGTTGATCCCTTGGACAGGAAACCCGTTCCAGGGATCGGGCGACGTAAACCCCGTCTTCACAGGCACCAGAACCGAAGGCTTTCACATCCTCCACGATGATGATCAGGGCGTACCGTTCACGATTTCATCCAGCGGCGGCAGCACCCTGACCGATTCCAGCGGTGACGGCGTCCTTGATATAAACGATGTGCTTTCTCCCTTCACACTCAATGGCGGAACATCGGTCGGCCTCGTCGAAACGGCGATACAACGGAGCTTTTACCTCTCCTCGCGCACCATCGGCTTCCGGATCAGAAGCCGCGCGGCTCTCAGGAACTCGGCAAGTTCCTTCAACACGGCCAGCAACTTGTCCCGTGTGTTCTTCGACTATGGCATCACCGCCAGCGGCAATGATGACGGCATGTCTTTCGGGCGGTCTTCCAGAGTGGCCGGGTTCCGTCGGCTCGGAAACATCGACGATCTCGGCGCGCTGCAAGGAGGCGGCGAATTTATTGCGCAGTTCGCCCGGGCGATCAGAACGCGAAACGATCCGAGCCAGGCTGAGCAATCAATCCGGTTTGACTACGTATACGGATTTGAGAACTACGATCTTTCCCTAGGTGCCGGTGACCTTCAGTACGAAATCGAATTCGACTTCTTTCGAAACTAAACCACGCCCTGCCCCCAAAACATCCTTTTTGTTTCGAGTGGCAATTCGTCAGGCCTCGCCGATAACCTCTCCCCCATAATCAATCGCGCCCGGCGCAGCTCCGTCAGATGCGCCGTCCCCGGAGGGCAAGGCGAGCGGCTGCACAACGAACAGGTTTTCATCGGTCAGCTCAATCGTGCGGGAGAAGATGATGCCGCCATGGTTCATGCTGAGCTCATAGGTTCCGGGCGACAGGTTTTCGAAGCTGTACTGACCGAAACTCGCTGACAGGGTGACAATGTCGTCTTCTGCATCCGCATCGTCCTCATCGCCGGAACGCGACAGGGTCAGGAAGTTTCCCTCCAGACGATGTTCACCCGGGTCAACTTCCCCATTGGCATTGTCGTCGATGAAAACCGTTCCGCGGATCTGGCCGGAGGCAATAATCGGTATATCAAGCTCGGTGATCCGACCGTCGCCAATCGTCGCCCGCGCCGCACTATCCTCCGGCACGAGCAATCCAAGCGGCAGCGTCCGTCGATCGACTGCAAGACCATAAAGGCCGGGCAGCATATTCTGTATGGTGAAGTTCCCGTCCCGATCGACATTCAGGGCAAGCCGGGTTGAAGTGACATTCACCCGAACACCCGGAACACCGGGCTCGTCTTCCTGACGAATTCCATCCCGGTTTCGGTCAAAGAATACTTTGCCACGAAGAATCCCGCGCCCCTCAAGTGGCCGTTTATGCTTACGCGGAGCATTGAATTGCACCCGGCCCCGCAGCGCGACGGCAAAATCACGCTGGCCGTCCAGATTATCGAAATAGCTAGCCGTAATTCCCAAACTATCCGTGATCCGATAGTCCGCCACCAGACTCGCGAGGAAGCCCGTTTGCGAATCCTCCGGATCAACCGATTGCAAGGCAGAAAACTGTCCCTGCAGATTGAGTTTTGGACCAAGAAGCTGACCGCTATTGCCTGAAACCGTGGCTCCCAGCCGCGCGAATGACCGATCAGGCGTCCATATCGCCGTGGCGGTCGGACCTGCCGATACAATCGCGTCCTTTTGGAACCGCTTCCGGATCGGGTCCACTTGCAGCGTCCCGACAAGGCGCTGCTGGTCACCATCATCCTGCTTTGTATTGGCATAGTTCAGCCGCGCGACACCCCAGTCAAACCGCTTAAAGGCCCGCACATTGGCCGTTGTAGACGATGTCGTTTCACCCGCAGTATTTGCGATTCCGTGGGATACATCGACGGAGAGATCGAGCCCCAGCCGCGTCACCTGCGTGCTGGCAACACCGGACACCGTAACAAGCTCGCTGTCCTGCGCCCCGCCCGTCCGCGTATAATTGACCTGCGCCCCTGCACCGATGCTGCTCAACGGTCCCCAGTTGCGCACTGAACGCCAGTCCGTAGACAGACTTCCTACAAATCTCGATGCTGAGGGATCGCTCAGCACACCTTCGAAATCGGGCACATCGGTATCGTCATCATCGCGCATTTCGTTCGTCGCACCGAATTGACCACCATCATAGCTGATGTTCAGCTGCGCGCCGACCTGCCGGTTGATATCATACCGGGCAGAAGCTCTGGCCCGCCCATCCACTTTCACGCCATCCGCCCCATCGAACACGCCAAAATCTCCGGATGCGAACAGTCCAGTCAGGCCCTTTTCGCGCTGAGGCCAGCTACGCTGATACTGGCCACCGGCCACGATACGGTCTGTGTTCGGGATATTTCCACCGGCCGCTGACACGCCTGCTTCCCAGGTCTCATCTTCAGAAAGCACACGCGCGCCAACCGCATAGCCGCCAAAGGTCGGCCGGGCGGCCCTTTCAGAGACTTGTTCGGCCCCGTTTGCGAGAGCACCTGCAGCAAGCGCAAGCACCCGGCCATTCTCGGAATTCCGCCTGCGGAAGGTTACCCCCCTAATGCGGGACTGATCGACACCGCCCAGTTCCCGAAAGCGCGTATTGGCATCTCCAAGAGACCCAACCCAACCATCGACCGACTGAACATCCAATGTTATCCGGCTGGGCACCAGTTCCTCTGGTGATGTTACACCGCCCGCGGATTCGTATTGAAGCTGCGTGTTCAACCCCCGAATGCGTGAATTCAGCTGAGCAAAGGCAGGCCCGCGATCGCTGACCTGAAATTCCAGTGCTTCCGGGGTAAATCCCGTCGATGCGACCTCATCGGCCACCCGAATGCCCGGCAATGCGCTGCCGGCAAGGCGTCCATCAAGCTCGACGTCTATGCGGTTTGAGCCCGGCTCCAGCGTAATGTGCGTTCCGGTAAGCGTCTCCACCGCCGTGAATGGAAGCAGCAGCGTATCCGGATCGGCATAGGCAATGTTCGGCGTTACCCCCCTCGGAATGCCGCGCACCGTGACGAGCCCCGTGCCGAGATCAAGCGTAAATGTCGCGCCATCCTGAACGCGTGTAACTGAAATGACATTGCCATCAAGGCGCTCCAGCGTGTGGTCAAGCTCGTCGATGATAGGCTCCAGCGGCACCAGTAAAACCGGGCCAACGGAGCGCGGCTCAACGAGTGAAGCATCGACCTGTTTTCCGTTCACGAACAGATTGAGATCGAATTTCGGCCGCAGGCGATCATCCAGCTTGAAGCTCCAGCCGCCGCTTCCGTTCTCCTGGACAACCGTTCCTGTAAGGACTGAAATCGCATTCAGAGAAAGCCAGGTGCTTGCCTCTTCGCGAGCGTCAAAATCCGGCAACGCACCGAGCACCAGATCGTTCGCGCGCACCTTACCATCGGAAAAATCCAATTTTATCAGCGCACCATCCTGATATCTTCGATAAGAAAGGACAGTGCCCTCGATCGATGCTTCGCCTCTCAAGTGGGCGAAGATCGGCGAAGCCTCAATGAGGACACCGTCAGGGTCCGTACGCTGCAGTCGCACGGAAAGTGACTGATCTTCAACAGTGATGTCGATGTGTTCGATAGATCGCGCGAGGGCCGGTGCTGGTTCTGGAACCGCTTGACCAATGGGAGCTTCAGACACGACAATCGGCGCATCGGTGACTACTTCTGCCGTGTCTTGGGCAAAAGCGGGCACAATGCACCCGAATGCGGTCAGCAGTATGACCGCGCGTATGGCGGTCGAGCAACTCATGGAAGACGTCTGAAGCCTTGAAAAAGGCCGTCAGATCAGCAGATTGGCGCATCCAAGAGGCCTCGACACCGAGGTGAGGACTGGCAGTCTCTCTCCACAGTGACAGGGAACCTTTGCGGCCCGCCGCGATTGGCGGACTCTACCATCAGCGTGGCGTTTCGCCCGCTGCTTGCATCCAATGTGAATGTCTGGTCCAGAACCACGCGTGTCCGGCCGACCCATACGAGCTCGACCGTCTGTGACTGCCAGATTTCACCGGAATTTGTGACCGAGGCCAGTGGTTTGAGGCATGTGCCCGTCAACCAGGCCTGGCCGGTCAGTTCGTCTATAAGGAGACCATCCGCACCATTCTCTGTCACAGCCCAGAGGTTTGCATCCTCCGGTGCTGCAATGGCGGGGCTGGCCATGGCCGCAGCTATCGCTGCTGTGCCAATAAGCACCCGTAACATCATTTTTCGCCCACTCTGATGTGTGTTATACGGACAATACTAGAAAAACAGGGTTAACATTGGCCTTAAATCACTCTCCAAATTTTCTCTGTTAACAGAATATCAGTAAACGTTCTTACTTTGGAAAATCCGAAATTTTTCAGAGATATTGACCAAGAATCTCCAAAGCGGAGAACGTGCGCCGAAACTTGAACATCGTCAGATTAGATACTGTTACTAAAAGGATTTTCTAGTTTTCATCCTTGCGGACAAAGAATGACTATCAAAAAATGGTAATTCATGGCACCCGCTCTATTCCCGCTGCTAGCCAACGCAACTCTTGGTGCTCGCTCTAAGAATCTTGGTCACCTCTCAAAGTCGCTGAGATTATTGAAGGTCTAAGCAACAAGAAATTTAAGGATTCTGCGCGCCGAACAAGGACTGCTCAGAGCGCCGGTATGGGCGCACCTTGCTCTATCGCAGCCACCAGAACACCATCGAAAGATGATCCATTGAAGCAGGCATAGGGCATACGAAGCTGCCACTCACCGATCCAGCATTCGGTAAACTCAGGTGCGGAGGGCTTGCAGCCTAGGCGCTCCTCGACCGCTGTTAACATTAGCGCCTTGAAATCATCATCGGCATCATAGGTTTGGCAGCACGGCACTTTGACAAGAAGCTCGCCATCCTCAACCCGGGCGGCAAATGTGAAACCGCCGCTCTCGAAAACTACGGTCTCATTGGTGAAAGCAGCGGGCTCCGATATGGGCGCACTGATGCATGCAGCGAGGCTTGCCGAGACTGGAAAGCTTTCTACCCAACACTGCCTTCTAGACTCACCTCAAGCAGCTTCTGCGCTTCGACTGCAAACTCCATGGGAAGTTCCTGGAGCACATCGCGGACGAAGCCATTGACGAGGAGAGCGACAGCCTTTTCCTCGTCGAGGCCGCGCTGGCGGGCATAGAACATCTGGTCTTCGGAGAGCTTGGTAGTGGTCGCCTCGTGCTCCAGCTGGGCATCGGCCCGGCGGTTTTCCACATAAGGCACAGTGTGTGCCCCACAGCGGTCGCCGATCAGGAGACTGTCGCACTGGGTAAAGTTCCTCGCCTTTTCGGCCTTGCGATTGACGGAGACAAGACCGCGATAGGTGGAGTTCGATTTCCCGGCGGAGATACCCTTGGAGATGATGCGAGACGAGGTGCGCTCGCCAAGGTGGATCATCTTCGTGCCGGTGTCGGCCTGCTGGCGGCCATTGGTAACAGCGATGGAGTAGAACTCGCCGACGCTGTCATCGCCGCGGAGGATGCAGGATGGATATTTCCAGGTGACGGCAGAGCCGGTTTCGACCTGGGTCCACGAAATCTTTGAGCGCGCACCGCGGCAGTCGCCACGCTTAGTGACGAAATTGTAGACGCCGCCATTGCCATCTTCATCGCCCGGCCACCAGTTCTGGACTGTGGAGTATTTGATTTCGGCATCTTCGAGGGCCACCAGTTCCACCACCGCCGCGTGGAGCTGATTTTCGTCGCGCATCGGCGCGGTACAGCCTTCCAGATAGGAGACATAGGAGCCTTCGTCGGCTATGATCAGCGTGCGCTCGAACTGGCCGGTCCCTTCAGCATTCATGCGGAAATAGGTGGACAGCTCCATGGGGCAGCGGACACCCGGCGGAACATAAACGAAAGTCCCATCAGAAAAGACAGCGCAATTGAGCGTAGCGAAGAAATTGTCTGATACGGGAACGACGGAGCCCATATATTTGCGAACAAGCTCCGGGTGCTCCCGGATGGCTTCGGAAATCGACATGAAGATCACGCCGGCTTTCTTTAGCTCGTCCTGGAAGGTAGTGGCGACGGAAACGCTGTCGAAAACGGCATCCACGGCGACGCGAGGCCGATCGTCAGCGTCTTTCTTCTCGCGAGCCTCGGCGGCGGAGGCGGCCGCACCCTTCACGCCGAGCAACACTTCAGCTTCGCGGAGGGGAATGCCAAGTTTTTCGAAGTCCTTCAGAATTTCTTCCGGGACATCATCAATCGACTCATATTTTGAGCCGCCCTTTGGCTCTGCATAGTAATAGGCGTTCTGATAATCGATGTCCGGATAATCCACCATCGCCCAGCTCGGCTCTTCCATGGTCTGCCAGCGCTCAAAGGCCTTGAGCCGCCATTCCAGCATCCATTCCGGTTCTTCTTTCTTAGCGGAGATGAAGCGGACAATATCATCATTCAGGCCCTTGGGAGCAAAATCCTGCTCGATTTCCGTCGTGAAACCAGCAGAATAGTTCTTAGATTCTAGGGCTTTCGCAGCCTCGACCGTACCGGCGTCGATGCCGTCTTTCACCTTCACTTCAATACATTCGTCTGTATGTGTTTCAACGCCGCCGCAGCAATCCATGCCTAGCCACTCCTCACAAGATTCGCACGCTCCCGAGCCTTTAACCACGCATTGGCCGTTGCGGCAAAATCCTTTTCAGCACTCTTCCATCCATAACTGGTGCGGATGGCCGACGATGCAAGGGCGCTTTCAACGCCCATCGCCCCCAGAACAAGCGATTGGGATACTCTTCCGGAGGAGCAGGCGGCCCCGGCGCTGATGCAAATACCAGCCAGATCCATGGCCATGACTTGGGTATCGCTCCTGAAACCCTTGAATCCAAAGGAAGATGTATTCGGAAGGCGGTCAGCGTCACGGCCGAAAATCGTCACGCCTCCGTCAGCAATAAGCTGATCCTCCATCGCGTCGCGGAGCAGGCCAAGTCTGGCAAAATCATCAAGTTTTTCGACGCTCGCTGCTGCGGCGGCACCGAAACCGGCAATGCCGATGAGATTCTCGGTGCCGGAGCGGAGGCTGCGCTCCTGCCCGCCGCCAAGCTGGACAGGTTTCAGCGGCGCGCCCGCCCTCACCCACAACGCGCCGACGCCCTGGGGGCCGCCGCACTTGTGTGCCGAGAGGGCAATATAGTCCGGGCCGAGGAGAAGCGCATTGACCGGGATCTTGCCAAGGCCCTGGACCGCATCGCAATGCACAAGGCCCCCTGCTTCGCGGACAATGGCCGCAGCCTCGGCGACAGGCTGAATGACACCGGTCTCATTATTGGCTTGCATCAGGGCAAGGATAGGTGTGCCATCGGCTTCCGAGTGGTCCGCGAGCAGCTTCGAAAGCGCTTCAAGATCGATAATGCCGGAAGACGTCACAGGCACAGAGCGGATGGGCGCGCCGACCAGCCCGGCATTCTGGGTAACTGCCTCGTGTTCTATGGCGGAGATATAAAGTGTGGCCTTGCCATCGAGAGCTCGGACGACTCCATGCAAGACAAGGGCATTGGCTTCCGTACCGCCGCTCGTGAACACGATGTCTTTTGCAGATACACCAATGGCCTCGCCAATCTGGCGGCGGGCGGTTTCCAGCACCTTTCGGGCAGTCCGCCCTGCCCCATGCACCGATGAGGGATTGGCCTGTATGTCCATAGCTTCTGCCATAGCGGCCCGCGCTTCGGGGCGCAGCGGAGCGGTGGCATTATAGTCTGCATAGATCATGGACAGGCATGTAACCCAGACAGACCGGGTTGGGTAGGCAGGTACGAATTTGTCGCCAACTGAACAAAAACTTGCAATTTGTGGCTTAACTCGCCTATGAGACCGCCTTCAAAACAGACAAACAAGGCAATGGTGAGGGAATTTCTCGATGGCAGAACTCATTATCCCCGGTCCAGCCGGCCGGATTGAAGCACGTTATACGGAACCTCCCGCGGAAGGCGCGCCCCTGGCGTTGATCCTTCATGCCCATCCCCGGGCTGGCGGGACGATGCAGGACCCGGTGGCAATCACGCTTTATAAGATGTTTGAGCGGAAGGGTTTCGGAGTACTGCGGTTCAACTCGCGGGGCGTTGGTCGATCACAGGGCCAATATGATGCGGGCGTGGGGGAGCTCTCAGACGCCGCATACATCCTCGACTATATAGAGTCGCTTTCCGAGAACCCACGCTATGTGTGGGTCGCAGGATACTCTTTCGGGGCCTGGATCACGCTACAGCTTCTTATGCGTCGCCCGGAGATCGATGGTTTCCTCGCACTCTCTCCCCCCGCCAACCACTATGATCTGTCCTTCCTCGCCCCCTGCCCGGCCTCAGGTTTAATCCTCTGCGGGGACAATGATCAGGTTTGTGCACCACAGGACGTCGAGCGGGCGCTTTCTAAAGTGCGGGTGCAGACCGGCGAGGTCATCGAACGCGGTGTGATTTCCGGCGCGAACCATTTCTATCAGAACAAGCTCGAGGAAATGGAAACGGCTTGCGAAACCTATCTCGACCGGCGGCTTGAAGAAGCAGAACAGAAACTGCGCGATGAAGCAGAGAGTGATCGGTAGGGCATTCTCACATTCAAGCCACACCGGCCCGTTTCGCTACAGCGGCCTGCCATGGGATAAAGAGGATCGCTACGATCTCCAGAATCATGCCGGCAAACTGTTCTGGCTGACCGGGACCGACGGTGAGATATGAGAGAAGCCTGGCAAGGCCTCCGAGGAAGATACATCCGGCAATAATTCGCACTGGAACTTTGTGTCGCTCGATGTTCGGTATGACCCACCAGATAGTGAAGGTGACAACGAGGTAGATCGCTGAAAAATATCTGTACTGATTGTCTAGCGCAGCCGGCGCGCCATCGGGAAGAAAGCGGCCCGCCCCTTCAACGAGTCCCAAGCCAGCAAAAAAGAGCGGGATGAGCGACAGCACCCCCAGGGCAATTTGTAGTCCGCGTTTCATTAAATTCCTCCCTTAGACGTCGACAAAAGCGTCGGCTATGACCCTTGCCCGCTCGGCATGGATATCACGGACATCCCCTTCCGTATTGCAGACAAGGTAACCACCGCCGCTCGCGATTTTCGTTTCGATATATGGCCACATCACATCCGGCGTCTTGGCGTCGTCCCATCTTTTCGAGACGGATGGGTCCATCGCGCGGGGGCCACCGAAACGGTCCGGCCGGGCGCGCGCACCGTCCCAGATCTTCGTGTTCAGCAGACCGGGGCAGAGAATAGTCGTAGCGATCCCGTCCTCGGCCACTTCATTGCGAAGGCCCTCGGCAACAGCAAAGGCTCCCTGCTTGGTTGCGCCATAGAGTGTGAGTGGCATGTCAGGATCGCGGAGGCTCGCCGTGGACGCCGTTACGCCGAGATGGCGGGCACCGTCCGTTTCTTTCAGCAAGGGGACGAAAGTCTGGGCCGTCCAGATCACACCCAATACGTTTACCGCATAGGCCCATTCGATCACGGAAGGTTTGCCACCAATCAGATTGGCTCCGACACCGGCTCCGGCATTGATCCAGAGGAAGGACAATCCATTTCCGCGGGATTTCACATCTTCAGCGATAGCAAGCAGCTGATCTCGGTCGCTCACATCGGCGACTAAGGGAAAGGCGCTCCCCCCAATCTCCTCCGCAATACGGATGGCGGCACCTTCTCGGATGTCCAAAACACCAACCGACATGCCGAGACCAGAAAGACCCTTGGCCAGCATTTCACCGATACCGTCACCTGCACCGGTGACGATGGCTGTCTTGCCTGCAAGGTCTTTCAACGTGATCATTTGGCGACCGGTGACTGGTCCAGCAAATCGATATCCGCTTCCAGAATAGCGGTCCTGAAGACGACGAGGTCACCGCTTAGAACAGCGTTCAACTCATCGATTGCGGAATCGAGTGTATCGCGTGCTCTGGCGAACTCCTTGCGGGCTCCGGCGGACGGTGAGTCATAGGTCGACCCGGCATAGAAAGCGGCGAGGCCTATGCGGCTGCCGGCCTTGTCGGCGTCAAATATGATGCCCTTGGTTTCCGGTGGCACGCGAAAGCGTTTTTCCGCTTCATCGAGCGCCGTCTTCAGATCTCTGCCCTGTTTGCCAAGCGCGTTCAGAGGATGACCTTCATCGTCCCCGTCGATTGAGTCACGCCGTTTCCGTTCTGAGATAAGCGTATCGATGCTAGCAATGTCCCGCCGGGCATCGATGATTTGCAGGAGCGCATCATTCATCTGGGATTGCAGCGCCTCAACCTCGGCAAGGAACGCGTCGTTGGCACGGTGGTCATCCGGAGAGTAGGTGCTGCGCGGATCTGCCAGAACGTCCACTGATCTAGTGGCTTCGGCGTCCTCAAATTTGACCGTGATATGGTAGGTGCCCGGAACAACCTGGCGGCTGGGGGGTAATGTTCCATCCTTTGGGGCGTCGTCGGCCTCGACGGGTATGAGGCCGTCGCGGCTGAGATCCCACATCACCCGATTAATGCCCTGATGGACATCGGATTTGAAAGTGCGGATCAGCTCATCGCCACTCCTCACCTCGACGGTCAGCTTCGGAGACTTTGTATCCTTTTCATCGTCCTCTGCATCCATGTCTTTATCCGTCCGTTCAGCGATTTTCCGTTCACGTTCGGCCATTTCATCCGGATGCGGCAGATCATCACCGCTCGCTATGAAAGTGATCATGGCACCATAGGGGGAATTGTCGGCCCGGAACTCTCCACTGCCCGGGAAACGTATCGATGGCGTTTGCGATCGGCGGTACTGCTGCCCCTTGGAAACGTCGAGCAAGGAGAAGCGGCGGTTGAACGCGTTGAATGACAAGCCGCGCAGAGCCGCCACGTCTTCAATAACAAAGGCAGCCCGGCCATGGGTGCCCAATATGATATCGCCTTCGCGCTCCTGCTGAACAATATCGGCGACCTGCACTGTGGGCATGCCCTCAGTCCACTTCGTCCAGTTCCGGCCACCATTCAGGCTGACGTGAAGACCAAACTCCGTGCCGAGGAAGAGAAGCTCCGGATCTTCAGCATCCTGAAGGATCGAAGCAGCGTATCCGGATATTTCGTCAGTGGCGATCGAGGCCCAGTTACGGCCGTAATTGCTGACCCGGTAAACATAGGTGCTCATATCACCATTGCGGTGATTGTCGAGCGTTATATAGGCCACCGATGGATCGTGGGGCGACGCAAATATGGTCGAGACCCATGGATTATCCGGCCCGCCGCGCAGGCGGCCCTCCACACTCGCCCAACTCCCGCCGCCATCACGGGTAACGTGGATGCGGCCATCATCGGTGCCCACCCACATCGTGCCCTGTTCCACCGGGCTCGGCACTATCATGGTGATCGAGTTGTAGTTCTCCGCCGCTGTCACGTCGGGGGTCAGCCCACCGCTTTCCGTAAAGGTTTGGGTGTCCGGATTGTTCGTGGTGAGATCGCCACTGATGGCAGTCCACGTGATCCCACGGTCAGCTGATTTGTGCACGAACTGGCTGCCGAGATAGATCGTCGCCGGGTCGAAAGGATCCTGGGCGAAACCCGAATTCCAGTTGTAGCGGAGGTCAATACCTTCGACGGGGTCAGGTCTGATCAGACGGCTTTCACCAATATCCAGATCCCAGCGATAGAGAAATCCACCCTGGCTCATCGCGTAGCCGCGCCGATTGTTTTCAGGGTCGGCCTGGGTATCGAAACCGTCCCCGAAGGCGACTTCATACCAGTGGAAGTTCCGTATGCCTCCATTTTCGAAGACTTCGGACGGCCCGCGCCAGGAACCATTGTCCTGCAACCCACCGAGGATGTTGTAAGGCACCTCATTGTCGACCGAGATGTGGTAGAACTGCGCTAAGGGCAGATTGCGGACATACCGCCAGGTCTCCCCGCCATCACGGGTAATGGCGATGCCGCCGTCATTGCCATCAATCATGTGCTTCGGATCATTCGGATTGATCCACCAGGCATGGGTGTCGATGTGGATCGTGTTCGACGCAGCGCAGCAGTCGATGGCCGGCATGTATTCCAATGTCTTGCCGCCATCCTCGGAGACCTTCACCCGGCTGCCGATACGGTAGACGAGATTGGGATTCACCGGGTCGACGGAGATGTCACCATAGTAAAATGGGCGATCATTGATGTCGTAATCGGTGTTTACCAGCGACCAGCTTTTTCCGCCATCGTCGGAGCGTGCGAGGGCACTCTCTTCAGCCTCGATAAGCGCATAGATGCGGTCGGGGTTGGCGGGTGAAATCGCAAAGGCTGAGCGGCCAAGCTCGCCCTTCGGCAGACCGTCTTCCTCGGTCAGCTGCTTCCAGGTGTCGCCGCCATCAAGGGACATATAGATACCGGAACCGGGACCGCCTGATTTGAAGAAATAGGGCTGGCGCCGGAATTCCCACATGCCAGCAAAGAGCTTATTCGGATTGCCGGGCACCATGCGAATGTCCGTCGCGCCGGTACGCTCATCGACATAAAGAATCTTTTCCCACGTCTCACCGCCATCGGTGGTGCGAAACAGCCCGCGGGTTTCGCCGTCGCTCCATAGCGGACCGAGAGCAGCTATGTAGGCAGTGTCCGGGTCTGTCGGATGAAGGGCGATACGATGAATGCGCTCGCTTTCGCGCAGGCCAACATACTCCCAGGTGTCACCGCCATTGAGTGACTTGTAGACGCCGCCGCCGACGGAGGTGGAGTTGCGGACATTGCCCTCGCCTGTGCCGACCCAGATAATGTCCGGGTTCTGCTGGTTGATGGCCACAGCGCCGATTGAGGCCACCGGCTGATCGTCGAAAACTGGCGTCCAGTTCAGTCCGCCATTCTCCGATATCCAAACGCCACCAGTGGAGGCCCCCGCCACGATAAAGTTCGGATTATCCGCTACAGAATCGACCGCAGCAATGCGTCCGCTCATCGTGGCCGGACCGACGAGGCGAGCCTTCATGCCGGCAAACATCGAGCCGTCAATGGGCTGCGCGGCACCGCACGGCGCAACAATCAATGCAGCGGCGAGCACTGCTCCGAACAGGCGTTTTATCATAGACATCTCCTCAGCCCTGTCACCTTACCCGGTCGTCTTCGGTCAGGCGGTGTTTACTCGGCGGCTTTCATTGTCACCGCGCGCTTTGCTCTTTGTTTCTGCCACTTTTTCACGTGGGGCAAGAAGAACAAATAGAGTCCTGTAAGCCAAAGCCCGAAGAGAACAATTCCCGCGGGAAGGAACAGATAGAGCTTCGCCCATGAAGCGAAAAAGCTGCCATCATGGATGCTCTCAATAATGTCGGACCGGCGGAAAGCCGCATGGAGGACCTCACCAGAGCTGGTATCGACCTGCACTTCCCAACTGTTCTCACCGCGAAACTTCGCGACGCCCTTTCCGGGGCGGAGATCAATCCGGTCGATATCCTCCCAGGTCTGAAACCCGGCGGCCTCGACCGTTCTGGCAGCGGCGAACATATCCTCAAGGGCGAGCGTCGGCGCGCCGGCCTCCACACCGCGCTCCGTCGGCGGCTGAATCCAGGCAATCTCCTTTTTCAGCATCAGAACGAGCCCCGCCCCAATCATGATGATAAGAGGCAAGGCGACCACGATGGACGACCAATTGTGGATTTGCCGCATCAGAATGCGAAGTTTCATGGCGCAAAGATCCAGTACGTTTCCTCAATTCGTGATACTAGACAGTGCACGGCGTTTGTCACGTCGAGCCAATTGGAGGGAAATCACCATGCTGGACATGCGCCCAAGCTGCGAATGCTGCGACAAGGATCTGCCACCGGACAGCGCTGAGGCGGTCATCTGCTCTTTTGAGTGCACCTTCTGCTTTACCTGCGCCGAGGGTATGCTGGCAGGCACCTGCCCGAATTGCGGAGGCGGGTTTTCGCCAAGACCGACGCGCGCGAGTGCTTTGCTGGCGAAGTATCCGGCGTCAACAAAGCGTATCGTGAAGGCGGAGGGGTGTGGATAGTTTTTTTGAGGTAAGGCGTAGGGCAGCTTTCGGCGGCGTTAGAGACATAAACGAGCGGCTCAAAACGCCCTAAAGTGGTCGCTTATTATGTCCGCGCGACTTCTTCTTTCGCGGTTTTCTGTTTCTAAGCGCCGCGCCGAGGGCGAGCTTCGTCCAATGCTCCAATCTGTCCTCATCATCAAAGATGCCTTCTGGTGCTCGATAATAGGGTATCGGAGACGGCTTTCCCTTCATCTCGAACATGTATTGTTCGGCGCCTACCGCCTCGAATTCAGCCCGCGATGTGTCGTCGACTTTTAGCCAAAGCTCGTCATCCGCGATTATGGCGAAGAATAATCCATCGCAATAAAGCCCATCTACGCCAAACATCTTGCGGGTGGAGATGACGCCAAAATCTGCGAAGAGATCTTGAAAATACTCAATCTGCATTGGCTGCTCCTTTTGAAATGAACGCCCGAGAAAACACTGGATTATGAGACCCCAGCTGAGCGATTAAATGCATGTGTTGCAATGACTGAATGAATCGGCACCCTAAAAGGCCGCTCGTTACGTCCGCTTTTTACCTACAAATTCCGAGGGTGGAGGACTTAATCAGCAAAGATGGCTCGAATTTTATGCTCCGCTTCGTCAATTCCTGCAGCACGTGGCTCGTCTCCCATATCCAAACCGTTTGCTGCGATGATGCTCAGCGACCGAAGTCCCATGAAGCCGAAAATGTGACGCATATAGTTTGATTGGAAATCTGCTGGATGAGGTTCACTGGGATCGCCGTTGCCATAGTCTCCGCCACGCGTGGAGAGGACATATACGGGCTTGTCCTCCAGAAGCCCGAAAGCTCCGGTCTCATTAAATCCGAACGTCTTACCCGGCCGAGCAACGTGATCGAGCCATGTTCGGAAAGGCCCGGTTATTGTGAAGTTGTGCATCGGAGCTCCGATCACGATCATGTCCGCCCGAACTATTTCGTCGATCATCGCATCGGAAGCAGCGAGCGCTTTTGACTGGTACTCATTCACGCTCTCGGGGTTGCGTCGCAAAGCTTCAATCAGCTCATCATTTAGCTGATCGGGCGCATTGGTCCCAACGTCTTGCCGCAGCACCGTTCCACCTGGGTTTGACTCTGTCCATTCAGCGACAAATCTCTGCGTCAGGCGACGAGAAACAGCGCCTCGGCTAGGACTTGTATCTATTACGAGAAGCGTGCTCATTTTTGATCCTTTGGACTTGAAAAGATAAGATTGTGAGGAGGTCAGTTTAGCGTCACAACGACGTTGCCAATGGTACTCTTAGCGTCGACAGCTTCATGAGCTTTGGCAATTTCCATCAGCGGAAAACACTGATGAATTGGGGCCTCGATTTCTCCGTTACTCAGCATGGAGGTGAGGTCGATAGTTGCATTGCGAAGGACATCGCCTGGCAGCATGAAGACAATGAAAAAGCCGAGGCGTATTTGCTGAATCACCGCCTCAACCATAGGGAAGTCTGCTGAGAAAGCATCCGATCCGTAGGCCGCAACAAACCCGCCATTTTTCAGGACGCGCGGCAAAACCGTTGCATTCTCGCTGAGATTGACTTCGACGATATGGTCGACGCCCACACCATCCGTGATCTCACTAACTCTTTTGACGATGTCCTCGTCCAAATAGTTTATGACGTGATCGGCTCCTGCATTGAGCGCCGCTTTAGCCTTCGCCGATGAACTCACCGTTGCAATGACAGTCGCACCTTTGCGCTTAGCAATTTGGATCGCATAGTTGCCGACAGCGCCTGCTCCGCCCTGCACAAGCAGCGTTTTACCAGGAACTGGGCCATCCATCGTGACAGCATGATACGCTGTCAGTAAAGGCACGCCGAACGTTGCGCCCGCCTCGAACGAAATCTCTTCTGAGAGCGGGATCGCTTTCTCGTCCGGGCATACAGCGTATTCTGCTGCCGTCCCTTCACCTTCATCCCATTGCACAGAATGCAGCCAAACCCTTTGGCCAACGCGATCTTCTGAGACGCCAGTGCCGACAGCTTCGATAATACCGGCCCCGTCATGGTGCGGTAAAACGTGAGACCAAGCGCCCTGAATTGGAAAGATGCCCGCGCGGGTTTTGGTGTCGGTTGGATTAACGCCGGAAGCGTAGAGTTTTACCAGGACCTGCCCTGGAGCAGGTTTAGGCATATCCCAGTCAACGATTTCCAGCACATCTGCAGCTGGACCGATTTTGCGATAAATTGCGGCTTTCATGAGCGCTACTTTCTTACGAGACCTGTGGAATTGGACAAAGGAAACCGGCAAGCGCGATGTCGCGCTTGCTCAAAGTTTCTTGCGTGTGTGACGAGGGCTAACCGCGAACCGGCTTGGGCACGCTGATTGGACAATCGATGAAGTAAGTCCACCCGCCATTAGGGAGCTGTTTGGCGACCTCTGTAGACGTGCCGCCGCCCATCGGAGTACCGTCCGGGCCTTCCATCGTCCACTCGCCTTGCAGAATGGCGGTGTCACCGTTGATCATCTCGCCAGAAACAGTGCCTTTGAGGATCGCGCGGGCTGCACAAGCGTCCTTGAAAATTTCGCGTGCAGCGTCTTGGCCTACGAGCGGATCAGCATTGTCAGGATCCAACGCGATCCGCACATCTGGGTGGAACATAGAAACTACGCCTTCGAGGTCTCCGTCTGCCATAAATTCCGCAACGCGCTCGACAATCTGGTGAGGGCGTTCTGCGATTTTGCGTGTTGTTGGGTTCGACATTTCATTTTTCCTTAGTTTGGGGTTTTCAGATTGCGCGTGTGCACTCGTCGCGATCGCTCCTGCAAATGCTGCGACACCTAGAGCCGACACTGCGTCGCGCCGTGACATAGATAGTTTTGGCATGGTCATTTTTTGTTCTCCTGCGCGGTGTATTGAGTGACACGTCTCGATGTGTCAGATTTTAAGGTAGCAATCCGCAAATTGTCTTTCTACATGCAGGAATGTGTGCAACTAACATGTGTGTAAGTGGGATAGAAAAAGAGGCGCGAAATGTCGTTTGATTCAGACCACGAAGAGGGTTCCGAGGAGTGCCCAGTAGAACTGGCCGTCGGATTAATAGGCGGAAAATGGAAACCCGTTGTCCTGTTCCATTTAATGGAGGGCGCGAAGCGGTATTCCGAATTGCAGCGCCTGGTCCCGCATGCCTCTGATCGCATGCTCACGAGATCGTTACGTGAGTTGGAACAGGACGGCCTCGTAAACCGAGAAGTCTTCCCCGAAGTCCCTGTTCGGGTCGAATACTCCCTGACGCGCGATGGTGAGACTATTTACCCAATTCTGGCTGAGATGAGCCGTTGGGGTTCAAATCGCCAGAGTGTCTAGTCTGCTGAAGCTACAGCTAAGAAATTTTCAAAAAGAGTCGTGCATCCGGCGTTTTACGTCCTGTCCGACGCCTCAATACGGATCGATTCATTTGTAGAAAACGCCAGGAGAAGAAAAATCTCAGCAGCTTAACTTCGCTCAACAACGGACTCTCCCGGCTCGTCTCCCCCTGACCCAAAGCAGACACCGGAGCAACCATTCAATTTGCCTGAAAATTCCCGTATAATCATGGGCAAACGTCAAAAAAGGAAGCATCGCCAATGAGAGTAATATCCGCCGCGTTTGCTGCAGTGTGTGTCGTGTCTGGCAGCATATCCGCCCAACCTCCCGGCTTCCATACTGGGCCGCTAATTGAAGATTACGGGCCGGTAGCGGTCGTTGAGAAGCGCGATACACTGCCGCCTAATGCCTCTTTCAAGGTGAGCTTTGACGTTGCCGAGCCGGCAAAAATTGGTGAGCTTCACAAATCTCTCGTAACAGGCGCACGCTTCCTGAACATGCACGCCGAAGCAGGTGTTGCACCTGAAAACATGGCGCTTGCCTTTGTCGTCCATGGGCAAGCTGTCCATGATGTCGCGACGGATGAGCACTATCAGTCAGACACCGGCAAGAATAACCCAAACCGTGACCTGATAGCACAGCTAGTGGCGAATGGCGTGGACATCTATGTCTGTGGCCAGAGCGCTACCTATCACAATGTTGATGCGGAAGAATTACTGCCGGGCGTGCACATGTCGCTCTCGGCGATGACGGCCCACGCGCTGCTGCAACAGGATGGGTATACGCTGAACCCCTTCTAGGGACACTGCCTCCAAGGGCGCGGGCTGCATCTTGGCGGATGCCTAACGCTCAAGCCTGATGCATCAAGGCGGATTTCGGCCCCGCCACTTTCCTCGACTTGGCTCCAGCTTATAGTGTTCGCGCAGGAAAGATCATCCGCGGACAGGACAATGTCTATCGCAGACAACTCTGTGCAGGAGATGGCGGCACCAGCATTCAAGAGCAAGACGGTTTCTCCCTTTTCGAGTTCATAGAGACATCGCTCCCGTGAACACGGTTCTGCCGCCTCCGCTGTGTCAAACCGCAGAGGTCCAAGCGTGTCGGCCTCCTGAAACTCGGCCATTGAGTAGGCAGGACCGCGGAGCGCTAGATAGACCTCCCCTGAAGGCGACCAGTAGACGGGCACAGGCGGGGAGATCCACCAAAGGGCGGTGGACGCTGCTGCGAGCAAAGCTGACAGCGCCAAACGTGCCCAGCTGCGAAGGACAATGAAAGCCGCAAGCGCCACAGCGAAACCGGCAAGGGCTGTGGACGGCATTGCCTTGATTGGCTGAGCGAAGGCCGCGCCTTCCTCGGCCGCGCGGTGGGCAACTGCGAGGATAAGCTCAAGCGACACGCCGAAGGCGCGAAGCCCCCACTCCGACATACCGAAGGGAGCAAGGATGATGGCGAGGCCCGCTGCCGGGACACTGGCGAGGCTGACAATCGGCATGGCGACGAGGTTTGCCACGAGGCCGAGGGGCGCAAGACGCTCGAAATGAAAGAAGGCGAAAGGTGCTGTGGCCGTTGAAGCGGCAACCGAAGTGACCACGAGGGAGGCCGCACCGAAACGGAAGCGGCCGAACAGGCTCCGGTCTGTATAGGGTCTTGCCCGCGACCAAGCATCGTATATCGCGATGAGTACGCCTGTCGCGGCAAAGGACATCTGAAAACCGGGAGAGACGACGCTTTCCGGCCGGAGCAGCGTTACAGCGATCAGGGCAACGGAAAAGGATCGGAGGCTGAGAGCTGGGCGGTCAAAGAGAATGGCCCCGAAGAACACCATCGACATAATGAAGGCGCGCTGGGTCGAAACGCTCGCACCGGAGAGTATGAGATACACAGCCGTCGCAATGATGGCCGCTAGCGCGGCAGCTTTCTGGACGGGGTATCGGATGCTAAGGGGCTCAACGAAAGCAAGCCCGCGCCGGACAATCAGATAAATCAGTCCGCCGACGATACCGAGATGAAGGCCGGAAATGGCAAGGAGATGGGCAAGGCCAGAAGCGCGCAGGGCTGTCTGGTCAGCCTGGGCCATGAATGAGCGATCACCGGACACGAGGGCTGCGGCAAACCCACCTGCCCGCTCGCCCGCCACCGAATGTACATAGGTTCCAAGCTGGCGTCGCTTGGCCGCTACGAAGAGATCAAAGCGCTGGCGTAGACTCGGTGGAGCGCCAAGCACGCCGCCACGACAGCGCCCCTGAACATAGCCGACACCGCCGAGGCCCTCGAACCAGGCAGCGCGGCGAAAATCATAGTCACCCGGAATGGCCGGGCCGGGTGGCGAGCGGAGCACCGCCCAGCAGCGGACAAAACGACCCGACGAGACGCGAAGGTCGAGCCTGTGGGTCAAGCGGATTTCCCTTGGCAGGTCATGGCTGTCGAAACGCGCAATCGCATGGGGCCGAATGCGGAGGCGGACGCCTTTCGCGGCAGGCTCGATACCGGAAATCCAGCCCTCGACCATGACCGGTCCCATGAGCGCCGGGATCACCGGTGCATCGGCAGTTACCGTACGCAGCTTCCCAGCGGAGACACCTGCCATGACACCGAACACTGTCAGCATTGCGGCGCGAAGCGCGATAGGCACACCGACACGGTAAATCGCTATTGCCCCAATAATCGTCGAGACCAGCCCCGCAAGAATCAGAAATGATGACGGTTCATCGGGCAACTGAAGATAGACCAGCGCGCCGAGGCAAATCGACGATGCAAGAAGGAAAGCGAGGCCTTCGCCGGGCGCAATCCATGCTTCACGGGCCGCGCCGGGGTTGCTTTCAAGCAAATCAAGGTGTTCAAGCCTGTCAGGCGCGCGACCACGCACCTGCAGCATATTAGAGGAAATATGTCCGTTACGACCCGTTTTGCGCCCTCGCCAACCGGTATGTTGCATATTGGCGGTGCCCGGACCGCCCTGTTCAACCTCCTTTATGCCAGACGAATGGGCGGTCGTTTTCTCCTTAGAATTGAAGATACAGATAAAGCACGCTCAACCAGGGAAGCTGTTGACGCTATCCTGAACGGGCTCGACTGGCTGGACATCACGCCGGATGAGCCACCGACCTATCAGGCAGCCCGAGCCAAGCGCCATGTTGAGTGCGCCGAAGCGATGATCACAACGGGCAAGGCTTTCCGATGCTACGCAACGCCAGAGGAACTGCAGGCGCGGCGGGAGTTGGGTGAAGAGAAACGGAAAGCCGCTAAAGTAGAGGGCCTGAGCGACGATGAGCGGGCAGTTTTGCGCGCCGAAGCGGATGAAGCCCTATCACCCTATCGCTCGCCCTGGCGGGATGGAGCTCCTGCGCCGTCGCCAGATGCACCTTTCACCGTAAGGCTTCGGGCCCCGGATCATGGCAAGCTCATCGTCAAAGATGAAGTGCAAGGCGAGGTATCGATCGATGCCAAGGAGATAGACGATCTCATCCTTCTGCGCGCCGATGGAACGCCGACTTACATGCTGGCGGTCGTAGTCGATGATCACGATATGGGCGTGACCCATATCATCCGGGGAGACGATCACCTGCGCAACGCCTTCCGGCAAACACCGATTTATGAAGCGCTCGGCTGGGATATTCCGGCGTTCGCCCATGTCCCCATGATCCACGGGCCGGACGGGGCAAAGCTCTCTAAGCGCCATGGCGCCCTCAGCGTTGGGGCATATCGGGACATGGGGTACCTGCCCGAGGCGATGAATAACTATCTTTGCCGACTGGGTTGGGCGCACGGCGATATGGAACTGTTTACGCTGGATGAAGCAGCAGAAGTTTTCGACCTTTCCGGCATTGGCAAAGCGCCGGCACGGCTCGATTTCGATAAACTTTCTGCGACCAACGCACACTACATAAAGGGAAAAACCGAGACGGAACTAGGCCTATTGGTGATGAGCGAGCTGAAGAAGACAATCGACATCACACCGGATCTTGAGAAAAAAATCCTTGCTGCGCTGCCGCATATGCGGTCCAGGGGCGATACTATTCCCGCTCTGGCTGAAGCTTTTGCGTTCATGACAGTGCCTCGCCCGCTTGAGTTGAACAAAAAGGCAAGAAAATCCCTTCGCGGGGAAGGGCTTGACCGATTGGCGCTACTGCGCGACGACATAGCCGCGACAGACACGTGGGCCGCAGAAGCGCTTAAGCTGACACTTCAAGCTAGCGGCGAAAAACATGGTTTGTCGATGGGGCAGCTTGGTCCGCCCCTGCGCGCGGCCTTGACCGGAAATCTACCTGCACCGGATTTACACCAGGTGCTAGATTGGCTGGGACGAGACGAAAGCCTTGTGCGCATGGATGATCAATTGAAATCAGAGGACGCGTCCTCGCAGCAAGGTGACAGGTGAAATGGACGGATCAGGATTTAGGAAAGTTATGGAAAACAAGGTTGTTAGCAAGGGCGAAGCCACCCTTGAAGTAAACGGGAAGACCATAAAGCTGCCAGTGTTCGGCGGCACCGACGGCCCCGATGTTATCGATATCAAATCGCTCTATGCCCAGGCTGACGTCTTCACACTGGACCCTGGCTTTACCTCGACGGGCTCATGCGAAAGCCAGATTACATTCATTGACGGCGAAAAGGGCGTCTTGCTCCATCGCGGCTATCCCATTGACGAACTCGCCAACAAATCCGGCTTCCTGGAAGTTGCATATCTCCTGCTCTACGGCGAGCTACCCAATCAGGGCCAGTTCAACGATTTCAGATCCTCGATCACACTCCACACCATGTTGCACACGCAGATGGACCGGTTCTTCGATGGCTTCCGGCGTGACAGCCACCCCATGGCCATGATGACTGCGGCCGTCGGTGCCCTCGCCGCCTTCTATCCAGACGCCATGGATATTATGGATCCCGAACAGCGCGACCTGTCCGCCCATCGCCTGATCGCAAAAATGTCCACCCTCGCCGCTCGGGCCTATAAGTACTCGATCGGCCAGCCTTTCGTACATCCCCAGAACAATCTCTCCTACGCCGAGAACTTCCTGCAAATGTGTTTCTCGGTGCCTGCTGAGAAGTATGTCGTAAATCCCGTTGTCGCCCGCGCCATGGACCGCCTTATGATCCTTCAGGCCGACCACGAGCAGAACGCATCAACCTCGACCGTCCGCCTTGCCGGCTCTTCCGGCGCGCACCCATTTGCAGCCGTTGCATCGGGCATTGCCAGCCTATGGGGACCAAGCCATGGCGGCGCGAATGAAGCCTGCCTCAACATGCTGAATGAAATCGGAACGGTGGAGCGCATTCCGGAGTTCATCAAGCGGGCGAAGGACAAAGACGACCCCTTCCGCCTCATGGGCTTTGGCCACCGGGTCTACAAAAACTATGATCCGCGCGCTCGCGTCATGCAGGCGACAGTTCATGAGCTCATGGAAGAGCTTGGCATCGGCGACTCCCACCTCCTCCAGGTGGCCATGGAGCTTGAGAAAATCGCCCTTGAAGACGACTACTTTGTCGAGAAGAAACTCTATCCGAACGTCGATTTCTATTCCGGTATCGCCATGGATATTCTGGGCTTCCCGACGGAGATGTTCACCGTGCTCTTCGCCCTCGGGCGTACAGTCGGCTGGCTGTCCCAGCTGAATGAGATGATCGAGGACCCAACCCAACGGATCGGCCGGCCGCGCCAGATCTATACAGGAGCGCCGCATCGGGCGTTTGTTCCAATCGGAGACCGGTAGACCACCTCTTCTATGCAACGTGAATTTATCTGCACAAAGATGAAATCATGTAGCATACGGCTGCACTGTTTTCGTCCGCTCCAGGAGAATTGTTAGACGCTTCTCAGCTGAGTATCCGCCCGCCTGACATAGGCTCTTGAACGCCTGTCGTGCCGGGAAAGGAGATCGGCAGACCGCGCAGTGTGCGAACGGCCAGCATCGCAAAGGCTTCTGCTTCTATTGAGTCCCCGCGCCAGCCGACTTGCTCTGCGAGTTGGACATTGCAGGGTGTGGTGCGATTGAGAGCGGAAACGAGCGATGGATTGTGCCGGCCACCGCCGCAAATAACCAGGCGATCCACGCGCGCATCTATCCGCCCCAGTCCAAGGGCGACGGCACGTGCGCAAAGCTCGGTCAACGTGGCTGCCCCATCCTCGAGTGAGAGACCTTCGATGAGCCAGGCGCTAAAATCATAGCGATCAAGCGACTTAGGCGGCGCATCGGCAAAGTATGGATGGGTAAGGATGTTTTTGAGCCGGTCCTCATCCACCTTACCAGCAGCAGCGAGGGTGCCATCAGCATCATGGGTGCCACGACCATGGTGCAAGACCCATTCATCGATAGGACCATTCGCTGGACCGCAATCAAAGGCAATGAGACCGCCTCCGGAATCAAGCGCAGTGATGTTTGCAACACCGCCGAGATTCAGAACCGCCGTATGCTGGAGATTGGCGTGATCTAGCAAAGCGCGGTGATAAATGGGTGCGAGAGGTGCCCCCTCGCCGCCAGCATCGACATCTGCGGTCCGGAAGTCGTAAGCGAGCGGCAAGCCAAGGCGCTCCCGCATAGACGGCGCATCGATTATTTGAAGCGTTGCCCCTATTCGGCCTTCGGTCGGGCGCCTGTGGAGAACCGTCTGGCCATGAACGCCAACGATAGAAGGAGTTGGCCCCTCCCAGCCAAGCAAAAGCTTATCGAGGGCGTCCCGGTGGCGGGCGACGGCAATGGATTTGGCCTCTAGAAATGCACTCTCGGGAGCCGGGCCCTGCCAGTCCCAATCGCGGGCCGCGCCCACGGCTTCATGGATAATCCGGCGATCCTGATCTGAATACGGAATTTCGGCGACAGGCCCGAACTTCAGCACATCTTCCCCATCGGTCAGGATCATTGCGGCATCGACGGCATCGACGGATGTGCCAGTCATAAAGCCTATGGCCCAGACAGGCTCGAATGGCTCACCTTTGCTGTTCAAAACCGCGCGCTCCCATGTTAGCAGACGCGGCCCCGGAGAGACGAGATGAGCGACTACACATCAGACTTCATGCGCACGCTAGACGCGCGCGGCTTCCTAAAGCAAGTCACGCACACCGAAGAGCTGGACACTTACTGCGAAAGCGGCGTCCCGGTCTGCTATTATGGCTGCGATGCCACTGCGACCAGCCTGCATGTCGGCTCCCTGGTGGGTATCATGACGCTCCGCCATTTCCAGAAAAGCGGTGGCAAGCCGGTTGTACTGATTGGCGGCGGAACCACAAAAGTCGGTGACCCGACCGATAAAGAGAAATCGCGACCGATTCTGACCGAGGATGAAATTGCGCGAAATGCCGAGGGCATCCGCAAGGCGTTCGAGCCTTTTCTGACATTTGGCGACGGGCCGACCGACGCGATCATGGTGAATAATGACGATTGGCTGTCGCAGCTCGGCTATATCGACGTGCTGCGCGATGTCGGGAAGTATTTCACGATCAACACGATGGTGAAGCAGGAAACCGTCGCGCGGCGGCTGGAGGCAGAGCAACCCTACACCTTTCTTGAGTTCAATTATCTGCTTTTGCAATCCTATGACTATCTGGAGCTGTTCCGCCGCCATGGCTGCCGCCTTCAGATTGGCGGTTCGGACCAGTGGGGGAATATTCTGGGCGGTGTCGACCTCATCCATAAATCCGATGGTGGCGATGCCTTCGGTCTGACCTGGCCCCTGATCACAACGGCATCCGGCGCGAAGATGGGCAAGACCGCAGACGGAGCGGTGTGGCTGAATGCAGATCAGCGCAGCCCCTATGAATACTGGCAGTTCTGGCGGAACACCGAGGACGCCGATGTTGGCCGGTTCCTGCGATTGTTCACGGAGCTTTCGCTAGAGGGCATTGCAGGGCTTGAAGCGCTGGAGGGTGCGGACATCAACACGGCGAAAATCCGTCTCGCCAATGAAGCAACGACACTGCTGCACGGTGAGCAAGCCGCGAAGGAGGCGGAGGCCGCTGCTGCAGCCGTGTTCGCCGATGGCGGTTCGGCAGATGCTCTGCCGACGGCGGAGATTGACGGGTCCGAGCTTGAAGACGGGTATCTCGTAGCCGCCGCATTTACGCTGGCCGGGCTTACGAAATCCAATGGCGATGCCCGTCGGATGATCAAACAGGGTGCTGCGCGCTTGAACGATAAGGTCGTCGGCGATCAGAACGCGACCATGAGTTCAACCGACCTCAATGAGGATGGCACGATCAAGCTCTCCGCCGGCAAAAAGCGCCACGCCCTTATTCGGACACGCTAGCCCGCTCGCCCGATTCCAGACTATCGAGCACATCATCATTGCCGGGGTTTTCGAAAATCCTACGAAGCACGCCGGGGGTGACCGCAGAGAGCGGATTTACCGAAACCTCGGCGCGATCGAGCGTGCCTTCTATACCGTATCGCAGAGAGATAAGCCCTTCGCCGTCCCGGCTGACGAACAAGTCACCGATAAGGGGAATGCCCCCGAGCGCAGAATTCAGCCCGAAACTCGGAACGAGAACGCCGCTCAGGTCGAGTCCCCCGCTCTGGGTATTGACCCACCCATTCGCAGTCATCCCGAGGGCTGGCCCGGAGGCCTTCGCCCCGATCACATTGTAGCGCCCACCGGCGATGGCCAGGGGAATGTCGATTTCCGTAAATAGAACACCTTCGCCGGAAATCATGTCTGAAACGCCGCGAATGGAAGCGAGGCCGAGCACCTGGGTGAAGAGCGGCGCATCCTTTAGGCGGGCATCGGTCACCTCGACGCGGACCTGAGTTGGCAGATCTCCACTTGCCAGTGTGCCGGACATTTCCAGCTCGCCGTCTTCCAGCGCGTCGAGACCGAGAAAAACACTGGCAATGAAACTCGCATCACCGCTGGTCACAAGGAAGGATGGATCGCCGAGACCGCTGGCATCGTAGGCAGCGGTGAAGTCTGCCCCGGTTTGCGTCAGGCCCGTTGCTTCTATGGTCTTCAAACCGTCCTCGGTCGATGCGAGCTGCATTTTCGCCGATAACATGTCGAAGCCCTCACGAAGCCGTAGCTGATCTATTTCAGCTTCCATTGCCACCTTACCGACGCGGGAAGCGATATCTGAACCGCCGGACCTGACGCCGGTCAGGTTGCCCATGACTTCCGAGAGATCGAGAAATGCGCCGCCAACATTGAAGACCAGGCTGTTGTCCTCGCCGCGGCGGGCTTTTCCATAAATGTCCGCCTTGTTCAGCAAGAAGGCGCGATCCACATCAGCGCGCAGCATACGCCCTGTCTCCTCGATCGTTACATCGGCCTCAACCGCGGCTGTTTCCGCTTCGAAGCTGCCGAGCAGATCCACCGATCCATTCTCTCCCTGCGATATCTCTATTGCGAGGCTTGCAGGGCTACCCGCCGGTTTAATCCAGCCAAGTTCTGACACATCGAGCCGCGAGGATGAGAAATCGACGGTGGCATTGACGTCTTCTAGCCGACTACCGTTCAGCTCCGCTTCCATCAGCATCGGAGCTTCACCGCTGAAATAAGCCCTTGCAGGAACACCCATTTCATTAAGTCCGGATGGCGTCAAAATACCCGACGCCGTCAGTTCGCCGGGGCCTGCATCAGAGCGGAATCCGTTACGCCAGTCATACTGCAATGGAACGCCGGAGATATTGCCAAACCCATATACATGGATGCCGTCCTGATCGAGCTGCACCCTGGCGTCGCTGTCTTTCAGATCATATCCAAGCGCGACGTTCGCAAGACCGCCGCCGCGTATCTGCCCCTCAGCATTGTAGCGGTACTCCGAGGGTGGCACATCCGGCAAAGCAGGCCGGACAAGATTGAACACGAGTGCGGCTTCACCAGACAGCTCACTGGGGTTGAAACCAGTCCGCTCTTGCAGTTTCAGGCGACTGTCACTGATAATCTGAACCATGTTTCGTGCAGGTCCTTTTCCAGAAACCGACACCATCATGTCCGCCCCCGGAGGACTGAGTTCAGGATAATGGACAAAACCTCCATCAATCTCCCAGCTTGCGAAACGTCCTCCAGTGAAATCGAGTTTCACCGAGTTTCCGGTCATTGTTCCGGTTAGCTCTGACTCCAATATGGGCGGAACGTCAGAGAGCGGACGAACACTCACGCCGGAAACAGAAAATGTTCCATCCATAGTATCGTCTTCAAAGTAACCCTTGACCCGGGATCGGCGATCGAAGGCGAAGACGAAAGTGGCATCGGTGAGCACGCCTTCGAGGACATTATTTTTGACATAGTTTCGGGCACCAACACCCTGGCGGAGAGGCCAGAACTTCAGGAACTCATCATGGGGCAGACTGCCCGACATTTCTGCCACGAGATCCATTTTTACAGGCAGGTCGCCAGACTGAAGATCCCGCAAGAACTCGACACCGCCCGTGGCGATCAGATCCGCTTCACCCGTTGAGAGCGACATCCGCTCCACATCTATTTTCCGATCCCAAGGCCATGCCGTGCCATTGAGCCTGAAGCGCCGGGCGGACCACGCCCTGGAAAAGGCCGGCTGGAGATCAAGGGTGAGATCCGGGAAGGTCAGACGAAACGGGCGCGAGCCATCGCTCCTGAGGAGCGTATCCATCTCCAGCCGACCACTGGTCTGCAGCGGCCCCGCTTCGAACGAAGAGATATCCAGAATCAGTTGATCCGTCTCGAGTGTGTACTGCCCCTGGGCGGAAATCCGCTCCACGGTCCACGTCTCGTTCGCCATGGTCATCTCGCCCCTGCCGATATCGAGATCGACATCAAGGTTCGACAGACCCGATTTGTCATCGACAAGAAAATCAAGTGACACGCTGGCTGGGATATCCCCCACATTCATGGGCGGGCTCGGAATCCATTGTAGCACCGATGCAACGGACCAGTCTTTGAAGCCGAAGGATGCGTTTAGCTCTGAGTAGTCCGCCGGAAGCGAGAGTTCCAGGCGAAAACGGCCTGGACCATCTTCCCCAAAATCGCTGTCGCCACTGACAACAGCACTCAAGCCCTGCTGACTACGGAGAATTTCTCCCTCGGCATCTCTCAGAGAGGCCGTTGTTCCCTCCGTCTCATCGATCATATTTATGTGCAAACCGTCAAAGCGCAGCGTCTCAAAGTCTACATTGCCAGAGGCCACCTTAAGAACTCCAAGCGCTTCAACCAGGCCTGCATTGGCATCTTCAACGAGGGATCTGATGGTCGGATCATCCCTGCTAGCATTATCAGTGAGTGATACCGGCCCCAGTCTATCACCTGCGACGATCCAGGCATCATCGGTTCTTCTAACTTCAACGCGCCCGTCCGTCAGATCGAGCCCAAGAAGATGAAAATCACCAGACAGAAGACCCGTTGTGCTGACCAGCAGTTCTGCCTGCTTCGCCTCGGCAACAATGGCATTGTCGTCGTCGAAAAAGACAAGATCGCTGGCGACGACCACCACACGCCGCTCCGAACGCAGCCATTCCAGTGTGACCTCCCCAATGGTAACAGGGTGGCCACCCCGAGCTTCGGCGATGTTTTGCTCCATCGTGCCACGAAACCGCTGCAAGTCGATTGGCCCAGACGATAGGCGAACAAGAACTGACACAACCGCAATGGCAGCCACCAGCACAAGGCCGACGACGATTTCCAGAATAATGATTGGCGCGGTCTGGCGAACCAAATTCACCCTCCACAAATAGGGTCAGAACGATATATCCGCCCTCATACTCGATTTACACCCCGACACAGGACCACAGTCATGACTAATCTTCCAGAGCCAGGATCAACAGCACCTGAATTTGATCTGCCAGCCGATGGCAACAGCCGACTGAAACTCTCCGATTTCAGGGGCACTCCCGTCGTCGTCTATTTCTACCCCAAGGATGATACGAGCGGCTGCACGAAGCAGGCCATAGCGTTCACCGAGGATCTGACAGATTATGAAAAGGCAGGTATACAGATCATCGGGATATCGAAGGACAGCCCGACTTCCCACAACAAGTTTATAGCCAAGCATGGTCTGGGTATTCGTCTTGCGTCGGATGAAGAGGCAAAGGTAAGCGAGGCTTATGGCGTCTGGGTGGAAAAGAATATGTATGGACGAAAATTCATGGGGATTCAGCGTTCAACCTTCTTGATTGATGGAGAGGGAATCATTCAACATGTGTGGCCTAAAGTGAAAGTTGCCGGACATTCCAGAGACGTTCTGGATGTGGCGGCGGAGCGTCTCGGCTAAGGGCTTAATTCTGCAGTGACCACAACGAATCCCGGAACTTTAATGAATAATTCATTTAGCAGCGGTATTTTTATCACACGCATGTGTATTTCGGGGTTCCATTTCAGGAACCGTTCAGGTTACTAATTTTCGCAGGGCTCTTGGGAGAGGCGTTGCAAGTCAATTGTGACGTATGGCGATAGAGCCGACGAGTAGGTGAGCGATTATGGCGAAGTGGCGTAACCGGATAAGATCAACTTTCGAACGCTTTTTTCCAGAACGACAAATTTATCACCGCAGCGCCGGAACCGTTAATTACATCTCAGTGTCACCGTGGCAGCAGTCCATCATGGCCGTTGGTGGGCTGGCAGTAGCAGGGTGGTGCCTTTATGCGACGGTAATTATTCTCCTCGCTCCGGGAGGTGGTTCCTACGGTGGCGCAGGCGGTCAGGAAGTCGCCAGACTAGAGCGCTGGGTTCAGCAACTTCGCGCTCAGGAAGCGCTTAACAAGTCGCTGCTTGAGGAAAGAACGGATGCGTTCCAACGCGCAACCGTTGGATTTGAAGAGCGCCATGAGAATCTGAAAATCATACTCGATGAGCTGAATGGCAGCGATGAGCTGGAAGTCAGCGCACTTATTGGCAATGGCGCGAGTATGCTGGTGGAGGCATCCATCGACGAAGCTGAGCCGCGCCAATCTCGCGAGGAGATCCAGACCGCTTCAGCCATCGACGTCGTTGGTGTGCGCGCACGCCTGGAGCGATTGCGAGGCAACCAGGCCGATTTTCTTGATGGCGCTGAAACACTCGCCGTAGAGCGAGCAGAACGTGCGCGCGGCGTGCTGCAGCTCACGGGTGTAGGATTCAACCGCATCGGCGGTGACGAACAAGCCGTCGGTGGTCCTCTGGTCGATATGCTGGCTCTAAGTTCGTCAGACATTAGCGATCCTGCGGAGAGAGCGTTTGCGGAGCGTATGGCCCAGGTTGCGGCCCGGCTTGCGGAAACACGGAACTATGAGAGCATTGTCGAAAGCTTGCCGCTAGCTCAGCCATCTAGTGTTCCGCTTCGACTGACATCTAATTATGGCCTGCGGGCAGATCCTTTCAGCCGCCGATCCGCCTGGCATAGCGGCATCGATATGGCAGCGTACTACAAAGCTCCGATCACCGCCTCAGGGCCCGGCAAGGTCGTTTTTGCTGGCCGTAAGCGCGGCTATGGCCGGCTCGTCGAAATCGACCACGGCTATGGCTTTAAATCCCGCTATGCCCATTTGCATTCGATTACTGCAAAGAAAGGTGATACGGTTGCTGTAGGTGATAAGGTTGGCCTGATGGGCTCTAGCGGTCGCTCAACCGGGCCTCATCTCCATTTTGAGGTCATTTTTCAGGGTAAACCTTACGACCCCCGCAGATTTTTGAAGGCAGGACAACATGTTTACGAAGGGTAAAGGCAGCGAACCGACGAAATCGGAGACCCCACCGGCACAGAATGCCGTACGGGCTGCCGGAACCAAACCCGGAGCCAGATCTGCGCCTTCGATCATTTCAGCCGATATGGTGATCAAAGGATCTGTAACGTCCCAGGGCGAAATGCAGATCGACGGCGTGATTGAAGGCGATGTTCAAGGCTCGTCCCTGACGATCGGTCAAACCGGGTCAATCCAGGGCGAAGTCATCGCGCAATCAGTCACCGTTCGCGGGAAGGTCATTGGATCAATTCGCGCTCGAAAAGTAGAGCTTGAGACGGGCTGTAGGGTTGAAGGTGATATCGTCCACGCATCACTGGCCATCCAGTCGAACGCTGTGTTCGAAGGCCAGGTCAAACATGCAGACGATCCTTTGAAGTCGATGAACAGTGCGCCGGTGCAATCAAGTGCCGTTCAGACAAAACCTGCCAGCCCTCCCCCATCGCCGAATACGAACCCACCGGCGAGTAGAGGAACATCCGCAAGCGGTGTGAAAACCGGGTTCGGCTGATAAGCGTTAGCGGATCGCTCACCCTAACTCTTCCACAAATGAAATATCTGGAACGTTAGAGTAACGTCACCCTAGTATGACTGTAATCTACGCATCCTGGGCGCCCGGCTCATTGCCCAAAGCGTGCGACAGCGACGCGCTTAGAAACAGATCGATATCGCCATCGAGCACGCCGCCGGTATCAGAGGTTTCAACCTCCGTGCGCAGATCTTTTACGAGCTGGTAGGGCTGCAGCACGTATGAGCGGATCTGGTGTCCCCAGCCGATCTCGGTTTTTGCCTCATGGGCTTCCTGCTGCGCTTCCAGCTTCTTTTGTAGCTCCTGCTCATAGATGCGGGATCGCAGCATTTCCCATGCGGTCGCCCGGTTCTGATGCTGCGATCGACCATTCTGACAGGCCACGACGATGCCTGTTGGCTCATGGGTCAGCCGAACCGCAGAGTCCGTCTTGTTCACATGCTGGCCGCCAGCTCCTGAAGCGCGGTATGTATCCTCACGCACATCGGACTTGTTGATGTCGACGTCGATCGTATCGTCGACCACGGGGTAGATCCACACGCTGGCAAAGCTGGTGTGACGCCGGGCATTTGAGTCGAAGGGCGAAATCCGTACAAGACGGTGCACACCGCTCTCCGATTTCAGCCAACCAAAAGCGTTCTCTCCCTTGAATAGAAGCGTCGCGGATTTGATGCCCGCCTCTTCGCCATCATGGGCATCGATCTCTTCAACTGTGAAACCACGAGCGTCCGCCCAGCGGACATACATGCGTCGCAGCATGCCAGCCCAGTCCTGGCTTTCGGTCCCCCCTGCCCCGGCATTGATCTGGATGTAGGTATCGTTGCCATCGGCCTCGCCGGACAGAAGCGCCTCAAGCTCGGCCCGCGCAGCGCGTTCGGCCGCCCTTTCGAGACCGCTCTTTACTTCAGCAACCAGCTCGTCATCGCCTTCCATTTCGGCGAGTTCGATAAGTTCTGCGGCATCGGCGACTTCCCGTTCGAGAACCTCAACGACCCCAATGCCATCTGCAAGCCGGGTGCGTTCCCGCATCATGGCCTGGGCCAATGCGGCATCGTTCCAGAAATCGGGGCTTTCAGAGAGCGCGTTCAGCTCAGCAAGACGTTTCGTGGCGACGTCCCAGTCAAAGACGCCTCCTTAGCAGTTCAGCAGACTGCTTGATCTGGCTCATTAGATTTTCGACGTCTAGGGACATTTTCTTCTCTCTGTGCAGGGTCGAACCACTGGGTGTTCGGCGATTTGCAAGGCTCGGTCAAGCGATCAACCTGCACAGTTTAGAATTGGGTCGGATCGAACTCCTCAGCCTCTTCGACAGGCTCGGTGCCGGGAATGAATTCGCCGCCAACACCGTCGGTTCCTAGACGTCCGGCATCCTCACCGGTGAGAAAATCACCGTCCTCAGCCGGCTCATCCTTCGACACGGCTGCAGTGCCGGTGCCGAAGAGGCTGCTGTTTCCGGAGCCAAACAGGCTTGTGGTATCCTCGTCAAAATTGATGCCTGGCTCAGTGCCGGGCCGGAAAGCCTCGGTGATCCGTTTTGTGGTTGCAGCAGTTGGAAGCTGCCCGGTCTCGGCGTCGATCTCCACAAGGCGCACGCCCGGCGGAATGCGGAATGGCAGAGCCGGTTGCTCAGCCAGAGCAGCACCCATAAATTCGGTGAAGATGGGCGCGGCGACGGACCCACCTGCCTCGCCATCACCGAGCGTCCTTGGTGAGTCAAACCCGACCCAGACGCCGACTACGAGGTCGGGAGAAAAGCCCATGAAGAGCGCATCGACATAGTCGTTGGTTGTGCCTGTCTTGCCCGCAAGCGGCTTGCCGACGCGCTGGGCTCTCCGGCCAGTGCCTCGCTCAACCACGCCCTCAAGCATATGAACAACCTGATAGGCCGTAATCGGATCAATGACCTGCTTACGCTCATCGGGAAAAATAGGTGGTCCTTCACCGTCCCATTCCTCCAGAACACAATCAGAGCAGTCGCGCTGATCGTGTTTGTAAAGGGTTCGGCCATGGCGGTCCTGAACGCGGTCAAGCAGCGTCGGCGTCACCTCGCGGCCGCCGTTGACGAACGCCGCATAGGCCTTCGACATGCTCCACAAGGTCGTCTCTCCTGCACCAAGGGACATGGCGATGTATGGCGGAAGATTTTCATAAGCGCCCATGCGCTCAGCCAGCTCAACGATGGGTTCCAGCCCAATGTCCTGCGCCATGCGAACCGTCATCAGGTTACGTGATTGCTCAAGGCCAACACGCATGGTGGTAAGACCGTAAAACCGGCCATCAGCATAGTTGCCCGGAGCCCAGAAATCGTCTGCCTCTACATCAAAGTCGACAAACGGCGCGTCGAGCACTTTTGAGGCAGGCGTATAGCCGTTTTCCAGTGCCGCGGCATAGACGAAGGGTTTGAAGCTTGAACCCGGCTGGCGCTCGGCTTGCGTCACGCGATTGAACTGGCTGCGCCAGAACGAATAGCCTCCGGCCATGGCAAGCACACGGCCTGTATGGGGATCGAGGGCAATCAGCGCGCCCTCCACCTCGGGGATCTGCCGCAGCGTGGCCTGACCAACCGGAAGCGAAAGCGGTTCTGTGGGAGCCACCGGCTCGCTGGCGTCCTGCGCCTCTCCTTCCCGGCTAGTTGGCGATCCCGCTTCCTCTGCCTTCACGGTCTGCCGGGCAAATTCGGCGAGCACCACATCGCCGCGGCGGAGCCCGAAACTGCCATCTCCACGTTCGAATGTCTCCGTGGCCCAAATTATATCTTCCGGTGGCAGATCAGTCGTGCTGCCGTCAGACAGCATAAGCGCAGCCCCTTCATCGGAGATGCGCGTAATAAGACCCGCTTCCCATGTGCCGGAACCCCCAGGAAGATCCATTTCCGCCAACGCGTCCTGAGCACTCTTGCCGACCGCATCGATCTGCCCAATTGGGCCGCGATAAACATGGCGGCGGTCATAGGTTTCCAGACCGTTCTGGACCGCTTCCTGCGCTGCGAGCTGAAGTTTCGTATCTATTGTAGACCTGACCGAGAGCCCCCCCTGATAGAGCGCGTCCTCGCCATAGGTCCCCACAAGCTCGCGCCGGAGTTCCTCGACGAAATAGGCTGCCGCAGCATACTCTGCGCCCTTCAGACGATTGACCGTTTCAAGTGGCCTCGCCTGGGCAGTATCGGCCTGATCCCGGCTGATAAACCCGTCTTCCACCATGCGGCCGAGCACGTAGCCTCGGCGCTGTACCAGCCTTCCCTGCCGACTGTAGGGGTTCACCTTACTGGGAGCTTTGGCAAGCGATGCCAGGGTCGCTGCTTCCGCAAGGTCCAGTTCAGGCAGCGATTTCCCGAAATAGCGTAGCGCCGCAGACCCCACACCATAGGACCGGCCGCCGAGGTAGATCTCATTGAGATACAGCTCGAGGATCTCTTCCTTGGTAAAGGCCCGCTCCATGCGCCGGGCTATGACCGCCTCTTTCGCCTTCCGGACAATCGTCTGATCGCGAGTCAGCAGCATGTTCTTGGCGACTTGCTGGGTGATCGTTGATCCGCCCTGTAGACCGCCCGAGCCGGCAATCTTGTTCTTCGCAGAATTGATCGCGCCACGCAGGATGCCTCTATAGTCGAGACCGTTATGCTCGAAAAAATTCTTGTCCTCGGCCGAAACAAAAGCCTGAACGACATGGGTTGGGATAGAATCAAATGGCACGAAGACCCGGTGCTGCTGGGCAAACTCGGCGATCAGAGCCCCGTCTCCCGCATGAACCCGCGACGTAATGGGCGGCTCATACTCTGCAAGCGTTTCGTGAGCTGGAAGATCCCGCGACCAGGCCATGAACAACATAGTGATTGCGAGCAGGCCGAGAACGCCCAGAATAAGCATGGCGATGACGGCGCGGCGAAGGTTCGCCCATGTCATCAATCTGAAGCCGGTTGAAGCAGTTTCTGCCATTATCTGATCTCGTATTCGTCGTGCGCCAATATAGCTGACTCGCTGGCGTGCCACAGGTTTTCGTTCAGACTAAGGCGTTTATGCACTCTCAAAAGAGCCTCGCTTCGTTAATTTTGAGCAAGAAGCAGCTCACGCTGATCAAAGTAAGCGTCAATCGCATTGGCCACCGCGGCCATCGAACGCCTCTGTCCTTCCGCCGTTGAGAGGCGTTTGGCGTCTTCCTTATTGGTCAGAAAGCCCATCTCGAGGAGCACAGCAGGTACATCCGGAGCAAGCAGTACGAAGAAGTTCTCATTACGGTGCGTGTTGCGGAGGATTGGCCCGGCTTTAGCAAGCTCAGGGATCAGCAAGGCGGCAAATGTTTCCGAATTGGTTTTCGTTTCCCGCTTCAGGAAGTCTTCGAGGATGCCAGCGACTTCATCGGGGGCCTCCCCTGTTTCTATGGGCAAATGCCAATTGTAGAGCTCAGCCATGCGGTCCACCCGCTTCTCTCCTTTCGCTGAGAGAGTATAAACCGTCGCGCCTTTGACCCCCGGCCTGGCTGCAGCGTCTGCATGGATCGATATGAAGAGATCGGCTCCCCAGTCACGTGCCAGAGTGACCCGGTCTTCAAGCTCGATAAAGCGGTCATCTTCACGGGTTAGACGAACCTGATAGCGGGGGTTTGCGCCCAATATCGTCTTCAAACGCTTGGATGCGCTCAGAACAATTGCCCTTTCGACCGCTCCATGGTGGCTGGTGCCCGGATCACGGCCACCATGGCCCGGATCCACGACGATCACATATTGCTCACCACCGGCGGCAACCAGACGAGGTCCTTCGGCCAAAGCGAGTCGGCGTTTTGATTCGAGGCTTGCCAGCCTCTGCATGTCCTGCCGTGCAACCCGTTCGAACCGCGCACTGGACACTGATATTAGATCAATAATCACCCGATGACTGGTGCGTGCTCCATAGGGTGGCAGGTCAAGCGTCCGCGAAATTAGCATGGGCCCTTCGAGCCAGAAAACAAGCTGACCATTGACCCAATCGTAGGATGTGACACCGCCAATAGGCTGGTAAACGCGGTCTGCCCCCACCCAGGGCTTATTCGACACATCCACCACAAGGGACGCACCGCTACCGCTGGTCATGAATTCCTTGTGACTAATTTCACTGTCAGCAGCAATCACAATACGGGTATTTACCCCATCGCCCAGCACCTTCACATCGTGAATGTCAGCGTGTGAAACTCCTGAAAATACAATGCAGAAAATCGGAATTAGCTGTCGTAACACCCAATTCATATGGTCTTTTCACCCCTATGATCGATTCACGTTTCAGGGGACTTGATGGCACATAGAGTATTAACCTCAGATTTACTGCAGGTTCCTGCGGAAACTCCAGCTGTTAACAACTTTGCGCTTCCCAAACCGGAAAAACTTGGGCAAACACGGAGGCATCGCGGTGATGTCACCGCAATCGAGACATCCCATGGTGGTGCAAGGCAGAGATTTCGCCGCCCTCCATCGGAAACCGGTAAAGATAATGGCACACGAACTGGCCCTTAAATCAGACCTCGAACCGACCGCAAATGCGGTTCGGCAGGCTGCTTATGGGTCAGTTGCAAAAGTAATTTTGGCTGAGCGACGCTTACACGCGCCCACAATGGACGCGCGCGCCGGCACATATGTAAAGGTTCCCTTTGATGAGCAAACTTATGCTGATCGATGCGGTCCACCCCGAAGAGACCCGAGTGGCCCTCGTTACGGACGGACGTGTCGATGATTTCGACTTTGAAGCTGCAGGAAAGCAACAACTAAGAGGAAACATATATTTAGCGAAGGTGACCCGGGTGGAGCCCTCGCTCCAGGCTGCTTTCATTGAATATGGCGGTAACCGCCACGGCTTCCTCGCCTTCAGCGAAATACACCCTGATTACTACCAACTGCCCCAGGCTGACCGGGAAGCTCTACTGCGCGAAGAGGCGGAGCTCGCTGCTGCGGCTGCAGCGGAAGAGGATGATGACGATGCTGCGGACGCCGACGAAGAAGGCGATGAAAGCACTGAGGTAGACGCATCAGCTGACGGAGATGACGCCGAAAGCGCCGTCTCGGCGGATGACGATGATGAGGATGGTACCGAGGAAGATGACGAAGCGGCGGCCCCTCGCAAGCAGCGTCGCCGCACGCACCCTTCCCGGCGCTATAAGATCCAGGAAGTGATCCGCCGCCGGCAAGTCATGCTGGTCCAGGTCGTGAAAGAAGAGCGCGGCAATAAAGGGGCGGCTCTGACGACCTATTTGTCCCTCGCCGGTCGGTATTGCGTGCTGATGCCAAACACGCCTCGTGGCGGTGGTATTTCACGCAAGATTTCCAGCGCATCTGACCGTCGACGGCTGAAAACAATCACGAAGAGCCTCGATGTTCCGCAAGGCATGGGCCTGATCGTTAGGACAGCCGGAGCGAAACGCACCAAAACCGATATCAAACGGGACTTCGAATATCTCCAGAAATTGTGGGACAAAATTCGCGATCTCACGCTGAATTCAATCGCGCCAACCCTGATCAATGAAGAGGGCAACCTCGTACACCGCGCCATGCGCGATCTCTATGACAAAGATATCAGCGAGGTCCTTGTCCAAGGCGAGAATGCCTATCGCGAGGCGAAGGATCTCGCGAAACTGCTCATGCCGAGCCAGGCGAAGAAAGTGAAGCAGTGGAAGGATAAGTCGCCACTGTTCGTGACGAAGGATGTCGAAGATCAGTTGAACTCGATTTTCTCGCCAGTCGTGCAACTGAAATCTGGCGGCTATCTGGTCATCAATCAGACCGAGGCGCTCGTTGCGATCGACGTGAACTCCGGCAAGGCCACACGGGGCCGGAATATCGAGCAGACCGCGACGAGCACCAATCTCGAGGCGGCCGAAGAAGCCTGCCGCCAGATGCGGCTGCGCGATCTTGCAGGTCTTATCGTGATCGATTTCATCGACATGGATGAGAACAAGAATATTCGTGCCATCGAGAAGAAACTGAAGGACTGCCTGAAACTCGACCGCGCGCGCGTTCAGCATGGCCGGATTTCCCAGTTCGGCCTGATGGAAATTTCGCGGCAACGCCGGCGCACCGGGGTCCTGGAATCAAGCTCTAGCGCTTGTGCCAGCTGTAACGGCACGGGGCGCCAGCGCTCCCTTGCATCGGCAGCGCTGCAGCTCTTACGAGCGATTGAAGCCAGAGCCGCCGGAGGTGGTCTGCTTTCGCTGAATGTCGAAGCCCCCGGCGATGTGGCGATCTATCTCCTGAACAACAAGAAAGAGGCCTTCCTCGCCATCGAAGAAGAGGCTGGCTTTGCCATCTCCATTTCCTCTTCAGACGATTTGCTGCCCGGCGATTTCAAGATCGATATCGACAAAGATCCAAAGGCCAAGCGGCGTAAAAAGTCGAAACCAGTTGTCGAGGGAGATCCCGATGATGATGCGTTTGCGGCAAAAATAGCTGAGGAGGACGCCGCTTCCGACTATGGCAGCGAAGATCCGACATCGAGCAGCGATGAGGACCGGGAAGCATCGGAGGATGAGCCACGCCGCCGACGACGGAGGGGCCGCCGCGGAGGCCGCCGCCGTCGGCGGGGTGAGGAGAGTGAAACAGCAAAGGCCGCTGCAGAGGCAACGGCCGCAGCGCTCGCCCTGCCCCCCATAGAATCATCCCCTCCAGTTGGGAAAGATCTACCACCGGAGGATGGCGGCGCGCATCTAGATGGCCTGTCGCTCATGGCGGGCGAGATACTGGAGGAGGGTCTCGACGCCACACGCGATGAGGCAAGAGAAGATAACGAGGCAGCAGCGTCAGAGTATGAACCGAAAGGCCGTCGCAGGCGCTCGCGGGGGCGGAGACGCGGACGGCGCGGGCGATCCGAGGCTGCGGACGTCTCGACTGACGGCGAGACCATTGAGGCTACAGACCGAACCGATGAGGCGACAACGGCAGAGCTTGAACCCTCAGAAGCCGAACCAGCGCCAATCGAAGCAATGCCAACCGAAGCAGCAACAGCCGAGGCTGATGAATCCCCAAAGGATGTTCAGCCAGAGCCTGTTGAGACAAAGTCGGTTGTAGAGGAAGCTGAGCCTATCACAGAGCCTGTGGAAGAAACCGTTTCTGTTGAAACGAAGATAGAAGACGCGGTGCAACCAACCAAAGACAGCAAGCCAAAACGGCGTGGCTGGTGGTCCCGCAGGAAAACTGGCTGAGATCAATGACAGATACAGTAGTCATCTTAGGAGCTGGCGCTCCAAACGGGCTTGGCGGTGCACTCGCGCGGCGCTTTTCACGGGAAGGCCTCCACGTCATCCTGTCCGGACGGACCCTCGCCAAGGTCGAAGAAACCGCAAGCCAGGTGAACGCTGGTGGTGGTTCCTGCGAGGCGATGCAAGTCGATGTGATCTCTGCAAGCGACCAGGACGCCCTGTTTGCTGCAGCTACGGCGAAAGGCAAAATTGCCGCGGTGCTCTACAATGCCGGCAACAATGCTGTCATTCCCTTTGAAGAACTCTCAGCCGAGCAGTTTGAGCATTTCTGGCGAGTCGGCTGTTTCGGCGCGTTTCTGACAGCGCAAAGGGCGATGCCGCTCATGCGCGAACAGGGAGAGGGCTCAATCATCTTTACTGGTGCGACGGGTTCTATCCGAGGGGCACCTAACTTCGCTCACTTTGCTTCGTCGAAGGCGGCCCTGAGAAATCTCGTGCAGGCCCTGGCACGCGATTATGGCCCCAAGGGTGTGCATGTTGCGCACATCATCATTGATGGCGTGATCAACGGTCAACGCGCCAAAGATGGCTTCCGGGAGTATCTGGACAGCCTTGGCCCTGACGGAACGCTCGAGCCTGACGATATCGCTGAAACTTTCTGGGCGGTACATAGCCAGCCGCGCAGCACCTGGACCCACGAATTGGATCTTCGCCCCTTCAAAGAGAAGTGGTAGTCATCTGCGTCCAAAGAGCTTCTCAATGTCAGCAAGCTTAAGCTCTACGTAGGTCGGGCGACCGTGATTGCACTGGCCTGAATAGGGCGTTGCTTCCATCTGGCGTAGCAGCGCGTTCATCTCCTCACCATTGAGGCGTCGGCCGGACCGGACGGACCCGCGGCAGGCCATGTTGCCCATAACATCTTCGAACTTCTCTTTCAGGACGAGGCCGTCTTCATACTCAGCGAAGTCATCAGCCAAATCCTGAACGAGACCCTTCACATCCATTTCGCCGAAAAGAGCAGGCGTTGCACGCACGCAAACGGCCCCTGCCCCGAACGGCTCCACTTCCAGCCCGAAAGCGAGAAGATCGTCAGCGCGGGAGATCACCCTCGCCGCTTCGTCCTCGGTTAGCTCGACCACCTCGGGTATCAGCAGGGCCTGACGCCGGACGCCGGTATTGGCCATCTGGCGTTTCATATCTTCATAGACGAGCCGCTCGTGGGCGGCATGCTGGTCAACAATGACGATGCCGTCATCGGTCTGGGTGACGATATAATTCTCATGCAGCTGAGCCCGCGCGACACCCAAAGGATAATCCACCGGCGGCTTCTCTGTCGGAACTGGCTCAATACGGGCCGTCGGTGCACCATCGGCATATGCTTCAGCGGCCTCGTGAAAACCGCTTTGTAACGGAGCAGACGGTTGTTGCGTTGGGGTAAAGGTTTCTGCTGCCCGCAGGGTACCCTTTGGCTCCGCCCAAAGCGATGATGGCCGGAACACATCCGCCTGAACCGGCTCGGTCTGAAGGCGACCAAGCGCCTCGGTCGCAACCGTCGTCGACGCTCGATGGCCAGCAGCTGCAAGGCCATGGCGAAGCGCACCGATCAAGAGCCCGCGCACATTCCCAGCATCGCGAAAGCGAACTTCCGTCTTCGCTGGATGCACATTCACATCTACGAATTCAGGATGAAGATCCACGAAGAGCGCCGCCATGGCGTGGCGGTCGCGGGCGAGAAAATCCGAATAAGCTCCGCGGATCACGCCATTCAACATCCTGTCCTTGACCGGCCGGCCGTTGACGAAGAGGAACTGCATCTGGGCGTTGCTGCGATGGAGTGTAGGAAGTCCAGCGAAACCGGAAATCGTTGCGCCCTCCCGCTCCGCCTCGATAGCAATGGCATTCTCACGAAACTCCCGGCCCATTATGGCACCGAGGCGACGAAGCCGTGCCTCATTAGGCTCGCCTGTCTCCGCGGCATGGCGAAATAGCGTGCGCCCATTGCTCGTAAGAGAAAAAGCAATATCGGCACGCGACATGGCGAGACGTCTGCAGGTATCGGTCACGGCCATCGTCTCGGCCCGTTCAGACTTCATGAATTTAAGCCGCGCTGGCGTGGCGTGGAAGAGATCCCGCACCTCAATGCGCGTGCCGGTCGCACCGCTGCCCGTCCAGGCCGCGGGCTTTGGACCTTCACGCCGCCCGGCTTCCACAAAAACTTCTGCCGGTTCATGGCCATGCGCAAGCGATGTGATCGTCAACCGCGAAACCGATGCGATAGACGGGAGGGCTTCGCCTCGAAACCCCATTGTGTGGATGTTCAAAAGATCGATTCGGCCATTAGCATCAGGCGCAAGCTTTGATGTGGCGTGGCGATCAAGGGCAATCAGCAGATCTTGCCCGGTCATTCCGCAGCCATTGTCGGACACGGCAAGCCGTTTTAGCCCGCCAGCCTCGATCTCCACATCTATGCGCGTTGCGCCGGCATCAATCGCGTTCTCAACCAGTTCCTTAACGGCCGCAGCGGGCCGCTCTATCACTTCACCGGCAGCAATCCGGTTCACTGCCTCATTTGGCAACGGCCGAATGATGGGGCGTGGTAGATGATCATGGGAATCGGGCATTGGCTAAGTATATCAGCCTAATCTGATCAGAAGAACTGGCGACCAAAGTTCGCTTGTTCAAGTATCGGTTCGACCGAACCTCAGGACAATGACAGCAGCAATGCAAAGCAACAAAATGGCTCCTGCCTCAAAAACAATGTTCTCCGGGGCCATGTCCTTGCCCTGAAGGACAATCAAACGCGCCAGCGCGGTGATCGCGATGAAGATCGGATAAACAAAGGGCGAACCACCGCTACCTCGGTAAAATGCCGCCACCATTCCGATAACTTCGAGGTAAAGAAACATCAGCAGAATATCTGCCAGCATGACGGTGCGGGTGGCCACCACATTCGCCATTTCCAATCCGGCCGCGGCCAGCGTCATAATCGCCGTGGCAATCAGCAAGGCACGTTCCACGAGGCGAAATGCCCCGAGCGCACGCAAGGGCTGTTTCACCTCGTTCACAATTTCAGGATCCGTCGCCAGCTAGATTTCCCCCGTCTGCTCTATAGGAAATATCTGGCGCGAACTGGCGACGCGTCAAACTCCTATTTGGCGAATTGCTTCCGGCAGGCCGTCGAAACTGAGGTCTACGTGCCTGGTAGCTTGATTCTGCGACCGCTGCCGCGCTCTATGATGACATCACCGCCGCCCGTTGCGTTATCGCCCTGGGCCAGGGCGCGCTCTTCTTCAGTTCCGCTCCAGTCGGTCACGGATCCGGACACCCGGCGGGATTTGCGAAGAAACCCAGCTTCTTCATAGTCCACCTGCTCGCGGATAATCGGGTTTACCGCGATTGCTCCAGCTTTCGCGACGAGCATTCGCTCCGCCGCGCTGGCATCAATGCCAGATTGTTCGCCAAAGCTGATCGCCCGCTCAGCTCGTGCCGGATCAACCTCGGCAGGGACCGAAACGCCGGCCCGGGGGGGACGCAGACTATATTCCGGCGGCACCGTCAGAGGCGCTTTTTTTACGACCCGGAATTCATCCGGTGTACCAGCGCGGCGGCTATCTGATCCGCCCGACGCACAAGCAGCTGACAGGCAGAGCGCACTGCCAAGTGCAAGCGTTGAAACGAGTTTTGTCATCTGAAAGTCTCTTCTCTGTCAAACAGGGCTTAAAATCTGCCGGCGCAATGCCCGGAAATGTCAAACCTCGCTGTTCGCCCGAACCCCATCTTGATCTTTGGAGAATATAAGCTGGTCTGCCAAGAGCAAGATGGCACCAACAGTAATGGCGGAATCGGCCACATTGAACACCCATGGGAATATCGGTAGCCAGGACGTCACATCGATAAAGTCCACCACCGCGCCGAAACGGACCCTGTCAATTACATTGCCAATCGCTCCAGCGACGACGAGGGACAATGCCAGAACGGTAACTTTGCCGGTCGCACGGAAAAGCCAGACGGCAAATCCGATCGCGATGGCAACCGTCATTATGACCAGAATCCAACGCATAACCCCTTCGGACTGGAGCGCTCCGAAGCTCATCCCCCTGTTCCAGACCATGGACAGTTTGAAGATGGGCGAGAATTCCAGTTGTCCGCAGGGCTGGGACCGATCAAGGCAGTTCAGACCATTGAGCGCCGCTGTGTCGAGAATCATCCATTTGGTCACCTGATCGAAAATCAGGATGAAAGGAATGATGATACCGGCCGTAATCGCCCTCTGAACTGCGCTCATCCCTGCCTCGCATCAAAATCCCGAACGGCCGCCGCATCACGCGGTGTGAGGTCGGGAAATTCGGGATCTGCTGTCTTTGGGTCGAAATACTTCCAGCTCCGCGCGCATTTGATGCCATTGGCAGGCTTTGGAACGACCCCAACGCCTTCGACATCATCAAGGGCAAATGCACCGCCCGGCGCACCGCCTACGATCAGGGTCGCGTCGGATGTGATGAACAGATCTGCTGCATCTTCGGAGGCGACAAGATCCAGAAGAGCCGAATCCGAAATGTGCACCTCCGGGGCAGCTTCCAACGATGATCCGATACGCTTTTCCCGGCGCTCGATCTCGAGCGCACCTGTCACCACCCGGCGAACAGTGAAGATTTTCTCCCAGCGGACAGCAAGGTCGGCATCGAGCCATTCCTCGGGCGTCTCCGGGAAGATCATCAAATGCACGCTCGCTTTGTCTCCCTCGGCGAAGCGGCTCTGCAGGAACGCTTCCTCCGTCGTGAACGGCATGATTGGCGCAAGCCAGACAAGCAGCCGTTCCAGCACTTCGTCCATGACGGCCCGAGCAGCCCTGCGGCGAAGCTCGTCTTGAGCATCGCAGTAGAGAGAATCCTTGCGGATATCGAAATAGACCGCTGAGAGGTCTACCGCGCAGAAGTTCACGATCGCTGCCATGATCTTCTTGAAATCATAGACCATGTAAGCGTCGCGCACGAGCGTATCGAGCTCTTTCAGTCGGTGGAGCACCCATTGCTCCAGACCCGGCATTTCATCGCGCGGAACGGCTTCCTTCCACGCAAATCCATCCAGCGCACCAAGGAGATAGCGGAGCGTATTCCGCAGTCGGCGATACGTCTCGACGGTGCCCTTGATGATCTCCTTTGAGATGCGAAGGTCCTCGGTATAGTCCCCCGACGCCGCCCAGATTCGCAGGATCTCGATCCCGTATTGCTTCTGGATCTGCTCCGGCTCGACAGTGTTGCCGAGGGATTTCGACATCTTCTTGCCGTCGGCATCGACGATGAAACCATGGGTCAGGATTTCGCGATAAGGCGGCATCCCGCGCGTCGCGCAGCATTCGAGGAGCGAGGACTGGAACCAGCCGCGATGCTGGTCTGAACCTTCGAGATAGAGATCGACCTGGCCAGTCTCTTCATCGATGATGCCGCGGTCGCGCATGCAGAAGGCGTGAGTCGTGCCGCTATCGAACCAGACATCGAGCACATCGGTCACCTTGGTCCATTCGTGGCCAGCGCCATCGTCGCCCAGGAAGACCGCGTCATCCGTATCGAACCAGGCTTCAAGGCCGCCTTTCGACACGGCATCAACAATGCGCGCATTGATCGCCGCCGCTTTGTCCTCGGGTAGCGCGGCCGTATGGGGCTCGCCAGCATCGTTAACGAAGATGGTGAGCGGCACGCCCCAATTCCTCTGGCGGGACACCAGCCAGTCAGGACGGTCGGCTACCATGGAGGTCAGACGGTTGCGGCCCGTGGGCGGAAAGAATTCGGTCTTCTCAAGCCCCGTCATGGCGTGGTCGCGGAGGGTCTTCCCGTCCTTGCCGGGCGTATCCATGGCGATGAACCATTGCGGTGTCGCCCGGCGGATGACCGGCGCTTTCGACCGCCAGGAATGGGCATCGCGGATCTCGGTGACGCCCCGCGCCAGGAGGTTTCCGCTTTCGGCGAGCGCCTTGATGACCTCATCATTGGCTTTGCCAGACTGCCCGCGTTTCTTGCCGGAGGTGCGGACGATATCGAGCCCGGCAAAGCGGGGGACATCGGAGGTGTAACAACCGGCATCGTCGACGATCTGGCGGATGTCTTTGGTCGTCCGTCCGCTCTCGACCCAGACATTGAAATCGTCTTCGCCATGGGCCGGAGCCGTATGGACGAAGCCTGTCCCGGCATCGGCGGTAACGTGGTCGCCGGGGAGCATAGGGCGTGGCTCGGACCAGAATTGGTCTGCGGCAAGCGGATGGTAGCACGTCAAGTGCGACAGCTCTGCGTTTGTCAGATGATCGATCAGTTCAAGTCGCCTGATTTTTGCTGCATTGGCGACACTGTCGGCGAGAGAAAGAGCAATAATTAGTCTATCCCCTACTTTCGCATAAGGGGGAAATCCCAACTCTTCTTCAGTCATTACGTCTGCGACTTCATAGAGCCCATAACTGATGACCGGAGACCCCGCTTTTTCCATATAGCAAACGGCTTGATTAGCGGGGATTGTCCAAGGCGTTGTTGTCCAGATGACTACGGCGGCATCAGCACATTTTTGGCGTGTGAGCACCCAGTCCGGAACTCTTGTAGCTGGATCGCCTCGTTTGACGAATGGCGCAATCCAGTTCGCTGGACAGACAGGAAACTTCACCCAGATCACAGGCACTTTCCGGTCGTGGTACTCGACCTCGGCTTCGGCTAGCGCCGTCTTCTCGACGGGCGACCACATCACTGGTTTCGCGCCGCGAACCAGCCGACCGCCCATCGCAATGTCGAGGAATTCAGAAACGATCTTCGCTTCGGATTCCGGACGCATGGTGAGGTAGGGATTATCCCACTCCCCTTCGACGCCGAGGGAGCGAAACTCGTTGGCCTGCACGTTCACCCATTCCTGAGCATATTCGCGGCACCTTGCGCGGAACTCACCGGGGCTGACATCATCCTTCGTGCGCCCTTTAGAGCGGAATTCCTCTTCCACCTTCCATTCGATCGGCAGGCCGTGGCAGTCCCAACCCGGCACATAGGACGCATCGAAGCCCAGCTGTTGATGTGAGCGGACAATGATATCTTTGAGGATCTTGTTCATCGCCGTGCCGAGGTGGATGTGGCCATTGGCATAGGGCGGGCCATCATGGAGCAGCCAAGGCTTTGCGCCCCTGGCCTTCGCGTCGGTGCGCATCTGCTCGTAGAGCTTCATCTCGTCCCAGCGCTTGATCCACTCCGGCTCGGCCTTGGGCAGACCGCCGCGCATGGGAAATTCGGTCTTGGGCAGGAACAGCGTTTCGCGATAGTCGCGCCCGCTGACGGGCTCTGGCTTGTCTTGTGTATCGGGCATGGTCGTTTGCGTCTTCGAATCTTGTCGTCAGTCTATCAGGGTGAATGTGTCATGTCCCCGGCAACGCTCATTTGAGCCTTATCTGCTCAGAGCGCGGCCGGGCCGCTAATTCGAATGGCGCGTATTTGCAACATGAACCGCCTCTAGCAGCGAAGGGTTAAGCTGTCACTAGCGCTGCCCTCGCATCCTCCACATCGCGATGCATCTGCTCGACCATCTTATCGAGCTCATCGAATTTCAGCTCGGGGCGTAGGAACGCGACGAAAGCGACTTCGATCTTCTTGCCGTAAAGATCGCCCTCCCAGTCGAGGACAACGGTCTCCAACAGCGGATCACGTATGCCGGTGGTAGGCGTCCGGCCGAAATTCGCCACGCCGTCTCGCCAGATGTCTTCATCTGGAAGGTGGACCCGTACCGCGTAAACGCCATGCCGGGGATGGATAAGGTCGCCTAGATGGATATTTGCGGTGGGAAAACCGATTGTGCGGCCGCGCTTTTCTCCATGCTCGACAATTCCGTCGACCGTCCAATGCGAGCCAAGGAGTTCAGCGGCTTTTTCCGGCATCCCTGCCCGCAAAGCCTGTCGCATGGCTGTTGATGACGCCTTGTCACCCAGCGCTTCGATCTTCTCAACAACCGTTACGCCGAAGCCCATCGCCCTGCCAAATGAGGCAAGGCGCGGCGCATCGCCCATGCGGCTCCGCCCGAAGCGGAAATCAAAACCGACGGACACATGCCCCGCCCGCAAACCTTCGAGCAGCACCTGTCGGGCAAACTGCTCATCGCTCATGGACGCCATATCCGAATTGAAAGGGAGCTCGAACACCGCTTCTGCTCCAAGATCCAGAAGCGCTTTGTTGCGGCGTTCCGGGGTAAAGATCCGGAACGGCGGGTCTTCTGGACGAAACAAGGCCCTTGGTGGCGGCTCGAAAGTCGCGACAGCCAAGGGCAGTCCACTCGCGCGCGCGCCATCAATCACTGCCCGGTGACCGGCATGGATGCCGTCGAAATTGCCAAGGGCGACCGCCATGCCCCTCGTTTCTTCGGGCAGATCGCGATAATCGGCATAAACGGGCATTTGATGTCCTTTAGGCAGCGGCCTCGCGGCTCGGCGCAACAACTTGCGCTTCCCCGGTTATGACGCGCTTGCCCCTGACTGTGCAGGAAATGTTCAGCGTCACGCGGTTGCCCCGGTCAATCTTTTCGGCGACCTCGGCCCTCACCGTGACCTCATCACCGATCAGCACAGGACGGCGAAATCGCATGGACATACCGGTAAAAATCGCGCCGGGGCCGGGCAGATTATTTCCGAGAATGGCGGATATATAGCTTGCGGTAAGTGCGCCGTGGGCAATCCGCTGGCCGAACTGTGTACCGGCAGCGTACTCTTCGTCCATGTGTAGGGGGTTGTAGTCACCCGACACCTCGGCAAACTTCACAATGTCTTCTTCCTGGACTTCGTGCACAGTTTCGTGGGCCTGGCCCACCTCCAGGTCTTCATAGTATTTCGTATCCGGATGGCTCATCCCTTGAACCCCTTTTCTAACTCTCGGCGCGCGCTGCATAGACCGTAAATGGTGCGCGGCGCAATGCTCCTACCAACTTAAGGCTGGCTGAACATAGTTTGCCGTCACGCCATGGTCCTCGAGCAACTGGGCTGTCCCCTCCAAAAATGCATCGCCTTCGAGTTGGGTAAGTCCGGTTCCGACATAAAGCGTGTCTATACTCTGCAAATTGCCGCCTTTGATATCGGTGGCAGGACCATCTCCAATGGCAAGAATGGACGCAGTGTCCGTTGAAGCCCCAAGTGCCTCAAGCTTCTTCCGAGCGAGGTCATAGATCGTCGAATGCGGCTTACCGGGATAAATTACTGACCCGCCAACCTGCTCGTAAACCCGCGCCAGTGCCCCGCCGCACCAATGCAGCTTATCGCCAATACGGACCTGAATATCGGGATTGGCGCAGACCAAAGACAGATCGTGCTTTGCAATCCCCTCGAACTCTTTCGCGTATTGATCCGGATGATCATTCTCCTGATCGCGCAGGCCGATTATCAGCCCAAGATCAGCCCTTGAAGGATCTTCGGTGAAGTCGATGTCGAGCCCATCATAGAGGAACCTGTCATGCTCCCATCCGCCATCAGCGCCTAGCCGCCAGATTGTTTTACCTGCGTGCTGAACGAGTACATCGCGAGTCGCGTCTCCCGAAGACACACAGTCATCATAGGCGTCTGGCGGCACACCCAGTGGCTCAAAGTACCTGATGACCTGGGACTTCGGGACGGGAGCGTTTGTGAGGAGCACCACCCGTCCGCCGCCACTCCGAAAATTGACGAGCGCCTCGCACGCATCTTCGAAAGCGGCCCGTCCATTATGGATCACACCCCAGACATCGCAGAGAATAGCATTGTACTTATCTGCAATGTCGGAAAGGCCACGAAGGGAATTCAGTTGCGTAAGCATCCCCCGGGACTAGGGAGGCTTCCCGGCAAGGTCAATCCGCTTTCTGCCCACAAAACATATGTCATCATGGCCCCGCATCAGCTCTACTGATTACAACATGCCTTGAGGTCCCCCGGCCTCAGTGGCAGAGGGCCAATGCCGGGGCAGCTTCTGCATGCATAAGTGTTCGGGTAACTCCGCCAAAGAGGTACTGGCCGGCGCGGCTATGGCCATATGCGCCTGAAATGATCATGGCGGCTTCATTGGCATAGCTGAGCTCCAGCAGCCCATTGCCAACCGGGCTGGAAACGCTCTCTATGGAGGCTTCAACGCCTTGATGGGACAGCCAAGCCTTCAGGGTTTCCGGAGAGGTTGCATCGCCCCTTCGCTTCAATCCGTCTTCGCTCTGCGCAATAATGAATGGACCGGTCTCTCGAAATAGCGGGACATGGAATCGTAATGATCTTGCGGCCTGATCACTTGCATCCCAAGCAACAATGACAGGCCCGCTGGGTTTCGGATCGTTTCCGGCGATCAGTACGGGCAGCGCGCGGTCCATCATGACATGTTCGCAGGAGCCTGAGAGGGCGTGACCGCCTTGAGACGCAGCACGCGGGAAGACCAGAGCCGACGCCAGAAGTGCTTCGCGAGCGGCCACATCCGGTGGATATCCAGGCTCATAGACAAACTCGGCCTGATCGGTCGATAGGCCACTCGATGCTATCACCTTTTCGAAAGCTTCCGCGCTGCGTGCCCGAGCGGTTTCCTGTTCTTCGATGATCTGCTTGCTCAAAACGGTTGAAACGCCGATGGCAAACTCAGGCGTCGAATAGGCGTAGACATTGGACGGATCCGGAATGGAGCAGACAACGCGCAATGGCTGCTTGTGAAGACTGGCAAGCTCCGCAGCGTACTTCAGAGCAAGGATATCTCCTTCATCATTATGAATGAACATTGTGGTGATCGTCATGCTGAACCTCCTGTCGCGCTTTCCAAAACAGGCCGGAACATCCGGATTGGGCTTAGCGCGATTTTTTCCTGATAAATTAGGTAGTCGCAGCAAATAGGATTTTCAGTACGTAGTTTTCCGGGTGGACTGCGTGATTTTCGTGCATTCCAGGCCGTCAGTTGACGCAATTGTAATGCCCTATTTATTTGCCATTCATCGTCTGTAAGACATGTTGGTACTGTTCTTCAGGTTTTTGTATACGCTCAACGTCTATGTTCCGATTTTTCAGTGTCTTCGCGATATCGATCCTACTGCTCAGTGCAAAGGCGTCGTCGGGCCCAATCGATTATGAGCGTCTCGATACAAGGCTGAAAATCTTGGCGGCCAAGCCGGATATGGTCGGGCTTGCTGTAGGGATTGTCGAAAATGGCGAACTTACATTTGCCGAGGGCTATGGAGAGACGCATCTGGATGGTCTGCCCGTGGACGAGAATACGGTTTTCCGGTGGGCATCGCTCTCAAAAAGCGTCGCGGCCAGTGTGACGGGCCAACTCAACGAAGAGGGTCTGTTGAGCTTTGACGATCGCGTTTCGGAGTTCGACACATCACTCCGTCTGCCAAATGCCGGTCATACACGTGCGACAGTGGCGGACGTCCTCGCCCATCGTCTCGGCATTGTGCCCAATGCCTATGATCTGAGACTGGAGGATGGGCGCGACCCGGCCGTGATCAGACGCAGCCTAGGAGCCTTGAAGGCGACCTGCACGCTTGGCGACTGCCACACCTATCAGAATGTTGCCTTCGATGCGGCCTCGGAAATCGTGGCTAATGTCACCGGCTATGATTACCGGGCTGTGGTTGTGGAGAACCTCTTCGAGCCCCTTGGCATGTCATCGGGGACGCTTGATCGCCTGGGCCTTAAAAGAACAGGGAACTGGGCCCGGCCCTACCGCCAGAGCCGCAGACAAATCGGGCCCCGGCCGACAGATTTGAATGATTCCTATTACCGCGTCCCGGCAGCCGGCGGGGTTAATTCATCCATCCGCGATCTTGCAGAATATATGCGCGCGCAGATGGGCCTCTATCCCGAAGCATTATCTCCAGACGTGCTTGCAGCAATCCATGAACCTCGGGTCAGAACCCTGCGCGAGCAGCGCTCACAAAATCGGCGATATGGCGGGCGGCTCAAGAATGCGAGCTATGGCTATGGCTGGCGGGTCTACGATTATGCCGGTGAGCACCGCGTGATCGGCCATAGAGGTGCTGTAAGGGGCTATAGAGCTATGATCCTGTTTGACCCGGAGCGGGATACGGGCATTGTCGCCCTGTGGAACTCGTCCTCCCGCAGACCTGTCGGCATTCAGTATGAAGTCATGGACATGGTCTACGACTTGCCAAGGACAGACTGGCTGCAAATCGATCTCGGCGGCTCAGCCTCCGCCGTCGCTGTTCGGTAAGGGTTTGCCCGGTAGCCCCAATCGATAAACGCCTTTGAACGTATCCGGATCTGCCTGCCGCCCCTTTCGGTAAATCGAAATTTTTCCGGCCTTAGCAAGGCGAACGGCTTCTGCACGGACGTCCTTTAAAACCTTGCGCCAGCTCTCTTCAGACACACTCTTAGCCGCCTCGGTCGGGCAAATGGTTTTGCCAACGCCCCTAGCCTCAACGAGGGAAAGGATAGCGTCGCGAACGGCATTTGTTTTTGGATCTGTCTCGGTCACCCGCCACTCGACTGGAATAAGGAGGTCAGCATGTCCGAGCCACCACCAGAGCGCCGCCGCCGTCGCCGCCGCATGCGCCTCTGCAGGTAATCTCGGGACTGGTCCATCGGGCTGGCATCGGCATTGCCGGCTTTCAACTCCTCCCGATTGATACAAAAGTCGATATAGGCTTCGATTTCCGGATCCAGTTCCAGCGCAACCAATTCGATCATGATCGCGTCATCGATAAAGCCGAGACCTGGAATATCGTCTGGAATAAGATCCTTGGGATCGGCAAAATAGGCCAGCATGTCGAAGACGTGTTCGCGCTCGTCCCCTGTTAAATCCCAATCATGATCTGTCAGCATTGACAGCATGGTCTCAAGTTTTCCGATGCGGTCGACGACATAGTTCGGCGCGTTTGAGGTTTTTGCCTCCGTGACAAGTGCCTTTGCTTTTTCGACCACTTGTCCATCGTCACGGACACCGCGTTTCTGTCTGGACGCGTGTAGTCTTTCTCTGAAGTAAGCAATGTCTGTCGCATTCAAATCGAATTCGACACGCAATGTTTGTTGAGCAGGTGCAGTCATATTTCCCCCGAATAACCTTCCGGTCACCCACTCATAAACAGTGGAGACGTTAAAGCCAATCCGAAAACCGATTTTGGCCTTACGACTCGATTGCTGAGTAAACCAATTGCTGGAATTGTGGACGGATCGGATAGGTCGATGACGGAATAAGCTGTGTCATCTGGATACCGATCAATTCCTCAAGAGGATCGACCCAGAAATAGGTGGAGGCCAGGCCACCCCAGGCAAAGCTGCCAACAGATCCGGGCTGGGCCGCCTCTACCGTATCCACCATGACCGATCCGAGCAGCCCAAAACCATTGCCCTCCATGCGCGCCTCAGAGAAGGTCCGGTCGCCCATTCCCAGAATGGTCCGGCCACCCGGCAGATGGTTTTCAGTCATATATTCAAGCGTTTTCGGGCTCAATAGGCGCTCGCCATTCAGTGCGCCGCCATTGAGCAGCATTCTTGCAAATTGATGATAGTCATGGACGGTCGATACGAGCCCTCCACCCGGATTCAGCTGCGTTGGCTGCGTTTTATAAAGCCGTGTATCCTCGCCACCTGGATCATACAATACGGTCTCACCCGTCGTGGCATCTTTGGCATAGCACGCAGGAAAACGGTGAAGTTTGTCTTCTGGAACAAAGAAGTCCGTATCCACCATACCCAATGGCTTGAGAATCCGCTCCCGGACAAAAGCATCAAACGTCTGTCCACTGACTTCCTCGACGATCGCGCCGACGATATCGATCGAGTGTCCATAATTCCACTTTTCACCAGGCGAAAAGACGAGTGGAGCAGCTGCAACCTTGCGGGCCGTCTCGCGCACGGTGTCGGCGGCATGACCGATCTTCTCCCGGCGATAGATTTCATCGACAGGATGCTGCATCAGGAAACCATAGGTGATGCCCGATGCGTGGGTAAAAAGGTCATGCAGTGCGATGGGCCGGTTCGGATCTTTCAGTTTCGGAGCATCAGCCGTTCCGCCATCCCAGACTTTCACATCGGCGAACTCCGGCAGATAGCGATGGACCTCATGCTCCAGCCGGATCTTGCCCTCCTCAAAGAGCATCATAGCTGCGACAGACGTAATCGGTTTGGTCATGGAATAGATACGATAAATCGTGTCTGCACCGATCGGCGCGCCAGTATCCCAATCCATAACGCCCTGCGTCGAGAAGTGCGCGACCTGTCCACTACGGCTCACCAGCAACGCCATATGGGGCAGTTTCCTGCCCTCGATATAGTTCTCGAAGAATGCCGGCATTCGTGTGAGCCGCTCTTGAGAGAGGCCAAGCTCATCGGCGGGTGTGATATCCGTATCCGGCATTTCGTTATTGCTCCTTCGACAATTCTATAAGAACTGTTTCAACCAGTTTGTGCAGGTTCGGTGCAGCGGACGTCAAGGCGTCGAAGACCTCTTCGGCTGAGGTGATGTGGGGATCATGGACATCCGAAACCGCAATATTGCAGATCGCGCTGATGCCAAGCACGCGGAGCCCGCGCTGGCGAGCCACGATGACCTCAGGCGCCGTCGACATCCCGACAGCGTCGCAGCCAAGCATCCGCAAAGCACGCACCTCCGCCGGAGTTTCCAGCGCAGGACCAACCACAAAGCCGTAGACACCGCGACGGGTCCGGCAATCAAGCGCGACCGCCGCCTTCTCCGCGATCTCAAGCAACGCCTTGTCATATGTACCATTTAGGCTCGTATATCGAGGCCCCAGTTCTTCATGGTGAGGACCTCGGGTCGGATCGGCACCGGCAAGCCCCGGCAGGCTCAGATGATCTTCTATCAGCATGATATCGCCTGCGGCATAGTCCGAATTTAGGCCGCCGCTGGCATTACTGACCAGCAAAGTGCCCGCGCCCAGGGAGGCCATGACATGGACAGGAAAAGCCACATCCCGAGCGCTATAGCCTTCATACATATGGACGCGTCCCTGCATGGCGACGATGCGCTGACCCAGCAGCTTCCCAATATGCAGAACACCAGCGTGACTGGGCGCTGTAGAAACGGGAAAGCCGGGAATGTCCCTGTACGGAATCGCAACGCCGTCGATTTGTTCGACGAGCCCTCCAAGGCCGGAACCGAGAATCAAACCGATAGTTGGCGCAAACTTCATCTGTGCAGAAACGAAAGCTACCGCCTGATCGATCTTGCTTTTTAGGTCATTGTTTTGCGTCATGATTGCAGAGCGTCCGAATACGTATCGATCCAGCGCCTTTGATCATCGGTATCTGGCACGGTGACCCGTCGCCGTTCCGATATCCTTGCGAACGCCTCATCGCTCGACATACCCCTTGAGACCAGTAGCGCTGCTGCGCTTAACCCAGACCGACCAATGCCTGCGCGGCAGTGGACTGCGATGCGGCCACCGGCTTCGAATGTCGTGGCAAGCTCCCGAATAAGGGTGATGAATGCAGTAGTGTTTTCCGGCACACCGCGATCCTCTATTGCAAAAGACTGGAAGTGAATTCCATGCGCGTGGCACGCTTCCTCTTCGCCTTCCAGCCCAAGTTCAATCACCTCAGATTCGGTCAGCAGACGCAAAATGTGAGAAATGCCCTCAGCCGCTAACTTCTCAACATCATCTTCGAGCCATTCTGAAGACGGCCGACGCATGATGGCAATAAGCCCGCCATTCGATGCTTCGTCAATTCGGTAGAGTGCAGGCAACATCAGGTGAGCGTTTGCAGCTTAGAGCTCACCCCTTTTCGCAGCCTTCGCCAATTCCCGGGCGATAATGATCTGCTGGATCTGGGTCGTTCCCTCATAGAGGCGGAAGATGCGCGCATCGCGGTAGAATCGTTCAATGCCATAGTCCGCGACATAGCCAGCCCCGCCGAAGACCTGCACAGCGCGGTCAGCGACGCGGCCAACCATCTCCGAGGCAAACATTTTCGTTGAGCTGGCGAGCAGTGTTACCGGCTCAGCTGCATCCCGCCGTCTGGCTGTCTCCAACACCATGCATCGCGCCGCGTAGGCTTCGGCCTGACTGTCGGCGATCAGTGCCTGGATCAGCTGATGCTCCATAATCGGCTTGCCGAATTGCTGTCGATCAACCGCATAATTGACCATTTCGGAAATCAACCGTTCTGCCATGCCGGTACAGACAGCGGAGATGTGCAATCTTCCTTTATCGAGCACAGACATGGCGACCTTGAAGCCCTGCCCCTCTTCTGCAACGCGGTTTTCTACTGGCACTCGGGCACCGTCAAAGTTCACATCGCAGATATGCGCGCCCTGCTGACCCATTTTCTTTTCAGGCGGCCCGACGGACACCCCGTCAAGCTGTCGTGGAACGATGAATGCCGAAACGCCTTTTGCACCGGGCGTGTCATTATCGGTGCGCGCCATGACGGTGAAAAGATCAGCAGTATTGGCGTTGGTGATGTAACGCTTGGTGCCGTTCAAGATGTAATGCTCGCCATCACGGACGGCTTTTGTACGTACCGAGCCGGCATCGGACCCGGCCTCAGGTTCGGTAAGCGCGAAGCTCGCAATCAGATCACCGGACGCGATGCCGGGCAGCCACTTTTCCTTCTGAGCCTCGGTGCCGTGAAGCACCAGTGCCTGGGAACCGATTCCGATATTGGTACCAGCAACAGACCGGAAGGCCGGTGAAGTCCATCCGAGTTCCAGCGCGACGAGGCACTCGGTCTCCATATCAAGGTCGAGCCCGCCATAGGCTTCCGGCACTGCAAGCCCGAACAGGCCTAACTGCTTCATATCCTCAACAATCGATTCCGGTATCGCATCGTCCTCGGCGACGGCAGCTTCCAGTGGAACGCATTTTTCGCGCACGAACCGCCGCACCGTATCTATGAGTTGATCCCTGATTTCGATATCGAAGGCCATGGCTGAAACTCCCTAGGCTGACGCATCGTCAGCTTGTTTTTCTCTGGCCCCACTCTAGAACCGACCGGCGATAACGCCAAGCGAGAGGAAGTGCCGCAGCGATGAAACCAACAGACGTCACATCAGGCGATTGGGCTGGCTGGAGACACTGGCCGGAAGAACCCTTCGAGTACGAGCAAGCCGGTCCCTTCTTTTTTCGCAATGATGACGATGGCCCGGTCGCGGCTTTCCGGGCTGAACGAAAGCATATGAATGGTGGCGGGGTGGTTCACGGCGGATGCCTTATGACATTTGCCGACTTCGCATTGTTTGCGATCGCCCATCAAAACATCGGCGAAGACAATTATGGGCTTACAGTCGCATTCACTTCAGAGTTTCTGAGTGGTCCTAAAGTCGGTGATTACATTGAGGCCCGCGGAGACGTACTTCGCGCGGGTGGATCACTCATTTTCGTTCGAGGCATCGTCACCGCAGAAGGCAAACCCGCCCTGAATTTTTCAGGTACGATCAAACGTGTTCGAGCAAGTCAGCCGGCGTAATTGTGAACTGTGATCACTCAGCCGGTGCGAGCGCGACGTCTTCTTCCTGCGCATCGAGCGGCAGCTTTTTCTTGCGGACTTTCTTCTTCTCAGGCCGCGTGTCAGGCAAGCGCCAGGCGACAAGGCAGGTTAAAGTGCCCGCAAGCAAGCAGATGACATCGACCCAGGCGGACGCCCTGTGTCCGCTGAAAAGCGCGAGCCAGAACGGGTCAGCTGTCACAACCCCGTTCAGTAGCGGTACACCCATGGCCGCAAACCCTGTTAAAGCGAGTATTTCTCGCGTTGTGCGATACTCGTTTTCACGGCAAAGCGCGTAGATGATAAAGCCGATCCAAACAGCAAAATAGGTCCAGCCCACCCAGAACATGCGTGAAGCTTCCACGCCGCCATAGAGCTTGTCGACGTAAAGCACGCTGATGCTGGCGAAGCCCATGGCCGTGGTAAGGCCAACATTCAGTTTACTCAGGCGGCGGTAGAAGGCTTCGCTTTTGGAGCCATCATTGCCGTGCAGGCGGCGCTCAATCCACATCATATTGCCCATGGCAGTTATGATTGCGAGAGCAAGGCCGAGGATAAAGTAGACAAGTTTCAGCCCAATAGATCCGACCGAACCGTGTTCGCCTCCATACGTGCCATAATGAAGCGGAGATATTGCTCCAGTGACGCGGCTGCCGGGCGAGGATGCATCGAACTGCCGATTGTATACCTGCTCTCCCGTCACGGCACTGAAAGTCTCCGACTCGTACGTCGTCAGTTTGCTGTCAGCCCTGTAAAGCAGATTATAGGTCGCGGCCTCATCGCCATAATGGCTTACAATAATACGACCAGGTATCTCTCCCGATTCCGGATGAGCTTTTTGTATGAAGTCATCCAAGGGCAGCATCTCAGCCTCTACGCCTATGGCTTGGGGTGGGGTGCCTATGACCTTTTCGATCAAAGCCTCGGTGTTGCCCTTAAATGCAACGACAGCGGTGATAGGAGCAAGGATCGCGACGATGCCCAATATCGCTCCGGTGAAGGAGATCATGGCGAAGAACGGTAACCCCCAAAGGCCAACGACCTTATGGGTATCCTGCCACTTCAAACGCACCGATCGCCAGTATCGTAGCGTGAACAGTTCTTCGAAGATCTTTGTGTGCGCAACAACACCACTGATTAATGCGAGCATGAGGATCACACCGGCGACCCCGACCAGCGAACGGCCAGCTGTCCGTCCGCCAAGTGCATCGGGCCACATCAGATCCTGATGAAACACAAGCAGCCAATATGCGGCACCTTCGGCTCGCTCAGGCAGAATGTCGCCTGTCGCCGGGTCCCAACGGCGAGACTCCGACTCGAACTTGCCGTCCTCATCCTGCATATATACATAGCCCGAAAAGTAAGGTTCAAGCTCATTTGGCGTATCTATACTGGTGGACGTAATGGTCTTGCCTTCCGATACCTCAGCGACAAAATCTTCATATATTGGCCCGATCGAAATGGAGCTTTCGACCGTTGGAAGACGGCGCGACGCGTCTTCCCAAGTATGGAGTTCTTCGTGGAACAGGGCGAAACAACCGCTCAGTGAAACGATGAAGACAAAGAATCCGAGAGCGATCCCTGTCCATGAGTGCATATCGTAGTTTCGGAGATGACGCGCGCGATTCATGATAATGCCTCTCAGTCTGATTGGTTTATCAGACCAAGGGGTCAATTGAAAAGACGATAATGGCGCTTATGGCCGAGGTGGCAATCAAACCGCCAGCCACACGCCACTTATTCCCGTCCCAGTAGCACCAGAACTGGAACAGAACCCATATTAGGGGAACAAAGATCGTTATCCATAGAGCCTTTTCCGAGAACGGGCCCGGCAAGGCGAGAAGCAGAGCTGCCGTAACAAAAATGGTCGTGACGAGTGACCACCAGATCACGCTCGTCAAGCGCGGGGCCTTCCAAGTGAAAAAGCCAATAAGGAGGATCAGTGCCCCTACAACGCAGAGAATTAGAGGGCTCATGAAATACTCCCTGCAAACGCCGCCAGCCCAACGAACACTGCAAGACCCGCAGCAGCCTGGGCAGACACCAAATGCCGTTTCGGGAAAAGCGAGCCCATGAGAAGGCACGAAAACGCGGCCAGCATGAAGGCCGACAGCCATAGGGGAATGCCTCGCTCAAGCCCCTGAGGCAATGAAAGGAGTATGAGCGCAATAATTGCCATCCCCCAACCTGAGGCACGGACCAGTCTCTGCTTCGAAGGGGCTTTCTTGATACTATCGAACATCGTCCGCTTTTTTCCTGCCTGGTAAAACGCGAACGTTGCTAGATAAAGCAGGAGAATTGCGAAAACGAGAACCACTAGAACTTGACGTCTAGACTTACACCGAATGTTTGCGGTTGCTGGAAGGTTTGTGTCGGAATTGGAAAGAAATTCAACCCTGTTTGTTCGGTTGGGTCAGTCGACGGCATACCGGGTATCACGCTTGCCACGTTCTGAGATATGATAGCCCTATCGTCGAAAAGATTGTTGGCAAAGACGGAAAACGTAAAGTTCTCGTGCTTGTATCCAAGCCGAATGTTGACGATCGCCCGGCTGTCCGTTCTTTCCTCAAGACCAGCTAAAATACTTCGATCAAAGTCCAAGGGAATATTCTCAGGGTCACCCGTATTTACCACGGGGACGGAAGGATCAAGAAACAGGTCGCTGTCGAGATTCTCAACCCCCGTTTCCGCGGCACCAGTGAAATTCAGGCTGCCATCAAAGAAGAGACCGCTGTCATGATTATAGCTGCCACCAATAGTAAACGTCACATTTGGTGCAAACGTTCCGCTATTTCCCTCAAGGTTGAAGAACGGACTTTCAGGATCCTGCGGCGCAAAGGGAAAATCGGTGAATTCGGTTTCCAAAAGGCCAAGTGAACCGTAAAAGTTCAGCTCCTCGAACGGCTGATAGTCGAAGGAGACTTCAAATCCGTAAATGGTTGTTTCACCGATATTGTCCGTGAAGAAATCCTGCGGGCCGCCGCTCTCACCGGGCAGCTGAATCTGCTGATCATCGAGAAGGCTGAGAAATATTCCGCCATTGACAGTAAGCGACCGATCGAAAAACTGTGACCGGAACCCAAGCTCGAAATTCGTAAGAAACTCCGGGTCGAAAGATCCGAATATTATCTGATCCTCATCGGCATTCGGAGTCGGAATACTCTGAACAAATACACCACCCGCTCGATACCCCCGCTGGCCTGAAATAAATACGGATATATCGTCGGTAAAATTATAGGTAATCGAGCCGCGAGGTAGCACCGCATCAAATGTTGTCGGCGGCGGAACGGTTGCTGCCGTCTCAGGAACAAATGCTGAGCACGGTAGAGATAGAATACCAGGAACGATCGCGGTGCAATCATCATTATTTATAAATGCTTCGGTTTGAGCTCCGTTGGTTCGGAACTCCTCTTGATCATATCTGATCCCCAGAGAAAGCGTGATCTTATCCGTCAGATCATATCGGCCTTGGGCATAGAACGCGAAATTCTCGGTAAATATTCGCGTGTCGACCGTCGCAGACAGTGTGCTGTCTGCTGGAACAACTTGAATACCTGTAGGTGCCAGATTCTGAACGAGCGATTGAAGATCGAAGAAGAAGTCTTCCGACGACTGGAAGTAATATCCGCCGATATTCCCTGTGAAGCGGTCGAAGTTCAGATTGGTCGTAAACTCTGTTGTATAGGTTTCGATGAAATCATCATTAGTACCGTTTTGAATGAAAGAAAAATTTTCAAGATCGCCCAATATCCGACTTCTCGTTACTTCCTCAAAAGTCAAAAGCCATTTGAATTCGATGTTTTCATTGAGGTCATAAGAATTATCGACAATTGCTCGGAGAATCTCGGAATCATTCGTCTGAAAATCGGAAAAACTCTCAAATGCACCGAAATCAAAGTTCGCGAAATCAGGGCTCGTCGCGGGGACATTTGATCCAACGAACGGAACTGTCGACCCGATATCAGTATCGACAAACTCAAATATAAACTCTGATCTCAGATCAGGGAGAAATTGAGGCTCCAACAGAAGCTTTGAGCGAATAGACACAGCATCCTGGAAATCAAAGTCCGTATCCAAGATAGCGCTATCAACGAAACCATCGCTTGACTGATAATCAACGGCCACTCGGAAAGCTAGCTGGTCTGGAATAATCGGGCCGGATATCGCGCCTGCATACTGTTGCGTGTTAAATTCAGCATAACGCGCCCGCGCCTTGAACTCCCAGTCATATGTCGGGTCAGCTGTGGAGACGACAATGGCACCGGCCAGCGCGTTACGACCCTGTACTGTCGATTGAGGGCCTCTCAATACTTCGACCTGAGCAATATCCCAGAGCGACTCAATACCGAATGAGAGGGCTGTGGTCGCGATCGGCGCGCCATCTATATAAACGTTAGATGTGACGCCCTGCCCACCGACACCGCCGCGGTTAATACCACGAATTGTAACTGAGGACGTCGTGCCGCCGAGGGAAACATTAGGTGATCGAAGCAGAAGATCGTCCAGTTCAAAGAGAGACTCCGACTCGATCCGCGCCGCGTCAAAAACCTCTACGGAAACATCCGCGTCCTGGACAGACAGGCCGAGCTTCGTACCTGAAATCACAATCTGATCCAGCGTACGGCTTTCTTCGGTCTCCTCGTCACCAGATACACCCACGACGACCGGCTCATCCTGGGCACTCGCATTCAGCCCGGCTGCGAGCATAAAACTCAGCAGCGAAATCGAGTATTTATGCATTATTCCCTCTTGTCCGGCGGCGGTGGTGGTCTAACCGGCGTAAGCCAAAGGGGCTATTTTTCAAGTGGTTAACTGAGAGTCAGTCGCATTTTAAAAATGGTGTCGCAGAATAGACACGCTGATGTCCAGCTCAATGAACATAATCCGTGCCGCCTACAATCGAGAGTTTTAGACGCGAGTTCACAGGTTTTGTAACCATAGTTTTTGGCACTTCGATCATCATACCATAGCGCAACAGCAATTCGCCTATATCCACCGCTTCTGCAACAAGTCCAGCAGGCACCTCCCCGGCCAAGAGCCAAGTAAGATGCTTCTCGCATGTCGCTCTGTCACCACTCTGCGCGGCAGCAAACGCAGCGAGGACCGATTGCTCATCGGATGAGGTGCGGCAGCAACAGGGCTGCGCGAGACTGATCCGCCGGCGGCCCGAGGCGGCAATATTCTTTGTGAAGCTGATCATGGCATTGAGAGCGTCCAATCCCTGGCCGCCAAAGATCTGGTCAAACGCTGCATAAGTGAGCCGACAGTTAGCGCCTCCGGTTGCACAGACCCGGAAGCTCCACAACGCAAAGCCGCCGCCAAATCCGACATCCGGGAGGTGGAGATTGAATGCGTCAGTCGTGTCCATCATTTGATGGTTGTCCTTCAAAAATGAATGGGCGCGGCGAGGACCAGCCGCAGAAAGGGAGGAAACGTACGCCTGGTCCACAAAACCCCGCCGCCGCGCCCAAAACTTGTTTCAAATAATAAAATCAGGCAGCCACTGTTTCCTCTGCTTCCAGTCGCGCAATTTCTGAGTCCAACCAGGCGTGATGACGCTCCAGGCGTTCGAGTGTTTCGATATCGGCCTCTCCGCGCCGGACCAGCTCAGCCTGCCAGGCGTCGAGCACTTTCAATTGACTATGAAGCCAGCCGAGCATCGTTTTATCCGCTATAGGTAAGCACATTTTCTTCTCCCTTTATGCGCTGCCAATCCCAATCACTCTTCATGCCCTCTCTGCCTAAAAGCCTTTCGACCAGCTCAGGGCGACCTTGTAGTTTCTGCCAGGTTGGGGCACGCCGGCAAATACGACCTCGAAATCAGTATCGGCTACATTGTCGATGCCAACGTCCAGACGGATGCCTTCTAGCGCCTCAAAGGGCGGTTCCCACACGGCATAAATGTCGCCGAATATAAATCCGGTGCGCTCTTCGCTTGGATCATTCACCTCTGTGAAGTCGTCTGCAAAAGTTATGCGGGTACCACCGCGCAGCCCCCAAGGCTCCCACTTCAGACCGGTGTCGATGAAGAGCGTATTGGAGAAAAGCACACCCTCCAGAAACTCGCCGCTATTTTCATCCGTACCATCAATTGTGGCGATATTTCCCCGCGCATAGAAATAATCGGAATCATAGCCAAATTCGAGTTCAAAGCCTTCAATCCTGGCGCTTTCGATATTGATGTTCTGGCTCGTGTTCCCGAATTCCGGTCCGGTCCCACAGGGCTGGAAGAAAACCGCCTGGGGAACAAAACACCCAAGCGGTGTGTTTACATCAAGACCGATCAGATTATCGGCGTCTGTATTGTAGTAGGACGCCTTGGCCGTAAAAACATCATTGGAAAAGAAGATGCTATCAAAATCAACGCCAGCCCCGACTTCATAGGTTTGGGAATCTTCAGGCTCAAGATCTTCATTCGGAATAAAGAGATTGGAAACGAATGGCGGGCCGAACGGTCCGGGAGGCGCTGTCAGATTGGGAACCGTAAAGTGTACCCCATCCGCGAATGCCTCGTTAAAGCTCGGGGCACGGAACCCTTCCGCATAATTGGCAAAAAGCAAGAACTGCGGCACTGGTTTATAAGAAATACCAAACTTCGCGGAGACTTCGTCTTCATCGATGTCGAAGTTTCCACCGGGCTCTGATGTATCGAAATTGTCCCAGCGCACGCCTGGTATGATCGATAATTCGCCAGGAATGGGTCCGAGATCGGTAAATGACAGATCGGCTTGGACGAACAGACCGATAAAGTCGGTTTGCGCATCCGGAACACCTCCGCGGCTTCCGTCGGTCGTGTTGGTGTCGAGCCCGGTTTGATCGTCCTCAAAATACTCACCGCCATAGGTGAGCGTCAGGGACATGGCATCGCTGAATGTCAGCTTCGACCGGTTATCGAAAGTGAAACCGAACGTCTCCACCGAGCGGTCTGTTGTTCGCGGGTTCTCAACCTCATCCTCTTCAACGGAATTCTCCGTATAATAGCCAACAAAATTGAAATTGATCAGATCGTTCGCCGCCGGGTTCCAGTTCAGACCACCTTGGAAAGTACTGTTCTCGGCGTCTCTGAACACAAGTGCATTGGTTGGACTGGCGACATTTATACCTTGCGGGTCCTGCGGATCGGTCGCGTCATTGTTGAACCGCATCCACGAACCGTAGATTTCGATGTCATCGGTCGGGCGGAACGTCACCTTCAGAAGCGATGACAGAATTTCATCGTCTGCTGGCAACGTAAAATCATTTGCCAGTTCGATGTCACCGGAATCGCGGTAAGTAACATTTCCGATCACATCGAGCATTCCATCGGCTGACTGCCATGCCCCGGTGCCGCCAAATCTGAATTCATCGTTCACCGATTGGAAACCGGAGGTCAGTCGAAAGCCGACCTGCTCATCTGCGCCGAGAAGATCTCGCGCGGTTGCCGTCTGGGTTGCGATAACCCCGCCAAGCGCACCTGAACCGTACAGGGCCGAGACAGGCCCGCGTACAACTTCCAGCGTCTGCACAAGTTCTGGATCAATGAAAAAGCGGCCATCGTGCCCGGACACAAAGTTCTGGCGTGCGCCATCCAGGAATATGATAACGCCATTGGTGCCTACGCCCCGTACTGAGGGGGCATCGCCTGTCCGTCTTGGTCCGGAATCGAACTGTGCGCCCGGTATCGCCTGAAACACCTCCTGTATGGTGGACGGGTTGAAGTCCAATATCTCATCGCGATCGATTACCGTGACTTGCCCAGGGTAATCAAAAGCGGGAATCGGATTTTTCGTTGCATATACGGAAATTGGATCCAGTTCGATCGCCTCATCGGCCGAACTTTCAATTTCGTCCTGGGCATATGCACCACCTGCCAGCAAGGCGACACCCATGGCACCAATAAGAAGCCTGTTTCTCATTTCGCAAATCCCTCTTTTGCGATTCATTCTCACGTTCCGGCTGATATACATCAAACCTCATCGCATGCAAATGCGAATACGTCTCAACATCATTTTTTAATCAAAAAGAATACGTGTTTTTGCGTATAGGTGAGACAAACGGTCTCAAATTGGGCCGTTGAGCCGCAGGTGCAAATCCGACTTTTGCCGAAATGCCCCGCTGCCAGTTGAGGCTCGGCAAACATCTGTTAAGTATGCCGAACAGAGGAACAAAGGCTTGGCAAGAACAGGCAGGACCGTTGTCAAAGGCCAGCATAGAGCCGTCATCAGGGCGCTAAGACGGTCATCACAATAGGCGTTCGGGCACGAACGAGATCAGTATTAAAAGTCTTATGAAAGGACATCAGATGAAACGAAACGCTCTCCCGATCATCGCGGCCGCAACAATGCTCACTGCATTACCGGCATCCGCTCACCATGAGTATTCTTCAGACGGGACACTTCTATCGCTCGCCAATGGCTGGGCTTTAGCCGTAATTGCGCTCGGCGTCGCTGGCTTCGTCGCATCCAGGCTGATCGCTGGCCGCGGCTCCCGATAAGACAAAAACACATGCCGCTCCCTTTGGCGGTTCTCTAGAAAAGACGAGTTACGAATATGATCCACTCAACTCTCAAACAGCTTGAACGTCTCGGCTTGGTCGGCGAGGCCTCCGCGCACTGCGACATACCTTGCGGCATCTATGATCCGGGCCCGGCCTTAATCGCAGCGGTAACCGTCGTGCGCCTGATGGACATTGCCCACGAAAAGAAAGGATCGACGGACGATCCTGCGGCCCTCGCAAACTTCCTTGGCCGCTGCACCTTCCGGAAGGAAGAAGAGGCAGAAAAGGTCAAGCATGAGGTCCGCATCATCTGGGGTGACTATTTCAAGGGCAAACTGCTCGAAGAACACCCCCATGTGCACGGCCTCGTCCATTCTATCATGCTCAAAGGCAGCGCCTGTAAGCAGGATGTGCACCGTGAAGACGCGCTCGCTCTTGTTGAACTCGTCAATGAGTTCGCTGAGCTCTTCTGGAAGACGAAGGGCATAGAGACCGTAAGGCGCAAATGCCCATACGCTCCGAATCTACCGGCCGTTCACCCGGTTCTGAACGAATAGGCGTTCCACAATGCTGAGGTGGCGGATCATACGTATCAATGGACGTAGCATGGAGCCCGATCTACCCAACGGGAGCTATGGCTTGTTCCGCCGCCGTCGGCATTACAAGGTCGGCGACATTATCCTCGCTGACCATTCGCGCTATGGTCATATCGTCAAACAGATCGTCGATGTGACGGATAAGACAGTGTCTCTTCAAGGAACACACCGCGACTCCGTTTCCCGAGAATCGATGGGCCCTCTTCCCGTGGACAAAATTCTTGGTACACTTGTCTTTACAGTTCGACCATCGGCCTCCAGGCCGATGAACCGTACGCAGGAGATTTAAAAATGTTTATTGCCATGAATCGGTTTCAGATCACTCCCGGACACGAGGACGATTTCGAAACCGTCTGGAAAACACGGGACAGTCATCTCGACGAAGTTCCGGGATTTGTAGAGTTCCGTCTCCTGAAGGGTCCGGAAAACGAAGATCACACCTTGTATGTTTCCCATACGGTGTGGGCCTCAAAGGACGATTTCCTCGCCTGGACCAAGTCCGAAGCGTTCCGCATGGCGCACCGCAATGCCGGAGACAATCGGGGCATGTATCTTGGACATCCGAACTTTGAAGGATTTGAATCGACTCAGGAAATCATAGGGTCGAGAAAAGTTACAGCGTGAGCGACGCTGGCGATCTGTCAGCCCTCAGGGCGCAGATGGCTGAAAACCAGGACGGTGTTCTGGAAATGATTGCCGAGGCCCATGGCGTGCCGACTATAGAAGTGGTGCGCCATCTACCCGGGCATCGCCGACAATTCGCAGAAGGAACGATGATCGGCGATGTATTGGCGGAAATCGCCGAGTGGGGTGAGGTTCTGATCCTGATCCATACCGGAAGCCTCGTCGCTGAAATCATGTCAGAGTTTCCGAAGGCAAATCTTGGCCGTGGATTCTATAACTTCCATGGGGACACGCCGTTCTCAGGACACCTTTACGAAAACGCCTGTACAGACATCGCTTTTATAGAGCGCCCATTCTTCGGCAGACCATCCCTCGCGGTTCTGCTCTTTGACGAAGCCGGTATGTGTATTTTCAAAGTGTTCGTGCGCCGCGGCAGCGATGGCGAACTAAACTCGGAGCAGAGCGCACGCTTTGTGAGACTGAGAGAGAGAGTCTGCGATCAAGCGAGCGCATAGGGCGCATCGAGATCAAACGCAGTTTGAATCCGATCCGGCACGAGCATCTCTCCCGCCGCGCCGATCCCGGCCACTTTTCCATCCTTGAACATTACCACCCTATCGGCATGATCCTTCACGAGTTGTAGATCGTGTAGAACAGCAACAACTCCCCAGCCATCTGCGGCCAGATCTCCAAGGCGATGCATCAAGGCAATCTGATATTTCAGATCGAGCGCGGCAGTCGGCTCGTCGAGGAAAAGCCAGCGTGATCCACCATCTTCCGGAGGATCCCAGACTTGAGCGAGAGCGCGAGCAATATTGGCCCGCTGGCGCTCTCCACCCGACAGGGTAAGATAGTTCCTTTCAGCAAAGGGCATTAGTTCCATAAGCCCCATTGCATCCCGGATGATGTCATCGTCGCGCAACTGTCCGGCGGTGCCGTAATGTGGAGCCCGGCCCATGGCAACGACCTCATGAACGAGGAATGGAAATGCGAGCTGGCTAACCTGGGAAACAACTGCGCGGCGCTTGGCCAGCACTATCGGTTTGACCGATCCGACGGCATGACCTTCTAAATGAGCCGAGCCGCTTTCTGGCTTCAGGGCACCTGTCAGGACCGAAAGCGCCGTCGTCTTGCCAGCACCATTTGGACCACAAAAAGCTGTAAACTTACCGGCCTCACAAGCAAATGAAGCGGTATCGAGGATGGCTTTCCGCCCGCGAATAACTGTTGCTGACCGAAGCTCAGCTGTCATCCCATGTCCACCCGGCGTTTGTCGCGCAAAAGCAGCCAGAAGAAGAATGGTGCACCGATCGTAGCGGTCACCACACCAAGGGGTAGCTCAGCTGGAACCACCAGCATGCGGGCAATCAGGTCCGAAAAAAGGATCAGAGCCGCGCCAAGCAGCGCAGATCCCGGTAGCACAAAACGGTGGTCCGGTCCTGTCATCAAGCGGACAAGGTGAGGCACGACCAGTCCGATGAAATTGATGATCCCGCAAACGGCTGTTGCTGCACCAACGCCGAGCGCTGTGAAAACCGCAGCCCGCCGTTTTACCTGTTCCACGTCCACGCCAAGGGTTGATGCGTCAGATTCGCCGAGAAGAAGACTGTTCATTGGTCGCGCGAGCGTCATCAAACCTGTGATCGCGATGACCATTAGAATGGCAGCAGGCACAACCCGCGCCCATGTCGCGCCGCCAAGGCTTCCAAGGGTCCAGAAGGTCAGATCGCGCAGCTGGCTGTCATTGGCGAGAAAGGTCAAATACCCAATCCCTGATGCAGCGAGGGCATTCGCAGCTACGCCCGCAAGCAGCATAGTTGCCACGACAACGCGGCCATCGACGAGAGAAACCCTGTAGATCAGGGCAACTGTCGCTAGCGATCCGCCGAACGCAGCAAGAGGAAGCGTGAACCGCCCCAGCAGCAAAACGAGCCCGGAGAAGAAAGTTCCGCCAAGAACAATAATTCCGACAGCCGCGAGAGCACCGCCGCCCGACACACCGATAAGGCCCGGATCTGCCAGCGGATTTCGGAAGAACCCCTGCATGGCCGCGCCAGATGCGCCGAGCGTCGCGCCAACGAGCACGGCTAGCACCGCCCTCGGCACCCGAATGGACTCAACGATCCGTGCTTTCCGGGCTGTCTCGTCGGACATTTCACCGATACCTAGATTGTCGATAATGATGGAGAAAAACTCGCCTGCCGATACGTTTACCGGCCCGATCACGATGCCGAGAAAAAGGCCGAGCAGGGCAAGTCCTGCACTCGCCGCGAGAACGGTGAGCCCCTGGCGCGTTCTCTTATAGGCGAATGTCGTGTCTTTGGCAGGCTTCGCAGTAAGCAATGTCATCCGTCAGCTGATAACTGTGCTTCGATCTTGTCGGCAAGCTCTTCGATTGCCTTCGGCGTTCGGGGACTGAACTGCATGGCCCTCACCGCATCGACTTCGAACACCTGGCGTGTCTGGGCGGCAGTGGTCAGGGAGATTGCCGGGTGATTGATCAGTTCCTCGACCCCGCCAGCTGATACCGCATTCATATCCATAACCAGGATAATGTCAGGATCAGCTGCCACAGCCGCTTCCAGGGAGAGCGACTTATACCCGGTTTCGCTGCCGAAGACATTGTTGCCACCAATCAGCTCTATCACGCCGTGAGCCGCTGTGTCCCGCCCTGCAGCGCGGGGAGCATTATCGCCAAACGTTGCGAAGAAAAGCATGTCGTGGCCATCTTCGTAGGAATTGATCTTTTCAAGGGCGGTCGTCCAATCGGCCTCAATCTGGGCAACGAGTTCCTCACCAGCCGCAGTATCGCCGATCGCCTCAGCAACCTTGCGGGTTTTCTCCTTGATCGCTTCGATCGTGTAAGCAGTTTCCATTTCAACAATGGCGACCCCTGTCCCGCGGATCTGCTCAAGCGTGGTTTCCGGTCCCGCTGCGCCGCTGATAAGGATCAGATCGGGATCAACCGACAACACACCTTCAGCAGAGAGCTGGCGCACATAGCCTACCTTCGGGGTTGCCAGAGCCTTCAGGGGATAAACGCTGGTCGTATCGGTCGCCACGATGCGATCCCCCGCACCGAGGGCGTAAACGATCTCTGTAACATCGCCGCCAAGGGATACGATCCTGTCCTGTGCATGGGCAACGGCCATAGCCGAACAGGCAACAAGCACAGCTCCTATGCGCGAAAAGTATGTGACCATGTCTTGCCTCCAGGCTTCCGGCACCCGGATTCGATATAGCGGGACCGCAGCGGAATGCAAATCGTTCTCACTCAGAAGTGTGGCCAAATCTTGAGCAGGTGAGCGGCACGGCGCGCCATTTTAACAAACGATCAGGTGAATGCTGTAGCTTTGTCAGCATGAAGCGCTTCTGTCTCGATCGTGAAGCGATCGAACATACCAATGAAAAGCAGGATGACGATGGCAACCAGCACGCCCATTAGCACGAAGACCGCACTCCATCCGAGAGCGGATGCAATAAAGCCACTTGCCGCAAGCGTCGCCCCGTATCCAAGAAACCAGGCGGACTGCTGCAAGGTAAAATCTGTCCCCGCCTGCTCTGGCCCTGTCCAGCGGAGGCGAGCTGCATAGAAGGTCATACGTACGGGCGCAGCCATCAGCGCTCCCCAGAAAATCACGGCAAGGACGACCCAAAGGCTTGGCTCTTCCTGGAAGGACAGCCAGAGAAATGGCGGGAAAGCGAGCGCGGACAAGCCAAGGGTCACCCACGCCATGGACTTTACTCCTATTCGCCGAATGACCGCCGTTGCTACAAGGAGCGATATGCCAGCGCCTAGGCTGGCGGAGATACCGACCGTCGCCCCGACCTCGCTAAGCGTCAGGCCCTTATCGCTCAGGAATGGCCCGATGATGGCAGAAGGGATTTGAACCGCGAATGCAAAGGCAAAGATCAAGACCAGCAGGCGGCGGTTTACCGGTTCCTTCAAGTAGGTCCAAATCGATGCCCGACTGTCCTCGGTTGGACGCCGCACGGGCGCTTCCTTGCGGCTTAGTGCGATCAGATTGAGCAACATGAACAGACAACCTGCGGCCAGAAATGCCGCCATCCAGCCGTAAATATCTGCCATCACAAGAAGGCCAGCGAGACCGATAACTTGTCCCAACTCCTTGCCGAACCAAACGGCCCCAGACCCGCTGCCCTGTTCTTCCGGGGTCAAAGCCTCAACGACATAAGCGTCGGCTGCGATCTCATAGGTGGAAAAGAAAATTTTGATGACCACGAACAGCGCAATCACTATCAAAAGCGTATCAAGCGATGGCGAGATCATCGCCATCACGCAGTAGAGCAAGGCAACAATCGCGGCAGACGGCACAATCCAGCTGAGCCGCCGGCCAAAACGAGCGGAACCAAACCGGTCCACCAGGGGGGACCACACCCATTTGAAGGCGGTGACGATCAGCGGCAGGGCAAAGAGATAAAGCTGGTCGATCGGCATATCGAACTGCTTCACAAACAGCGTGGGAGCCATGATCGTTCCGAGCGCCGCCGGGACTTCATGGGCGACAGACAGGGACCCGACGACGAAGTGCTTATGGCGCGTGTCCGTCGCCATCAGATGCCGTCCTCAGCCGGCAAGTGGGGAACGACCATTTCTACCAAGAGGTCGATCTGTCGATGGAAGAAGTTCGGATCAGTGGATAGGGGCTGATCGAGCGACATGCCACGAAGCACCCATTGTGCAAGGCGCACAATATCCTTCGCCGCTAGATCAGTTTTGGGATTTCTCGGCATTTTTCTGGCGGCCACCCAGCCAAGAACACGGATGGCCCGTCGCGCAGGCCGCCGCATATGGGTCGCGAGGATGGAGTCCGTTCGCGCTGCCAGCATCAGTTCCGTAAATACCCTACCAACCGGCCCAAGAACGACATCCTCCCACAGCACATAGAGCACATCCCGCAAATCCTGTTTTGTGCGGATTTCCTCCATCTGAATCTGATTGAGATGGTCAACGACATCTGCGACCAGTTGCAGAGCCACGGCGCGAAAAACCAGATGCTTTGCCCGGAAATGGTGAAGGTATGCGCCTCGCGACACGCCAGCGAGTTCCGTAATCCGGCTCACCGATGTTCCCGAATAGCCGTAGTGCTCGATACATCTGGTTGCAGCACCAACAATCTTGAGCCGGGTCTCGTTTGCCCTGTCACGACGTGTGATCCCGCCTTGAGCCGCGGCTGTATTCTGCGTGTCTTCGATCATGAACCTCCCCATAAGTCCGGCGGTGTTGGGCCAAGTTTTCCCTGCTCGCAAATGATCGGAGGGTCACGATCTTCTTTCAGATTCATGGCCGCGTCCAGATCTACTGTCTTGCAATAGGTGCCAATGAGCCGCGCCGGGGCAAGGCCGAGGCTCGTTCCGATCATGCAGGATACCATCAGCTCCAATCCCGCATCCTCGAGGGCGTCCTTCAAGGCGATGGCTCCCGTAAGGCCACCAGCCTTGTCGAGCTTTATCACACCGGTCTGGTATTTACCGATGAGCCCCGGCACATCGGCCGCCGTTTGGCAGGATTCATCTGCCGCAAGTGGAATGCGGCATTCAAACTCTGCAAGCGCATCATCCTCGCCGGGTGGTAAGGGCTGCTCAATCAGTTCTACACCGAGATCAACGAGCACCGGCTCCATCTCCCGCAGGGACGCCATCGACCAGCCCGTATTTGCATCAACGGTGATGCAAGGTTCGGGGGCGGCCTTGCGCACAGCCTCCATCGCCGCGCGATCCTCGTTCCCGCCGAGCTTCACTTTGAAGAGCGGGTAATCCCGATACTTGATTGCCCTTTCCCGCATCTCATCCACCGACTTCAGAGTGATGGTAATCGCGCTATCGATCGGCTCCGGTGGCACGAGGCCCGCAAGCACATGAACAGGCTGACCGGATGTACGGGCTTCTAAATCCCACAACGCGCCATCAAGGGCGCAGAGCGCAGCTCCCGCGGGTAGCAGCTCTGCAGCCTGATCCCGATCGACGCTCTTTTCAATCTGTGGGCGGATCGCTTCAACCTCCGCTGCAACATCCTCGGGGCGCTCGCCATGATAGAAGATCGGCACGCCCTCACCGCGCCCGATAACTCCGTCGACTTCAAGTTCGACTGTGCAGACATCTGCCGTCGTCCATTCAAAATTTGAGATCGTGAAAGGCTCGTGAAGCGCGAATTTATCGACGGAAACGGTGAGCTTCATGATGCAAATTCCGCCGCGTACTTTTCAATTGCATCAGCGAAAGGTTTGGCACCGAAACGTATCGGATCTGTTGCGGGAAGACCTGTACGGTCAGCAATATCTGCAAGATGGGCCATCGCTTCATCATCCACAGACAAACCAGACGTGTTCACGCTGATCGCAACGACACGGGAATTCGGATTGGTCACTCTCGCAAGATGCTCATACGCAACAATCGCTTCTTCATAGCTTCTGTGTGGAATATGCGTCAGCAACTCGAGATGGTCCCGTGTTGCATGACCGCAAAGCACCATGGCATCGGGTTGGCTTCCTTGGACAAGCCCGAGCGTCACCCCGCCATAGGCCGCGTGGTATATTGACCCTTGCCCCTCAATGATGTCCCAATGGTCTGCCTCATTATCCGGAGACAGAATTTCCGCCGCACCGGCAATGAAATCGGCTTTTACTGCATCAACGGCGATACCTTCCCCTGCGATCATAATCCCCGTCTGACCCGTCGCGCGGAAGGTCGCTTTGTGTCCACGGTTCTGCATTTCCTTAGTGAGGGAAAGGGCTGCCCACTTCTTTCCCAAAGCTGAGTCCAGCCCAACCATGAGGCATCGCATGCCGGTTCTTTTTACTCCGTTCGCGGACGGAATACTGCGATCTGTATAGCGAACATTGAACAGCTGCCGGCCGGCTGCCGTAGCCGCATCCTTCAAGCCTGGCACGTCTTCAAGGCGATCGTGCATACCGCTTATAATGTCCAACCCCGCACTCACACCCTCCAACAACGCATCAAACCATGCCAGAGGGATAGCGCCGCCCTGGGGCGCAACGCCGATCACGAGCGCTTTCGCGCCTTCGTCGACCGCTTCCACAAACGTAAAGTCTTCCAGACCTGTATCGGCAGCGCACTCCGGCAGACGCATTTGACCCAAACACTTCTCGGGCACCCAGTGGACAAGACCAAGCGCGGTCTTGGCCCGGTTCCGGGCATTCACATCGCCAAGAAACAAGAGATATGGGTACGGAAGACTCATGGATAAGGAACCAGCTTATAGCTGCCGCAGAACTCGACGGCCTTTGACACATCCAGAATTGTTTCGCCAACAAACTTCAATGTATGCGCCCCTCTGCGCTCGAATGATGGAAGCATAGCGAGACACTCAGCCGGATGATGCCACTTGAAATCAATCTCGAGCTCGTAGGGTCCGCTGCCGTCCACGACATCAAAGCTATCATCACGGGACAGAATATCCGTCACCGCATCCCTGATCATATCGCGTGCCTTGGAAGGTGAGATGCATGACGCGCTCACCCGCCCGATCGCATCTTTCACGGCGACGGTTTCAATATGCGGATAACGGCTGTTCGCTGACAGACAAACAGCCCGGTCGCCCGTCACAAGCCCGATGGGTGTTTCGAAATACCCGGCGACGCGGATATAGAGATCGAGCTCATCAACCGGCTCCCCATTGAGCCGGAGTTCATAGAACCCGGCTCCGTTGCAAGTGTGATTTAAGATGCCGTCTTCCTGCGCACCGGCATGAAATCCGATGCAGAACGCGATATCGAACTTGTCCGTATCAAGACCTTGCACCATGCCTAAAGGACGGGGTCCGCCGCGCACCACCTCCACCATCTCTGGCAATCGGTCGAGATCAAGATTTTCCCGTGTGAGATGGGAGTCCGCCACGAGAACCCTCGTCGCTCCGGCTTCTATGGCCGCTTCGCATGCCGCCGCGACCTCAGATGTCATCCATTGGCACGCCTGGGCATAGCCCAAGCCATCGCGCAACGTCTGATCCCAGGAGACAACGCCAGCAACCCCCTCCAAGTCTGCGGTGATAAATACCTTCATCGTATCACCATGCCCAACTGATCAGCGGAGCCCAGTCCGACAGGATCCAAAGAATGGCGAATGCAGAAAGTATAGCACTTGCCGTAGACGCCCAGACCGAGAACCGTCGAGGATTAACCAGCGTGTCGCGTGCGGTCAACCAAAGCGAGATCAGAGCAAACACGACGGCTAGAAGACTGAACCCGGCGAGGGAAAAAGATACGATGGATGGCTTACCGATAAGAGTGTATTGCCGCCAGCTGCCCAGCAGTCCGAATTGCGTGTAAAGAAGACAAGTGGCAACAAATCCCAGCCCGCTCAAAAACAGCGGTCCTTGGATTTTTAGACCGGCTCCCCTTGACCATCGACCGGCAAGGGCGAGACCGCCAGACATGACTCCATGGAGCAAACATATAATAGAAATGATAACCCCAATCGGCAAAATCAGTCTACGGAACATAGCCTCCAATGCGGAGACTTTCAAATAGGCATCTCTACTGATCCAGTAACCCCGACCGCCGATCATCTCAAAACTCGCCGTCGCAAGCGGAGCGCTTTCAACAGCAAAACCGCCGTCAGCCGCCGGTTTGTAGATTTGTGACCAGCCTCCATCTCGCAACCCAATACCTTCAACTTTCAAGCCTGCATCCGTGGCGGTAATCCGCCGCTGAGCAAAGGCCTGAAACAGCCACTGGCGCGCAGGTTGTTCATGGGTGGAAAGGATATAGGTGCCTTCCAGATCTTTCAGCTTTGGCTTATCGACAGTCAGCGTCTCGGCGTTGTCCGCCGGTCCGAAGCGGCCCGTAAAGTAATCGGATATCCGTTGACGGATTTGCAAAGCTGCGCGCTCATCGACAACATTTAGCATCAGCACAAAGCCCGCGCCCTTGCCCGGCAAATATCCCATATTTGCCCTGAAACCTTCGGTCTTGCCCCAGTGACCATAGAACACTTGATCTTCGACAATAAACGGAAATGTACCAAGACCATAAGCCCCGCTGCCGACGCCTGCGCGGGCGGCGAGCCCCGTCTCACTCCTCCGCATACGCGCGAGATCATCCGCCGGAACAATACCCCTACCGTCTTGCGCATAGAATGCTGCCAGCCTGGCCAGATCGCGAGGGGTGGTCAGCAGGCTACCAGATGGCCGGATCAACATTTCCCAAACCGTCTCCTCTTCCCCGCCAAGCGCATAACTCTTAGAGATCAGATCAGGCGATTTGCCGTAGGTGAGAAAGCTGGCGCTCTCCATCGCCAGAGGGCCGAAGACATAGTCCTGAGCCAAGGCATCAAAATCCCGTCCACTGACGATTTCCAGGATCCGCGCGAGGATAGTATGCCCAGCATTGGAATAAGAGTAAAACGTGCCCGGAGGCCAACGCGTTTCAAATTCACGGCGAAGTTCAAGGTACTTGGCGGGCGATGTATTTTCTCGGTTTTCACCGTACTCCCGGTAGGATGAGCCCGGCAGCCCGGCTGTGTGTTCGAGCAACTGGGCAACAGTTACAGGGTTTGTGTCGGCCCACTTGTTCTCAATCTGCATCTCGGGCGCGATAGCGCCGACCTCGGCCTCCAGATCCAGCACTCCTTCCGCAGCCAGACGCACAGCGATCAGTGAGGTGACATTCTTGGAGATCGAGCCCACACGGAAAACCGTCTCAGGTGTGACGGGTATGCCAGCCGCCTTATCCGCAAGCCCCCAATATACCTCCGTGAACGGCTGCCCGTCTTCGACAACGACGATCCCCGCGCCCACGACAGCACTTTCCTCTAGAATGCCAACGAGATCACTTTCCAGATCGGCATAGGCCGGAAGCGCCGCAAACACAGCGGCAAGCATAGCGATCAAAAAAGAGATCGCGTGCCGAATTCCTGTTATACCCCCAAACATCGCTTACATTAGATCCGGCGGGGGATCTCCACCATCATTTTGGTATACCCTTTCACGAAGACAGACGGGGTCCGCTCGGGCTCCTCAAGCACATTGATCTCGGGGAACCGCTTCAGGATTTCCTCCCACAGGACCCGGATCTGCATTTCAGCGAGCCGATTGCCAACGCAACGGTGAATGCCGAAACCAAAGGCAATATGCCGGCGTGCATTCGGGCGATCTGCAATGACCCGGTCAGCGTCGTCAAACATGGTCTCATCGCGATTGCCCGAAACATACCACATGACAACCTTGTCGCCCTTTTTGATCTGTTTGCCACCAAGCTCGACATCGCGGAGTGCTGTCCGCCGCATATGGGCAAGAGGCGTCTGCCAGCGGATGACTTCAGAAGTGAAATTCGGGATAAGCTCCGGGTCAGCATCGAGCTTCGCCCGTTCCTGAGGCCAGGTATCGGTTGCCAGAACCGATGCCGTCATGGAATTGCGCGTTGTATCGTTTCCGCCCACGATCAGAAGCAGCACATTTCCAAGAAATTCCGGGCCAGCAAGATCTTTGGTATCCTCGCCGTGGGCCAGCATGGAAATCAGGTTTGGTTGAGGTGGCTCGGCGGCGGCCTTATCTCTCAACTCGTTGAAGTATTGTAGGCACTGCATCAGCTCCATGCGCCACTGCATCTCGCTTTCGCAGATATCGGGATTGTTTCGGCCTGTGGTGACATCTGACCATCGCGTCAGCTTCGCCCGTTCCTCAAAAGGGAAACCGAACAAGGTCGCGAGCATCATTGTGGTCAGTTCCACGGATACAAGCTTCACCCAATCAAAGGGCTGCCCGATTGGTAGACTATCGAGCACGTACTGTGTCCGTTCGCGGATCAGCGGCTCGTAGCCCGCCAAAGCTTTCGGACCGACGGCAGGCTGAACCGTTTTTCGCTGCACATCGTGGCGGGGCGGATCCATGGCGATAAACATTGGCAGAGGAAAATCAGCAGGAGCATTGGCCACCAATATGCCGCCATGCTCATGGCTGGATGAAAAATCCTTGTGGTTTGTATCCACCTTCATGATCATCTCATAATTTGACACTGACCAGTAAGGTCCGAACTGGGAATCTTCGGTCAAATGCACCGGCGCGTCTCGCCTGAGCCTTTCGAAATAGGGCCACATCACATCCTGTTGAAAGAGGCTAGGCTGGGCGAGATGGAACTCGTTGAGGGGCATGGAGAGCGCTCGTTCCCTATGCTCATCAATCGGCGAAAGCGTCAGTGTATCAGCAGGCATGGCGTATTTGACTTCCCTTTCTCTACGAAACAGTATGATCATACTGCGAAACTTACAATAGCATTAAGGGGCTTTCGGGATTCACTCATGATTTATCAACAATGCACGCTCAGCAACGAGGTGATCGCGCTGGATGAAACCAGGGATTATGCGGAAGTCGCCCGGCACACTTTGCAGAATGGCATGGCCCCGGATTCCGTCGCGCTGTCGGCCGATGGACGCGAGTTGTATTTCAACGCCCACAATCGCCTCGAATATTGGCAGGATGTGAATGCCGACCAGCGCAGCGCCTTCTACTGCGTCGACGCTATGACGCTGGAAGAAAAGTGGTCGATCCCCCTCGCTGGCCAATGCGAACACTTCGCCATCTCTCCCGATAAGCGCCATGTCTACAATGCCCACTACGACCGGATGTTTGTCTCTCGTGTCGACACGCAGACAAGAGAAGTGGAACGTATCCAGATCTCAGCTCTTGGCGGTCATAAGGTCCGCGTAAGCAAGGATGGTTCAAAGTGTTATGTCGGCTCCATCGTCTGGGCATCCCTTGATGAGATCGACACAGCGACAGGCAAGTTCACACGTCGCATGACCTTTGACGACAATGTCCGGCCCTTTGCGATCTCGCCCGATGGCAAGAAATGCTATCTTCAAAAGAACCGTTTCCACGGTCTTCACGTCATCGATCTGGAAAAGTGGGAAATCGAACGCACCGTTCCCCTGATCGACATCCCCGAGCTTCCGACCCCGTCCGAACAGCGCTACCCGTTTACGGTTGACCACGGTGTGGAGATCACGCCGGACGAGAAGTATATCGTGCTGCTAGCGACGACCGGCCACTATGTTGCGATCTATTCCTATCCCGATCTCGAATACGTTGCCCATGTCCGGGTCGGCAAAGAACCGAGCTATCTGATCGTCACCAAGGACTCGAAAAAGACCTATGTCAGCTGCCGCAAGTCTGGTGAATTATACATCATCAGCTTGGAGGATTTCAGCGTCGAAAAGGTCATCAACGTTCCGGGCGTCTATCCCCAACGGATTACGGCAGACCACTAGATACATGGCGCTTCCCCAAGACAATCCCGCCCTATGCGGCCTCGCCTGGGCCACCAAAGTTTGCGCGTCCGGAAAATTCCATACAGGCCGCGACCCCGCCCGGACTTTTATGGAAACCTGCAACTGGATGGCCGCATCCGACGATCTCGTTCGCCAGGCAATTGAGGAGCGGAACCCCGCTCAGCTCATGGCGCTTCAACCGGAAATCAGCTTCGACGAGGCAAATGAATGCCTGTCCCTGAGCCTGAATGGCAACACAGCCTATGCGAAACGGTTCGGCGACCAAGGCGTTGCGGTTGTCTCATCCCCGGATGAAGCCTGCGAATTCACGCCGACCGCCGTTCAGCGGGAAACCTATACCGGTATCAGGACACCGCTCGATCAGCCGGATATCGCGCCGGAACCCGGCATTACCGGTGGCGATGCCGATGCCCTCCGCGAGGCAGAGGACGTCATCTTCGCCAATCCGCGACACATGTCGAACGCTTTTCTGGTTCTGCATAGGGGTCAGCTTCTGTCAGAGCGTTATCGGGTGCCTTTCGACAAAGAGACATGCTTCGAATCCTGGTCCATGGGCAAATCCCTCGCGGCGACCTTGTTTGGCGTTGCCTTGCAACAGGGACGTCTGAGGCTCGATGATACAGAGCTATTTGATGCTTGGGCTAATGACGACCGCAAAACCATCAAGGCCCGCGATCTCCTCAATATGGCGAGCGGCCTGCACTTCACCGGCAGCTATGGCCGCACGGAAGACACGAGCCGCAAACAGGAAGATGGGGTCTTCCTCGATCATATCTATGTCTATGGTGGCGGCGTGGACTCCCACGCGTTCTGTCTCGACAAACCTCTTATCGATCCGCCGGGAACCAGCGGGCGCTATCGAAACTGCGATCCACTGCTCACCATGGGGCTCATTCGAGAGCGCGCCTGCGACGGTGATATTCAGGCTTTTCTGACCTGGCCCTATGAGCAACTCCTCAACCGCATCGGTGCAAACGGCATGGTGCTGGAGACAGACCGTTATGGGCATTTTCTAATCTCCGGCCATGATTATGGCCGGGCGCGAGATTGGGCACGCATTGGCCAGCTACTTCTCCAGAACGGAGCCTGGGACAGCGAACAAATTATTCCGGAAAGCTTCGCAGAGTTCATGCGCACACCGGCGAGCCACGCCTGGCCACCCGGCCATGCCTATGGCGGCTTCTGCTATCTGAATGCCCAAAAGATCATGCCAACCCTTCCGGAAGACGCCTACATAATGTCCGGCGGCGGCCGACAGCGTGTCGTCATAGTTCCATCCCTGGAGCTTGTTATTGTCCGTCTCGGTCACATTAACGGACAGGGCCAGAGCCTGATGGATACGCTGGACGAAGCCTATGGGAAGATCTGCGCGGCAGTCGCCTAGACGGGCCGATCGGGCTTTCCCGCGCTGTTTAATTCGATTAGCTCTGCCAGTGTTGAACAGAACACAAAGGCACCTCCTCCCATGACGACCTTTACCGCAGACGCCTGGCAGCAAAATCTCGACCTCTACAACAAGACCCTTGCCCTGCCTTTCAATCGCGATCTTTCTGCCGGAACTCTTAGCGAGGACCGTTTCCGCCACTACATGATTCAGGATGCGCACTATCTTGAAGGCTTCGGGCGAGCCCTTTCCATTGTGTCCTCAAAAGGCTGGACTGCCGACCATATCGTTCACTTTGCCGAATCCGCTCAGGTCGCCATTATTGTCGAGCGCTCCCTTCACGCGGACTATTTTGAAAAGTTCGGCATCAGCCAGACGGACTTTGAAACCGCCGAGCGATCGCCTGTCTGCGAACACTATGTCAGCTTTCTTCTCGCCACGACCGCGCTTGAACCTTTCGAAGTGGGCCTCGCAGCGCTTCTGCCCTGCTTCTGGATCTACCGCGAAGTCGGCAAGGCGATCCACGCAGAGGCCGCTAAAAACAATCCGTATCGCGCCTGGATCGATACATATTCCGGCGAAGATTTCGAGGCATCTGTGGACAGGGTCATCGGCGTGATTGATGCTGTTGCTGCCGAAACATCGGCGCGCAACATAGCAGGCATGCACCAGGCTTATAAGCGCTCCGCGCAGCTCGAATGGATGTTCTGGGACAGCGCTTACCGTCTGGGAGAATGGCCGGCAGGCTAAGCCGAAGCCGGTGGCTGATAAGTATAAAAGGCTGGAGGATAATGTGACCAATACTGAAAAGCTGGAATTGCTCGGGGCTCCCGGCTCTCCATACACCCGGAAAATGCTCGCGCTCCTCCGATACCGCCAGATTCCCCATCGTATTCTCTGGGGCGGTCACCAGGATCCACCTAAAGGGTATCCAAGCCCCAAGGTCAGGCTTCTACCAACATTCTATTTTCAGGCGTCTGATGGAACCCTTGAGGCCGCCGTCGATTCCACACCGATCACAAGGCGTCTCGAAACAGACCATGAAGGCCGTTCGGTCATACCAGCCGATCCAGAACTCGCCTTCTATAATGATCTGATCGAAGACTATGCCGATGAATGGCTCACCAAAGCCATGTTTCACTATAGATGGTATCACGAGGTGGATCGAAAGAATGCCGGACCGCTACTCATCTACTGGTCAGTAAATACGGCATCGAAGGATATGGCGGAGGCAACGGCACAGGCCTTCACCAAACGGCAATATGACAGGCTCTATGTTGTCGGCTCCAATGATGTGACGGCCCAGACCATAGAAGAAAGCTACGCCCGTTTCATCCGTATTCTGGACGGATTGATCGCGATAAGGGGATATGTTCTCGGCGCACGTCCATCATCGGCAGACTTTGCGATCTATGGACAGCTGACGCAGCTCGGGATCATTGAGCCGACCTCGGCAAAGCTGATGACGGATCTATCCTTCCGGGTTAGGGCGTGGCTTGATCGCATGGAGGATCTATCTGGCCTGGATCCTGATGAAGACGACTGGTTTACGCCAGCCGAAGCGCGAACGGCACTTAAGCCGTTGCTTGGTGAGATCGGCCGGGTATACGCACCGTTTCTGCTCGGAAATGCTGCAGCCGCAGCAGCTGGCAATGACACGGTGAATACGGAGATCGACAGCAGAGCCTGGACTCAACCAACCTTTCCCTATCAGGCAAAGTGTCTAATGGCTTTGCGGAATGTTTTCAATGCACTGCCGGACGATACCAGGTCGGACATCCTCGAAACGCTCTCGGATACTGGCTGCGAAACACTATTCGTGAACTGACAATCAGGCGACCTTCTCCCGCATCGTCACCAGTTCTTCTGCAGTAGACGGATGCAAGGCGCATGTTCGGTCAAAGTCAGCCTTTGTCGCGCCCATTTTGATCGCGATCCCGGCGGTCTGAATCATTTCGGCAGCATCGGGACTGACAATATGTACACCGAGCATCCGGTCATCGGACGCACGGACCACAAGCTTCATCAACACGCGGGTCTCACTACCGGATATCGTATTCTTCATTGGCCGGAATGTCGTACGATAAATGTCGATGTCATCGCCGAACTTCTCCCGCGCGTTTTCTTCTGACAAACCCACCGTGCCAACTTCAGGCTGGGTAAACACCGCCGTCGGAATATCGTCATGGTCCATGGACCACGGCCTGTTGTTGAACTCGGTATCGGCAAAAGCATGGCCCTCGCGGATAGCAACGGGCGTCAATTGCACCCGGTCGGTGACATCGCCTACCGCCCAGATACTCGGCACATTTGTCCGCGACTGCCCATCAACCTTAATCTCTCCGCCTCGGCCAAGCTCTACACCAGCAGCTTCGCAGCCAAGCCCATCCGTATTCGGACGACGCCCAACGGCCATCATGATGACAGAAGCGTCCAGTGTCTCCCCGTTAGCCAGAGCAACGCGGTGCGGGCGGCCATTCAGCCCGCTATCGGTAATCGACTGGAAGATCGTATTTGTAATCACATTGACGCCGGCGGCGACGAGATCAGCTTGTACCTTCTCGCGCACATCCTTATCAAAACCACGCAGGACCAAATCTTTACGATAGACAAGCGTTGTCTCCGCCCCAAGCCCGGCAAAGACATGGGCGAACTCCACAGCGATGTATCCACCACCAGCGATGACGATATGCTCTGGCAATTCCCGCAAGTCGAAAACCTCATTTGAGGTAATTGTCCGCTCAACCCCCGGCAGCTCATCCTGGTCCGGTCGCCAGGGCATTCCACCTGTAGCCACCAGAATACGCTCGGCACTAATCTCCTTACCAGACGATTTCAGTTTTATGCTGTTCGGACCCGTGAGCTCGGCGCGTTCTTCAAAAACAGTCACACCGGCATTTTGTTGGCCGGACATATAAAGCCCTGACAGCCGAGAGACTTCATCGGCGATTGCCGTCATGCATTTCGAATGATCATAGGACGTTTCGCCGACTGACCAGCCGAAGCCCTCGGCATCCTTGAACCCCTTCTTGAAGCCGCTGGCATAGACCATCAACTTCTTCGGCACACAGCCGCGGATCACGCAAGTGCCCCCCATGCGGTACTCTTCAGCAAGGCCAACCTTAGCGCCGGACTGGGCTGCAATCCGAGCCGCCCTGACTCCGCCGGAGCCGCCACCAATTACGAATAGATCGAAGTCATGCGCCATTATTTTCTGTCCTCAGCCGGCCCGGATGGTTGTGTTCTTGCGCGCTAATACTCGAACACGGTCGCGCCGTCTTCGTTGCCGATGATCACAGTTCTGGCAACGGAAATGAAAAGCCCGTGCTCAACGACCCCTGGCACGCTGGAGAGCCGCGCTGCTGTTGCTTCAGTGTCCGGAATACGTTTGCAGTGACAGTCGAGAATATAGTGCCCGCTGTCGGTCAGGAGCGGTCGCTGGCCTTCTCCTTCGCGCAGCTTGACCCTGGGCCTTTCGATACCGGAAGCCTGCAAGGCGTCGAACACTTTCTTGGCCGTAATAGTGAAACCAAACGGGACAACCTCAACCGGCAGCGGAAAGACCCCCAATCGCTCTACCTGTTTCGATGGATCTGCCACGACAATCATATGGTCGGAGGCGTCGGCAATGATCTTCTCCCAGAGGAGCGCGGCACCGCCGCCTTTGATAAGCGCGCCGGCCTCATCGACTTCATCGGCACCGTCCACGGTAAGATGGATTTGTTCGACCTGATCGATATCCAATAGGGGAACACCGTGGGCGACGGCGAGCCGCTTTGTGTCTTCGCTGGTCGGAACACCGCGCACGACCAGACCGTCTGCCACCTCGTCGGCCAGAAGTTCCACGAAGTGTTTTGCCGTCGATCCTGTGCCGAGGCCGAGGGTCATCCCGTCCTCAACCCACTCCATCGCAGCGATCGCCGCATTCCGCTTTTCGAGTTCAGCACCCATAGCCTAGCCTTTTTTGGTTTTCTTCTCTTCTTTCTTCCGTGCCGCCATTTCGGCGTGAAATGTCGTTGCCCAGCCATCCTTGCCAGTCTGACGCGCGCGGCCAATGGCGAGGGACCCGCTCGCTACATCTTCAGTCACCACACTGCCAGAGCCCACAAAAGCGTCCTTTCCGATGGTAATGGGCGCGACAAGTGCGGCGTTCGATCCGACGAAGGCACCATCTTCAATATTCGTCTGATATTTGAAATAGCCGTCATAGTTGCAGAAGATCGTTCCCGCCCCGAGATTTACATTTGCACCAATAATACCGTCGCCAAGATAGGAGAGATGGCTCGCCTTTGATCCTTCGCCCATCACGGTTTTTTTTACCTCGACAAAATTGCCGATCTTGACCCCGGCTTTGAGTTCCGTTCCGGGACGCAGGCGCGCGTGTGGGCCAATGCTACAATTCTCACCAATCACTGCACCTTCAATATGGCTGAAAGCCTTTATAACGGTGCCCTGACCAACACGAACCGCGAGACCGAAGACCACATTGGGTTCAACCGTCACATCCTCGCCAAGCTCCGTATCATGGCTGAACCAGACAGTTGCCGGATCGATCAGCGTGACCCCGGCCTCCAGAGCAGCCTGTCGTGCCCACCCTTGAAAAACGGCTTCTGCTGCAGCGAGATCGGCCCGAGTATCACACCCCATAAGCTCCGCCTCATCGGCAACCACCGCGCGGCAGACAAGCCCCTCTGCTCGCGCGAGGCCGACAAGATCTGTAAGATAGTATTCACCTTTGGCATTCTTGTTGTCGACCTTGTCCAGGAGCCGCAACACGGTGCGGGCGTCACCCGCCATCACGCCGGAATTGCATAATCGAACAGACAGCTGTTCTGGCGTTGCATCCCTTGCCTCTACAATCGCCTCAAGATCTCCGTTCGCGCCGGTGATCAAACGGCCATACATCCCCGGCTCCTCAGCCTCGAATCCCAGCACGCCCAAATCTGCACCGGTTTCCAATTCGCTGAACAGTGCTTCAATTGTCTCGGATCGAATGAGCGGACTGTCTCCATAAAGCACAATCAGATGACCATCATGATCGGCCAGCATGTCTCGAGCGGACAATACCGCGTGGGCCGTGCCCAATGGCTCGTTCTGGACTACCAATCCATCCGGCCCGAGCGCCTCCGTCACATGGGACTTCAGATCCTCGGATCTCGGCGAGACCACACATTGTACCAGCGCACACCCGAGCTCCTGCGCCAGCGCGATGGTATGATCGAGCACAGGCTTGCCGCCAATGGGATGAAGGACCTTCGGAAGCGCCGAGCGCATACGTGTTCCCTGTCCCGCCGCCAGAATCACCGCTGCCCGTACTGTCATAAAGAGCCTCGTTTCTTGCTGGCAAAGGGCCTAAACCATACAGGTGCGATTTGCGAGCCCCCACAAGTATCTTGCGGCGACTTAAATGGAGCAGATATGACCGACCCATCATCACAGCCTCTTCGATCATTCACGATCATTTTCGATCTGGACGGGACACTTGTACACACGGCTCCCGACCTCGTTCGCGCGCTGAACCATGCTCTAATTGGAGCCGGGCTTCGAGGCGTGCCGGATATGGCCGTTTCGGATCTTGTCGGATCAGGTGCCCGCGCGATGATTGAAGCGGGCCTTGCTCACCAAGGTGCGGATGTAACCAAGCAGGATATCGATGCTATGTTCGACGTCTTCCTTGACTATTATGTTCAGAATATCGCGATTGAAAGCAGACCGTATAAAGGTTGCGAAGACGTTCTCACACAACTTGCCGAGGCCGGAGCCACTTTGTGTGTCTGTACCAACAAGAAGCAGGTACTCGCCGAAGAACTGTTACGGGTACTAGGCCTTACAGATCGCTTCGCATCAATTGTCGGCGCAGACAGTGTGCCAAATCGCAAACCTGATCCGGGACATATCATTGAGGCAGTGAGCCGTGCCGGCGGACACTTGCAGAACGCAATCATGATTGGGGATAGCGTGACAGATGAAAGGGCAGCCCATGGTGCGGGACTGCCCTTCATTCTCTGCCGGTTTGGTTATGGGCCTATCTTAGCCGAACCACCAGCATATCGCACTACAATAGATGACTTTGGTGGTTTGACCACCACTCTCGTCATCAGCACAATCGAAGCTTATGCTGCCACAGCTTCGCGCGATTTTTCGAGCGTGTAAGATCTACGCGAGGCGCGTTCATCGGCGACAACACGTCTCCGAGGCATCCCGTTCACCATGTTGCTACGCACATCGGTCCGAGCCGACCGCATCGCAGCGATGAAGCATGCATCTACAAGATCGACATCGACCTCGTAACCACGCTCCGTCCAATACTGCTCGATTTTTTGCTTGAGGCGCTTTGCGCCGTCTTCGGTACACCAGTCATTAGCCATTCTACACTCCAGGTCTCAATTAGTAGAGTGAGCGACGCCCTTGCCGCTCAACCTGCCCTTCCGATGCGCGGACTTATTCTGTCCAACTGCCATCCCGACATGGTGGAATCAGACTGGGTCGGCAAGCAAAAAAATAAAATCTGACTCAAAACTGTTACAATAATGAACAGATATTCATCATGAACAACCGTTCATTTATGTGACAGTTCGGTGGTCTACAGTAGATTTGGCACGCACAGCGCAAAAAATTCAGTGACTAACTATTCGCGAAAGAGATATCTCAAACAGCAATGAATCCAGAAATTTGAGCATTTGCGGAAACATCAAACGTCAACCCACCATTAACATACCTACCATGCATAAAAGCATGTCTTATTTAAGGATTTGTAAAATTATTTTGGGTCGATTTTGAAATCAGCAACAAATCATCCTTCAATCGTATTTCGTCTTCCGGGCATGTCATTAGGTAACAATGCGTAGTGACAAACCATTTTCTCTATCACTTTGGTATATAGCCAAATGCTGTTAGACAGTAACACTTCAAGACAAATTTGGGGCAAGTCCTAAATACAGTTTGAACTGTAGTCGCTAACTTACGGCTTTCAGATGGACGGTTTCTTGCAGGCCGTCTCAGTTCAGAGCAATTGAATTACTAAATCTAAATCGAACGTCACTTTCAGGTATTGTCCATTTGCGTTGTCACTCATTCGGGCTAAATGGCCCGCGAATTCACATCCGAGAGATTTCCCTTGAGTAAACTGACACATCTCGATCGGCTTGAAGCCGAAGCCATTCATATCATTCGTGAGGTCGCCGCCGAAACCAGCAATCCGGTCATGCTTTATTCTATAGGCAAAGACTCAACGGTGATGCTGCACCTCGCCCGCAAAGCATTTTTTCCGGGCAAAATACCCTTTCCTCTAATGCATATAGACACGACCTGGAATTTTGACGAGACGATCAAATTCCGTGAGGCCATTGCAAAGAAGTACGATCTCGACCTGATCGTTCACATCAATGAAAAGGGTATCGAGGACGGCATAACGCCGTTCAGCCATGGGACACCGATCTACACCGATGTCATGCTGACCCAGAGCCTACGCCAGGGCCTCGACAAGCACGGATTTGATGCCGCCTTTGGTGGCGGACGACGCGATGAGGAAAAGTCCCGAGCGAAGGAGCGTATTCTTTCTTTCCGGTCCGAAGGTCACCGCTGGGATCCGAAGAACCAGCGCCCTGAGCTTTGGAACCTCTACAATACCCGCGTCCGCGACGGCCATACAATCCGTGCTTTCCCGATCTCCAATTGGACCGAACTCGACATCTGGCAGTACATTTATCGCGAGGACATCGAATTGCCAGGCGTCTACTTCGCGGCCGAGCGGCCGGTCGTCGAGCGTGATGGCGTCCTTATCATGGTGGATGATGACCGGATGCCGCTGAAGCCCGGCGAAACACCGCGTATGGAGAAGGTTCGCTTCCGCACCCTCGGCTGTTATCCCCTCACCGGCGGAGCCAAATCCGACGCCGACGATCTCCCCTCTATCATCCAGGAAGTGCTGCTTGCCAGCTCGTCCGAGCGCGAAGGCCGCGTCATCGATAAAGACCAGCCAGCGTCCATGGAGAAGAAAAAGCAGGAAGGATACTTCTGATGTCGCGCATGCAAGATCTCATCGCCTCCGATATCACGACCTATCTCGAAACCCACGAGAATAAGTCGCTTCTGCGCTTTATCACCTGCGGTTCTGTTGATGATGGCAAGTCGACACTGATCGGCCGCCTGCTCTATGATTCACAACTTATTCTGGAAGATCAGCTCGAAGCGCTGGAACAGGATTCCAAGAAGCAAGGCACCCAGGGCGAAAATATAGACTTTGCTCTCCTCGTTGACGGCCTCGCCGCCGAACGCGAACAGGGCATTACAATCGATGTCGCCTATCGCTTCTTCGCGACTGAAAAACGCAAATTTATCGTAGCGGACACGCCGGGCCACGAACAATATACCAGGAACATGGCGACCGGCGCGTCGACCGCCGACCTTGCTATTCTTCTTATAGATGCGCGCAAGGGCATTCTGACCCAGACCCGCCGCCACGCCTTTATAGTCTCCTCCCTCGGCATTCGCCGCCTTGTTCTGGCCGTCAACAAGATGGATCTCGTCGATTACTCCGAGGACGTTTTCAACACGATCGTCGCCGATTTTCAGTCGTTCGCGAAAGAACTCGCAGCGAACATTGAGATCACAGCGATTCCTATGTCAGCCCTTGCTGGCGACAACATTACCGGCCCGGTCGGAAATACGCCCTGGTATTCGGGAACCAGTCTGATGAACCACCTTGAAACCGTGACCGTTGGTGATCAGCGTGCTGCCGCACCTTTCCGCATGCCGGTCCAATGGGTGAATCGTCCAGACCTCGACTTTCGCGGCTTTTCCGGCCTGATCGCATCCGGCACCATTCGCCCGGGCGACCGGATCAAAACCCTGCCAAGCGCCAAGGAATCGACCGTCGACCGGATTGTCACATTCGATGGCGATCTGGATGAGGCAGTCGCTGGTCAATCGGTCACTCTGACACTTTCAGATGAGATCGATTCCTCCCGAGGCGATGTGATCGTTTCGGGCGACAGTCCAGCAGAAGTTTCCGACCAGTTCCAGGCGCGCATCCTCTGGATGGCCGATGATGCGATGCTGCCAGGTCGCCGCTATTTTCTGAAAGTCGGCGCGAAGACCGTCGCTGCGACTATAAATGCGCCTAAACACGGCATAGATATTAATACGCTGGAACAACGCCCGGCTAAGACACTTGCCCTGAACGAGATCGGCGTTTGCACCCTGTCTCTTGAGCAACCTATTGCCTTTGACCCCTATGATGACATTCGGGAAATGGGCGGCTTTATTCTGATCGACCGGTTGACCAATAATACGGTTGGCCTTGGCCTGATCGATTTCGCCCTTCGCCGCGCTGGAAATATTCACTGGCAGGCGCTCGACATTGACCGCGAAGCTCTGGCCGAACAAAAAGGCCAACGCGCCGCTGTACTCTGGTTCACGGGGCTTTCCGGATCCGGTAAATCGACCATCGCCAACGCCCTTCAAAAACAGCTCTATGCCATGGGCCGCCATACATTTGTGCTCGATGGAGATAATGTCCGCCATGGGCTGAACCGGGATCTCGGCTTTACCGACGCCGACCGGGTCGAGAACATTCGCCGCGTTTCCAATGTCGCGAAGCTGATGTCCGATGCCGGACTGATTACCCTCGTCTCGTTTATTTCGCCGTTCCGGTCCGAGCGCCGCATGGCCCGAAACCTGATGGTTGAGAACGAATATGTGGAGATCTTCGTCGATACGCCGCTTAATGTGGCCGAAGAACGGGATGTGAAAGGGCTCTATAAGAAGGCCAGAGCCGGCGAGATTAAGAACTTCACCGGAATTGACAGTCCATATGAGGAACCCCTCGAGCCGGAGATACGCATCAATACGGTCGATGCCACTGCCGAAGAGGCCGCCGACCAAATCATCAGCTGGCTGAAGGAAAATGGATTTCTGAACTGAGAGATTAGTTAAGTCTTGCATACTATTTTTGTGATCGCAGCCAGGGCGCGTGAGCGTCGCCGAAGCCGGGACCCAGATCTAATACGGCACGGTGTCCTTCTAGGTCCCCGATAAGTGCTGTGCATTTTCCGGGATGACACTTTGGTTTTGCCTCCGGTCCGCTTCGCGGCCCATGAGGCCGCGCTCAAGGCTGTACGCACTCCGAAGCGAACTTTAGGGCCAGATCCGCAGCCCTGAGCACGTCTCATGTGAGCGCCGAAGGCGCGATACGGAGACAATAGAATATGAGGATAGATCAGGAACTATCCCACGCCTTAAGCGCCGTTCGAAGCTCCACTTTCAGGGCTCCATGGATGACGGCGACCTCCGTACTCATTCCCCTCGGGACTATCTGTGGCAGGAGGATCGGTGCGGGCTCGCGGGCGGCGCGCATTGTCCGTAGACGGTGAG